>JAVBLA010000047.1:0-132940 GCA_031553775.1 Bacteroidales bacterium
GCCCAAGGTGGACGGATTTATATCGGTAAAGAAGATGATGGACAAGTTGTCGGTATCGATAATTATAAAAGGCTTATGGAAGAGATTCCCAATAAGATTAAGAATCTGATGGGAATTACGGCAGACGTTAATCTTTTAGAAGAAGACAATAAGTACTATATTGAGATTGTTGTGCAACCCTATTCCGTAGCAATTTCATTACATGGGCAATATTATTACCGCTGTGGAAGCGTGAAGCAAGAACTGACCGGAGCTTCACTTAATGAATTTCTACTTAAGCGCTCTGGTCTAACTTGGGATGAACTTGTTGAGCCGAGAGCTACCTTCGCTGATATTGATGAAGAATCATTTCGTTTGTATCTGCAAATGGCAAAGGAGAAAGGTCGTATGCCAGAGATGGAGGGGTTGACTATCGAACAGATATTCGAGAAATTACGGCTTAGCGAGAGCGGACAACTCAAACGCGCTGCCATTATTATGTTCGGGAAAGATCCAGTTCGTTTCTATCCCGGCGCATTTGTGAAAATTGGGCGCTTTGGCAAAAGTGATACCGATTTGCGCTTTCAGGAAGTCGAAGAAGGTAACCTGATTGTCTTGCTGCGAAATGTAATAGAGCAGTTGAATCACAAGTTCCTCATCCGTCCAGTAGAATTTGAAGGGCTATATCGTATAGAGAAGAACGAATATCCCGTTCCTGCTCTTCGAGAAATGTTGTTGAATGCCCTGATTCACCGGACTTACATGGGTGTATTTACTCAATTACGGGTTTATGACGACAAAATCAGTATCTGGAATGATGGTGAATTGCCACAGGGCGTAACATTGGAAAAACTCAAACAGCACCACTCGTCAAGACCTCGAAATCTTATTATTGCCGATGTTTGTTTCAAAGGTGGTTTGATTGATGCTTGGGGAAGCGGGACTGTGAGGATTATAGAAACTTGCAAAGATGCGGGGCTTCCCGAGCCAGCCTTGGAAGAACGGGATGGAGGATTCGCAGTAACAGTCTTTAAGAATAGTCTGACTGAGGAACAGTTGGTGAAACTGGGATTAAATGACAGACAGATAAAGGCAGTTCTTTATTTGAAAAAAAAGGGGAAAATAACAAATCCCCAATATTTAGAAATAAACGAGGGCATAACCGATAGAACAGCCTTGCGAGACTTAGATTCACTAGTCGAAAAAGGAGTTATTCGACGAGTTGGTGAGAAAAAAACCACCTATTATGAAATCGTTGATGTCGGATAAATGTCGGTTTGATGTCGGTTATGTCGGTTAAATGTCGGATACGTGTCGAATCATTGTTGAAATTACCGGAGTTTTACTGAAGTTGCCAAAGTTTTGCAGGAGTTCTCACCATGACTTATGGAGTGACTGCTTTTTAAGTTAATTGGGGAAAAGGGGCAGCTATTGGGCAATAATTGGGCAAATCACGCAATGATTGCGCAAATATCACGCAAAACAGGCATTTCCGAAATTTTGCCGAATAAATGCCGAAAAACTGACGGTTATGTCGGATATATTCGTTACTTTAGGAATGGAAAGTGTTGAATTCAAGTAGACCATTTAACTGTAAATTGCTAGCCAACAACTGGCGAAATTCGTCCGTTATCAATGGATGAAATAAAAACAGATTTTTTGATTGTAAATCGGCAGCCAGTAACTGCCGAAATTCAAGTTATAAGACAATGAGCAACAATACAAAAATATCAATCCGTTTTTTCGATGACCGCGAAGTGCGTGCTATTTGGGACGAAGAAAACAACAAATGGTGGTTTTCCGTTTTAGATATTATTGCTGTTCTTACCGACCAAGACGACTACACTAAAGCGCGGAACTATTGGAAATATCTCAAAGCCAAACTGAAGAAAGAAAATAGTGAAGTGGTTAGTATTACTACCCAGTTGAAACTTCTCGCACCTGACGGCAAAAAGCGTTTATCTGATATGCTTGATTATAGCGGGATTATTGCATTGGGCAAACAATTCCCCGGCAAAAAGGCGAATCGCTTTATCGAATGGTTTACTTACAGCGATGAAAGCATTGACGGGAAAAGTAAAACGAAAGCATACGCCCTATTTGAAAGTTCTTTTATTGACAACATTGAAGTAGGAACAACCAAAGGCTTACAACAAATTCATGCCTACTTGTTCGGAGGACTTTACGATTTCGCGGGACAAATAAGGCAAAAGAACATTTCAAAAGGCGGTTTCCAATTTGCAGTAGCACACTTTCTCGGCAACACTTTAAAGCAAATTGAAGAAATGCCCGAAAATACATTCGATGAGATAGCCGATAAATATGTGGAGATGAACATTGCTCATCCATTCATGGAAGGCAACGGGCGAAGCACACGAATCTGGTTGGATTTAATTCTAAAAAAGAGTTTGAAAAAGTGCATTGATTGGAGTAAAATTGGAAAAACCGAGTACATGAATGCGATGATAAAAAGCTCTACAAACAATACAGAACTAAAGACCTTGCTGAAAAATGCCCTTACAGATGAAATCAACAGCCGTGAAATGTTCATGAAGGGAATTGATTATTCATACTATTACGAAGAAAATGAATAACAGACTGTACCACAAGAAACTGTCCGAAATTTTGTAAATAGTCAAAAACTGATTAGACACTGTCCAAAATTTTGTGTAAATAACAACTACGGGATCCCGGTTTATACCTGGATTCTGTTTTCAAAGATAGTCAAAAACTGGTTGAAAATCATTCCCCAGTTCCAAATGGGTTGATACCATTTCTTTTCGATTTCATTAATAGCCAGATAAACAGACTTTTTCAAGGCATCATCATTGGGAAAAGAGAGTTTATTTTTTGTGTATTTTCTGATTTCCCCATTGAGATTTTCAATTAAATTGGTTGTATAGATAATCTTTCTGATTTCCACGGGAAAGTCAAAAAAAGAAGTCAGATCCTCCCAATTGTTTCTCCAGGAACGAATTGCATAAGGGTATTTTGCTCCCCATTTTTGCTCGAAAAGATCAAGCTCCCTCTTGGCAGCCTCCCTGGTGGGTGCATTATAGATGTTTTTCAAATCAGAGGAAAATTCCTTTTTTTCTTTCCATACCACATAACGGCAGGAGTTGCGGATCTGGTGTACTACACAGATTTGAGTGGTGGATTCAGGGAATATGCTCTTAATGGTATCTGTAAATCCGTTCAGGTTATCGGTTACAGTAATCAGTATATCTTCCACACCACGAGCTTTCAGATCAGTTAAAACGCCCATCCAGAAGGATGCACTCTCGGTTTTGCCAATCCACATTCCCAATACTTCTTTTAAGCCCTCTTTATTGAGACCGACACATAAATAAACGGTTTTGTTGATTACCTTTCCACTCTCCCTGACTTTGAAAACGATGCCATCCATCCAAACAATCAGATAGAGACTTTCCAAAGGCCTGTTTTGCCATTCTATGGCGGCCTGGGTAACTTTATTGGTAATAAGGGAGATCGCCGAAGTGGAGAGGTTAATGCCATAAATTTCCTGCATCTCGGTTTCAATGTCTGAAACACTCATTCCTTTGGCATATAGCGAGATGACCAATCGTTCAATGGACAACCCTCGTGTTTGATGTTTAGGAACTACGACTGGCTCAAAATTACTTTCCCGATCACGGGGTACTTGGATGACAGATTCACCCATTTCTGTCTGGATCTGTTTCTTATAACTACCATTACGGGAGTTCCCTGTATTATCTCCTTTATTGGAGTGCTTTTCATAACCGAGATGTTGATCCATCTCGCCTTCCAACATCTGTTCATACACACGGGCATGAAGCTCTTTCATAAACGCTGTCACATCATCGCCTGTCTTAAATTGAGACAGGAACTCTTTACTCAAAAATTCTTTCGGAACATCCATAAAGCTAATTTTTACAAAGTTATTATAAATAAAAAAACTACGAGTTGTTAATCCCGTAGTTTTATATTTACACAATCTTATGGATAGTCCCACTGATTATTTCTTCGCCTTGCTCTGTTTTTCTTTTTCCTTTCGTTCGGCTTCCCGTTGTTTATCCCGGATTTTCCGTTCTTCTTCTTTTTGTTTCTGTAAAGCCTTGCGTTCTTCTTCTCTTTTCTTTTGTTCTTCTTTCCGGAGATGGTCTTTTTCTTTCCGTTCGTCCTCTTTTTGCTTTTGCTGAAGCTTATAGGCTTTTTCCTTTTCCTTTCGTGCATCTTCTTTTTCCTGGGCGATGCGTTTTTTCTCGTCTTCTTTTTGTTTGATCTCCAGTTTTTTCAGTTTTTCCAGTTCTTTTTCCTGCGCTTCTTTGGCTTTCAGGATTTCTTTTTCTTCCTCCTTTTGGCGTTTCAGAATTTCTTTTTGTTCTTTTTCCAGCCGTTTTTGTTCTTCGTATTTGGCTTTTTGTTCTTCTTTTTGCTGATCGCTCAATGCTTTCTGTTTCGCTTTTTCTTCTTTTTCCTGTTGTTCTACATATTCGTCAATTGCATTTTTCTTGGATTTCTTAGAGAACAGGTTCAGGATACTTCTGAATGGATCGTTGGAGAACTCGTCGAGCGAACGGTTCAGTTTATCCATGCCTTCCGATACACCCTGGGCTGCTTTGTTGACATTTTCTTCCAATTGCTCTTCTGTAATGGCGGGACGGGGCAGGAGTGTGCTGTCGCCTTTCTCCGTTATTTCGGGCTGTACTGTATGGATAGAGTCGGAAATAACAGGTTTGATCGGAGGTGTTACATCGATAGTGTGCGTTGAATCCGGTTCAATTTCAACCGGAGGTATTTGGGTTTCTGCCGGTATTGTTTCTATTTTCCCTTCTTCCGGTTTTTCCAGTTCTTTTTCTTCTTTTTCGATTTCTGCTTCCTGTTTGGATTTCCACCGTTGTACAATAGCCGGGTAATTTTTGCCATAAGCCATTTCAAAGAAATCAATATATTCATCCAGGCTTTTGCCTTTCATCAGGATGCCGTAATTATCGACTGATATGGGCATGACGATAACCTGCGGATCGAGTCCTTTGGCATAACCACCGGATTCGTAGATCATTTTGTTATATTGCATAATTTCTTCAAAGTTACTGAATCCTTGTATCTGCAACATTCCGATATTACCGAATGTCTCGAATACCAGATCGAATTCCTTGATCATGAAATTACCGAAGTTATAACCCGCAACGTTGAACAGCAACTGGTTTTCGTTAACCGATCCTTTCGGATAGATCAGCATCATGGTGTGGGCCGTATTGATTTCTTCCGAGAATTTGAGAGTAGAATCGGCAACCATACTATCTTCTCCGGCACCAAAGCGAATGTTGAATATCATTCCTTTCATCGGACTACTGTCGGCCGACAGGTTCCGTCCGCTGGCCAATCCTTTCAAAATATCTCCGGCCAAAACGCTGACATCGGCATCCGGGTATTTTTCGAGTAATTCGGTCAGTAATTTTTTGAATTCTTCCGGTTCATGGGTTTGTATATAACTCAGGGCATTGAGGAACATAAATTTCGGCATGAGTTTGGTTTGTGCATATTTCTCACGCACCAATTGGTAATTTTCCCTGACGGCAATAGATTTGCCATCCAGATATTCCTTATATGTTTCTTCATATATAGAATCCTGGACAACATCCATCATCCGGATATTATATTCATAGTTGGGATCGGCCATGGCAATAGCATAATCACTTTCCGGAAACTCTTCCCTGATCTTTGATTTGTACATATTGGCCATATCCATGTTATCCTGTCGCAGGTATATTAAATACATGTGGTAATAAGAATCCAGTATGAATTCATTTTCCGGATATTTGTTGATCAGGCGGTCGAACGTTTCCACAGCAAGCGGGAAGTCTTCCAGCTTATCTTTGTAGATCAGACCCATATTGAATAAGCCATCTTTGATGATGGTATTCGAAGCTTCAATATCTTCTTCCGTCAGAGGAATCTGTTGGAGGTAGAATTGAGGATCTTTGTTGTCGGTTGATAGTCCGGAGGATACTTCATTCCCTCCTTCTACTATTTGGGTAGAGTCAGGAATTGTGCCTTCCGTATGTTCTGCAATTGCATCTGTAGGCGATTCGGAAAGTTCTTCAAAACCTGTGGTGACCTTGCTTTTGCGTCTCCAGTTGTCCTCCAGTTTCCTTCGTCCCCATGTGCTTTGGAAAGTTGTTTTTCCAAGACTGACGGTTTGCTGGTTATAGAAGTAGAACGAGTTGTCTCCCGGCATTATAGGCGTCATTGCCGGTTTGGCAGCCCGTCCCACCGGTAACATATCCGTTCCCATGCTTTCCTGACTGGTCAGGTATTCTTCTTTTTCAGCTTTTTCTTTTTCTTCTTTTTCCTTCCGTTTGACTTCTTCTATGATTTTATCTATGGCAGCCATTCTTTCTGCTTCGGGCATAGCAGCCAGAACCTGGAGACTGTCCTGCAGATACACAGCTTCAGAGTTTACTGTCAATTCATCCAGTACTTCCGAACGTTTGGAGACCCGTTCGTAGTCTTTATATTCTTTTTTGATAATACCCAAAGCTTCGGAATAACAGGGTTGTGCTTCCACATAATCTCTCATGAGGAAAAAAATATCTCCCAGCTTGATCAGACATAAGGCTTTATCCATTCCGCCACGGGTACTTTCTTCTGCTCCTTTCCGGTAACTGACAATAGCATTAGCCGTATCCGGAATATTCAGGTAGGTATTTCCCATAGCATAGTATACCTGATCCAGGAATTCTTTGTTTTTCTCACTTTTGGCCATTTTTTTCAGTTTCCCGATCATTTTATGGGTATTTCCACCTGCATAGGTCTCTGTCTGACGGATTTGTGCGCTGAAAGTCAGCGGATAAGGAGCAGAAGAACCGGCTACTTCCCCGAAAGCTTTATAAGCCAGGTTATTATCCCCGAGAGATGCATATATCTGGCCTAAAAGGTATTTCATCCTGTTTTTCTGGGTTTTATTTTTTTCGGCGTGGATAGCCGTTGAGAGATAAGGAACGGCATCTTTGTATTCCTGGGTTTTGATCAGGTAATCGGCATATACCGATGAAAAAAGGTTGCTCAATTGCTTGGGCATATTCTCGTTGTTGACTTTCTTCAACAAGTTTTCCGCTTCGTAGAACCATTCCATTTCAGAATAGCAACGAGCTTGCCAGATCTGAGCCTCACAAGAGATTTTCGGATCATCGTAAGCGTAATGGCGGGAGATATAGGAAAAGGTACTGGAAGCCGTAAGGAAATCTCCGTTGTAGAATTGAGCCTTGGCCATGCTTAACCAGGAATGATAGAGGTATGGGTTGTACTCTTCCCGTTTCATGAATTGCTGGTACTTGGCATCTTTGCTTTTTCCCGCTTTTTTATCAGGTTTGGTTTTGATGGAATGTTGTTTGATGGCTTTTGCCGCTTTTTCGATGGTGCGGTCGAACGGACCTCCAACCGTTTCTTTGTTTTTCGGTAAAGAACTTACCGGATACATATAGATAAAATCGGAATAGTCCTCCTGGTAGTTCTTATTCTGTTCTTTCAATGCTTCCTTGAAGGCTTCATTTCCATTGAAATAGATGTTATAGCGGGTATTCAGGGAATGGTAAAAACGAGTACCGCTTGTGTTCTTGTTGGAAGTACAGGACACAAACACAGATATAAAGAGGATGATATAAAAACCTTTTTTTATCACAAATTGACACCGGTTTGCAGGCAATATTCCGACAGGGGCCATGCAATCGTAATAATAACAGAAAAATCAGTGTTTTATTGCTTTTTGACGTAGAAAAATGCAGGATTTACAAAGGAGGTAGAATGTTATCTGCACAAATATGATCATTGCTCCCGAAGGAACGTTGATATAATAGGATGAGATAAGGCCGGCAATACAGCCTGCCAATCCGATGAAAACAGAATAGACCAGGATGTTTTTGAACCGGAAAGTAAACAGGTTGGCAGTCATTTGGGGGATAGTAAGCAAGGACAACAACAACATAATGCCTACCAGGCGAATAGAACATACAATTGTTACGGCAATGGCCAGCATCATTAAATGTTCGATCCATTGTACGGGAATGCCTTTGGTACGGGCGAACTCCCGGTCGAAAGCAGTGTACAGAATAGGCTTGAAGAATAAAAGGAATCCCGCTATCAGCAGAGCAGCCAGAATACCTACTAACCAGAGGTCTTCTTGAGTTATGGTGAGGATACTTCCGAAAAGGTAAGCGGAAATATTCGGGGCATATCCCGGTGTAAGAAAGATGCAGATAACACCCAGCGCCATACCCAGCGACCAGACTGCAGCAATGGCCGAATCTTCCCTTACATCCTGTTTTTTAGACAACCATTCTACTCCGAAAGCGGATAGAACGGAAAATACAAGGGCGGATAGTATCGGATTAATTCCCAACCAGAATCCCAATCCTAATCCCCCGAAAGAAGCATGGGTAATTCCACCACTAATAAAAACCAAACGTCTGGCAACAATATAAGTGCCCACAATGCCACAGGCAATGCAGGTAAATAAACTGCCCCAGAGCGCGTGCTGGAAGAAGGAGTAGTGGAGAAGATCCATCTTATTGAATTGAAAATTGAAAATTGAAAATTGAGAATTGAAAATGAAAATAAGGTGGTCCAAATTTTCAATTTTCAATTCTCAATTTTCAATTCTTAAACTTAGTCTCTTTTTCCAAGACTTTTATCGAGCATATACATAGCAGCTTCGTTTTTCTCGATTTTCTTGAGGGCAGCCAGTATATCCCTTGGAGTTTCTTCTTCTTCTACCTGTTCGTCGACAAACCATTTCAGCATGCTGGCAGTCGGATAATCTTTCAATTCGTTGGCCATTTCCAGTAAATTGTAGATCATTTCGGATACTTTCTTTTCGTGCAGCAATGTGTCTTCAAAAGCATCTTTCGGAGAATTCCATTCCTGACGTACTTCTTCGATGGGCATTAGTTTTACCTTACCATCTAAGGCCATGATGTGTTTCGCTATTTTGGAGGCATGTTCGAATTCTTCTTCAGCCTGGTGTGCGAACCATTTCTGCATACCGGAAAATCCTTTGTCGCCCATATCGTACGACATGGAAAGATATAAATAACCAGACCATAATTCTGCATTGACTTGTTTATTCAACGCTGCTTCCATTTTTGCATGTAACATAATTTTATTCTTTTAATTGGTTTAACAAATATAACTTTTACACTTAAAACAAGCACCTCCTGAAAATGTTTATAAAAATTTGAACGAAAGGAGGCTTAATTACAGGCACAGGTTACTAAGTTTCTGTCCCCGAATGCATTGTCGATCCGCCCTACATTGACCCAGAATTTATTATCTTTCAACCACTCCAGCGGATAGGCAGCTTTGCTTCTGGAATAAGGATGACTCCAATCATCGGCCGTGATTTCGTATTCCGGATGCGGGGCATTGATCAGGACATTATCAGTTTGATCTGCCGATCCGTTCATTACTTCTTCAATTTCCTGCCGGATGTTCAGCATGGTTTCCACGAAGCGGTCCAGTTCGTGCAGGCTTTCGCTTTCGGTCGGTTCTATCATGAGGGTACCGGCTACAGGGAACGACAGGGTGGGAGCATGGAATCCATAATCTACCAGTCGTTTAGCGATATCGGTTTCTGAGATGCCCGATTTTTCTTTCAAAGTACGGCATTCCAGGATCAGTTCGTGTCCTACCCGGCCTTTATTTCCGGTATATACAATGCCATAAGCTTCTTTTAAACAAGTTGCCAGATAGTTGGCGTTGATAATGGCCGCTGTGGTGGCCGCTTTCAATCCGTACGATCCCATCAGGCGAATATATCCGTAGGTGATGGGAAGGATGCCGGCGCTTCCGAAAGGAGAAGCAGAAACTACATTTCCGGAGCAATCCGTGTGATTTTCCGTGCAGGGAAGGAAAGGAATGAGATGAGCTGCCACGCAGATCGGCCCTTCTCCCGGCCCTCCGCCTCCATGAGGAATGGCAAATGTTTTATGCAGGTTGAGGTGACATACATCGGCCCCGATAAATCCGGGATTGGTGTAGCCTACCTGGGCATTCATATTAGCACCATCCATATACACCTGTCCCCCGTTTGCATGAATAATTTCACACATCTCACAGATGCCGGTTTCAAAAATTCCATGTGTAGACGGATAGGTAATCATAAAGGCAGCCAGATTTTCTTTGTATTCTGTCGACCTGGCTTTTAAGTCTTCCATGTCTGTGTTCCCATTTTCGTCGCAGCGGACATTGACCGGCTGGTAGCCGGCCCTGACTGCACTTGCAGGATTTGTTCCATGTGCGGATTCCGGGATCAGAACGATGTTCCGGTGTTCTTGTCCGATAGATGCCTGATACGACCGGATCGTCATCAGCCCTGCATATTCTCCGGCAGCTCCCGAATTCGGCTGAAAACTTACTCCTGCAAAACCGGTAATGGTTTTCAGGTAATCACTCAGGTTTTCAATCAGTTCCATATAACCGTCCAGCTGTTCTGCAGGAGCATAAGGATGAATGTTGGCAAATTCCGGACGGCCAAGAGGAAGTAGTTCTGAAGCCGCATTCAGTTTCATGGTGCAGGAACCTAACGAGATCATTGAATGTGCCAGGGAGATATCTTTTCTGTCCAGGCGTTTGATATATCTCATTAATTCGGTTTCCGTATGGTAGGAATTGAATACCGGATGTGTCAGAAAAGGAGTTGTACGAATCAATTGTTGATCCAGATAGTTTTTCTTTTCAACATCTTTTTGTAAAAGGTATTCCTTTTGCATGGCAGAAGAAAAAATATACAGCAGGATGCCGATATCTTCCGGAAGTGTAGTTTCGTCTAAGCTGATACCGATTTCTCCTGAATCGAAATAACGGAAATTGACTTTACACTCCAGGGCGGTTTCCTGTAAAAGTTCCATGGAGGCCTGTTCCGGGAGTCTGATTTTCAAAGTGTCGAAAAACTGTTTATTTTCCTGGGTATATCCCATGGCGGCCAGTTCTACTGCCAGGAATCCGGCATAAGAGTGGATACGGGTGGCTATCTCCGTTAATCCTTCGGGCCCGTGGTATACGGCGTAGAATGCTGCCATACTGGCCAGAAGTGCCTGGGATGTACAGATGTTAGACGTCGCTTTTTCCCTTTTGATGTGTTGTTCGCGTGTCTGCAAAGCCATCCGTAAGGCCTGCTTACCGTATTTATCTTTAGAAATGCCGATGATTCGACCGGGAATAATCCGTTTGTAATCTTCTTTGGCAGCTAAATAACCGGCCGACGGTCCTCCGAAAAACATAGGAATTCCCATCCGTTGTGTGCTCCCGAAAGCGATATCTGCACCCCATTCCCCTGGAGGAACCAGCAGTGTTAAACTCAGGATGTCGGCGGCAACAGCTACCTGAATGCCTGTGGCCTGTGCTTTTTTGGTAAATTCGGTATAATTCTCCACGCTACCGTTGGCATTGGGATATTGGAGGATCGCTCCGAAATAGGTGTTACCATATTCAAAAGATTCGTAATTTCCTCTGACGGGTTTGATTCCCAAAGGTTCTACAACCGTGCGGATCACATTCCAGGTAGATTCGAAAATGTGTTCATCGACGAATAATTCGTTGCATCCGTTTTTAATCTGTTCCCGGCTCCTGGCATTGAACATCATGTTGGCGGCTTCGGCCGCAGCAGTAGCTTCGTCTAATAAAGAGCAGTTCGAGATAGGTAAAGCCGTCAGGTCGCTGATCATGGTCTGGAAATTCAGCAATGCTTCCAGTCTTCCCTGGGAAATTTCTGCCTGATACGGAGTATATGAAGTGTACCATACCGGGTTTTCAAATACGTTCCGGAAAATAGGAGCGGGGGTTACGGTATCGTACCAACCCAGTCCGATATAAGAGGAGAAAACTTCATTTTTAGATGCCAGTTCCGCGATATGTTCGGCGTATTCCCGTTCGGTCATCGGTTCGGGAAGCTCGATATCTTCTTTTAACCTGATTTCCAAAGGGATAGTTTCGTCAATGAGTTGCTTTACATCGGCAACTCCGATTTTTTTCAACATGACATTTACGTCCTGCCAGTTGATGCCGATATGACGAATTGCAAATTTTTCTGTTTTCATATACTTTGGCGCATTTATAATTGTTTTATATTCGTTTATCTCAAATACATATTGTGTGTTTTTTCTTCTCCGATTGTGGTTGAAGGACCATGTCCCGGGTATACTATCGTATCATCCGGCAAAGTTAACAATTTGCTCCGGATCCCATTGATCAGTATATTGAAATCTCCTCCCCATAAATCTGTTCTTCCGATACTTCCTTTGAACAGGGCATCCCCGGTAAATACACAATGACTTTCTTTGGAGTAAAAGGCCAGGCTTCCGGGAGAGTGCCCGGGAACGGAGAAACATTGTAGCGTTTGATTGCCGAAAGTAACGGTATCTCCCTCTTTCAGGAGTGTTCCCAAAGGAACGGATGGACGCTCCAGGCTGATGCCGAAACGGGCTGCCTGTTGTAACAGGTCAGGGAGTTCTGTTTCTTCTCTGATATCACCTTCAGGGCTGAGTCCGAAAGCATTTGCCGCAAAGGCATTTCCAAATGCATGATCCAGGTGCAGATGGGTGTTTAATATATGCTTGACCGTTAACCGGTTGCTTTCAATGAATGCTGCCAATTCTTTTTCTTCAGCCTGCCCCAGGCATCCGCAATCGATAATAACGGCTTCTCCGGTTTCATCATACACCAGATAGGTGTTGACTTCGACAAAATTGAATATAAATATTTGTATTTTTATCATGACAAGGGTACATATACTACCTTTTTAGTAGAGAAATATTCTTCCTGAAAATAGTCACTCAGATTGTAGCTGACCGCCACTTTTCTGAAAGGGAGGATCTCGTGAGAAAGTTCTCCTCCTTTCAGGCATATCAATCCATTTGGTAGCGCATTTTTTTGTTCTTTGGAAATATTTTTGCGAACTATTTTTGCCAGATCGGATAAAGGCATCACTGCACGGCTGACGACAAAGTCGAATAATCCTTTTTCTTCTTCCCCCCGGCAGTGCCTGAATGAAATGTTATTCAAACCAATGGCCTCTGCAACTGCAGTACCTACTTTAATCTTTTTTCCGATACTGTCTATGAGATGAAATTTTACTTCCGGAAAGAGAATCGCCAGCGGAATCCCAGGGAATCCGCCACCAGTACCGACGTCCATCACGGAAGAGTTATCTTTGAAACGGATCACCTCGGCGATACCCAGGGAGTGCAGTACGTGGTGTTCGTACAGATTCTCGATGTCTTTTCTGGAAATGACATTGATCTTACTGTTCCAATCGAAGTATAAGTCGTACAGGCTTTCAAACTGTTGGACCTGTTTACCGGTAATTTCCGGAAAATATTTTTGAAGTGCAAGCATGATCGATCAGAAGGCCAACGGGGCGATTGCACTTTTTTTATTGATGTAAATATTGATTTCATCGAATGGTAACAGGACTTCTGTCCGGCCCATGACATACGGTGCTATTTCGTATTCGTTGAATATATAGGTAATGCCCTTTTCATCGATCAGAAAATTGCCGTTGGGTGCCATTTCTTCTACATCGGAATAACCGATATTTTCCAGTTCCTGTGGGGTTGAGACGTTGTTTTGCTCAGCAATTTTCCGTATAATGATATCGGCAATTTTTTCCTGGCAGTCTTCACAGAAAATATCTTTTTCCGTCAGAAGTTTTCCGGTATTCATATCGATAACATATCCAGATAAAGCATGAGAACCGTGTGCACCTCCGGTGTAGTTTTCAAAGAAAATGGAAAAACTCAGTATCCCGTCTTTGTTAAAAACAATGGTGTTATGCGAAGTCTCGTAATAGGAAAATGAAGCACCTAATTCTTCGTCTTCAAAATCCTGTTCTCCATTTTCCGTATTGTGCTCCTGCTCGAATTGTTTGTAGCTGGCAAGATACTGGTCCTTGTAAGCTACAATCGCTTCTTGTGGTGTTTTATTGGAAAAATTATCTCCGAAATATTTGCCTACAAAGATAGTTTGCAGCGATTTCAATATATTCGGATTACTGTAATCGGCGGGATAAATGAAATTGATCTGCAAATTACAGGATGGTTTAGCGGTATCATTAAATAAATGATAAGTTTCCTGCAACCGGATAGAATCAAAGGTGACGGCATTATCGGTTGTGCTCACATTTTTTTTACATCCAGTGCAACAGGTGAGTAATGTGAAAAGAATTGATAATAAAGATATTCCGAAAATTCTCATATGGTTTAATTTGTATGTTTAGCTTCTGAAGTCGCAAATATACGTTAAAATCTTTATTAATAAAACAGTTTGAGGAGTAAAAAGTTTTTCTTTTGTTTCATTGAAAGGGGCGGTTTTATTCTGTGATTTTCTCCTGTTCTTTTATTGCTCATATATAAAACAGTTTCCATTCGATTGTTAAATATGCATTGCATCAATCTGTATAAAAAAACAAACTTCATTTTTGGTTATGAATAATTAAAAATAAATATTATTTTTGCTGTTTGAATGTTAATTAATAAAAAATTATGATGAAAAAAATCGGTTTTTTGCTTCTCAATGTGGCAATTATGTTTTTAGTGGCTTGTTCCTCAGGAAAAGCAGGAGAAACACTGGATCTGGGTTATAAGCTCGAACCAGGAAAAACTTATACCCAGAAAATGAAGATGGAAATGGTTGTCACACAATCGGCCGGACTACAATCTTCTGATATGAAAACCGTGATGTCTTATGACTATTTTTTCGATGTGTTAGATACTACAGGAGGAATTTTTGCGATGAAAGTCCGTTTCGGTGATGTTGAAATGCGCATATCTTCTCCTATGTCCGGTGAAATTTTGTTCAGTTCCAAAGAAGGCGTTGAATCTACGAAAAATCCAGCAATGCCGATAGATATGTCCAAGATGTTTCAACAAATGAAATCAGGTACTTTTATGGTTTCTATGGACCGTCGCGGACAAATAAAAGATTTAGCCGGGGTTGATTCTATGATGACAAATGTTTTATCATCGATGAATCTTCCTGAAGAGTTAAGAGGACAAATGAAAGCAATGTTTGCTCAAAGTTTCAGTGATGAGAAGATGAAAGAACAGTTTCAGTCCATGGCTATTTACCCGGATCACCCTGTGGCAATAGGTGATAAATGGTATGCACTTGTTCATATGAATAGTTTTGCAGAAGTGAAAATGAATACCACTTATACATTGGATAAGGCTGATGATGTAACGGCAACCATTGGTATGGAATCGCAACTCTCGATGAATATGAATAATATTCCTTTGACCGGTACTCAAACCGGTACATCAGTCGTTTATCTCAACTCGGGTTGGATCAAAGAAGCTACGGCGAAACAGGAGATTTCAGGTGAAGTTCTACAGGGTGACGTGACTACTAAGTTGACGATGAGGAATACGTTAACTATTAGTGAATAATGATCGTTTTTTTAGATTTTTTTCTGAAAGATTATCGATGAAGAATTAAAAAGATGAGGGTACTTCAAAAACTTTAAATTTTTAGAAAGAAAACCGTACCTTTGCACCATCTATGAATATTCTGAAACTGATAATATTCCTGTTGTTTTGTTCTTCGTCTGTGTTTGCTGCCGATGTAGTGAAGGGAATCGTGATTGATGAAAACGATGATGCCGTGGTAGGAGCCAATGTCCGCTGGGCAGGAACCACTGTTGGAACAAGCACCGGTGAAAAAGGCTTGTTTCAATTACAAACCGTGGAATCTTCCAGGGAATTGGTGATTTCCTACATAGGTTACCTGAGTGATACGGTAGCGGTTCAAAGTACGGCTTTCCCGGTAAGGATACAATTAAAAAATGAAGTCGTATTGAATGAAGTCGTTGTAAGCCACCGCGGCATGAGTACAATCTCTTCCCGGATTTCAACGCTTCAAACACAGCAAATTACCTATGATGAGTTGTGCCGGGCTGCCTGTTGTAACCTGGCAGAGAGTTTTGAAACGAATCCTTCCGTGGATGTTTCTTATGCGGATGCGGCTACCGGGGCACGTCAGATACGACTGCTCGGATTGGCGGGGACCTATGTGCAGATGCTGACGGAAAATTTCCCCAATTTCAGGGGCGTGGCTGCTCCTTACGGATTAGATTATGTGCCTGGTCCCTGGCTGGAAAGTATCTATGTCTCTAAAGGAACCTCTTCCGTTAAGAATGGTTATGAAGCTGTAGCCGGGCAGATCAATGCGGAGTTTAAAAAACCCCGGGCCAATGCCGATGTGATTTCTGTTAATGTTTTTGCCGCCGATAATGAACGTTTCGAAGTGAATGCTGACGGAACGGCTATTCTTACACCCCGTTTGGCATCTACCCTGCTGGCTCATTTTTCTTCAGAGGAAAAAGAATTTGATATGAATGACGACGGTTTTCTGGATATGCCGTTGAAACGCCAGTTTAACCTGATGAATCGCTGGGAATATAAGAAGGGAAAATACATTGCCCAGTTTGGAGCCCGTTTTTTGCGTGAAGACCGTACCGGTGGACAAACAAATCACGCCGTGGCTCCTCCTGATTCCCTTTACAGTATCCGTTTGGAGACTACCCGGGTGGAAGGCTTTTCGAAAAACGGATGGATTCTTCGACCGGAAAAGAATGAGAGCGTGGCATTGATCCTGAGCGGATCGTATCACCAACAACAGTCGGCATACGGTTTCCGTCCGTATAATGTATATGAAACGAATCTCTACGGAACCTTGCTTTACGAAAGAGATTTCACTAAAATGCACCGGATCAGTACCGGATTAAGTATGAATTTCGACCGGTTCAATGAGAATTATATCCTGGATTTCGGGAAATCCTGGGATGCTCCCAGAACCTTTCAGAAAACAGAAGAAATAGTTACGGGTGCCTATGCGGAATATACCTTTAATAAGGATGACCGGTTTATAGTCCTGGCGGGATTGAGAGCCGATTATAGCGACAGATATGACTGGTTTGTTACTCCGCGTATTCATCTCAAATATAATTTTACGGATTGGATGCACCTGCGGGCATCGGCAGGAAAAGGATTCCGCACTACACATGTTTTGCCGGAAAATAATTTTTATATGGCTACCGGTCGAAAAATCGATATTGCAAAAGATTTGGATATGGAAGAAGCCTGGAACTATGGGGCCAACTTATCTTTCTATATCCCGCTTTTCGGAAAAGAACTAATGCTCAATGCAGAATATTATTATACGGATTTCCTGCATCAGGTAGTCTCCGATGTCGATTCCAACCCGCATGAAGTTTCCTTTTATAATCTGACCAGAGACTCTTATTCTTCGAATTTCCAGGTCGAAGCCACCTATCCCTTTTTTAAAGGATTTACAATAACGGCAGCCTACCGGAAGACAGAAGTAAAGACTACCTACAAAGGTGTGTTAAAGGAAAAGCCTTTTACCAATGACTATAAAGCTTTGGTAACGGCTTCTTACTACACGCATTTGAGAAAATGGCAGTTTGACGCCACCTCGCAGTTCAATGGAGGAGGACGGATGCCAGCACCCGATCCTAATCATCCTTTATGGAATGATCGTTTTGACTCGTTCGTAATCCTGAATGCGCAAATCACCCGTTTTTTCCGAAACTGGTCGGTCTATATCGGAGGAGAAAACCTGACTGATTTTGTACAGGAACACCCGATTATCTCTCCTGATAATCCTTATGGTACGGATTTTGATACATCGTTGGTGTGGGGACCATTGCATGGGAGGAAGTTGTATATGGGGGTGAGGTGGAATATTCCGAGAATGTGAATGGTTAAGAGTTAAAAATTAAAATGCATCATGAAATTTTCAATTTTCAATTTTCAATTTTCAATTAAAGTGCATATTCTTGTTGTATTGGTTGGTATTTTGGCGGTTTTTTCTTCTGTTTCTGTGTGTGCTCAGGAAGAATCAAAAACGGCTATTGTTTATTTTTATGTGGATGGGATGAATTGTGAGAATTGCCAGGCCCGGGTGGAAAAGAATATTGTATTTGAAAAAGGGGTGACTGATTTGAAATGCGAATTGTCTTCCAAAATGGTAATGGTGAGTTATAAAAAGGATAAGACCAATCCGGAAAAATTGGCAAAAGCTTTTAAGAAGATTAAGCTGCCGGTTAAGGAAGTGCCGGTAATCGAAGATGAAAAGAAAGTAGATGCTGTATCCGATTCCATAAAATCTTAGAATCGCATGAAACATCTGTTGCCGGGTATTTTATTTGCCCTGTTATTTCCGCTGCATGCATTGTATGCTGCCGATCCCCGAGTTGTTACTGCCGAATTACTCTTTCGTGCTGAAGCTGTTACCGGTGAAGGTTCCATCTGGCATCCGGGAAGACAATCTTTGTTCTGGGTGGATATAGAAGGAAAAACCTTATATGAATATCTTCCGGACCAAAAAAAATGTAATCATTGGGCGTTCGACAGGATGGTTTCTACTGTAGTTCCTGAAACGGATAGTACGGTAGTGGTCGCTTTACAGGATGAGATTGTCCGTGTATCCCTTCCGACCGGGGCGGTAAACTCAATAGCCCGTATTTCTGATCATGAAGGAATGCATCGTTGTAATGATGGGAAATGCGATCCGTCAGGGCGACTTTGGGTGGGTACGATGGTACTGCGTGGACCTAAAAAAACAGCGGGATTATATACTGTTTTACCCGATGGAACACTTACCCTTCAGTGGGATAGTGTGGCTATTTCCAATGGTATTGTATGGTCATCCGACCGGAAATATATGTATTATAATGATACACCTACCCGCCGGATCGCCCGTTTCCGGTATGATGATCAATTGGGCCGGATCGAATATGACGGCGTTGCCGTACATATACCTCCCGGTACAGGAGGACCCGACGGCATGTCGATCGATTCGGAAGGGAACCTTTGGGTGGCGCAATGGGGTGGTTTCGGGGTGTATTGTTACAACCCCCATACCGGAGAACTGATTGCTAAAGTAGAAGTTCCCGTTCCTCATGTGGCTTCCTGTGCTTTCGGCGGAGAAAATTCAGATGAATTATATATAACCACAGCCCGTGCCGGTTTATCGGAAGAAAAGTTGGCTCGATATCCTTTGAGTGGTAGCCTTTTTATTTGTAAGCCGGGGGTGAAGGGAGTGAGGACTAATTATTTCGGGATTCCCTGAGATTCTGAAAAGAAACAGGAAATCCCGAAAAAACCTGATTTACGGGCAACCGTTATCATCAATTATTATTTCAAATTCAGCTCCTGATTTTACTTCAAAATCATTATTCAATTCAATCTCTTTGGCTTTATAGATAGTATTACCCGTATTTATAACCTGATTAGACGTGATTTTTTGAATAGCCGGTGCGATTTGGGCATTCATTTTTCCCATACATAAGACCGTAATGAAAAACACTGAAAATATAAATTTTACTTTTTTCATGGTACAATGTATTTGATAGTGTATGATTTATCGTTTATCTCTATTTTACATATAAAAATATTCCCTGTTAAAGCAGGACGATAACTATTGGATGTTGTAGTGGTTTTATATATTATTTTTCCGGATAAATCATAAAACGTGAGTTTTATTGTTTCGTTTCCTCCGTTCTCAAAGAAAATAGTGCCATCCCGTTGATAGATATTGTTGCTTGTATTGAGCGATTGAATTGAAGTTGAATTTAATAATTCTTGAAACTCCTCCCATGATATAGTCGCTTCGTTCCAAAAATTTCCCCAAGGAAAAAAAATGCGTCCGGTTACGAAACCATTCGATAATTTAAGTACAGAAGATGCACATGCTATTGTTGTATAATCACCAAAAACTTCAAGACAGTTTTCAAAAAAGACAGGAACTATTAACATAATTAATGTGTCATTTTCCTCGTATTGAGTGATGATATCCCATCTTTCAGTCGTCATACAACCAGGACCGGGATCGCCCCACCCCCAAACAAAAATCAATGAGTCATCAACAAAATTTCCTTTCAAATCTTCAATGACTTTGATTGTGCGTCCATACTCAAATACATCCAAAGCCACGCCTTTAATAAAGAAACATTTATCGCTTTTTTTGCTCGACAAGTAGTTATCTATAAATGCTCTTTCCTCACAATCTGCATATGAATACACCGAAAATAGTGACAAAATACTTATTAGTATTGCATTTAAAATATCTCCTTTCATCACACACTTCCTTTCTTACTTTGTTAAAATCATTCGTTTCGTATCCACCTCATTCCTATTGGCAATGAGCGAGTATATGTACATGCCCGGTTGTAATTCCGAAGCATATAAGACCAGGCTTCCGGAATTATCTGCCGGATAACATTTTAGCAATGCTCCCTGCATGTCAAAAATGCAAATAGAAGCTTGTTTGACATCATCAGGGAGGAAATAACGGATCTCTGTTTGAGTGTTGAACGGATTTGGAGTGTTTTGAAAAAGCTTACATCCTATTGGTGCTTCCGAGTAGAATGTTGCAATAGCTGTTGATTTAGGTGGTTCTACCTTAATTTGCGCGTTTAAAACCAAAGGGAATGCCGAAAAAACAATGAAAAAAAATCCGATGTTTTTCATGACTTAATCAAATTAGCGAGTTTGAAAAATAATTTATATATACTAATAGCAATTATTATCACTATATATTTTTTTATGCTATTTTGCAAATATAAACTATTTTTTTCCTGAATCCAATTGTTTTGAAAGTTTTTTTATTTAATAAAAACTTATTATTATCAATATTAATGTTGATGCAAAATCTGATTCAATTAAATAAAAATACTCCATACAATTTTATGCTAACTCCAATTTTTCACCTCATCAATATTCACAATTTTCAAGAAACCCACACCTAAAATCCGGAAGTGAACCAATAGATGGAAACAATCGGTAAATTTATTTAAACTTTTTTTTTATTCTTTGTTTTCTTTTGAGATAAATATTATCTTTGCAAGTCAAAAAAAAATTAACTCCATGTCTGCATATTTCGGAAAAATTTCTCAGGTAATCGGTCCTGTGGTGGACGTCTCTTATGAAGCCGGAAGAAAAAGCCTTCCCAAAATCCGGGAAGCTTTGAAAGTGAACCGTTTGGATGGTAAAGTATTGGTGCTGGAAGTCCAGCAGCATATCGGTGAAAATACCGTGCGTACCGTTGCAATGGACTCTACCGATGGTTTACAGCGGGGAATGAAAGTGGAAAATTCGGGAGCACCGATTTCCATGCCGGTTGGCGACCAGGTCAAAGGCCGTTTGTTGAATGTGATCGGTAATACCATCGATGGCATGAAAACAGTCGATTACAGTCAGACTGCCCCTATTCACCGCGATCCTCCTAAATTTGAAGATCTGTCGACTTCCACGGAAGTGCTTTTCACCGGAATCAAAGTGATCGATTTGCTGGCTCCTTATGTTAAAGGAGGAAAGATCGGTCTGTTCGGTGGGGCCGGTGTGGGTAAGACGGTATTGATCATGGAGTTGATCAACAATATTGCTAAAAAACACAATGGTTTCTCCGTTTTTGCAGGAGTAGGAGAGCGTACCCGTGAAGGGAACGACCTGCTTCGCGAAATGATAGAATCAGGTGTGATCAGATACGGAAAAGAGTTTAAGGAAGCCATGGACCGCGGCGAGTGGGATTTGTCAAAGATCGATTATGACGAATTGGCTAAATCGCAGGCTACCCTTGTTTTCGGTCAGATGAACGAACCTCCGGGAGCTCGTTCTTCAGTGGCCTTGTCGGGACTTACCATTGCGGAGTCTTTCCGGGATATGGGAGGTAGCGGCCGGGATATCCTTTTCTTTATCGATAATATTTTCCGTTTCACGCAAGCCGGTTCGGAGGTGTCCGCTCTATTGGGCCGTATGCCTTCCGCTGTGGGGTATCAGCCTACACTCGCTACGGAAATGGGTATGATGCAGGAGCGTATTACTTCAACCAAACACGGTTCGATCACTTCTGTTCAGGCTATTTATGTGCCGGCGGACGACTTGACCGACCCTGCGCCTGCAACGACTTTCTCCCACTTGGATGCCACTACCGTATTGAACCGTAAAATATCGGAATTAGGTATTTATCCTGCGGTGGATCCCCTGGACTCGAATTCCAGGATACTGGATCCTAATGTTGTGGGACAAGACCATTACAATACCGCTCAGCGTGTAGTACAGCTGTTGCAACGTTATAAAGAGTTGCAGGATATCATTGCTATTTTAGGTATGGAAGAACTTTCCGATTCCGATAAGTTAGTGGTGAACCGGGCCCGTCGCGTACAACGTTTCCTTTCCCAGCCGTTCTTTATGGCAGAAGCCTTCTCCGGAGTACCGGGTGTGATGGTTACCATCGAAGATACGATCAGGGGTTTTAACATGATCATGGACGGGGAAGTAGACGACTTGCCCGAGCAGGCCTTCCTCAATGTCGGAACAATCGAAGATGCAAGAGAAAAAGCAGCGTTGTTAAAGGCACAACATAACTGATGAAATTAGAAGTCATATCCCCCGAAGCCACTCTTTTCTCCGGAGAAGTGGAGTTGGTAACTTTACCAGGTATTTCCGGTAGTTTTACCATATTGCCCGCCCATGCTCCTATCATATCGGCACTGGAAAAAGGCAAACTGATCTGGCAGGAAAAAGGCAGGGAAAAAGAAGAATGGCTGATAGAAGGCGGTTTTGTGGAGATGAAAAATAATATAGTTTCGGTCTGTATAGAAGGAATAGTGACAGATATATGGAAAAAAACGGAGCAATTCTGGGGGCAATAATCGCCATACTGGGGATAAGCATGTACGGGTTCCTGTATTGGGTACTTCCTGCGTATTATCCTGCCTGGTACTGGCTGATTCCGGCTTTCTTTTTCCTGAATGCCTGTCTGTTGTCTTTTATTATTGCAAGATCTGAAGCTAGAGGAGAACGATTTTCTGTAAAAAAATATATGATACCGAAGATGTTTAAAACATTCGGTTCGCTGATGATAGTTGTTCTCTGTTTTATTTTTACCAGGGTAAATGCAATCAGTTTCACATTGGTATTGGCATTATTTTATTTGCTTTATACCCTGCAGGAAACACGGATTTTATTACAATTGAATAAGGAAGATGCAAAAAATGCACAAAAAAAGAAGTAACATATTCACTGTCTTGCTGTTGGCTCTGATACTGTGCTTTTCACAGGCCACTCTTGTGTATGCAGGAGAAGGACACGGAGAAGTGAATGCCAAAGATATTATTTTCAGCCATGTGGGCGATGCCTATGATTGGCATATATGCACAATAGGGCACCATCATATTTCTATTCCGCTTCCGGTGATTGTAAAAAGTGAGGACCGGGGCTGGTTTGTCTTTTCGTCTTCCAGATTGTCTCATGGCGAAAGTTACGAAGGTTTTTCATTTTCGCCTGCTGAAGGAAAATATCCCGGAAAAGTAGTGGAAATAGATGCTGCAGGAGAAGAGATTCGTCCCCTGGATTTGTCATTTACAAAAAATGCGGCTTCCATTCTGTTTTCCTGTATCTTGTTGCTGTCTATTTTCCTGACGATGGCTAAAGGATACCGGAAAGAACCCCTGAAAGGACGGAAAGGTTTCTCCGGTGCCATGGAAATGCTGGTATTATTCATTTATGACGATTTGATCAAGCCGTCTGTAGGAAAGGATTATAAAAAATTTGCCCCTTACCTGCTTACTGCTTTTTTCTTTATATTTATCAATAACCTTCTGGGTTTGATCCCTCTTTTCCCGGGGGGAGCTAATGTGACCGGTAATATTGCCGTAACTCTGGTTTTGGCCCTGATTACATTTATTATCACCAATTGTTTTGGAACAAAAGAGTATTGGAAAGAAATTTTCTGGCCGGATGTTCCTTCCTGGTTGAAAGTTCCGGTGCCTCTAATGCCGGTTGTGGAAATTATTGGAATGATTACCAAACCGTTTGCCCTGATGATGCGTTTGTTTGCGAATATGTTGGCGGGTCACATGATTGTATTGGTATTGATGAGTCTGATTTTTATTTTTACAGCCATGATGGGGGTGATAGCAGGAAGCGCAGTTGCGGTAATTTCTATTCTGTTCTCCATCTTTATGATATTGATCGATGTTCTGGTCTGTTTTATCCAGGCATATGTTTTTACCATGTTGTCTGCTATTTTTATCGGTATGGCAAGGGTGGAACCGCATCATCATAAAAAAGAAATTTCAAGTGAAGTTCATTCGTAATTTATGTACAATTTAAAATAAAGTAATTATGTTATTAACAGTATTATTACAAGCAGCAGCCGGAGCCGGTCTGGCGAAATTCGGAGCATGTTTTGGTGCCGGTTTGGCAGTATTGGGCGCAGGATTGGGAATCGGACGTATCGGTGGACAAGCTATGGAAGCTATGGCACGTCAACCGGAAGCTATCGGAGACCTCAGAAGTAACATGATCGTGGCAGCGGCTTTGATCGAAGGGGTTGCTTTCTTCGCCATTATTGTTTGTGCACTGGCATTTTTCCTGTAAAAAATCGTAATAATGGAACTGTTTACTCCCGAAGTCGGACTTTTATTCTGGATGCTGATTGCATTTTTGTTTGTATTTTTTGTACTGGCAAAATATGCATGGCCGTCCATTATCAAAGGTGTGGATGAGCGGGGAAAGTTTATCGACGATTCCATCGAATCTGCCAAGCAGGCCAATGAACAACTGGCCGGTATCAAAGTAGAAGGGGATCGATTGATTGCTGAAGCCCGCGAAAAACAACTGCAACTGTTGCAGGAAGCATCCGATATGCGCGACGAATTGATCCGGGAAGCCAAACAGCAGGCAACAGTGGAAGCCGAAAAAATCAAACAATCGGCTACAGCTGCCATTCAACGGGAGAAAACGGAAGCAATGAAGGAAATCCGTACCCAGGTGGCTTTGCTTTCTGTGGAAATTGCTGAAAAAGTTATCCGGAAAAACCTGGATAACAAACCGGCTCAAATGGAATTGATCGATCAATTGCTGGATGAAGCAAAAAACTAAGAAGTGATAAGTGAAAAACGAAAAGTGAAAAATTATCTGATGGTAATTTTATAGCTTTTTGTTTTAGCATTAATTTGTAAAAAAGTGGATTCAGGAAGAATATCAGCCCGCTATGCTAAAGCGGCGTATGAATATGCCGCATCGAAAGGAGAAGAAAAACAGCTTTATGGAGAAATGAGTACCCTGGCTGATCAATTTTTTTCGTCCGATCTCTTGAAAAGGGTATTGGACGATCCTACGGTGACAGCGGAAAATAAAAAGAAAATCCTGGTTACTGCCGGTGGAATTACCGTCAGCGACAGTTACGAAAGATTGCTGGAGGTGGTACTTTCCCATAGGCGGGAATCGTATGCCCGGTCGATAGCCCTGATGTATGTAGAATACTACAGGATAAAACAGGGAATGGTAATCTGTAAACTTGTTACCTCCGAACCCGCTTCCGATGATATGAAAATACGAATGGGACAACTTATCACCCGGGGGAACGGAAAACAGGTGGATTTCAAAACCCGTACAGATAAGGAAATTATCGGTGGATTTATCCTGAAAGTCGACGATTACCAATTGGATGCCAGCGTAAAATCGCAATTATATCAATTGAAAAAAGAACTGATGAGTTAGAATGAAGAATTAAGAAAAGAGAATGAGTATTTTTTTCATTCTTCATTCTTAATTTTTCATTCTTCATTCTTAATTAAAAAGAGTTATGCCTGAAATAAAAGCAAGCGAAGTCTCTGAAATCCTCAGGATGCAACTTGAAGGGGTCGATACCCGTGTGAAATTTGAAGAAGTCGGTACGGTGTTGCAGGTGAGCGACGGGGTGGTGCGTATCTTCGGACTGTCTAATGCCGAATCGGGTGAGTTGCTCGAATTCGAAAACGGGGTCATGGCTATCGTGATGAACCTGGAAGAAGACAATGTCGGAGCCGTTTTATTGGGAAGCTCCGACCTGGTAGAAGAAGGCGATACTGTTAAACGGACTGGAAGAATCTCCTCCATTATGGCCGGAGAAGGTTTGCTGGGGCGGGTAATCAATTCCCTCGGACAACCGGTTGACGGTTTAGGACCTATTGCCGGAGAATTACTGGAAATGCCCCTGGAACGTAAGGCTCCGGGTGTGATTTTCCGCCAGCCGGTGAATGAGCCGTTACAAACCGGTATCAAATCGATCGATGCAATGATTCCTATCGGGCGGGGACAACGGGAGCTGATTATCGGTGACCGCCAGACAGGTAAAACTGCCATTGCCATCGATACGATCATCAATCAACGGGATAATTACCTGGCAGGAAAGCCTGTCTATTGTATTTACGTAGCTATCGGACAGAAAGGTTCTACCGTAGCCAATATCGTTCATACTTTGCACGAAAAAGGTGCTATGGATTATACCATTATAGTTGCGGCTACCGCTTCCGATCCTGCTGCCATGCAGTTTTATGCTCCTTTTGCCGGAGCTGCTATCGGAGAATTTTTCCGGGATACCGGACGTCATGCCCTGGTAGTATACGATGACCTTTCCAAACAGGCCGTTTCTTACCGTGAAGTTTCCCTGATTCTTCGCCGTCCTTCCGGACGAGAAGCTTATCCGGGAGATATTTTCTACCTGCATTCCCGTTTGCTGGAACGTGCAGCTAAAATTATTGCCAATAACGATGTGGCTAAGCAAATGAACGACTTGCCCGACAACCTGAAAGACAAGGTTAAAGGTGGCGGTTCATTGACTGCATTGCCCATTATAGAAACCCAGGCAGGTGATGTGTCTGCCTATATTCCTACCAATGTGATTTCTATTACCGACGGACAAATTTTCCTGGAAACCGGTTTATTCAATGCCGGTATCCGTCCAGCCGTGAACGTGGGTATTTCCGTATCTCGTGTAGGTGGTAATGCTCAGATCAAGGCCATGAAGAAAATTGCCGGTACATTGAAGACAGACCAGGCGCAATATCGTGAATTGGAAGCCTTTACCAAGTTTGGTGGTGATATGGACCAGGTGACTAAAATGACATTGGATAAAGGACGGAAAAATTCCGAATTACTGATCCAACCACAATATCAACCCCTAACGGTAGAAAAGGAAATTGCAATTATCTACTGCGGTACACAAGGATTATTGAAAGATGTTCCTGTGGAAAAAGTCCGTGAATTCGAAAAAGCCTTTCTGGATGTTCTCGAACTCAGATACAAAAAACAGGTATTGGATGTACTGAAAACCGGTGCATTACCCGATGATGTGGCTGCTCTGCTGAGAGAAACGGCGTTGGAGACGGCAAAAAACTTTACATAAACGAAAAATGAAAAACGAAAGGTGAAAAATTTATTACTTGCGGAGTATTTTTTACTTTTCACTTTTCACTTTTCACTTTTCACTTTTCACTTAATTTATGTCCTCATTAAAAGAAGTAAAAGGAAGAATTTCTTCCGTAAAATCGACACAGAAAATCACGTCGGCCATGAAAATGGTTGCGTCGGCCAAGTTGCGGAAGGCTCAATCGCAGATCGAGGCATTTCTGCCGTATGAAAATCGCCTGATGGAGATCCAGAACAGTTTTCTTTCGGCCGAGACTGATTTTACGACTTCTTTGGCTGAAGAGCGGCCGCTCAATACCGTGATTATTGTGGCTGTATCTTCCAATTCGAGCTTATGTGGGGCGTTTAACTCCAATGTGATCAGGGAAGTCAATAAGGCGATTGAAAAGTATAAAGCTCAATCGGTATCAGAAATATATGTATGCCCTATCGGCAAGAAAGTAGAAGATGCCTTGCTACGGGAAGGAATCGGTATTACGGGATCTCATATCGATCTGATGGATCATCCTTCATTTGATGAAGTGAAGATCATTACCGATAAGCTGATTGACGCTTTCCTTACAAAAAGAATCGACCGGGTGGATCTGGTTTATAATCATTTTAAGACAACAGCCGTACAAGTGCTGACTCATGAGCAATTCCTGCCGATTATCCTTCATAAACCGGACACAGAAAATGTATCGGAATCAGCCATTGATTATATTGTAGAACCTGATAAAAAATCGATTCTCGAATCGCTGATTCCCAAATCCCTGCGTGCCAAATTGTATGCAGCAGTACTCGATTCGGCTGCAGCGGAACAAGCTGCCCGCACGGTTGCCATGCAAATAGCCACAGATAATGCAGCCGATATCCTCGATGAACTTACTATCCTTTATAATAAGCAACGCCAACAAACCATTACCAGCGAGTTGCTGGATATTATTGGGGGGGCGGAAGCTTTGAAATGAGTTAAGAGTTCTGAAATCAGGTAAAGTGTTTCTTTTTATGTAAAATAGCATAAAAGATGAATTTTATTCAAGGATTCGAAGAATCCCAACTCTTAATTCTTAATTAATCCCGCTTTGCGGTCTTGATTTCCTTCGCACCTCAGCCATGCAAGCAAACTTGATAGCATTCGGTTTGTTGTCAATTCTTAACTCTTAACTTTTAAAATGTCAATTTTAATTTAAACTTTTCTAGTGTTCTTCCGTCATATATTTGATAATCATGTTATAAAAAATGCTATATGAAAAAGTTTTTCCTTTTATCTATTTTTTTCTTGGGCCTGGTGAACTTGTACGCACAGGGTCAACAATCACAACGTCCGTCGGGACAAAGAATGTCTCCTGAAGAGCGAGCTAAGAGAACTACCCAAATGATGAAAGAGGCACTTTTATTGACAGACGAGCAAGTCGCTCCTGTCGATTCTATTAATCTCCTGTATGCAAAGGCCCAGCGTGCACTGATAGAAAGAGCGGCTGGCGACCGGGAAAAGATTATGGAGGCTATTACAGCATTGGAAGCGCAAAAGACCGAGGCTTTTCAAACTGTTTTAACTCCTGAGCAGATGGAAAAATATAAAAAACAAATGGAAGAAATGAGGAATCGTTTCAGAAACAGGGAAGGAAATTCCGATGGCCAACGTTCCCGCAGGCAGCAGGAATCCCAGGAATAAGAGATATTATAGAGTTTTTCGTGTAGAGTAAATTTGTTTTAAGTTGAAGAGCCATTCATCCGGTCAAAGGGAGAATGGCTCTTTTATTTTTCTTATATTGCGTTGAATAAATATCAAAAAATACTTTTCTGTAGGATGAATATCACACAACCGGCAATGTAACCGATCAATGCCAATAAGGAGATCCGTTTCAGGTACCAGATAAAATCGATTCTTTCCATTCCCATTACAGCTACTCCGGCTGCCGAACCGATGATGAGGATACTTCCACCCGTTCCGGCGGCATAAGCCAGAAATTCCCAGAAATAATGGTCGACCGGAAAATCGTACATACCCATGGCTCCGGCTACTAAAGGAACATTATCTACGATAGACGATAAAATTCCGATAATAGAAGTAATCAGGTAGTATTTTCCGGGCTCTTCCATCGGAATACGGTTTAACGAAGCGGATAACATACCCAGATGCCCGTAGGTCTGCAAAGCAGCTACTGCCATCAGGATTCCCAGGAAGAAAAGAATACTGGGAGTGTCGATTTTCCTCAGAACAGAAGCTACAGAGAGGTAACCCCGGTCTGCCAAAGGCCGTTTTTTATGAATAATTTCCGTAACAATCCATAGAATGCCTAATCCACCGAGCATTCCCAAATAAGGAGGAAGATGGGTAATGGTCTTGAATACAGGAACAAACAACAGGGCACCGATTCCGATTCCGAATACTAAGTTCCGCTGCCAGTCGGGTAAGATAATGGCTGTAGCATAAGTTGTATCTTTCGGAGGCCTGCTGACGTTTCCTTTCATTGTAAATGATAAGATTATAAGAGGTATCAGGATGGAAAATAAACTGGGTAAAAGAGTCATTAAAATGATATTACCCGCACTGATTTTACCCGCAATCCAAAGCATAATGGTGGTAACATCTCCGATAGGCGACCAGGCTCCTCCTGCATTTGCTGCCAATACAACCATTCCGGCGAAAAACCAGCGGTCGTGCTGATCTTTAATGAGTTTCCGGAGTAAAGCTACCATGACAATAGAAGTTGTTAGGTTATCCAGGACTGCCGACATAAAGAATGTGATGAAACTGATGATCCACAGCAGGCTTGTTTTTTTTGTAGTCACAATACGGTCGGTAATGATCTTGAATCCTTCATGTGTGTCTATCAACTCTACGATGGTCATGGCTCCCAACAGGAAAAATAAAATCTCGGCCACTTCTCCGAGGTGTTCCAGTAGAGGACCGTGCGCAATCCATGCTGCAAATACGGAATCAGGATGTCCGGATAAATAATTCTGGAAAGAGGAGAATACCGGCATAACTTCCGGATCTCCCATGATAAGTGCGACCCACATCAATGTACCCAGTAACAAAGCCGTAGCCGATTTGTTAATGTGCAAGGGATGCTCTAATGCAATGCAAGCGTATCCGATAACGAAAATGATGATCATTAAGTAGAACATAGTATGAGAATTAAGAGTTAAAAATTAAAAGCTAAGAGTTAAGAGTTAAGAGTTAAGAATTGACGGAATTCGGAAGAGCAGCTCTATATACTATAGAAAGGCTTTGAAATAATGATTATCAAATCAGGGATTCGAAGAATCCCAACTCTTAATTCTTAACTCTTAACTAAATTTATTGTCCACAACAATTTTTGTATTTTTTGCCGCTTCCGCAAGGGCAAGGATCGTTTCTGCCGATTTTCTTTTCCGCACGAATGGGTTCCGTGCGTTGTTGTTGCGGGCCCATAGGAGGCTGCGGCGGCATTCCCGGTTGTTGTGGACGGTTATTTTTGACAATATCGTCTTTTTGTGTATTGTAGCGGCTGTAGTCCGTTTTTGTTTCCGGAGCGGCCTGGCGGACGTTTTGCGGGTCTCTGACCGGGATCTGTCCACGCATCAGGATAGCAGTCGTCTTTTTATTCATTTCTTCCACCATACCTTTGAACAGGTTAAACGATTCCAGCTTGTAAATCAGGAGCGGATCTTTGTTTTCGTAGCTGGCGTTCTGTACGGAGTGGCGCAATTCGTCCATTTCCCGGAGGTGTTCTTTCCATGATTCGTCGATGGTATGCAACAGGATGGATTTTTCGAAAGTCTGAATAATTTCCTTACATTCCGTGTCGTATGCTTTTTTGAGGTCGCATGACATATTGTACACCCTTTTACCATCCGTGATAGGAATCAGAATTTTTTCGTATTTATCTCCTTGGTTTTCATATACGTCTTTAATGACCGGCATAGCGGTTTGCGCCATCCTGTCCATTTTACGTTTGAAACTGTCCAGTGAAGAATCGAATACTTTTTCTATCAGGTCGTCCGTTTTAATAGAACGGAATTCTTCTGATGCCACAGGACTGTCGGTGGAGAAGGTTTTAAATAACTCCATCTTGAATCCTTCGTAATCGATGTTTTGCGAATACTGTTCCGTAATGGCGGCGGAAGTGTCGTACAACATGTTTACAACATCTAATCCGATCCTTTCTCCCATCAGTGCGTGCCGGCGACGGGTATAGATTACTTCCCGCTGGGAGTTCATCACGTCGTCGTATTCCAGTAATCTTTTCCGGATACCAAAGTTGTTTTCTTCCACTTTTTTCTGGGCGCGTTCTACCGATTTACTCAGCATGTTATGTTCCAGTACTTCGTCTTCTTTGAATCCCATACGGTCCATCAGACCGGAAATTTTCTCCGTAGCGAACAAACGCATCAGGTCGTCCTGGAGGGAAACAAAGAACACGGAAGAACCCGGGTCGCCCTGACGTCCGGAACGTCCCCTTAACTGCCGGTCCACCCGCCGTGATTCATGTCTTTCCGTACCGATGATAGCCAATCCGCCGGCAGCTTTTACTTCCGGTGAGAGCTTGATGTCCGTACCACGACCCGCCATGTTGGTAGCGATGGTAACCGCTCCGGTTTGTCCGGCCTGTGCCACGATTTCAGCTTCCCTTTGGTGCAATTTGGCATTCAGTACATTATGTTTGATTTTGCGCATGTTCAACATACGGCTCAGCAATTCGGAATATTCTACGGAGGTGGTACCTACCAATACAGGTCGTCCCTCATTGACCAGGTTGACGATTTCTTCTATTACTGCGTTGTATTTTGCACGCTGGGTTTTGTAGATCCGGTCGTTCATATACTTTCGGGAGATGGGGCGGTTGGTCGGGATCACTACCACATCCAGGGTATAGAAATCCCAGAACACACCGGCGTATGTTTCTGCCGTACCGGTCATCCCGGCCAGTTTATGGTACATCCTGAAATAATTCTGGAGCGTAATGGTGGCGAATGTCTGCGTGGCGGCTTCGATCGTTACCCGTTCTTTGGCTTCTATGGCCTGGTGTAAACCGTCGGAATAACGGCGCCCTTCCATGATACGTCCGGTTTGTTCGTCTACGATCTTTACTTTATTGTCGATTACCACATATTCATCATCTTTTTCAAACAAACAGTATGCTTTCAGCAACTGATTGATGGTATGTACCCGTTCCGATTTGACAGCATAGTTCTGCATTAATTCGTCTTTTTGTGCCTGCAGGTCTTCCGCTGAAAGATTTTTGTTTTCCAGTTCTGCCAATTGTGCGGCGATATCGGGTAATACGAAGAATTGCGGGTCGTCGGAGTTTCCGGTCAGCAGGTCGATTCCCTTATCCGTCAGGTCGATCGAGTTGTTCTTTTCATCGATCACGAAATACAGCGGATCGGTTACCACATGCATATCTTTGTTTTGCTGCTGCATGTAGATTTCTTCCGTTTTCAGCATATAAGCTTTGACACCGTGCTCACTGAGGAATTTGATCAATGGTTTGTTTTTAGGCATCCCTTTGTAGGAACGATAAAGATGCATCAAACCTTCATTTTCCACTTTGGCGTCTTTAGAATCTTTGGTAAGTACCGACAGCGATTTGCTCAGTACATCTTCCTGGTCGGTATTTTCTTTGGCCGATAGTTTTTGTTTGGCCGACATCAGCAACTCATTACAAAGCTTCTTTTGTTTGTCGACGATTAATTCTACTTTAGAGCGGAATTGTTCGAATAACTGATCTTCTCCCTTTGGTACCGGACCTGAGATGATCAATGGAGTACGGGCGTCGTCGATCAATACGGAGTCAACCTCATCGACGATGGCGTAGTTGTGTTTGCGTTGTACCAGGTCTTTCGGACTGATCGCCATGTTATCGCGCAGATAATCGAAACCGAATTCATTATTGGTACCGAATGTAATATCGGCTTCGTATGCTTTGCGGCGTTCTTCCGAGTTGGGTTGGTGTTTATCGATACAATCTACGGAAAGTCCGTGGAACATATACAAGGGACCCATCCATTCCGAGTCACGTTTAGACAGGTAATCGTTCACAGTTACCACATGCACACCGTTACCGGTCAGCGCATTCAGGAATACCGGCAGGGTAGCCACCAGGGTTTTTCCCTCTCCGGTTGCCATTTCAGCGATCTTTCCTTTGTGAAGGACAGCTCCACCGAACAACTGTACATCGTAATGCACCATATCCCAGGTAATTTCATTACCTCCGGCTTCCCAATGGTTGAGGTAAAGGGCTTTATCATCTTCTATACTGACGAAGTCGTGCTTTACTGCCAGCTTCCGGTCGAAATCCGTAGCTGTTACGACAACTTGTTCATTTTCTTTGAATCGGCGCGCTGTGTCTTTGACGATGGCGAAAGTTTCCGGAAGGACTTCTTCCAGTACCTTTTCGTATTTTTCGAGGATCTCTTTTTCTATTTTATCGATTTCGTTCCATACTTTTTCGCGGTTTTCCAGTTCCAGTCCTTCTATACTGTTCCGGAGTTCTTCTACTTTATTTTTTTCTTCCGCTACATAATCCTGGATACGTTTCCTGATTTCGTCTGTTTTGGCTCTTAATTCGTCGTTATTCAGGTTTTTGATCTGTTCGTATGCCTGAGTAACTTTGACGACATAAGGGGCAAATTCTTTAGAATCCCGTTGTGCTTTATTTCCGAATAATTTGGAAAGGATATCATTAAATGCCATATGATTTATTTTTATTTATTTTCTATTGATGGATGATTTATACTTACGGATAGATGAATTCTTCCAGGGGAAGTTCTTTGGCTGCATTGGGGGGCCTGATCCTCAGTACATGGGTAACAGTGGGTGCAATTTGAGTAGCTTTTACTGTTCTCCTGATACGTTGGGGAGTTATCTGGTGTCCGAAAAATATTAATGGGGCAACGATTGCGTTATTTCTGATATATTTGTTTTGCGAAGCATTCTGGTCGTCCACCAAAACCCAACCTGGTTGCAGCTCTATGATGATATCGCCGGTAATGTCTTTATTGCTTCCATTCCGGAAACGTATTACGGCCTCATTCCAATTGCCGTACAGCATTTCTATCAGAGTAGAAACATCCTGTACACCACTGAACTGGATGACAAATTCCGCTGCTTTCCTTTGAATTTCTGCCATCGCGATTTGCTTGTCGTCGATCAGTTTCCGGTTCAGGAAAATCTGGTTGCGGTAATAGCCTTTTACCCAGTCGCCTTGTCCGTAAACCGACATCAGATACATATTCAGCAAGGCAACGCAGCGGTTCGGATAGAACATTCCTGCCGGTTTGAGAACATCCGGATTGTTTTCTTCCGTTTCATAGTAGCCTGTGGAAGTAAGGAAAATCAAAGTATTTTTGATTCCAACATATTTTTCCACAAGGGTTAATAAGTCTTCAATTTCTTTGTCCAACCGGAAATAAATATCCTGAATCTCCGGTGTGAATTCTTTATTATATGCATCCCTGAAATTTCCGGCATAATAAGCCAGTGAAAGCATGTCGGGATATCTCCGTCCGCCGAAGTCGGCATATTGCAGGAACCTGCCTGCCAGCATGGTGACTTCAGTATTGATGTAGGGACTGGTTTTGATTTGCAGGTATTTATCCTTACTGTAAAACAGGTGGCTGAAAGCTTTGTTTCCTTCCGTATATGGGAAAGCATCGTACGAAGCGATTGCCGGTTTCCAGTTGTAATCGTTGATCCGGTATGCCAGGGATTCCGATAGGTTATATCTTTCCACATACCATGGTATGTTCTTATAATAGGTGGTAGTAGCCCATTTTCCATTATAATCTTCAATCCAGAATGCCGAGTTGGCAGCATGTCCGCCCGATATAATGGCTTGTGCAGCATCGGGAGCAATGGCATACACATCACTTTTACCTCCGGAAGCAATTTTTAATTCGTCGGCAATGGTGGAACTTTTCAAATTGGCGGGAGAAAGTGTTTCTGTAGTATAGTTGCCGAGATATTGCGGATCATAGAGGATCGATACTTCCTGGAGTTTATCCCAGTCGAATTTTTTATTTCCGGTAATTCCGTGATAGTATGGATTTGTTCCGGTAAAGATCGTGGCAAAAGCCGAAGCTGGAGAGATTTCCGGAAAGTCGTACTGGATTTGCTGGTATACCAGTCCGTCGTTCAGCAAGCGTTTAAATCCTTTGCTCCCGAAGGTATGGATACAGTATTGCAGGTAATCTCCCCGTAATTGGTCGATTGTAATTCCAATTACTAATTTGGGGATCGGCACCTGCTCCTGTACCTGCGATTGCGCCTGTAGCTGGGTCAGATTCAATACCGACAGCAGGGAAATGATCAGGTATCTGACTCCCAAACCTCCTGAATAAGGGGATGCAACCGGTTTATGGATGTTTGTCTTCATTTACTGGATAGTACTTCGGGCTTTTTATTCAATAGCTTTTTAACGGGATTCAGATTGGCTCCCGATCTCATCCAAAGGCAGACGGCCAGAACGATAGCAGCTCCGGGAATGCTTTGCGGAATGAAGTATAAAGTTGCCAAAAATATTGTCAAAACGACAAAGTTAATCAAATGATACCAATCTGTAAATTTTTTACAGGATTTTATTGGAAAAAAGATCGCACCGACCAGGTGCAGGGGATGTAACCAGAGTACATTGTAATTCCAGGAGGTGCAGGGATGTGTAGATACGAAACAGATGAAACATACAATACATCCTGCAATTCCGGCTGTGGAAAACAAAAGAGTATCCAGTCCCCGGAACATTCTGTTTTTTCTGAATCCGAAAACGGTAAAAAGAATTACGATCAGTAAAACCAAAGCAGAAACTACTTCAGGAGAAAAAAGAGAAATACCGGTATTTTTGTTTCCGATTGTAGTATCGGAGCGTTTGTCTAACAGTGTCAGCTTTTCTTTGATTAACGGATGGGAAGTAGAATCTGTTACCACTTCGGCCGCGTCAAAAGCCTGCATCAGTTTAATGGGCAGGAACATTTCCGTTCTATAATGCACGGTACTATCGGCTCCACTTCCGATTACCAGGTCTATCCCGAACTCCAGCCAGGGGTAAGGCTGTGTACATTCATGTACAAGTTTCCGGAGTGTTGTAGTATGTTGCGGCTCTGTATAGACAACGTTTCCTCCGGCATATTTCTCGATAATATCCCTGGGACGTGTACTGCAATTGTCGAAAAAATAGTCGTATCTGTATCCTTTGTTTTCCGGCAATGCGTTGTAGTTCAAAAAGTTAAATATATTCCTCTTTTCTTCTGTGGAAAAATTTAAAATTTGTTCATCGATGCGGGAGTTGTTTACGGCATATTTGTGCATAAAATAATCGTACTTATCTACTCCCAGAACATAGTCGGTTTCTCCTTTGACAAAATGATAAATAAAATTCGGTTTGGAAGAATCGAAATAACCGTAGTTGTATACCCAGTCTAATTGTTGTGCCGGACTCTGGATGCGGATCGCGGTATGTCCGAAAATGGCATATACCTCTTCATCCCAGGGAAATACTGTGAGCAGGCTGACGGTAGCTCCTTCGTCTAATTCCTCTTTTTCTATTGCCGGCTGGGGGATGATGGCTTGCAGCGGAATTATCAACAATAATGTAAATAAAAATAGCTTTTTCATTTAGATCTGACTGGTTTTCTGATTTTTTCTTCCCAATAAACCCATATCAGGAAAATAAGTCCGTAGTATGCGTATCTGAATAGTTTGTCATGTAAAAAGTCAAACCATTCGGGATGATTGCGCGTCATGAAAAGGATGGAACTGATGCGGACAATATTGTATGCCCAAAGGATCAATGCTCCTAAAGGGAGATACCATAATTTCTTTTTCCAGGGTCCCGGATAAAACAACATGATGGCCAGGAATACATAGAACTGTTTGGCACCGGTGCATCCCCAGATGATATTCAACCTCATTCCACTGTCCCAGAAATAAAGCCTGGTATCATACAAGTAAAGAAAATCGGTTCCGGGAAACAGGCAGGAAAAATGATAGATCTGACGGGCAGTCCATTGGGAAAAAGCATAAAATTGAGAGGTATAATCTACACCGAAAGCAGCAAATGACTGGCTGTTTATATTAGCATCGACTACCCATTTCCAAAAGAAGTCAGCAGAAAAAAGTACGATCCCGAAATAAATAATTCCTGCGTACGGTTTGAGCGAACGTGTCAGTATCTCAATATATTTTTTCATTATTCAGGGTGCAAAGTTAGTATGTTTTTCAATATTTTCCCGTACATTTGCATCGTTTTTAGGAAAAAATAAGTGAATATAGTTATAGATCAGGGAAATGCATCTGCTAAAGTTGCTTTGTTCGACAAGGACAAACTGATGATTTCCTTTATATATAAGCCTTTACGGGAATCGCATATCCGCAAGATGCTTCACCAGTTTTCTCCCCGCCGGGGAATACTGAGTTCTGTGGCTGACGTAGATGGTGCGGTTGTTACTCTGTTAAAGGAGCACCTGGAAACTTTTATTTTCCTGGATGAAAAAGTTCCGTTACCTGTTGAGGTGGCGTATGCTACTCCTGAAACTCTGGGGAAGGACCGGATCGCGGCCATTGTCGGTGCCCAGGCGGTGAAACCCGGAAAAAATATCCTGGTGATCGATGCCGGAACAGCCATTACTTATGATTTATTAGAGGCCGATGGAAAATATCCGGGTGGAAATATCTCTCCCGGTTTGACCACCCGCTTCAAATCGCTGAAAACTTCTACCAAACGATTGCCGTTGTTGGATGAAACGGGCGATTTACCGGAAATCGGATATAATACGGAAACCGCTATCCGGGCTGGTGTGGTGAAGGGTATTATTTATGAAATGGATGCTTATATAACGGAATATAAGTTAAAGTATCCCGGTCTTTTTGTTTTTTTAACAGGCGGACACTCATTTTATTTTGAAACAAAATTAAAAAATTCCACCTTTGCGGATGTGAATTTGGTATTGAAAGGATTAAACAGAATATTAAACTATAATGTCAAAGATTAAGTGTATTTTATTGTTTGTTGCTGTTGCCGGGCTACAGCTGTCCGCCTTGTCCCAGGGAAGCAGTACTAATTCTCCTTATTCCCGTTACGGATACGGAATGCTGGCCGATCAGTCTTCTTCTGCCGGTCATGCCATGGGTGGCCTGGGCTATGGTTTAAGAAATTCTTCCCAGATTAATCCGATGAACCCGGCCTCTTATTCGGCGGTAGATTCCTTGACTTTTCTTTTCGATATGGGTGTTGATTTCCAAATTTCATGGATGAAGGAAAGTTATGGGGGAAAGCTCAATAAGCAAAAAGATTATAATGGTAATATTAAGAATATCAATATGCTCTTTCCGGTAGGCAAAGGTTTTGCCGTCAGCGCGGGAATTATGCCGGATACCTATGTCGGATATAACTATACTCAGCAGGATACATATGGATATACCAGCTATTACGGTTCCGGTGGTTTTCATGAAGTCTATGGCGGATTAGCTTATAAATATGATAATTTTTCTATTGGAGCTAATATTGGCTATTTGTTCGGCGATATAGAGCATTATGTCTATACAACTCCTGTATCAAGTTCCGGAATTTATCAGGATTCTATCAGGATCCGTGCACATGACCTTATCTATACATTGGGGCTTCAACAAACAATTCCCTTGAACAATCATAAACAATTAATTTTAGGTGCCGCTTATACGCCAAAGTTAAAAATGACGGCAAGGGGAACCGAATCGCAATATATCGGAAGCACAGTTATCAAAGATACCATTTCGTCAGGCAACGAATTCGATATGGCTCAAAAGTTAGGAGTCGGTTTGAGTTTGATGAGTGGAGACCAATGGACGATCGGTGCGGATGTTTTATGGGAAAACTGGGCGGATGCAAAACTGAACGGAGTAACCGATACTTTAAATAATCGCTTGCGTTATGCCGCGGGATTTGAATATACTCCTAATTCCCGCAGCCGGAATTTCTTCAGCAGAGTAAAATATCGTGCGGGCGGATATTATTCCAATTCGTATATAACTACTGATGCCGGATCCAAATATGATGAATACGGCATGAGTTTAGGTCTGGGTTTACCTGTAAATAAATCCGTTATACATGTTTCCTTTGATTATGTGCATGTAAAACCGACTATTGCCAATATGCTGACAGAGAATTATTTCAAAATCACGCTCAATTATACTTTCAATGAAACCTGGTTCAGGAAATGGAAGTTATATTGATCTCCTGCTGTTTTTAAGGGAAACAGGAGTGCGGTTATACACATCCGTAAGATATCTGTGTCCCGGTTCATTCCGGAAGAAACGTTTTTTTTTCGGGCATGGAACTTTTCTTTTTCAGCTTCTTTTTATTGCTTTGTTTTGTATTGCCTGCGGAAAAGGGAAGACACAGGTGGTTGGCGAAGTTTTTAATCCGGAGACCTCTCCTGTGATACATACGGAAGATGTGTCCACACTGATATCGGATTCCGGAATTACACGTTACAGGATACAAACAAAAATCTGGGATGTTTATTCTAAAGCAAAAGATCCTTACTGGTATTTTCCTCAGGGTATTTATGTAGAACGATACGATACATTATTTAATGTAGAAAGCAGTGTGGAAGCCGATACTGCTTATTTTTTTGTGAACCGGAAATTGTGGCGTGCGGTCGGGAATGTAAGGGTGATGAACCTGGACGGTACTATTTTCGATACGTCCGAATTATTCTGGGATCAGACGAAGGCGCTGGTTTATTCCGATAAATTTGTCCGTGTGCAAATGAAAGACAAGGAAATTACCGGAGGCATAGGGCTCCGCTCGAATGAAGCAATGTCGGAATATAGTTTTTATCATGCGGGCGTAGATATTTATGAGCCTGATAAAGAGCCGGGTACCGGAGATGAAATGAAAACTGATTCTATTTCCCCCGGGAATTAGAATTTTATATATTAATATCCTGTTGATGATCTGTTTTTACTGTTGAGTTATTCCAAATGGAAATAATAGTTATCATAGTTTCCCTTCTTTTTGCCGTATTATTTTCCGGTGCGGAAACGGCTTTTATTACTTCCAGTAAAATTCGTTTTGAGTTGGATAAGAAGCAAAAAAATCTGGTTTCATTTATTCTGAGCCGGTTTTATAAACGTCCCGGTTTGTTTTTGGTAACTTTATTAGTCGGAAATTGTATTGTCCTCGTTGTTTACAGTCTGCAGATGGTGCTTGTAACAGAACCCTGGCTTGCTTCTCATATTCCGGGAACTTTCTTGCTTCTTTTGTCTGAGTCCGTTTTGTCTGCTATCCTGGCAGTTTTAGCCGGGGTGTTCATCCCAAGGTTGGTGTCCGGGGTGAATCCGTATTTTTTCTTGTCTTTTTTTTCTATCTTATTATATCTTGTATATATCCTCTTGCTTCCGGTTTCTTTGATATGCTTTTTTCTCTCCCGAATGATTCTGAAGATGACAGGCCTGCGTTCATACCTGTCTTTCAAAGAAAAAAGTCTGGGGCGGGTAGACCTGGACCGTTTTATTCAGAATACGATCGAACAGTCGCCGGAGAATGCCGCACTGGAAACCGAAGTGAAGATTTTTCAGAATGCCCTGGATTTTTCCAGTATCCGCCTGAAAGATTGCATGGTTCCGCGTACGGAAATCGTGGCATTCGATCTTGATGTGAATAAGCAGGAACTATTGTCCCGATTTATAGAAACCGGTTTATCGAAGATATTGATATACAATGAGAATATAGACGATATTGCGGGATGCATCCATTCTACGGAAATGTTTGTCAATCCCGACGACTGGAAAAGCAATATCAAGCCCGTGCCTATCGTACCGGAAACCATGGCAGCCAATAAGCTGATGAAAGTTCTGATGCAGGAAAAGAAAACCATTGCAGTAGTGGTCGATGAATTCGGAGGTACTTCCGGGATTGTTTGTATGGAAGACTTAGTGGAGGAAATTTTCGGAGACTTTGAAGATGAGCATGATACCACTACTTATGTGGCCAAAAAGAATTCGGAAACAGAATTTGTGCTTTCCGGCAGGATGGAGATCGACAAGGTAAATGAAATGTTTGAATTGGATTTGCCGGAATCGGAGGATTATCAAACTATTGCAGGATTAATCCTGCATGCTTATCAAAAATTTCCCCAACTTAATGAGGTGGTTGTTATAGGCCGTTTTTCTTTTTCCATTATCAAAAAAACTGCTACAAAAATAGAGCTTGTGAAGATGAAAATTCTTAAATGATCAAAAAAACGGACATAAATAGTGCTTTTATGGGTATTTCTCTGTATCTTCGTGCGCGAAATTTTGAAAAATAATAAAAACAATCAATAAAATACTTGAAAATGGCAACATTAGAAAAAATCAGAAGCAAGGCCGGATTACTCGTTGGAGTTGTAGGTGTAGCTTTGTTTGCATTCATTATCGGGGATGGTTTGCGCTCCGGTTCAACCTTTTTTCAACAAACAAAAGAAGCTGTTTTAACAGTTGACGGTCAAACCGTTAAAATCGATGAATATATGCGTCGTGTCACAGAAATGACCGATATATATGCCATGAATGGAGGAAGCAACCTGACGGATGCTCAGCAGAGCCAGTTAAGAAATGATGTTTTTGAAACGCTTGTACGGGAAATACTGATCGAACGTGAAGCCGAGAAAGTAGGATTTTCTTTCACTTCCCAGGAAATGTTCGATATGGTACAGGGTGAAAATATTTCTCCGATGATTCAGCAGATGCCTATGTTCCAGAATCAGGCAGGACAATTTGATAAAGCCGCACTGATGCGTTTCCTTCAGATTATTGAAACGAACGATTTGAGTACTTACTCCGATCAGGATAGAGCTCAGATCGAAAGCAGTAAAAAATACTGGTTATTTATCGAATCTACTCTGAAACAACAACGTCTTGAAGAAAAATACGGTACTTTATTGGCAAAGGCAATTGTGGTTAATCCTATCGATGCCAAGGCCGAATTTGAAGATAATCAGGGTAGTGTAGACTTTGATTATGTTTTGAAAAATTATGCATCTGTAGCCGACAGTACGGTTAATGTAACTACTGCGGAAATCGAAAAACTTTACCAGAAACGGAAAAAACAATTCAAACAGGATCCGGCTGTAGAACTCAAATATATTGCACTGACAGTTGCTCCCAGCGAAGAAGATTTTGCCGATGTGGAAAAATCTATGGAGAAACTGAAAGAGGAATTCGTCTCATCGGAAGATGTGTCTGATTTGGTTAATGAAGTTTCTGATACCCAATTCAGTAATTCGTATGCTTCAACTTCTTTATTGTCGCCCGACGCTACTAAATTTGTGGAAGGTGCACAGGTTGGTGAAGTACAAGGTCCTATACTGGTTGGTAACTCTTACCATATGTATAAGTACTTAGGCAAAATGATTGCTCCCGATTCCATCCGTGTAAACGAGCTGACCATGCCTATGTTTGCAGAAGCCGAATTGAAGCATCTTACAGATAGTTTGGTAAATCTGCTTAAAGGTGGGAAGACTTTTGCCGATCTGGCCATGGAACTTACCGGAGGCCGTTCCAATGGCGATTTGGGTTGGCTGACAGACCAGGCGGCTTTAACCCGCTTGGGCGAAGAGTTCAGAAACTCTATTTTCGATGCAAAAGTAAATGATATTTATGTGTTGAAAACGATTACAGGTACGCACCTGGTGCAGGTTACGGAAAAAACCAAACCGGTCGATAAATATAAGGTAGCAGATATTGCCATGTCTGTTGAACCGAGTAACAAGACTACTTCGGAAGCTTTTACCAGACTGAATCAGTATGTGCTTAAAAATAAAACATTAGAAAGTTTTGAATCGGAGGCTCCTGCAGCAGGTTTTGTTTGTCAACGCAGTACTGTTGGACAGAACGAACCGTTGCTTGCCGGTATTCCTTCTACCCGTCCTATTATCCGTTGGGCTTTTGAAAATGAAAAAGGTGAAATATCTGATGTAACGGAATGTGATGGTTATCGCTATGTGGTTGCTATGGTAGAAAATAACCTGAAGAAAGGTTACAGACCTTTGGCATCGGTTGCCGATGTTTTGAAACGTGAATTGATCGATGATAAAAAAGCTGAAAAAATTATTGCTGATATTCAGTCAAAAAATTGTAATTCTCTGGAACAATGTGGCGAAATGCTGAATCTTCCCGTTCAATCGGTTAAATTTGTGAATTTTGGTACCCGCCGTATTTCCGGACTTGGACTGGAGCCTGCATTGAATGTAGCTGCTCCGGTAGCAGAACTTAACCAATTAAGCAAACCTATCAAAGGAAAAGCCGGTATTTATGTACTGAAAGTAACAGAAAAACATCCTGCTACAGGTGAATTTAACCTGGAACAACAGACACAAACGTTAGAAACACAGAATGCTTATCGTTATATGTATCAGGCTATGCAGTCGTTACGCGATAAAGCAGATGTTGAAGATTATAGAATCAGATTCTATTGATAGTTGAATATTTTTAGATCTGGTAATCGTGGTGTGCGGGACTGGCTGCTGTTGGTGCGTACATCACGATTGCTTTTTTAAATTAAGAATTAATTCTTAATTATTTATGAATCAGGTGTTATTAGGATCAACATTAAGCGAACTCGGGATGATTGTTTCCAACCTCGGAATGCCATCCTTTTCTGCTAAACAGATAGCCGGCTGGCTTTATAAAAAGCAGGTATGCAGTATAGAGGAAATGACTAATCTTTCTCAGGCCAACCGGATCCGGCTTTCGGAATCTTATGAGGTGGGACGGTCATTGCCTGTGGCTTCCCAAACATCTGCAGATGGGACGGTCAAGTATCTTTTCAGGGCAGGCGATAACAAGTTTGTGGAGACTGTATCTATACCTGATGACGATCGTACAACCCTTTGTGTTTCTTCTCAGGTGGGTTGCAAAATGAATTGTTTGTTTTGTATGACCGGCAAACAGGGTTTTTCAGGAAACCTGACTCCTGCAGAGATACTTAACCAGATCCAGTCGGTTCCCAATGCTTCAGAACTGACTAACCTGGTTTTTATGGGAATGGGTGAACCGATGGATACGATAGATCCTCTGTTGAAAGTTTTAGAGATTCTGACAGCCGATTATGGCTATGCCTGGAGTCCTAAGCGTATTACAGTGTCTACTATCGGTATTATCCCCGGTTTAAAGCGTTTTTTGGAAGAAAGCGATTGCCATCTGGCCATTAGTCTTCATTCTCCTTTTCATGAGGAACGTTTGAAACTGATGCCTTCGGAAAAGGCATATCCGCTAACCGATGTGCTGGATTTACTCCGGTTATATGATTTTTCGCGCCAGCGAAGGGTTTCATTTGAATATATAATGTTTCACGGATTGAATGACAGTTTGTATCATGCCCGTGAATTAGTGAAAATACTATCCGGTATACCGTGCCGGGTGAACCTGATCCGTTACCATGCCATTCCCGGAATAGATCTGCTTTCGTCGGATGAGCAGAAGATGCAGGCATTCAGGGATTTTCTTACTTCGCGCGGTATAATCTGTACAATCCGTACTTCCCGGGGAGAAGATATTATGGCTGCCTGCGGGATGCTTTCGTCTGATGATTCGGTTAAGAATTCATAAGGACTTCATAATATTTTTTCTGCTGTAGGATGCTCTTTTGTAAATAATATGTTACATTTGTAGCGAAGATACGAGACGAGAATGGTCATTTAAAACTCCTGAAAGAAGAATGGAAGAACGAAAAATAAAAATAGGAATAACTCATGGTGATATCAATGGGATCGGTTATGAAGTTATTATAAAAACTTTGGCAGATAGCCGTTTGCTGGAATTATGTACTCCTATTATTTATGGATCTTCGAAAGTATTGGCATACCACCGCAAGTTAATGGAACTGGAACCTGTAAGTTTTTCGATTGTCAATCGGGTACAGGATGCGGGAGCAAACAGGATTAGCATTATTAATAGCGTAGATGCTGAGGTGAAGGTAGATATCTCTCAATCAACTCCGGAAGCAGGAGCTGCTGCTTTCAAAGCACTGGAAGATGCGATCCGTGACCTGCAGGCAGGAGCCATTGATGTTTTACTTACAGCACCTATCAACAAAAACAATATACAGAACGAGAAATTTACATTTCCCGGCCATACGGAATATCTGGAAGAAGTTTGCGGTGAAGGACAAAAGGCCCTGATGATTTTGTTGAACGACAAACTACGGGTTGCTTTGGTTACAGGGCATATACCTCTTTCATCGGTGCCTTCCGTATTAACGGTCGATGATATTGTTAATAAGCTCCGGGTATTTAATCATAGTTTGAAACAGGATTTCAGTATTGTCCGTCCCAGGATCGCTGTTTTGTCATTAAATCCTCATGCCGGAGAAGATGGCTTGTTAGGAAAAGAAGAACAGGAAATCATTATTCCGGCTATGCAGGAAGCAGATAGGCAGGGTATTCTTTGTTTTGGACCATTTGCTGCCGATGGCTTTTTTGGGGCCAGCAATTTCGATAAATACGATGGTATATTGGCCATGTATCACGATCAGGGTTTGATCCCTTTCAAAACGTTGGCCATGGAAGACGGAGTGAATTTTACGGCAGGTCTGCCGGTTATCCGTACATCTCCTGCGCATGGAACAGCCTATGATATTGCCGGAAAAAACATAGCATCGGAGGTCTCATTCAGGAATGCTTTGTATATGGCTATCGATGTATACAGAAGCAGGCGCATTTACAGGATGTCGCAGATGAATCCTTTAAAGAAACAATATTTTGAGAAAGGTTCCGATAATGAGAAACTGGACCTTACGGCAGATGAATAAATAATAAGATATGATCCAATCGATGACCGGTTTCGGTAAAGCTATTGCCGAGTTAAGTGATAAAAAAGTAACGATTGAAATAAAATCTCTGAACAGTAAACAGCTGGACTTGAATACCCGTATTCCGGGAATTTACAGGGAAAAGGAGATGGAAATCAGGAGTGAGCTGTTGCAAAAATTAGAAAGAGGTAAAATAGACTTATCTATTTTTCAGGAAAGCATAGGAAAAACTACTTCTACGCTGATTAACCAGCCTGTATTTGAAAACTATTACCTGCAAATCAAGGAAATTGCAGATAAGTTACAGATCGAGTTGCCTGCCGATTGGTTTTCTGTGTTGCTTCGCTTGCCGGATGCTATTCGTACGGAAATGGCCGAGTTGGATGAAAATGAATGGTTGCAGGTACAATCGGCTTTGCGTGAAGCTCTAAATGGGCTGATCAGCTTCCGTAAACAGGAAGGAAAAATGCTGCAATCGCTTTTTGAAGAAAAAATCCGTAATATTTCGGTGTTGCTGGAAGACGTTTCGCCTTATGAGAGCGAACGTATCGAAAGAATCAAGGAAAGAATTATGGAGGCGATGCAAAAAAATGAGATCTCATCATTCGATAATAATCGCTTTGAACAGGAACTGATATTTTATATAGAGAAATTAGATATCAACGAAGAAAAGTCCCGCTTGAAAAACCATCTCAATTATTTTTTGGAAACATTAAATGAAGGAAAAGGACAAGGGAAAAAATTAGGTTTTATTGTGCAGGAAATAGGACGGGAGGTCAATACCCTGGGATCTAAATCCAATCATGCGGAAATGCAGCAGATTGTGGTGCGTATGAAGGATGAGTTGGAGCAAATTAAGGAGCAGGTTTTGAACGTGTTGTAGCTGATTCTTTTACTTTTTATTTTGTAATAAAAAATAAAAAAAAGTTAATTAAATTAAACGTGCTACGCTCCACAATAACCATGCAAGCATGCTTATTGCTCTCGCTTAAACGCACTTTTCAAGGCTTCGTCCCAATAGCTAAAAAATACTTCGTTGCGGCTAAACGAATCGAACTCGCGCCTATGGCGCTCAAACAGCGCTTCGTTTTTAACGCCTTCACTACGCATTTTTCTTAACGCCATTGGCCCGAGGCCACGTGAAATCGCAAGAAAAGTGTATTTTTCTTGATGTACCTTGTTTATTCTCTAATTTTAATATATGCCAGGTAAATTAATTATATTTTCTGCACCTTCCGGGGCTGGGAAGTCAACCATTGTCAATTATTTGTTGCAACAGGGGTTGAAGTTGAAATTCTCTATATCGGCTACCAGTCGTTTGCCACGGGGGGAGGAAAAAAATGGTGTGGAATATTATTTCCTGTCACCGGAGGAATTCCGGAAGAAAATTGAAAATGAAGAGTTCCTGGAGTATGAGGAAGTGTATAAAGACCGTTTTTACGGCACATTGAAATCTGAAGTGGAGCGTATATTGAATGAAGGGAATCATGTGATTTTTGATGTGGATGTGGTAGGTGGATGCCATATCAAAGAATTTTACGGAGACCGCGCGTTGTCGGTCTTTATTCAGCCTCCGTCGCTTGAAGTGTTACAGCAGCGTTTGGAAAAACGGGGTACCGATAAGCCGGAAGTCATCCGGGAACGCCTGGCTAAAGCTTCCTATGAATTAAGCTTTGCTCCCCGCTTTGACCGGGTAGTAGTGAATGGTGATTTCGACCGGGCAAGAGAGGAAACCCTGTCGCTGATTCGTGATTTCTTACAAAATTAATTTTCCGTAAACATGTCAAAACCTGTCATTGGTATTTTTCCCGGCTCATTCAATCCGGTTCATATAGGACACTTGGCTCTGGCCAATTACCTGTGTGAGTTCGAGTGTTTGGACGAGGTTTGGTTTTTAGTTACATTGAAAAATCCTGGAAAAACGGCACTTTTTGCGTTTTCGGGGGAGCAGCGTCTGGCCTGGATCCGGGCGGCTATCCGGAATTATCCTAAATTCAAAGCTTCGGATTTTGAATGGCATTTGCCGGAACCCTATTATACACTGAATACATTGCAGGCCTTGAGGGAAAGCTATCCGGATAAGGAATTTGTACTGATCGTGGGAGCTGATAACTGGGCGGTTTTTAACCGCTGGAAAGATTCTGCCGTTATCCTGGAACAGTTCCGGTTATTGGTCTATCCGCGGAAAGGATTTGAATGTATTCCTGATGAAAGGTTTCCTCAGGTTTGTTTCAGTCAGGCACCAATCATTGAAATTTCATCTTCATTTATTCGTGAAAACATAGAAAAAGGGAAAGATTTGCGTTTTTTTGTGCCTGAAGAGGTCGCAGATTTTCTTAGTTAATTATTGCCCATCTCGTTTTCTAATGTTACCTTTGCATTTGTAAAGCCTAAGACTTCATTTATGTCTTGTATTATATGCATCGAAACGGCTACCAGGGTGTGTTCCGTAGCTTTGTCTGTCAACGAAAACATTGTATTCAGAAAAGAGGAATCTACAGGTCCTTCTCATGCTGTTTTGCTGGGCGTTTTTGTCCGGGATGCGATGCAATATGCAAGGGAGAACGGATTACATTTGGATGCAGTGGCAGTTAGTGCCGGACCGGGATCCTATACTGGTTTGCGGATCGGTGTTTCCGAAGCGAAAGGTTTGTGTTATGGCTTGAATATCCCTTTGATTGCAGTTCCTACTTTGGAAATAATGGCATCGCAGGTAAAGGCAAACGGGCACTCTGCCGATTATTATTGCCCGATGATAGATGCCAGGAGAATGGAGGTATATGCTTCCATATACGATTCATCCCTGAAGGAGATCCGTTCTGTGGCGGCAGATATTATCGAAGCCGGTTCTTATGAAGAATTCCTGTCTGAGGGAAAAGTATTGTTTTTCGGTGATGGTGCCGGAAAATGTAAAGAGGTGATTCGTTCGGGAAATGCTCATTTTCTCGATGGAGTACATCCCCTGGCATCTTCTATGGTGCCTTTGGCTATTCAGTATTATCAGGAAAAAAAATATCAGGATGTCGCTTACTTCGAACCGATTTACCTGAAAGAATTTCAGGCGACAAGCCCTAAACGCAGAATATGAAAAATTTGAAATATAACACGCAGGAAAAAGCGTTGATATTACCGGAATATGGCCGGAATATCCAGAATATGGTAGATTATTGTGTTGCTATCCCTGACCGGGATGAACGGAAACGTTGTGCGAATACGATCATCAATATCATGGGGAATATGTTCCCTCATCTAAGGGATGTGAACGATTTCAAACACATCTTATGGGATCATCTGGCAATTATGTCGGATTTTAACCTGGATATCGATTATCCGTACGAGGTGGTGAAAAAGGAAGATCTATATACCCATCCTCCCCGTTTGCCTTATAATCAGGGACGGATTACTTACCGCCATTACGGAAAAAACCTGGAAGGAATGATCCGTAGGGCAACCGAATATAAATCGGGAGAAGAGAAGAACCAGTTAATCAAATTACTGGCCAATCATATGAAAAAATCTTTCCTGACCTGGAATAAAGAGGTAGTAGACGATCGCAAGATATTCAAAGACCTGGATGAATTATCGCGCGGCGACATTCACCTGGAGGAAGGATCTCATAAACTGACAGAATCAAAAGATATCCTGATGAATAAGAATAAAAATCTGGCTCGCAAAATGAATAAGAACTAATATTCGCATTTAATCATTAATTGCCCAGGGCCAATTTTTAATTCTTAACTCTTAATTCTTAATTCTAAAAATCATGTCATCATTCGTAATAGAAGGCGGCCATCGCCTATCCGGAAATATCACTCCACAGGGAGCCAAGAATGAAGCCTTACAGGTTTTATGTGCGGTTTTGCTGACCCCGGAGAAAGTAACGATCTCCAATGTGCCGGATATTCTGGATGTGAACAATCTGATCTTGTTGCTGGGAGATATGGGTGTAAAAGTCCAACGTCTGGACTCTCATACCTATACATTCCAGGCGGATGATATTAACCTGGATTATCTGCAAACAGATGATTTTTTTCGGAAGAGTGCTTCTTTGCGCGGTTCCGTAATGATTGTCGGCCCGCTGGTTGCCCGTTTCGGCAAAGCATTGATTCCCAAGCCGGGAGGAGATAAGATCGGCCGCCGGAGGTTGGATACTCATTTTACGGGAATCCAGAAATTAGGTGCTGAGTTTGTCTATGATGCCGACCGGCAATTATATGAGGTTACTGCTGACCATCTGTCGGGTACCTATATGTTGCTGGATGAAGCTTCCGTTACCGGTACAGCCAATATCCTGATGGCTGCCGTATTGGCCGAAGGAAAAACAACGATTTACAATGCCGCTTGTGAGCCATACCTGCAACAATTGTCTAAAATGCTCAATCGGATGGGTGCCCGGATCTCGGGAGTCGGCTCTAATTTACTCACCATAGAAGGAGTAGAGGCCTTGGGTGCCTGTACCCATGCCATTCTACCGGATATGATCGAGATCGGTAGTTTTATCGGGATGGCGGCAATGACAGGTTCTGAGATAACAATTAAAAATGTTTCTGTCGAAAATCTGGGGATTATTCCGGATGCTTTCCGGCGGATCGGAATATCTATCGATCAGAAAGGCGATGATCTATATATTCCGGAGCAGGCATCTTATAGTATCGAGACTTTTATCGACGGCTCTATCATGACGATTGCCGATGCTCCCTGGCCAGGACTGACGCCTGACTTATTGAGTGTTTTCCTGGTGGTTGCCACACAGGCTAACGGAAGCGTGCTGATCCATCAGAAAATGTTTGAGAGCCGATTATTCTTTGTAGATAAACTGATCGATATGGGAGCTCAGATCATTCTCTGCGATCCACACCGGGCTACTGTTATCGGATTAGGAAAACGTTTCCCGCTGCGCGGAGCCATTATGAGTTCTCCGGACATCCGTGCGGGAATAGCCTTGTTAATTGCTGCTATGAGCGCTGAAGGGGTAAGCCGTATAGATAATATCGATCAGATAGACCGTGGCTATCAGTATATCGACCGCCGGTTGAATACTTTGGGAGCCCGAATCACACGGATATGATCAGGAAAGAGGAAATCACACGCATCGGACAATTCAATAAGCCTCACGGAGTTAAAGGGGAATTGTCTTTTACCTTTTCAAACAATGTGTTTGACGGAAGTGAGTGTGGGTTTCTGATCTGTGAACTGGATGGTATTTTTGTTCCTTTTTTGATCGAAAGCTACCGTGTACGCTCGGATGTGACGGCCCTGATCAAACTGAAAGGGGTCGACTCGGAAGAAAGCGCCCGGAAATTTACCAATATACCTGTTTATTTTCCCAATATTTATTTTCAGGAAATCGGTTCTACAGACGCTACGACCTGGGATTATTTTATTGGGTTTACCTTAGAAGACACTCAACATGGGATTGTAGGAGAAATTGTGGAAATAGAAGAGTCGACGGCCAATATCCTTTTCATTGTGGAGAATGGCGAAGATGAATACCTGATCCCGGCTGCTGAAGAATGGATTGTGGGGGTCGATTCGGAGAATAAAATATTGCAGGTTGAATTACCGGAGGGGTTGATTGGGTTGGACTGATTGTATTTTGAATTTTAAAAAATCTACCATGAAGTTCTGTTATTTTATTTTTTCTCTGATTTTGCTCGTTTCCTGCCGGATGAAGACATCCGAGGAAAAAGTTCAATATCTGATAAATAAGTTTGTTCGCTCAGGCTTAACAACACAAGATGGTTATCATCCAATTGAGTTTGGACCTTTAGATTCGGCTTTTACGTCGGTGAGATACACTCCGGATTACGAAAAAAATAATACGTACGCATGTCTTTATCAAGCAATGGAACAGTCTTATTTATTAAAAACCAGCAAATATGTTCTGAATGCTCCTCCTCCGGACCCGAAAAAAAAGGAGGAGTATATACGGCGGGCTGAGATCTGTGCAGACAGTGCTGCTTATTTTCAAGCAATCTGCGATTCGTTGAAGAAAGCATTTGTGCCTGAATTTATTGCATGGAAAATGGAATATATTTATGAAGCAAAAAATGAGGAAGGAGTTCCGGCTATATATAAATATGTTTATTATTTCGACAAGAATTTGAGGAGAGTGAAGATGATCGGTCATGAGCAAATCTTCCGGAATTTACAGAAAATAACATTTTATCAGAATATAGATGAGTACAAAATTAAATAGTGAGCCCTTATAAATTGTAATTGATAATTAAAAATAATTATCTTTGCTTTTCAAAAGTGTATTAACCAATAACCAACTTATATTTTAACTATGAAAAAAATCCTGCTCAGCATTGCATGTCTATGCTTATTCCCTGTTTTATTTGTTCATGTGTCAGCACAGGAAGTTTATCCGGTCCGCTTGTACACAGCTTTGTATCCACCTTATACACCGGAGGTAGCAAGTTTTTACACCGGTACACAGGAAAAATTGGTAGTTACCCTCGTGAATACCGATTTAAATCAGCCTATGGTCCGGATCCGGCTCAGGATGAAAATAACAGGTACACTTCTTTCCCTGTATAATCCTCCAGAGGTGTATACGCCGGAAATTTCCTTAGAATCCGGCATGCCTGTCCGTTTATCATTACACGACTTTGCTATTTATTTCCGGAAAGAAAGTCTGCGGATAAACGGTAACCCTTCCGAATTTTATCGTACCGGACGTTTGCCGGATGGTTTTTATCGTTTTCATTTTGAGGCGTATGACGTACAGACCGGTCGGTTAGTCAGTAACCGGGAGGCAGGTTTCGCTCAGGCCTGGATTGTGTCTGTCCACCCTCCTTTATTGAATTTGCCCAGGAAAGGAGAGTTGGTGGCAGAAACAGACCTGCAACAGATCCTGTTTAGCTGGACACCCCGCCATACCAATAGTATGTATGCCGCTTATAATACAGAATATGAGTTTTCTATCGCGGAGATCTATGACAAATCTCTTCCTCCTGAAGCCGCATTTACCTATTCGCCTGTCTTGTATAGCGAACATACTTTACAAAGTTCGGTTCTCTATACCCTGATGCAACCCGCTTTGATTCCGGGCCGCCGCTATGCCTGGCAGGTGAAAGCCATTGCCCGGGATGGAACTGAAGCTGCCAATGTTTTTTTGAACGATGGTTATAGCCAAGTGTTTTGGTTTGATTATACTGCCGATTGCAAACCGGTTACGGAGATATCCGCCTCGTATGATGCCGGACGGGTTTATCTGACCTGGACAGAGACCCCAGCTTCTGATTATCGATTGGAATACCGGCGTACCGGAGAATCTGAATGGACATCGGAAAATATCTATGCCGGCACGCATGTGTTATCTTCCCTTCAACCAGGTGAGAAATACGAATACCGCATCGCTTGCCGTTGTGTGGATAATGATGGCTATGTGTATAGTGAGATCCGTTTTTTTGAGGTCCCGGAAAAAATCCCACAAAATCCGGCCTGTGGTATACAGGCGGAAAATACAATCTCCAACCGGAAAAAAATAAGTAACCTGTCGGCAGGTGATGTCGTATCTGCCGGAAAATTTCCGGTGAAAATAACGGAAGTAAAAGGCAGCAGCAATTTTACGGGAGAAGGACAGGTGATGATCCCTGTTCTGAAGAAATCTTTTGGAAAGGTTATATTCAAACAGATAACAGTCAATACAGACCGTCAATTATTATCCGGATATTTTGAAACGGCATACGATCCGGCAGATCACGCAAATTCCGTTTGGAATATTGATGATTATATTCAGGGTGGAGCAGGAATGGGAGATATCCGTACCGGAGAGGAAAAAGCAGCATATACTGTTACCGGAAATATCGATGTAAATCATCAGGCGGGAGTGGAACAAAAAACCGGTAGAAGAGATGACGAAGAGAATCAGGAACACCCTGAAAATGATACGGATACCGAAACAGGAGCTTATTATGTGATCAGCTATAAAGATAAACAGGGTAAAAATCACAAGATAGAAGTCGACGAACTTCCAGCTACCGTTTCGGATACTACCGGAAGTGCTTATGAAATTGACGAAGACGGAAACATTACCGTTCTTTACGAAAAAGCATCTTATTCTCTGAAGCCGGAGACCAGGGATATTTTGCGGGAAGACCTGGCTGTTATTGTATTTGAGAAAACGCCCCGAACCCTTTATACCTTAGACGTCTATAAAGAAGCTTATCTGAAAGAAACCTTGTTTTTTGAAGCTTATAAAAAAGCCGATGAGCAGATCTATTCTTCCTGTAAATTCATGCCGGAAGGAAAAACGGATGAACTGTTCATCCGGATAATATCATCCGGTAAAAACTTTAAACCGGAAAAAGTGCATTTCATTACAACCGCAGGAAAAGAGTTGAAATCTACCTATGAAGAAAACCGGAACGGTTGGACACTCCGGCTCCTGGGGAGCGAGGCCGGCGACGGGCAGGAACTGTATGTAGTACAGGATGAAACCGGAAAAGGTAAATATGCGACTTTGGGTAAATTGCGCATCCATACGTACGAATCGAAGATATTACAGGTCCGGTTGGTGCCTGTAAACGGTTTTCGTTTAGATGAAAAAGAAATAAGAGCGTCTTTGAATGCAATTTATAACCCTGTCGGCATATCTTTCGTGGTAAAGACGGAAGATAATTTTGTCCATTCCGGTTGGGATTTGAATGCAGATGGAAAATTGCAGGTGGAGGGTTCCGGTCTGATTTCCTCCCAGACCGATGAAATGAAGATACTCAATCGTTTTTATGAGGCAATGAAGGAACAAGGATTGGAGAAAGATGCAGTTTACCTGTTTATGCTAAAATCTGCTAATTTGCCGGACCTGGCAGGCTGCATGCCAAGGGGGAAACAATTCGGTTATCTGTTTGGCGGTGCTACGGGAAGAATAGCTGCCCATGAAATCGGACATGGCGCATTCAAGCTTCGACATCTTTCTGAATATCATTTTACACAGGGAGACCTGCCGGATAATCTTATGAATACCCCTCCGGGAGTAGAACTGGCAAAATTTCAATGGGATGCTGTACACAGTCCCGGGTTTGTTTCAGGTATTTTTGAAAAGGATGAAGATGGTATGAGTATTATTGAAAATAATCGTTTGATGGCGGAATTCCTGGAAAATTTGCGATTGTCTATCCGGGATGGGAAGAATTTGCAGGTAGTGACTGGTGCCAATACCACAGAAAAAGGAGGAATGTTGCTTGATGGCAGGCAATATTCTTTCCTGTCGGCAACCTATAATAAAAATGCAAATTATACCCTGAAAGGAATTCAGCCAAGTGTTTTTAATGAACGGACTATCTATGGGAAAGAAGTGTTTTGTCTCGGTTATGCCGGAAATTCAATTAAAATCACCCTTCATTCCAACTCAGACAGGGAATATCTGAAGGATTATCTGCATGCTTCAAGGGCCAATGTTTTTTTATTGTTTGTATCAGGTTATGATCCTATGGATGAGATTAAAGAGTTCCTGAATGCCAATGAAAATCAGCAGATTTATGAAAATTTCTGGGATAAATTGGTGGGTTTTGTGCAAAAAACGCCAATGGATAAAGACCGGAAGCAATATTGGAGTTCAGGATCATTTTCCGACAGAATGATTCATCTGCTAAAACCCAAATATATTACCTATATGGCAGGGCATGACGATGTCGGAACTTCCAATCACCGGTCGATCGGAAAATTTGCCACCAGTCTTTTATCGTCCCTGAGTGCATCCAATCTGTTGAATGCTTGCTATCACCGGTCATCTTGCGTATATCTGAATACAGAAACGAATACAAACGGTTTTATTCAACGCCGGAACAATGGATTTGAACGGGGAAAGGATTTTGTGTCGGAAATAAAATCCAAATGCTCCAGAACCCAGTCAGGGATACTGGAAGATACCCTGGATGTGGTTTGTCACAGCATGGGCTTTGCTCATGCATTAGGAATTGTAGATGCTGTGAAACAGTCCATGCAAAACGATTTGAAAGGTCTTACTCTGGGCCGCTTTTATATTTTTGCCCCTGAAAATGCCTGTTCAGGAGAAGTTAATCCCAATGAATGGAAAGAAATATGGCAGTACGGCAGCAGCGAAGAGGCATTGAAAAATCATCCCTGGTTACAAGACGGAGTCGCCCCACAATGTGCCGTAAAAAATATCGGTAACCGGCGGATATTTATTCCTTCAGGATACCAACACCAGGGATTCCTGGAAAGCCATAGCATAGGGAATTATGGGTGGGTGTTTGAGTTGGGGGAGGGGAGTAAGGGGAGAGTTGTGCCGAGGAGTTAAGAGTTAGGAGTTAAGAATTAAGAGTTGAATTGTGAAGTCCGGTTGGGTGGTTCTTTTTGGTTTTAAAGTGCTGAAGATGATGTTTCATGAGGGATTCGAAGAATCCCAACTCTTAATTCTTAACTCCTAACTCTTAACTGCCGCATAGCGGGCTTCTTGTTTTGTTTAAAAAAAATCACCACCTTTGCGTGCAAATTAGAGTAGATTTCAAAACAGGTATGAAGTTTCTTCGGAAAATTGATATTTATATTATTAAGAAGTTTCTTGGCACTTATTTTTTTGCCATTCTTTTGATCTTATCTATTACGGTAATGTTCGATGTGAATGAAAAAATTGATAAGTTTATCAAAAATGATGCGCCGCTTTCTGCTATTGTATTCGATTATTACCTGAATTTCATTCCATATTTTGCCAATTTATTCAGTCCGCTGTTCACGTTTATCGCCGTTATCTTTTTTACCTCTAAACTGGCTGATAATTCGGAGATTATTGCAATGCTTTCGGGTGGGATCAGTTTTCCCCGGTTGATGCGGCCATATATGATGTCGGCCACTATAATAGCCATTTTTACTTTTATGCTGAACAGTTTTGTGATCCCTCCGGCCAATATTACCCGGATTGCTTTTCAGAACAAGTACATCCGGGATAAGAGTGTGGATTATGCACGGAATGTTCAATTGGAAGTCTCCCCCGGTGTAATTATGTATATGGGGAGTTATAATGATAAGACGGCTACAGGCCGGCACTTTTCACTGGAAAAATTCAATGATAAAGAATTGGTTTCCAGGTTAACTGCTCAATCGATCAGTTATGATTCGGTCAATCACTGGACTATTAAAGATTACATGGTAAGGAATTTTACCGGTATGAAAGAAACCATCAGTCATGGGGAAAGTATAGATACGGTTTTAGTAATGGCTCCGTCTGATTTCCTGATTTCCGTTAATGATTGTGAACAAATGACTACTCCGGAGCTTCGCAGCTATATTAATCGTCAGAAAGAGAGGGGAGTCGGCAATATACAGCTATTCGAGATTGAATATTTTCAGCGTTTTTCTATGACTTTTGCCGCTTTTATCCTGACCATTATCGGAGCATCTCTTTCTTCCCGCAAGGTAAAAGGAGGCATGGGTTTTAATATTGGGATGGGATTGTTGCTCAGCTTTTCTTATATTCTTTTTATGCAGGTAACGTCTACTTTTGCTATTTCCGGCTATGTGAGTTCTTTTGTTGCGGTTTGGATTCCTAATTTTGTTTATTCGTTTATTGCGGTTTATTTGTATTTGAAGGCGCCGAGGTGATTTATCATAAATCTCTCTATTTAATGAAATTTGTAGACAAAAATAATAAAGGAAAAACATGGGATAAAAGATCAATAATGATTTTTTTTATCGTTGTTTTTTTGCTCGTGGGAGTTGTTTTGTTTATTACTCTAGATTATAAGGCGTTTTTTATTCGTCATAGGGGCAATTGGACAACAACAGTAGGAAGAATTGACTCTATAGAAAAACTAACAGGAATAAACCAAACTCGTATGGGAAATATAATATCTGTTACCGGCTATAGAATAGAGTATACCTATCTTGTGGATACTGATGAATATCATGCCGAAACTATTATCTCTCCATTGGAAAATGATTTTATTGATTTTGCTGCCAAAGTGAAGAATGAATGGGTAATTGAAATTTACTATAAAAAGGAGAAATTTACAGACAGTTATGTAAATACAGATTTGAAGTCTGCATTTTATAAAAAAAGGTCTTTATCCTTAAATGAGCATGCTCATTTAAAAGGATATCTACCCAAGGATAGCTTGGTATCTACTCCTGAAATTGCAGCCCAAATGGCAGAAACGATATTGAATGGGATTTATGGTGAAAAAAACATTGAAAAACAAAAACCTTTTGTTGTTAATTTAGAAAATGAGATTTGGATTGTAAAAGGGCAAATGAAAGAAAATTCCAAAGGGGGCGTGGTTTATGTCGAGATTAGAAAAAGCAATGGAGAAATTCTAAAAATTACTCATGGAAAATAGCGATTTCTCTTTTGAAAGTTAAAATTTGCTGAATCTGAAAACTTAAATCCTTTGTTGCAGTTGTCCGATAACCGATTTCTTCCAACTTACAAAATCTCCGGCAATAATATGTTGCCGCGCTTCCTTAACCAATCGGAGATAGAAAGCCAGATTATGTATAGAAGCAATTTGCAGCGCCAGAATCTCATCAGCAATGAATAAGTGCCGGAGATAAGCTTTAGAGTAGATACGGTCTACTACAGATGCTCCATCTTCTTCAATAGGAGAAAAATCGTCAGCCCATTTTTTATTACGCATGTTCATGATACCGTTTCGGGTGAAAATCTGACCGTTTCTTCCGTTGCGAGTAGGCATGATGCAGTCGAACATATCGACTCCCCGCTCGATGGCTTCCAGTAAATTGGCCGGAGTTCCTACCCCCATCAGGTAACGCGGTTTATCTTTCGGAAGGATTTCATTGACCAATTCGATCATTTCATACATTTTTTCGGTAGGTTCGCCTACTGCCAGTCCGCCGATGGCATTACCATCGGCCCCTTTGGAAGCTACGTTTTCAGCAGCCCTTTTTCTCAGATCGGGATATACACAGCCTTGTACGATCGGGAAAAGACTTTGTTCGTAGCCGTATTTGCCTGGGGTTTCCCGGAATCGTTTCAGACAGCGGTCTAACCATCTTTCTGTCATATCCAACGACTTTTTGGCATAGTTATAATCGGCATCTCCCGGAGTACACTCGTCGAATGCCATGATAATATCGGCACCGATGCTTCGTTGGATGTCCATCACATTTTCCGGGGTAAACAGATGTTTAGAACCATCGATATGCGAGCGGAACTCCGCTCCTTCTTCCCGCAGTTTCCGGTTTTCTGCCAGCGAAAAAACCTGAAATCCTCCGCTATCAGTCAGGATGGGTTTATCCCAGCTATTGAATTTATGCAGGCCTCCGGCCTTTTCCAGGATCTCAATACCCGGACGCAGGTATAAATGATAGGTGTTTCCCAGGATAATTTCAGCCTTGATATCTTCTTTGAGTTCGGCAAAATGAACGGCTTTGACTGCTCCCTGTGTCCCGACAGGCATAAAGATAGGAGTTTCAATGGTTCCGTGATCGGTTGTTATTTTTCCAGCACGGGCATTGGAATGCGGATCGGTATATTGTAAATCGAATTTCATACTGATTGTTTGAATAATGGAAGTGCAAAAGTACAAAACTCTTTTCTTTTGTACAATTATGATAAATCACTCAATGTTTTCTATCTTTGCGAAGCTTTCAAAGTGAAAAACGAAAAGTGGAAAATGAAAAATTCTTTTCATTAATGCATTTCCTCTGTTTTTCATTTTCAATTTTCAATTTTCAATTTTCAATTGGTATGAAGCAAATTGCTCTAATATTGGTGGTTATAATTCTGTTCCCGTCCTGTAAATCCGGAAAAGCTGCAGAAGAAAAAAACAAAATCCTGTATTCTCAATGGATGGTCGAATCGAGTGCCATGCATACATTTTTAAGTAATAAGAAAGAGCAGCAATTAGAAACGGCCCACTGGGATTATGTCCCCGGTTTGGTTGCCAACGCTGTTCTGAAAGCCTGGCAACAATATCCTGAAAAAACAGCTTATTACGATCTGGTAAAAAAATATGCCGATCATTGCCTGCAGGGAGGAGATACTATCCGGGTGGGAGAAAGCAACCTGGATGACCTGGCTGCCGGAAAAATCTTTTTCGTTTTATACCGGGAAGAAATGAAGAGAGGGAATGAGGCGGATGCAGCACGTTATAAAAAATGTGCTGCCTTTTTCCGGGATAAGTTGAAATATAAACATGCCCGGATTCAGGCTCCATTACCCGGAGCCGGCGGATTTTTCCATAAGGCCATCTATCCCAATCAAATGTGGTTGGATGGTTTGTATATGGGAACAGCCTTGTATGCCGAATACCAGGTAAATTTCGGAAAAGACGCCGGGGATGAAGATAATATGGACTCCTGGTCGGATATAGCCAATCAATTCAAGATCATCCATCAATATACCTATAATGCAGAAACCGGTTTGAATTACCACGGTTGGGCGGCCGATCCTTTTGATCCGGATGCTTTCTGGGCCAGAAAAGGAGAACCTTATACCGGCTGTTCTCCTGAATACTGGGGTCGTGGCATGGGATGGTATTTTGCAGCATTGGTCGATGTACTGGAGTATATCCCTGTATCGCATCCGGATTGTAAAGTCTTGAAGGGTATTGTCGTACAGGTGGCCGATGGTTTGGCCCGTCATCAGGATGCCGCATCCGGTTGTTGGTTCCAGCTTTTACAATACGATCAGAATCGAACTGCTGATAATAAGGGAGATACAATCCTTGGAAAAGTCTATAACCAGTGTGATAAGCCCAATTATCTTGAATCGTCGGCATCTTCCATGTTTACCTATGCCTTTTATAAAGGAATACGAATTGGTGTTCTGAATGCAGAAGTCTATCAACCGGTAGCCGATTTGGCTTACAAAGGATTGCTTGAACAGTTTATCCGTCAGGATGAAAATAACCGGATCCGTATTGTGCAAAGTTGTGCTTCGGCAGGTTTGGGACCGGAAAAAGATATTTCCAGGACCGGGACGGTTAATTATTACCTTTGCGGGAAAGATGTTGCTGTTACGGCGAATGAAGGGAAGGCGATCGGGCCGTTTATTATGGCCTGTTTAGAAAAGGAGTTAAGAGTTAAAAACTAAAAACTAAAAATTAAGGGGGGGACTCTTTTTAGGGATATATTGTCATGAATGATTTGAAGTGTCCGGTTTGTGGTAGTGAGATAGATCAGGTGGTTTTCCGGTGTAAGGATTACAGTGTGAGTGGGGAATCCTTTGATATTTGTGTCTGTCCGTCTTGTACGTATGGCATTACCATGCCTCAGCCGGATTCGTCGGAGATAGGAAAATATTATCAAACGGAAGACTATGTTTCGCATTCGGATACAAAAAAGGGGATTGTAAACCGGTTGTATCATATTGTTCGTAAGAGGAATACAAAGAATAAATTACAAACTGTCAATCAATTTTCGCTGATTAAAGGAGATATCTTGGATGTGGGTTGCGGTACCGGCTATTTTTTGTCTGTTTGTAAAGAAGACGGTTGGAATATAGCAGGTGTGGAACCGAGTGGTGTAGCCCGGGCTATTGCAGAAAAACGTACAGGACAATCTTTGTTTGCTTCTCTGGACGATCTGGAACAAACTGGTAAAAGATTTGAAATAGTCACTTTGTGGCATGTTTTTGAACATTTATATGATATCGATGCTTCATTACAGCAATTGTTGCGTTTATTGAAACCAGGTGGAGTTTTGTTACTGGCTTTGCCTAATCCTGCCAGTGCGGATGCGAAATATTACAAACAGTTTTGGGCAGCATACGATGTTCCCCGGCATTTGTCTCATTTTACCCCTCAATCGATGGACCGGCTCACTCAAAAGCATGGTTTGAAAATCGGGACGACTATTCCTATGCGTTTCGATGCATTTTACATCAGTATGCTGAGTGAAGGACTGAAAGGACGCGGAAAATTGTCAGCTTTGCTGAAAGGAGGCTGGAATGGGTTTGTATCCGATTGGAAAGCCCGTCAGGATGGTAATTATTCCAGTTTGATTTATGTGATCAAATAAACTTTATCTTTACTATCATGCCTTTTTCTTCATCTCTTAACCGGAAAGTTATTGCGGCTGTTGCTGTAATAATTTTGGTCGTGTTGTCTTATCTGTTGTTGTTCCTTTTGGTGACATTATTTTCAGCTTTCCTCTGTTATCTTGGTATTCTTGCACTTAGTGCCGGCATAAATATCATTACAATTCCGGCCGGGCTTCTTATGAATTCGATAGGTCTTTTGGTATTTTATTTTCTGCTGCGTTATTCATTCCGTATTAATAAAGCTGATCATTCCGGAAGAAAAGAGATTTTTGCTGAAGATGAGCCTTTATTATTTGAAAATATACGTATTCTTTCCCGGCAGATGAATGTCCGGTTTCCTAAAAAGATTTATCTGCTTCCGGATGTAGAAGCTTCGGTTTCTTATTATTCAACATTTTGGAGTATGTTTTTTCCTGTAGGAAAGAATCTCTACATTGGTTTAGGCCTGGTAAATACTCTTTCATCTGATGAACTGAAAGCTATTCTGGCACATGAGTTCGGACATTTCTCTCAGAAGAGTACATTGGTAGGAACTTATGTATATCAGGTGAATCAAATTCTATATAATCTTCTGTATCATAATAACTATATTGATATCCTGCAATCATGGAGTCGTAAAAATGTAGCTTTTCTGTCGCTTATAGCAGAAGCGAGTGGGTCTCTTATCAATGGTGTTCAGTCTATGTTGAGAAAGTTATACCATGTATTGAATATTAGTCACCTGAGTTTATCAAGGGAAATGGAATTCCATGCCGATGCTATGTCAGCATCGGTTGTTGATGCATCTGCGATGATCCGGGCATTATATAAACTGGATTATTCATTTACAATGTATAATGGGCTTCTGAATTTTTATGATGAGAAAATTGTTGAGAATATCAGAACAGACAATATTTATCTTCAACATCGTTGGGTAATGTGTACCTATGCGTCTATTTATAAACTGCGATTGGAAAATGGTTTACCTGTAATTACCGGAGCAGAAATCGATCGGTTTCATAAAAACCGGGTAAGTATTAAAGATCAATGGGCATCTCATCCCACTATAAAAGACAGAGTTGCCCGTTTGGAGCCCATGAGAAAAAATAATGAAATTTCCAGGGAGTCTGCTTGGGACTGGTTCAAAGATCCAAAGCAGTCTCAATTGGCAGTTACCGATATGTTGTTTGAAAGGGTTACTTATCAGTCTGTTCCTGAAAATATTTCTTTTGAAGATTTCAAACAGAAGTATACGGAAAAAATTAACCGGTACCGGTTGGACGACCGGTATAATGGATACTATGACAGCCGGGTAATTTCAAAATTTAATTTAGAGGAAATAAATACAACAACTCAAGATCCTATCTCCTTCGAAGATCTTTTCTCCGATGATCGTATAGATTTGAATCTCCGAAAACAAGCATTAGAGGAAGATGTAAACGTATTGATGAATATTGAAGCCGGAAATATCAAAGTTAATCATTTCGAATTAGATAATAAAAAATATCGTACTCGTGAGGCAGAAATTGTGTTAGAAGAACTAAAAAAAGAAGAGAACTCGTTAAAACGACAGCTTGAAGAGAATGATATGCAGGCGTTTCTCTGGTTTTATGGGAAAGCCCGGACTATTGAAGAGAAAGACCATCTTAAAAAACTATATGATACCCATTTTATGATGCAGGATTCCATACAGGAGAATCGGGATTTATATAAAAAAATATCAGAAAGATCTGTTTTTATTCATTATGAAACTCCGATAAATAAAATTGAAATAGGAATGGGGTTGCTGAAAAAGGAAGAATCTGTAATGAAGGAGAAACTTTCCGGATTATTGAGTATTCCTGATATGGAACAATGCATTACTTCTGAAATGAAAGAAAAACTAGAAGAATATCTTTCTCAGGATTGGGCCTATTTCAACTCGCCAAATTATGATAACGAGGCCTTGAACCGGTTGTTTACGGGTATGAATTCTTTTGCTGTATTATCGGAAGAGGCACTGTTTCTTACCCGGAAAAAAATAGCTGATTATCAACTGAGTTTATTGAAGTCCGGAATTGAATAAAATAACATGTGTATCATCCTTTAAAATAATTTGCCACGAATAATTCTTCATATCATTCGTGGCAAATAATCAAACCTTAGTTTTTCAGGCTTGCGATTCTATTTTAGAAGAGTGACCATGCAACTGTTAAACCAGCCATTACGATAGCCACCATACTCATCAGTTTGATCAGGATGTTCAGGCTCGGTCCGGAGGTGTCTTTGAACGGGTCACCAACAGTATCACCCACAACGGTTGCTTTATGTATATCAGAACCTTTGCCTCCATGATTGCCTTCTTCTACATATTTCTTGGCATTATCCCAGGCTCCTCCCGCATTGGCCATGAATACGGCGAGAACGAATCCTGAGCTGCATCCTCCGATCAACAATCCCATAACACCTGCTACTCCGAAAATAAGTCCGGTAATGATAGGTACTGCGATTGCAAGGATCGATGGAAGTAACATTTCGCGTTGAGCTCCTTTAGTGGAGATTTCAACACAGCGGGCATAATCCGGTTGTGCTTCTCCGGTAAGGATACCTTTGATTTCACGGAATTGACGGCGTACTTCTTCCACCATGCTTTGGGCTGCACGACCAACGGCATTCATGGTCAGTCCACAGAAGAGGAACGACATCATGGCGCCAATAAAAACTCCGACTAGTACCAGGGGATTCATCAGGTTTATTTGATAGTAGTTCATCAGGTCTACAATGGTAGCTTTAGTAACTTCTACTGTGTCTCCATTAGCCAAGGTCAATACTTCTTGTCCGATGTGTTGTAAGCCTATTTTGATTTCTTCCAGATATGAGGCTAGTAATGCCAGGGCTGTTAATGCAGCCGATCCAATGGCAAAGCCTTTACCGGTGGCAGCTGTAGTGTTGCCAAGCGCATCCAGGGCATCAGTGCGTTTGCGAACTTCCGGTTCCAGGTGGCTCATTTCGGCATTTCCCCCGGCGTTATCAGCAATTGGGCCATAAGCATCTGTGGCCAATGTGATTCCTAATGTAGACAGCATTCCAACAGCTGCGATTCCGATTCCGTATAATCCTAAACTGAGGTTACTTGCGGTAAGCATGTTGGCCACGTCGAAATTAATGGCGCATAAAAAAGCCATGACAATAGCGACACTGATGGTAACAACAGGTATGGCTGTAGAGATCATACCAAGCCCGATACCGGATATGATAACCGTAGCCGGGCCGGTAGCTCCACTGGCCGATATTCTTTGTGTCGGTTTGTAAGAATGCGATGTGTAATACTCCGTAGATTGTCCGATGATAACACCCGCCAGTAAACCGGATATAACAGAGAATGAAATACCTATCCAGTTGGGCATTTCCAGAATATATAAAATACCGAATGTGGCTGCGGCAATTAAGATAGAACTTCCATTTACTCCTTTGCCCAGAGAACCGAGTAGTTGTTTCATACTGGCTCCCTCTTTGGTACGGACAAAAAAGATACCTAGAATGGAAAGTACAATTCCTACGGCGGCAATCAGCATCGGGGCGAAAACCGCTTTCATCTGCATGTTCGGAGTTGTGAAAAAGGCAGAAGCACCTAAGGCGGCGGTTGCCAGGATCGATCCGCAATAGCTTTCATACAGGTCGGCACCCATTCCAGCTACGTCGCCTACGTTATCTCCTACGTTATCGGCGATGGTAGCAGGGTTCCGGGGATCATCTTCCGGAATGCCGGCTTCTACTTTTCCTACCAGGTCGGCACCCACGTCGGCAGCCTTGGTATAAATACCTCCTCCAACACGGGCAAATAAGGCCTGAGTGGAAGCCCCCATACCGAAAGTCAACATAGTAGTAGTGATGATGACCATATTTTGAGCGACAGAGGCATCATAGAATGAATTCAACAAAATAAACCACAGGGAGATGTCTAACAAGCCTAAACCTACGACTGTTAATCCCATTACCGCACCGGCCCGGAAGGCTACTCTTAATCCATCGTTCAAAGAACGGCGGGCTGCATTGGCTGTACGTGCGGAGGCATAAGTGGCTGTTCGCATACCGATAAACCCTGCCAATCCGGAGAAAAATCCTCCGGTGAGGAATGCAAAAGGCACCCAGGGATTTTGCACATGGAAAACATAAGCCAGGACGGCAAAAAAGATGGCAAGTACAATAAATACTATTGTTACCACTTTGTACTGTTGTTTCAAATAAGCCATTGCTCCCTTCCGTACATGGGATGCGATTTCTTTCATGATGTCGGTACCTTCATTCTCTTTCATCATCGACCGGAAAAAGTAATAAGCGAAACCGAGCGCCAGCAGAGAGGCAATAGGAATAAACCAAAAGATGTTTGCTACCATAGAATATAGATTTTTTTAAAATTAACTAAGCGGCAAATGTAAACAATTTGTGGGGATTTTTTATTATAATTGCAAAAAATATAGTCGTATGTCGAAGTATCCACTCGGATTGGCCCTCAGTGGGGGCGGTGCCAAGGGTTTTGCTCACCCTGGTGCTTTGAAAGCGTTAGAAGAATTTGGTCTGAAACCGGATGTTATAGCCGGTACAAGTGCCGGTGCACTGGCAGGAGTATTGTATGCTGATGGTTATACTCCGGATGAAATTGCCAAACTTTTTGCCGGATTGGAATTCAAACAGTTCGCCGAGATGCAGATTCCCAAAGCAGGTATATTTAACCTGCATGGATTTCGTGTCTTTTTGGAAAAGCATCTCCGGGCGAGAACATTTGAAGAACTGAAGATCCCGTTGCTCGTAGTAACCACCGATTTGGATGATGGAATCAGTGTGGTTTTCGATAAGGGGCCGTTGATAGAGCCTGTGATGGCTTCTTGCAGTATTCCGATTATTTTCAATCCGGTGGTTATCAATGGAATTCATTATGTGGATGGTGGCTTGTTCCGTAATTTCCCTGTGACCAACATCCGTGGAATTTGTGAAACCGTGATCGGGGTAAATGTAGCTCCTTTGATCCCGAAAAAATACAATCAGACAATTTTACATATAGCAGAACGTTCTTATCATTATATGTTCCGTGCAAATACTTTGCCTGACAGAAAGTTGTGTGATATCCTGATAGAAACGGAAGAATTCGGGAATTTCAAGACTTTCGACCTGGAAAATATCCATACTATTTTTGATATTGGTTATCGACAGGGAAAGAAAACTTTGGCAGAGAAGGAAAATTTGCTGAGGGAGAGGTTAATAATTGGAAATTGAAAATTGAGAATTGAAAATTAGAATGTATTCATTTTTAAAATTCAAAATTCATTTTTCATCATCCATTTTTTATTTTCATTTTTCAATTGGCTAAGGCCGATCTAACGATTCTCAATTATATACAATGGCTGCTCAAACAAAAAAAATAGTAATTTATCAGGTTTTTACCAGATTATTCGGTAATAATAGTACGGTTAATTATCCTGGTGGTTCTTTAGAAGAGAATGGTACCGGAAAGTTTTCATCTTTTACTCCGGTAGCCTTGAAGTCTATCCGGGAAATGGGGATAACGCACATCTGGTATACGGGTGTTATCGAACATGCTTCTCAGACAGATTATACAGCTTACGGTATACGGAAGGACCATCCGGGGGTAGTGAAAGGAAAGGCAGGATCTCCTTACGCTATCCGTGATTATTACGATGTGGATCCGGATTTGGCTGATTCAGTGCCAGACAGGATGAAGGAATTCGATGCATTAATTGCAAGAACACACCGGGCCGGACTGAGAGTGATCATCGATTTTGTTCCCAACCATGTAGCCCGGCAATATTATTCGGATGCCAAGCCGGAAGGAATTACGGATCTGGGGGCGAACGATAATATTCATACGACTTTTTCTCCTGAGAACAACTTCTATTATATCCCGGGACAATTATTGGAACCTCAGTTTCCTGTGACGGCGGAAGGAGTAAAATATCACGAAAAACCGGCGAAGGTGACCGGTAACGATTGTTTTTCAGCTCGTCCGGCAGTGAATGACTGGTATGAGACCGTAAAATTAAATTATGGGGTGGATTATCTCAATGGACGGGCGAAATATTTTGATCCGGTACCGGATACCTGGAAAAAAATGCTGGATATTTTGCTGTTCTGGGCATCTAAAAAGGTAGATGCTTTCCGGTGTGATATGGCAGAAATGGTACCTGTAGAGTTCTGGAACTGGGTGATTCCACAAGTGAAATCCCGTTTTCCGGAGGTGTTGTTTATTGCAGAAGTTTACAATCCTGCGGAATACCGGAATTATATTTTTAGTGGAAAGTTTGATTATTTATACGATAAAGTAGGCTTATACGATACCCTGCGTGCCATTAGCTGCGGAATGCAGACAGCCAAAGCCATTACCGGTTGCTGGCAGTCGCTCGAAGGTATACAACACCGGATGTTGAATTTTCTGGAGAATCATGATGAACAAAGGGTCGCTTCCGATTTTTTCGCCGGTCGTCCGGAAAAAGCGCTTCCTGCCATGATCGTAACTGCTACCATGCATGTGAACCCGGTAATGATCTACTTCGGACAGGAATTGGGCGAAAAAGGCATGGATGCAGAAGGGTTCAGCGGTAGGGACGGACGGACGACTATCTTTGACTATTGGGGGCTGAATACTATTCAACGTTGGGGAAATGGAGGAAAATATACGCAGGATTTGCTGAGCAAGGAAGAGAACGAATTACGGAATTTTTATGCCAAACTACTTCGTTTATGTAACGAAGAACCCGCAATTTCCCGGGGACTTTTTTACGACCTGATGTATGTCAATAATAATTATACCGGTTTTAATCCTGATAAACAGTATGTTTATCTCCGTCAATATGAAGGAGATACATTGCTAATTGCAGCTAATTTCGATTCACAGGATACGGAAGTGTCGATAAATATTCCTCAGCATGCATTTGAGTATCTGGATATTCCGGATGGGAAATTAATTAAAGCAGAGGATTTGTTGACCGGAGATAAAATAACAGATACCTGCCTGAGTAGCAGTATGCCTGTAAAAATAGGCCTTAAGTCTTATTCTGGGAGAATTTTGAAGTTTAAGGTAAAATAACCGATGCTATAATTGACCGGAGCATTGTTCGTTTATATAACAATATTTGTCCGGTTATAAATTGTTTGATTATCCTTCGCAAAAGTATATAATATCCGAACATTATTATTAATTTTGCGACAAAATTCAAAACATCTTCAATTTTAATCTATGTCGTCCTGCAACAAAGTCCCCTTCAAAATTTTTTCGGGAACCAAATCCCGTTATCTGGCAGAGAAAATATGTCACAGTCTGGGTTGTGAACTGGGTAGTATGAAAATCGAATATTTTGCCGATGGTGAGTTTTCGGTTTCATACGAAGAATCTATCCGGGGCAGTTATGTTTTTCTGGTACAGTCTACTTTTCCCAACTCCGACAACCTGATGGAGTTGTTGTTGATGATCGATGCTGCCAAACGGGCATCGGCCAAATCGATTGTTGCGGTTGTGCCTTACTTCGGATGGGCCCGTCAGGATAGAAAAGACAAGCCCCGTGTATCGATCGGAGCCAAATTGATTGCGGATTTATTGAGTACGGCAGGTATCAGCCGGTTGATAACAATGGATTTACATGCCGATCAAATCCAGGGATTTTTCAATGTCCCGGTCGATCACCTCTATGCTTCTACGGTTTTTATGGAATATATCAAGTCTCTGAGCATACCCAATCTGGTTATCGCTACTCCCGATGTAGGTGGAACCAAACGTGCCAGTACCTATTCCAAATACCTGAATGCCCCGATGGTAATATGTTATAAACTGCGCAAAAAAGCCAATGAAGTATCCGAAATGCAGATTATCGGTGATGTAGAAGGAATGGATGTGTTGTTATTGGATGATATGGTAGATACCGCAGGAACAATAACCAAGGCGGCAGACCTAATGCTGGAAGCCGGAGCTAAATCTGTCCGTGCAATTGCCTCACATGCTGTTATGTCTGACCCGGCCTCTACGCGCATCGACCAATCAGCTCTGACTGAGATGATCTTTACCGACAGTATCCCGTATTCCAAGAAAAGTGAAAAAGTGAAAATCATTTCTATCGCCGATATGTTCGCAAACTCTATCAGCAGAGTTTATAATAATGAGTCGATTAGTTCGCTATACCTTATTTAGTTAAGAGTTAAGAATTAAGAATTAAGAGTTGGTGTTCCTGAATCAGGGGCATTAGCTCTTTTCTTTTTAGATTTTATGCTCTTAGTTTATAAAAGGACTACTTTTCCGAACATCAGAATAAAATTCTTAATTAATCCCGCTTTGCGGTCTTGATTTCCTTCGCACCTCAGCCATGCAAGCAAGCTTGATTGCATTCGATTTGTTGTCAATTTTTAATTCTTAACTTTTAACTCTTAACTCTCAATAATCATCCCACTCCCCAAACAAAGTTTTTCCTCCCTGTCATAGATAACGCCGAATTGTCCGGCAGCGATGCCTTGTATTTTTTCGTCGGATTCGATGCGGTAGATATCTCCGATCTTTTTGAGCTTTCCGGTGGTGAATTCGGGGGTATGGCGGATCTTGAAAGTAATTTCTTTTTCATCCGTGAAATCGCCCCAGGGATCTTCAGTAATAAAATCGAATCCCTGTAGATTGACGGTTTTACCATATTGAGTTTCCGGGTCGTAACCATTGGAGACGTAAATGATATTTTTTCGGCTGTCTTTTTTGACTACGAACCAGGGACCGCCGCTTAAACCCAGGCCTTTCCGTTGCCCGATGGTGTGAAACCAGTAACCGTGATGTTTACCTATAACGTTTCCGGTTTCCAGTTCAATAATTTTACCCGGTCTTTCTCCTAAATATCTTTTGATAAAATCGTTGTAGTTGATTTTTCCCAGGAAGCAGATTCCCTGGCTGTCTTTCCGTAAAGCACTAGGCAGAGCTTCTTTGGCGGCAATGGCGCGTACCTCTCTTTTCAATAGATGCCCGATCGGGAACATCAGCTTCGATACCTGCATGTAATCTACCTGTCCGAGAAAATAAGTCTGGTCTTTTACTTTATCGGCAGCGGTGGAGAGATATGTCTTTCCATCGATTTCTGTAATTGTGGCATAATGACCGGTTGCTATTTTATCGAAGTCTTTTCCCCATTTCTGTTCAAAGCAGCCGAATTTAATCAGTTTATTACACATCATATCTGGATTCGGGGTCAGTCCTCTTTTTACAGCGTCGATCGTATAGCTGACCACATTTTCCCAGTATTCTTCGTGTAAGGAGACTATTTCGAAACGGCAGCCGTATTTCTTTGCGATGTAAGTGGTTATCTCGATATCTTCTTCCGAGGGGCAGTCGATATATCCATCCTTATCCTCCATACCGATGCGGATATAAAAGATGGTGGGATCGTAGCCGGCTTCTTTCAATTGGTGGACTATTACCGAGCTGTCTACGCCTCCGGAAACTAATGCTGCAATATTCATAATTGAAAATTGAAAATTGAAAATTGGAAATGAAATGCATAAAATTGATTTCCAATTTTCAATTTATAATTATTGCCGCAAATGTACGGATTATTTATGAAAAAATCAGACTTCTTTTTTGCCGGTGTCACTTAAAATCGTTTACTTTGTAAGTTAATTTTTAAGCATAATCAGAAATATATCATGTATAAAAAAGCATTCATAGGCCTGGCATCGGTATTGGTGCTGACAGCCTGTCATAAAGAGAAACCTAAAGATACAGCAATGGATCATTTCAATTACACGGTAGAACAGTTTGCCGATTTGGGAATATTGCGTTACCAGGTTCCCGGATTCGACGAATTGCCGCTTAAGCAGAAAGAGTTAGTTTACTATCTTTCGCAGGCGGCATTGGAAGGCCGGGATATCTTATTCGATCAGAATTATCACTATAATCTGAAAATCAGGAAGACGCTGGAAGCTATTTATCTCAATTATCCGGGCGACCGGAATACAGAAGATTTCAGGGATTTTGAAGTTTACCTGAAGCGGGTCTGGTTTTCAAACGGAATCCATCACCATTACGGGGAAGAAAAATTTGTGCCTGATTGCTCGGAAGAATTTTTTATCGATGCGGTAAAAAAACTCGATCCCTCTTTGCTTCCTTTGGAAGAAAATCAATCGGTAAGAACCTTTCTTGTAGAAATGGTTCCTGTGATTTTTGATCCGGATATCGATGCTAAGAAAGTGAACCAGGCGGCAGACGAAGACCTGATCGTTACTTCTGCTAACAATTATTATGGTTCCGGTGTTACACAGAAAGAGGTGGAAGATTTCTACGGTAAGATGAAAGATCCGAACGATCATACTCCGGTTTCGTACGGTTTGAACAGCCAGTTAGTCAAAGAAGGAGATCAATTGAAAGAACGGGTATGGAAAATAGGAGGGATGTATTCTCCGGCAATCGAAAAAATTGTTTACTGGCTTAATCTGGCTAAGGATGTAGCAGAGAACAAACAACAGAAAACGGTGATTGAAACCCTGATCAGTTTTTATACTACGGGTAATCTTAAAACTTATGACGACTATTCTATTGCCTGGGTAAAGGACTTGAAATCCCGCATAGATTTTGTGAACGGATTTACGGAAACGTACGGTGATCCGCTGGGAATGAAAGCCAGTTGGGAATCGATTGTGAACTTTAAGGATATGGAGGCTACGAAACGGACCGATATCATCAGTAAGAATGCCCAGTGGTTTGAAGATCATTCTCCTATTGCCAATCAGTTCAAGAAAGAAAAAGTAAAAGGGGTGAGCGCCAAGGTAATTACCGTAGCCATGTTGGGCGGCGATTGTTACCCGGCGACTCCCATCGGAATCAATCTTCCGAATGCCAACTGGATACGGAAAGACTACGGTTCCAAATCGGTCACCATAGAGAATATTACTGCCGCATATGACAAAGCTTCGGAAGGTAGCGGTATGTTAGAAGAATTTGCCTGGAGCGATGCGGAAAGAGAATTGCTTCACAAATATGGACTGATGACAAATAACCTGGATGTTGATTTACATGAATGTTTGGGCCACGGTTCCGGGAAACTGCTTCCGGGCGTAGATCCCGATGCCTTGAAATCGTATGGCTCGACCATTGAAGAGGCACGTGCGGATTTATTTGCTTTGTATTATCTCGGAGATCCGAAAATAGTCAAGTTGAAATTATTGCCGAATGAAGATGCCTACAAAGCCGAATATTATAAGTTTATGATGAACGGCCTGATGACACAATTGTATAGGATCGAGCCCGGCAAACAGATCGAAGAGTCGCATATGCGCAACCGTGCTTTGATTGCCCGTTGGGTGATGGAAAAAGGTGCAGCCAACAAAGTAGTTGAATTTCAGAAGAGAGATAGTGCTACTTATGTTGTCATCAATGATTACGGGAAATTGAGGGATTTATTCGGACAACTTCTGGCTGAGATCCAGCGGATCAAATCGGAAGGAGATTGGGCCGGAGCCAAGGCAATTGTTGAAAAATATGCGGTTTCCGTAGATCCTGCATTGCACGAGGAAGTCATCGAACGCTATGAAAAACTGAATATAGCACCCTATAAAGGATTTGTCAATCCGGTATATGAATTGGTGAAAGACGAAAAAGGGAAAATTAAAGACATAAAAATATCTTATACGGAAGGATATGCAGAGCAAATGCTCCGTTATTCCAAAGAATATGCCAATCTTCCGGTAAACAATTAACCGGTTACGGAAACAGACAATCTGGTATTGCCGCCATCGGATCCGGAAACGGTGATGATGGCGGAACCTTGTTTTTTAGGGGTCAGTACTATTGTATTGTTTTGTGAACGGTTTGACGCATCTACCACCTGGCTGTTGGAGTTTGTGAGAATGTAAGGGGAAACTCCACCCGAAATGGTAACGCTCTCAGGTTCTCCACCTACGGTTATTGTTACGGAATTACGGGACAAGGACGGACTGGCTTGCGGATCTTCTTCGGCACATCCGCTTAATGTTAAAAACAATGCTGCGAAAAGAATATTAAATAAACTATTTTTTCGTTTCATAACTTAACGTTTCTGAGATTTTACAGCAAAGATAATGATATTCGGGAGAGAAAATTAATAGACAGAAAGTTTATTCTTTAAAAATTATCCGCTTGCCGGTAAAAAAATGGTGTGAAAGATAATTATGCAGGATCAAATTCGTGAAATAAAAAAGAAACTCAGGCTCTCTATGAACGGGGTTACTTCTGCACTGATGCGGGAGAAAGGAGTGAAGTATAAACTTAATTTCGGGGTTGCTATTCCCCGTCTCCGGCAAATTGCAGCAGCTTATTCTTCTGATGAGGCTTTAGCAGGTGCTTTATGGGAAGAAAATGTGCGGGAGTTGAAAATATTGGCAACACTACTCTATCCTCCTGAAAAATTTAATCAAGCTTCCTTCTGGGTAAAAGATATTGAGAATCTGGAGCTGGCAGAGCAGGCGGCAATGAATCTGTTCTGTAAACTGCCGGATGCTTTGCACTTTGCTTCGGAATGGATCGAATCCGGCGATTATTATGTGAAAATCAGCGGTTTTCTCCTTTATGGTCGCTTATTAATGCAAGATGTAGATATACAGCCGGTTCTCACGGAACGGCTTGTCTATTGTTCTCTGGAGGCTTTTCAGAAAGACTCTTCTTTATTACATCAGGTTGTGCGGAATACATTGCAACGATTATTTCTTCGGTATCCTGAACAAAAAGTATTATTTATGGATAATATCTCTGTTTTGAACTCCGGGAATAACGGGCTTCAACAACGCCTGACGGAATTTTTTGAGATAGAATAAACAAAACTTTTCTATTTAAGATAAAAAGATTAATTTTGTTGGTCTATTCAACCCCCAATGGATAAGGATAAAATAAAAGAGATTGTAAGACAACAGTTTACTGATTACCTTACGCTGAATAAATGCCGGAAAACGCCGGAACGATATGCCATACTGGATCATATTTATTCGGAGGCGGGGCATTTTAATATGGATTCCCTGTATGAATCTATGAATGAAAAAAATTTCAGAGTCAGTAAGGCTACTCTTTATAACACCATGCAATTGTTACTGGACTGTAAACTGGTATTGAAACATCAGTTCGGAACCAATCTTTCGCATTATGAACGGGCATATAACAATGAATACCATCACCATTTGATCTGCTTAAGTTGCGGAACTATCCAGGAATATAAAGACAATGAGTTGAAAGCGATTATTCAATCGAAGAAAATTAAAAAATTCACTCCATCACATTACGGGCTTTATATTTATGGGATATGTAGTAAATGTTCGTCCAAACGGAAAAAAATGAAAAACTAAAAAATATTGAATCACATGAAAGTAGATGTACTTTTGGGTTTACAATGGGGAGATGAAGGAAAAGGAAAAGTAGTAGACGTACTGACTCCCAAATATGATATGGTCGCGCGTTTTCAGGGAGGACCGAATGCCGGTCATACACTGGAATTCAATGCACAGAAATACGTGCTCCGTTCTATTCCTTCCGGTATTTTTCAGGGCGGAAAGATCAATGTCATCGGAAACGGAGTGGTACTGGATCCGGCTCTTTTCAAAGGAGAAGTTGATGATTTGGAAGCTTCCGGTCATGACCTGACCAAACGATTACTGATCTCGAAGAAAGCTCATCTGATTCTTCCTACCCATCGTTTGTTGGATGCGGCTTATGAAGCATCTAAGGGTACCGGTAAGATCGGTACTACAGGAAAAGGAATCGGTCCTACTTATACGGATAAGATAAGCCGTAACGGATTGCGGGTGGGCGATTTGCTGCATGATTTCGATTCCAAGTACAGAACGGCGGTCGACCGCCATAAAGCTATTCTGGCCCAATTAAATTACCAATACGATCTGGCTCCTCTGGAAGCAGCCTGGTTTGCCGGGGTACAATGTCTGAAACGTTTTCAGTTAGTGGATAGCGATCATTTGATCAACAAACATATTTCCGCAGGAAAAAGTGTGTTGGCGGAAGGAGCCCAGGGAACAATGCTCGATATCGATTTTGGTTCTTATCCTTTTGTGACTTCTTCCAATACTGTTTGTGCCGGGGCCTGTACCGGCCTGGGTGTCGCTCCCCGGAGCATAGGTGAGGTTTACGGTATTTTTAAAGCCTATTGTACCCGTGTGGGCAGTGGTCCGTTTCCCACAGAACTACTTGACGAGACGGGTGATGAAATGCGCAAGATCGGTTTCGAATTCGGTTCGGTTACCGGACGTCCCCGCCGTTGCGGATGGGTAGACCTGGTGGCGCTCCGGTATGCCATCATGATCAATGGGGTTACCAAACTCATCATGATGAAAAGTGATGTGCTGGATCAATTTCCTGCCATCAAGGCCTGTGTGGCTTATCGCATCAATGGGGTGGAAACGGAAGATTTTCCATATGATATCAGTGAAGGGGTAGAACCTGTTTATGTTGAAGTTCCCGGCTGGCAAACGGATATGACAAAAATGCAGTCGGAAAATGAATTTCCGGAAGAGTTCAATGCCTATTTGTCATTCCTTGAAAAAGAGCTGGGAGTACCCATTGCCATTGTGTCTGTGGGGCCTGACAGGGAACAGACAATCATCCGGGAATAATACGGCAAGGTTTTTGATCGTGTTTTCCTGATGATAATTCTAACTATTGAAAATTTATGGAAGAGTATGCTTTAAATCCCAATTTGTATTATTGGGTATTGTTTATTGGTATCGCCCTGGTAAGTTGGCTGGTATCGTGGAATTTGAAAAGTAAATTTAAAAAATATTCCCGGATTCCTCTCGGAAACGGAATGACGGGAAAAGATGTGGCCGAAAAAATGCTGCATGATAGTGGAATATACGATGTACAGGTAATTTCTACCCGGGGGTCGTTGACCGACCACTATAATCCTGCCAATAAAACGGTAAACCTGAGCGAAGATGTTTATGCATCGGATAGTGTGGCAGCCGCTGCTGTGGCTGCTCATGAGTGTGGGCATGCGGTGCAGCATGCCAAGGCTTACGGTCCGCTGACTATGCGTTCCAAACTGGTTCCGGCAGTTAGTTTTGCTTCCCAGTGGGTGACTTGGGTGTTACTGGCCGGTATCGTGTTGGTAAACAGTTTCCCCCAGTTGTTATTAGCAGGTATTGTTTTGTTCGGTTTGACTACTCTTTTCAGTTTTGTCACCCTTCCGGTGGAAATCGATGCCAGTCGCCGGGCCTTAGCCTGGTTAAGTAATGCAGGTATCACCAATAAGTTCAATCATGATAAGGCAGAAGGCGCTCTTCGCTCTGCTGCTTATACTTATGTGGTGGCTGCTCTTTCTTCGCTGGCGACATTGATTTATTATATCATGATTTTTTTAGGCAGAAGAGATTAATATGCAGAAACCGTCAATCCCTAAAGGGACCAGAGATTTTTCGCCTCAGGAAATGGCGAAGCGTAACTATATTTTCAAAACCATACAGGATGTTTATCACCTGTATGGTTTTGAGCAAATAGAGACCCCGGCTATGGAAAACCTGTCGACATTGATGGGAAAATACGGGGAAGAAGGTGATAAACTTCTTTTTAAGATCTTAAATTCCGGAGATTTTTTATCGGACGTAAAAGAGGAAGACCTGGCAGCCAGACATTTACCCCGGCTTACCAACCAGATGTGTGAAAAAGGCCTTCGTTACGATCTGACTGTTCCTTTTGCCCGGTACGTGGTGATGCATCGCCATGAGATTACATTTCCTTTCAAAAGATATCAGATACAGCCTGTATGGAGGGCCGACCGTCCCCAGAAAGGCCGGTACCGTGAATTTTTCCAGTGTGATGCCGATGTGATCGGTTCCGACTCTTTATTGAATGAAGTGGAATTGATCCAGATTATGGATGAAGTGTACCGCCGGTTTAATATCCGGGTATGTATCAAGATGAATAACCGGAAAATCCTGAGTGGTATTGCCAAAGTGATCGGTCAGCCGGATAAGATTGTCGATATCACAGTGGCGATCGATAAGCTGGATAAAATCGGATTAGAGAATGTCAATGCCGAATTATTGTCAAAAGATATTCCCGAGTCGGCTGTAGCGATGTTGCAACCCATCATTCTGTTAAGTGGAAATAACAGAGAGAAATTGTCTGTCCTGAAAGAAACTTTGTCTGCTTCTGAAATTGGCCTGAAAGGTATTGCAGAATTGGAATTCATTTTCAATAAGACAGAGCAGTTGGGTTTGACAAACATGCTGGAATTAGATCTGACCTTGGCACGGGGCCTGAACTATTATACCGGTGCCATTTTCGAGGTAAAAGCATTAGATGTTCAGATCGGTAGTATTACGGGAGGAGGCCGTTATGATAACCTGACCGGTGTTTTCGGGCTTCCCGGTGTTTCCGGTGTGGGTATTTCTTTTGGAGCGGATCGTATCTTTGACGTTTTGAATCAATTGGACCTATATCCGGCAGATTCAGCACGAACTACCCAGGTATTATTTGTCAATTTCGGGGAAAAAGAAGAAAATTATATTCTTCCGCTTGTACAGGAACTGAGACGGAAAGCTATCCGTGCAGAAATTTATCCGGAAGCCGGCAAAATGAATAAGCAGATGACTTATGCCAATAACCGGCAGATCCCTTTTGTGGCGATTATCGGTGAAAATGAAATGAACGAAGAACGGATCACATTAAAAAATATGCAAACAGGCATCCAGCATTCCGTGTCATTTGAAGAGTTACCAGCCATAATTCTCAATGCCTGATTTTTGAGCCAGATCATACTTTACCGGATCGATCCGATAAAGGATAGGTGACCTGTGAGCTCCGACTTTTTTCTTTTCATTCAGTTTAATGAAGTATCCGAAAGAAAGCATTTTCTTCTGGAAATTTCTTCGGTCGAGAGGTCTGCCTAATAGTGTTTCGTAGATGCTTCTTAGTTCCGGCATGGTAAAAACATCGGGAAGTAATTCTCTTCCTACAGGAATATAGCTCAAATGTTGCCGGATAGTTTCCAATGCTTTAAATACCATGTCTTTGTGATCGAAATGGTAAGAAATATTACTGTTTAATTCAAACCATTCTATTGTTTCTCCTTCGTATCCTTCGTTCAATCGTACCTGCGTGAAATCTACCAATGCGTAATAACCTACGGTCATAAACCGTTTGTAAAACCAGTGTTCTTCATTGATATCTATGCCATACGATTCCGTGAAGATATTCTTGTTTTCTTCTTTCAATACCAGTTTCCTTGAGGCATTTCCGAAAAGGTGGAATTGCCTGAGGAAAACATTCTCCAAGCCGGTTCTTTCTTTCAGAATGCGATAAGCAGCCTTATCCACATCTTCATCCTTGAATACAAAACTACCGGGCAGCATCCAATTTTTGAATCCTTTATACCGGTTCAGTAAGATTTTTATGACACCTTCGTGAAAACCTAAAACAACGCAGTCTACAGACATACCCGGATGAAAAAAATCATCTCCTTTACGTAATGCTGCAATCCCGGAAAACTGCTCTTCTTTTTTCATTAAAAAACAATAAAATTTGATGCTTGAACAAATACACTGCAATATTAACATATTTCATTTGATTTTGTTATATCAAAAGGGAAAAAGTTTTTGGCAATTTGTCATATTCAGAAATGACAAGTGAGCAATTTTGTCAGACAGAAAACAAAGAATTACATTCTTTTGGCTTTGGCACGAAGTTCGCAATAGTATTACAGAACGAATAAACTATTACATCAATAATATAAACTGAATTGAATTATGAGTATTAAACCATTAGCAGACAGAGTACTGGTAAGACCAGCTGTTGCAGAAGAAAAAACAGTGGGAGGTATTATTATTCCCGATTCCGCCAAGGAAAAACCGTTGAAAGGTGAAGTTGTTGCCGTAGGTAACGGAACAAAAGACGAGGTCATGGTGCTGAAAGCCGGTGACCAGGTATTGTACGGCAAATATGCCGGTACGGAAATCGAATTAGACGGAGAAAAACTACTGATCATGCGTCAGAGTGATATCCTTGCTACTATTTGATCATCGATAGTGAAAAAATAATCAGGTTCAATTATATAAAAGCATAATAACATGGCAAAAGAGATTAAATATAACATGGATGCCCGCGACCTTCTGAAAAAAGGCGTGGATGAATTGGCTAATGCCGTTAAAGTAACACTCGGACCGAAAGGCCGCAATGTAATCATTGAAAAGAAATTCGGTGCTCCGCACATCACAAAAGACGGTGTAACAGTTGCTAAAGAAGTAGAACTGACCGATCCGTTTCAGAATATGGGCGCTCAATTGGTGAAAGAAGTGGCTTCTAAAACCAACGATGATGCGGGTGACGGAACAACTACCGCTACTGTACTGGCACAGTCTATCATTGGTGTCGGTTTGAAAAATGTTACAGCCGGAGCAAATCCGATGGATCTGAAACGGGGTATCGATAAAGCGGTTGTTGCTGTAATAAACGGTTTGAAAGAACAGGCTCAGGAAATAGGCGACGATTTCAAGAAAATTGAAAACGTAGCTAAGATTTCTGCTAACGGCGACGAATCTATCGGTAAACTGATTGCCGAAGCTATGCAGAAAGTGAAAAAAGAAGGAGTAATTACTGTGGAAGAAGCTAAAGGTACCGATACCTACGTAGATGTAGTAGAAGGTATGCAATTCGACCGTGGATATATCTCTGCTTATTTTGTAACCGATACCGAAAAGATGGAAGCAGACCTGGAAAATCCGCTGGTATTGATCTACGACAAGAAAATCTCTGTTTTGAAAGAAATGCTTCCGATTCTGGAGCAATCTATTCAAACCGGTCGCCCGTTGTTGATCATTGCCGAAGATATCGATTCGGAAGCTTTGGCTACCTTGGTAGTTAACCGCTTGCGTGGTTCTTTGAAAATCTGTGCAGTGAAAGCTCCGGGATTCGGCGACCGTCGCAAAGAAATGCTGGAAGACATTGCCGTATTGACCGGCGGTGTGGTTATTTCAGAAGAAAAAGGCCTGAAACTGGAAGGTGCTACTATGGATATGTTGGGTTCAGCTGAAAAGATTACGGTAAACAAAGATAATACTGTGATTGTCAATGGTGCCGGACAAAAAGAAGCTATTACTGCCCGTATCCATCAGATCAAAACTCAGATTGAAAAAACAACTTCTGATTACGATCGTGAAAAATTACAGGAACGCCTGGCTAAATTGGCCGGTGGAGTGGCAGTCCTTTATGTAGGCGCTGCTTCCGAAGTGGAAATGAAAGAAAAGAAAGACCGTGTGGATGATGCCTTGAGCGCTACCCGTGCTGCCATCGAGGAAGGAACTGTTCCGGGTGGAGGTGTTGCTTATATCCGTGCAATTCCTGCTCTGGAAAATATGAAAGGTGAAAATGAAGATGAAACTACCGGTATTGAAATCGTTAAACGTGCGATTGAAGAACCGTTGCGTCAAATTGTTGAAAATGCCGGAAAAGAAGGTGCCGTAGTCGTTCAAAAAGTCCGCGAAGGCAAAGCCGATTTCGGTTACAATGCACATAAAGACATTTATGAAGACTTGTACGCTGCCGGTGTGATCGATCCGACGAAAGTAGCCCGTGTGGCTCTGGAAAATGCCGCATCTATTGCAGGTATGTTCCTCACTACCGAATGTGTAATCGCAGAAAAGAAAGAAGATAATCCTGCACCTGCTATGCCACCGATGGGTGGTGGAATGGGTGGAATGATGTAAATAACTAAAAGTTAAAAACTAAAAACTAAAAACTAAAAATTGAGAGTTAAGAGTTAAGAGTTGGTTTTGCTGACTACGAAACTCTTAACTCTTTTTATATCAGTTTCACTACTGAATTTTTAATTCTTAACTCTTAACTCTTAATTAATTAAGCTCTATCGGCAACTGCCTCCTAAACGCTTCCCTGAAAGAAATCAATGATTCTGTTCTTGCCAATCCTAACGGTTGTAATTTGCTATGGATGATTTCCAGCAGGTGTTGGTTGTTTCTGGCGTATAGTTTGATGAATAGATCGTATTGTCCGGTTGTATAATGGCATTCTACTACTTCAGGAATGCCTTTCAGAGCATCCACTACTTTCGGAAAATCTGCCGGATCTTTCAGGAATAAACCCATATAGGAGCAGGTTTCATAACCGATTTTTGCCTGGTCCAGAATATATTCCGAACCTTTGATCACTCCTAAGTTGATTAGCTTTTGCACTCTTTGATGAATGGCTGCACCGGATACGTTACATGCCCGGGCTACTTCCAGGAAAGGGATGCGGGCATTCCCCGCAATCATATTCAGGATTTTTTCGTCTAATTCGTCTAATTGATGATGTCCCATAATTGATAAAATTCTTTACAGAGAACAAAAATACAAACTCTTGGTTGAAAAACAATGTAAGGGACTTGTTTTATGTTTTTGATTGTTTATCTTTGTGGCATGTTTGTTATAAATTACAACTATGAAAAAGACTGTGATACCCAAATCCAGAGGAGTTTCCATCCCTTTCAATTTTACTGTTGAAGAATTTCAGGAGGAAATAAAAAAAGCTGAGAATGGACGGTTCTATCCTGTAGAGCAACTCGGAAAGAAAATGAAAGAATGGATGGAACAACAAAAAAAGCAGTAGTCTATTCCGATTTTATAGAAACAGACCTACAAGAAATTTTTAACTATGGAAAAGAAACATTTGGAATTCTTCAGGCAGAGTTATATTTACTTAAATTGATCGGAGAAATAGATCTTTTGGAATGCCGATATTTACAACATCCATGCTGTCGTTACCTTGTTACAAAATCCAAAATGTATAGAAATATTATTGTCGGTTCTCACATTGTCATATATAGAATCAGTGAAAAAATAGAAATTTTGAGGATTTTGCATTCATTTTCGGCAAATAATAGACTTCGAAAAACAAGACAAATTCGCGCCAAATGAATTTACAGATTTTATGCTATATTTTCCATAAATGATGTATATTTGTAGCATATGAATCCCCAAATTTTCGATAAACTGAAAACCCTTGCGGAAGCTGCCAAGTACGATGTTTCGTGCGCTTCCAGTGGGACTACGAGGAAGAATCCGGGCAAGACCCTGGGTTCTGCATCGGGTTGGGGGATTTGCCATAGTTTTACGGAAGACGGACGCTGTGTGTCATTACTTAAAATCATGCTGACCAATCATTGTATCTACGATTGTGCGTATTGTGTGAACCGGCGGACGAACGATGTACCACGTGCTACTTTTTCTGTTTCCGAATTAGTAGAACTAACGATCGAATTTTACCGGCGGAATTATATCGAAGGATTGTTTCTGAGTTCAGGGGTGGTACGCAATCCGGATTATACCATGGAACGCATAGTCAGGGTTGCCAAAGACCTTCGCTTAGTACATAAGTATAACGGCTATATTCACCTGAAGAGCATTCCCGGAGCCAGCCGGGAGTTAGTGGCAGAAGCCGGTTTGTATGCCGATCGTTTGAGCGTTAATATAGAGATTCCGGCTGAAGAAAGCCTGAAAATACTGGCTCCTGAAAAGGATTTTCAAAGTGTTTTTAAGCCGATGCATTATATCCAGCAGGGTTTTCTGGAAAGTAAGGAAGACCGGAAGAAATTCCGTCATGCACCCCGTTTCGCACCCGCCGGGCAAAGTACACAGATGGTCATCGGGGCCACACCGGAAACCGATAACCAGATACTGAAGCTGGCATCGGCCATGTATCAACGGCCGGCCATGAAGCGGGTGTATTATTCGGGCTATATTCCCGTGAATAATCAGGACACCCGGTTACCTGCGATAACCACTCCTCCTTTGGTGCGGGAGAACCGGTTGTATCAGGCCGACTGGCTGATGCGTTTTTACCAATTCAAGGTGGATGAGATTGTCGATGATGCTAATCCTCATCTGGATCTGGATATAGACCCGAAATTAGCTTATGCATTGCGCCATCCGGAGCTTTTTCCTGTCAATGTAAATACTGCCGATTATGAGCTGATCCTGAGAATTCCAGGAGTAGGAGTGAAGTCGGCCAAATTGATCGTGACTTCGCGCCGTTACGGGCGGTTGACCTCCGAACATCTGAAAAAAATGGGGGTGGTAATGAAAAGGGCTCAATATTTTATTACCTGTAATGAACTTGCAACCTTTACCGTTCATGAAGCAAAACCGGAGTACCTCCGGAAGATCCTGACGGAGAAGACATCCCGGAAGAAAGAAGATCAGCTGCAATTGAAGATAGATTTCAACGAATAAACCTGATATCATTACAATGTTATATTATTTTTATGATAAAACATTCGAAGGATTATTGACCGCTGTTTTCGATACCTTCAACCGGAAACAATCCCCGGAAAAACTTGTGAGTGCCGGGGTTGCCATTCCTCTTTTCACGGAAACCTATACTGTGATACCGGACCCGGATAAAGCAGATCGGGTACTGTCCGGTCTCCGTAAAAAAATATCTCCCTCTGCCATACACATGCTCTTGACTTCTTTTCTGTATGAAACAGATGAGGCTTCCACCCATATATTTCGCTATATCATCAAATCTTTTACTTCTGCTCAAAGCATCGAATTGAATTTTGCCGATCCGGATGTTCTGGAACTTTCCAAAATGTACCGGAAAGTGCAACGGGAAGAGGAGAAAGTGCGTCAATTTGTCCGTTTTCAGAAAACGGCCGACGGGATGTTTTTTGCATGTTTTGAACCAGAGTACGATGTTCTGCCTTTGAGCGTTGAGTTTTTTGAAGATCGTTTTGCCGATCAACAATGGATCTTGTATGATATGAAACGGAAGTATGGTTTGTATTATAACCTTGAAAAAACAGAAATTGTCCATTTTGAGAATCCTCCGGTGACTCCGGAAACAGGACAATTATCTCCGGAACAGATGGATGCTTCGGAAAAAGACTTTCAGCAACTCTGGAAGCAATATTACCAATCGGCGGCTATCAAAGAACGGATCAACCCGAAATTACAGCGGCAACATATGCCCAGGAGGTTCTGGAAATATTTAACGGAAAAGCAGGATTGATTTTATATGCGAATGGAGATATTTCAAAAAATCAACCAGAGAAAAAATGACAAAAAATGATTCATGAAAAATTTTTAAACAGTTTCTGAATATTTTCCCAGATTTTTGTATTTTTTATAGTTTTCCTGATAAACCAGGTTGTTTTTTGCATTGGGTTGATATTCTGCAATGAAACCCTGTCCCATATATTGCTGGGCCTCTGCGATATTTTTGTGCGTACCTGCAACTACTGCTGCAAACATGGCTGCTCCCAATGCGCAGGCCTGTTCGGATCGCGCTACTTTGATCGGCATTCCTAATACATCGGCCAGCGTTTGCATAACAAAAGGTGATTTCAATGAAATACCTCCAATTCCGATGACTTCTTTGATTTCAATGTTATTTTCAATAAAGCGCTCGATGATTGCTTTAGACCCGAATGCTGTGGCTTCTACCAGGGCGCGGAAAATGAGCGGAGCGTTAGTACCTAAAGTAAGACCGGTTATAGTAGCTTTCAGTAATTGATTGGCATCCGGTGTTCTTCTTCCGTTTAGCCAGTCGGTTGCAATAACCGTACTTTCGTCAATCGGAATTTTTTCAGCTTCTTTGGAGAGAAAAGGAATGATTTGGCTGGATATTTCTTCAATGAGTTTTTCTTTGATGCTTTCGTCTATTAATTGACTTTTGTCTAATATGTTTTTTAATGGCCATTCGAGTATTTGTTTAAACCAGGCATACACATCACCAAAAGCCGATTGGCCTGCTTCCAATCCGATAAATCCCGGTAGCACAGAGCCATCTACCTGGCCGCAGATACCCGGAATTAATTTGTTTTCCATCTTTTCGTAAGGAACTACCATGATGTCGCAGGTAGAAGTTCCGATGACCCGGACAAAAGAACCTGGTTTGATAGCGGCTCCTACAGCTCCCACATGACAATCGATGGCTCCAATTCCTACAGCGACACCGGCTGATAATCCTAACTTTTTTGCCCATTCAGTTGTAAGATTCCCCACTTTTTTATCGTTTGGATATGTTTCCGTATACAAGTGAGAACGGAAATCTTTCAGGAGCGGCGACAGTTCTTCCAGGAACTCTTTGGATGGTAATCCATTCCATGAAGGATGCCACATCGCTTTGTGACCTGCAACGCATCGACTTCTGATCATTGTTTCCGGTGTTGTTTGTCCGGTAAGTAAGGCCGGGATCCAGTCGCAGTGTTCAACAAAAGAACAGGCTACTTTCCGGATTTCTTTATCCATTCGTAGTGTGTGCAGCACTTTTGCCCATACCCATTCGGAAGAATAGATACCCCCTTCGTAACTTGTATAATCCGTACACCATTGTCTGGAGAGTTTATTGATCTCGGCTGCTTCCTGAACTGCCGTATGATCTTTCCAGAGAATGAACATGGCATTGGGATTATCCCGGAATTCCGGCAGCAGAGCCAACGGAGTTCCGGTAGAATCGATGAGGGCAGGGGTAGAGGCTGTCATATCAAACCCCAATCCCACTACACTTTCTGCCGTTCCGGCCGGGCACAACGACAGAGCTTCTTTGATAGCCTGCTCCAATGTTTCCAGATAATCCAACGGATGTTGCCTGTACTGGTTTTCCTGCGGATTACAGTATAAACCTTTTTTCCACCGGGGATAATATTGAACTGAAGTGGCAATCTCTTTGCCATCATTGACCCGAACTACGAGGGCGCGGCATGAATCTGTTCCGTAATCTATGCCGATTACATGTTTTTCCATAGAAACAATTAAAAAATTAAGAGTTAAGAATTAAGAATGAAGAATGAAGAATGAAATACACGGCTACAGAGAATACGGTAAAATGTAATTGGCCCCTACAGTCTTTTCATTCTTCATTCTTCATTCTTAATTTATTTACCACAAATCCAGTTTCAGTCCGTCATTCCTGAAATAAAGCGTATCTTTCATTACATATTTATACCCGTCGGCAGAGTATTCGTAATTCAGGATAAACGTTTTTTGATCAGGTTTAAAAACTGAATTACCCAGATCCGTGATATTTTTGATCAGTGAACCTGCATTGTCTGCAATAGATACTTTATTGTCTGATGCAATGGACAAGTTCAGGGCATACGTTTTACCGGTGACAGTGGTGTTTTCTCCCACGCCGTCCGATTTCAGTGTATTGGCGTTGAGAGTAGACATATTCCATACAACATTCTGGATATATTCTTCTTCCTGTTTTTCAGTTACATATCTGAAAATATCGACTAAAGTACCATTGGAATCATACTTAATTCTTTGTCCCCGGTGATAATAGATGCCATGATACTGGCTGATGTACTTGATAACAATTACCGTATAATCTTTCCGGTCTTTCCAGGCAGCTTCTTCACTGCCTACCAGGACAGAATCAAGCGAAGTGCCCGTAATAAGCAGGGGAAGAGCATATGTGTTGGATATTGCCAGAGGGTCTTGCAGGAACTTATCCGCATTCAGTGTCAATTTTGTTTTTCCCAGAAAATCACCTTTGGGAATGGTTAGTGTTCCCGGACTGCTCAAAGTATAATAATCTTCGGGTAGTAAAGTGAATTTTTTTGTTCCGACAATATTGGCATCGGTCAGTAGCTCCGGAGCTATCCGGTAAGAGACTGTTTCTACCGCATTATTTTCCCTGCGACCTCCCATTACGGCTCCGATCTCAATTTGCAGATTGTTTGAGAATACAGTTCTTATTGGATTCTGATAGGCAAAATATACAGTGGTATAGTCAAAGTCATTGACAAAATCCTCATACTTCTCACAGGATACCAGAAAGAATGAGAAGAGGCAGACGATTAGCAATTTTGTTTTCATATTCATTTAATTAAATCAATTAATAATATGCCGGATGCTTACCAGCCGGCGTTTTGAACGATGGTACCTTCCGAAGCATACACTTCCTGTTCGGGAAGTGGTCCATAATACATGTAACTCTCGAATTTCCGGCTTTCTACCTGTTGTCCGTATTGATAGGAGAATGTATTGTTATTTTTGGTGATCTTTACACCTCCTATGGTCTCATTAAGTTGTCCGGCAGGTAATAACCAGCGTCTGACATCGAAGAATCGATGGTTTTCGAAACAAAGTTCTATTCTTCTTTCGTTTTGAACGAGAGTATTCATTGCTTCTTTACTTCCGGCAACCTCATCCAGATAAGGATCCGTAGCATTGATTCCACTTCTGACCCTCAATTCAGATAATGCTTTTTTCGCTGTTTTTCCCAATCCTAGCGGATCGCTGTCCGGTCCCCAGGCCATATTGGCGGCTTCGGCATAATTCAGCCACAGTTCACCTTTTCTGAAAAAAGCGTAATAATGCTTGGCAACGGAAGTTTCCGTTCCCGGGGTTAAATTCACTTTAGGATCCATAAATTTTCTCAGGTAATATCCTGTCCGGGTTGCTCTTTCCGTGCCGGAAGACTCGTAATCGGTTCCCCCTGTATATATTTCGGCTTTACTTGTTCCGAAAGTCATATCATTATAAACGATAGCAAGTCCGAACCGGTTATCCCGGCCTGCGTATGGAGTCTGTGCATTGTATGTAGGAGATAACTCTGCCGGATATCCGTCTTTCATCGGAAATGCATCTACTAATTGCTGTGAAGGATTGGTTCTTCCATTGCCCCAGAGAGATGGTAAGAAATTTTCCGTCTCTGGTTGGTTATTGTCCGGTTGGTAACTTCTCCAGATGATTTCCGCATGTCCCGGAGTGGTATAAATATCGCCGTTAGTGCTGATGGCTGGCAATGAACCGGCTACAGTGATCGCCGCCATAGATGCTTTGGCAGCGTTCTCCCACAAGGTTTGTTTTTCCTGGGCAGATTTCTTTGTTGTGTAGGCAGGACTGGCAGCATACAGCAGTAACCTGGATTTGAGGGATAAGGCTGGCAGGCGGTAAGCCCTTCCGGTTTGATTGACTCCTGTAACGACATCTGTTCCTGCATATTGAACTGCCGGAAGATATACCAAGGCTGTATCGATATCTCTGTTGATCCTGTCCACACACTCGTCGAAAGAGTTTCTCGGTATGTTTCTGATCTCTTCATCATTCAACGGTTTCAGTACGATCGGATATCCCAACAGATTCCCTTTACTATCCAATCCGGCAAAACGGCTCAGAAGTTCGAACTGGTACCAGGCCCTGAGGAAGAATGCTTCTCCTTTTACCCGTTTGTGAATATCCTTGTTTTTCTGATTGTCGTTGGAATACGAGATGCCCGGTTCTTCTTCTATGAATTCATTCAGGTTCCGGATCTGGATATAGCAGTTTTTCCAGCTGTTGATGGGATTGTTGGCTGCATTCCACCCTCCGGTGGCCATAGCGATCAACGGAGAAGAAAAATCGTTGGTTACCGCGTTATCGGTAGCACAATCCAGAAAACTGCCGAGCTCATCCGTGTAAAATGCAGGCAATTGGTGGTACGCTTCATTCAAAACGGCCATCGAGAAATCCCGGTCTTTCCAGAAATCCTGATCGTCGATTGTCACATCTGCATCGGGAGCCAGGTCGGAACAGGCATAACATGCAAATAAAATTACGGTTAGATATAAATATATTGTTTTCATAAGCATTTAAAAAGTAAGATTAAAACCTGCAGTAAATGTTCTCATGAACGGGTAGGATGTGATCCCGGCATTGATGCATTCAGGATCCAGATCGTCTATCCCGGATATCGTCAGCAGATTGTTCCCCTTAACGAAGAACCGGAGGCTGCTCAACAGGATCTTTTGTGAAAGATCGCGGGGTAATGTATAGCTGAGTTCAACATCTTTAATTTTAAAGAAACTACCATTTTTGAGCCAGAAATCTGATAATTGGTAATTGTTGGCAGAATTAGTGGTGGTCAGCCGGGGATAACTTCCCTGTCCTGTTTCCGGGTTATAGGCATTACGGGCATGGACTGAATAAGCGCTTTCCGGCATAGGCCTGTAGTAAGTATTATTCAGATAGATGTCGTAAATGGCAGCTCCGTATCCGGAAATGGAAAGTCCGAAATTTTTGTAATCTACGAAGAGATTCAACCCGAATTGCAGGCGGGGGAAGGAGTTCCCGATTTCTTTTACGTCGTTCTGATCAATTTTTCCGTCTCCATTAAGATTTTCATATTTCAAATCACCGATTCCTGTCTCTCCGAAAGATTGGGGAACGGCGGGCATATCTCCGGTGTTTTTGATAATTCCCTGCGAAACCAGCCCTACGTAAGCATCCACCGCTTTCCCATTCAATTGCCTGTTACCCAGAAGATCTGCCCAGGAAGTTGATTTCACATATTTGGAAAAGGAATAATTGGCATTCAGGTTTCCTCTGAATCTCCAGTCGCCGGCATTTTTACTGTATCCGAGCGTCAGGTCTAAACCGTTGTTTTCAATTTCCAGATAATTGATTTGTTGATTGTAGATTCCCCACACCTGTGTATAAATATCTTCCGTTAAAAAAGGAATATTGGTCCGGTTGATATGAAAATAATCCAGATGGAGGGAAAAATCGTTGAATAAAACAGTTTCAATACCTACATTCAATTCTGCTGATTTTTCCCAGTCGATAGACGGATTGGCATAAGTGGAAATAGTAGCCGTGCGTGCACTTGCCGTGGCTTCTGCTCCGAAATATGTGTAGTATTTACTATTGGCTATGTAATTCCACCGGGTCTGGTATGCGAAGTAATTCAATGCATCATCACTTCCGGAGATTCCGTAACTGGCTTTCAGTTTAAGGTAATCGACCCAGGAGGTTCCGGACATAAAATCTTCTTTAGACAGTACCCATCCGACACCGGCAGCAGGAAAGAAACCATAACTACTATCGGTTAATTTGGAACTACCTAATAAACCGAGGTTTACTTCTGCAATCCATTTATCCTTCCAGGAATAGTTCATCAACAGCGTATTGGACTGAGATTTATTCTTAATAGTAGCATACATAATTTCGGTTTGATCGCCGTAAAAGACCAATCCTGCCTCTATCCGGTGGTTATCGAACCGGTTATGGTAGTTGATTTGTCCTTGTAAAGAATATTTACGGTAACCGTCTGAGTCCAGATTACTCATATCCGAATTCTTTTTACCGACTGTTATCAATGTTCTTTCTACCAGATTGTTATTGTTGTCCCAAACAGGTAAATAAGAATAAAAGTCATCATTTTTACCGATCGATGTATAATTGTAAGAATCGAAAGTAAAACCAGCCTTTGCTGTTAATCCTTTCAGTATAGAGTTCAAATCGAAATGGAATCCGAAATTCATTTGCCCGATCCTCTGGGTATTTTCACGCAACCCTCCGAGCAACATTTCGGCATATAAATTTTGTTGTTGGGAATTGGTACCATATCTTCCGGAGCCGTAAGCAATCGAGTCTGCAAAATTACTTTCCTGCAGAATGACTGTATATTCATTCGGACGTTGGGTCGACATTTTGCTAAAGAGTTCGTTGGCTTGCAGGTAGTTTGTATTGTTCTGATCCACAAACCCATATACGTCTAAGAATGCTTTGACCGCGGAACTGATCGAGTAGTCAAGATTCGAACGAATACTGAACTGGTTCATGGAGTTACTGTTTCCTACTGCCTCCAGACCGCCATTATGCACATAACCGGCACCGATAAAATATTGCAGACTCTCGTTTCCGCCTGTAAAATCGGCAGAAACTTTCGTGTAATTTTTAGAGTCGTTCAGTAACAGGTCATAATAATCATTGGAAGGATACCGCTTGTTCGGGTTTTTATATCCGTTGATTTCTGTTGCAGAATATAAATCAGATAATCCGGAGTTTCTTCTTGCCAGATTGTAAGAAGTTGCATATTCCTCAGAATTCATGAATTCCGGTAATGAGTTTGGCATGGACAGTCCCGATTCAACACTGATCCGGCGTGTATTTTTATTTTTAACACCCCGCTTGGTTGTGATCATGATCACCCCATTGGCCGCTTTCCCATTATAAAAAGATTTAGCCACAGCATCTTTCAGTACAGTAACCGACTCGATATCTTCTGCTTGCAGATAGCTGATGGAGCGTTCCACACCATCAATAATGATCAGGGGGGCAGCGTTCCCGATATCTTGTGTATTTAATCCGCGGATACTGATATTGTAGGCAGATTCCCTGTGTGCTCCCGGGGTTTCGGATATGTAAAGTCCGGCAGCTTGCCCTTTCAGGGCGCTGGTGGCATTCAAATCGATTTTTCTATTCAGGTCTTTTCCCTGTATAACAGATGCGGAACCGACCATATAGTTGGAATAAACACTTCTGTAGGGAAGTTCGATTTTATCTTTTTTCGAGAGTCCGATAGAATCTTTCATCAGCTCATTATTGATTTTAGCTTCCGTTATCGGGCCTGCAGAAGAATTCTGCGCTTTGCCTGCAGGGATATGAAACAGCAGTGTGAAAGCTAAAATAACATGGATATATAATGTTTTCATATGTATATATTATATTTTAGGTAAAAAGGACTTACCATCCGGGATTTTGAGTAAATACGGATAACATCTCCATTTGTGTTTTCGGTACAGGATACCAATAATGCTTATCCTCGAAAACTCTTTGCATGCTGTTCGCAACAGGAACGTATGAGAATGAATATTGATCTTCACCAATCCGGGTGATCGCAGCTTTCCGGATCACTTTCAGTACATCTTTGGCAATTCTCCCGCGACGGATATCATGCCAGCGATGGTTTTCAAAACAAAGTTCTACCGTCCGTTCGTTGTAAATCCTTTCCATGAATTTTTCGCTGGAAGTTGTAAATTCCGAACGTACCGGAACGGCGCCTACTCTTTCGCGGATGATATTAATGGCATCCAGAGCGGACATGTCGGTATTGGGAACTTTTGTTGTCGGTCCGTATAATTCATTAGCTGCCTCTGCAAAATCAAGATACAATTGAGCCACCCGGATGTGAATGGATTGCATGTAATAGTTGTAATCATTTTCCCATTTGTTGCAGGATTCCGGTACCCATTTCCTTATTGCGTACGGACTTCTGGGATAATATTGCGGCAATGCCTGGTAATCGACGGATATTTTATTATCGTAGGTATTGCTTTCCCAGAATTCCAGTTTTTTGTGACTGGTAGGGGTTTCCCAATTCCATTCCAATCCATTATATAAAATGCTGTAATAGAATCGGGGATCCCTGTTTGAATATGGATCCTGGTCGTTGTATTCAGGGTCGCTTCCGATTGGTAATCCGTTTTTGGTTTCGAAAAGATCCACCATGTTTTGGGTGGGGGATGCTAAATGCACATTCCCTGATTCCCTGGAGTTCAGGTTAAAATTGGCATTCCAGGATGCAACAGAGGGTACGCCACGAATATTGGGGTTGGAATTTGAATTGGTCACCTTATAAAAAATTGCTTCGTTGCTGGCCAGATGTTCTTTGCTGTAGAATATCTTCGAATAATCGTCTACCGTTTTTCCCGGCATTAATTGGTTCGTACCGGTAGATTTGATATGCTGGATAGCATCCCAGGAGGCTTTAACTGCCCGTTCACAATAGGTTTTATTGTATTTCAGGTTGCTATTCATATTAGGACTGGCGGCGTATAACAGGGCCATTCCTTTCAATGCCAATGCTGCCGATTTTGTAACCCGGCCTTTTTCTGTGCTGGGCCAATTGTCGGGAAGTAAGGCATACGCACGGTCCAGATCTTCCACTAACCAGTCGGTAGATTCCTGATAACTTAACCGGGGAAGGTCCAGATTATCATCGGAAAGAAAAGCTTTGTCAAATTTGAAGAAACCTCCGAATCGACGGATCAACTGGAAATAATTCCATGCCCGGTAGAAATAAGCTTGTCCCAGAAGTTCTTCTTTTTGACGGGGAGTAGCATCTTCTATCTGGTCTATATTTTCAATGCAAAGATTAACTGTTCTCAGGTTTTTGAACGACAGGTAAGCGATGGGCATATACCGGAGTTCGATAGACGTAACAGCCTGAGCACTCAATATATCCCAGGAAATTTCTAGAGATCCGCTGCCCATATAGTTTCCGTTGTTTACACTCATGGCCGGATCTCCCGTAGCTGTGGTGATTCCTTCATCTCCCAATGCAAATATATATCCGTTGGTTGCGGGAAGAAAGAAATCCTGGTCATATACATATACTTTGTCCAAAGCTCCCCTGAAAGAGTAATATTTGGAATAAACCTCAGTATCTGTTACTCCCATTTCCGGAGATTTATCCAGATAATCTTCACAGGAAATGAAGATAAGGAGAGAAAACAGGATGATGGATATTATTGTATTTTTCATATTCGTCATGATTTATTTAATTTTAATTGGTCGATAGGAATTAAAACTTTAATCGTACTCCCACATTATATCTTTTTACCAGAGGATAGACACTTTCATTGGCCGATTCTGGATCGACGCGATCATCGAAATCACTGATAGTAAAAAGATTGTTTCCATTCACATATATCTGGCAACCGGATAATCCTACTTTTTTAAGGATTTCTTCATTGATGTTATAGCTGACTTCCAGGGATTTTAATCTGAAATAAGATGCATCACTGACTCCATGTGTAGAATTCTCCCGATTGTGTTTGGCTATTTTGAGAAATGCTCTGGGCCTTGTAGCCGTTTCTGCTGTTTCCGGAGTCCAACGGTTGGCACTTTCAGGCCAGGTCATTACATACAAGGTTGGAAAATCCCATAATAGGTTGGAAGTGAGCCGTTTTTCTACATCAAATACGCCATAAAAATTAGCACGCACATCAAACCTTTTGTAATTGAAACCCAGGTTGAAGGAATAAGTATAAAGTGGAATGGCATTAAGCTTCAGAGGAACTTTGTCCTTGTCGTCAACTATTCCATCTCCATTATAATCTATAAAAAGCAGATCGCCCGGTTGTCTGGATGTATTTTCCCAGGTGGAAGCGGGGTAGTTATAAACGTCGTCCCAAGATCCGTAAAATCCATCTTGCAAAAGCCTGCTATCGTAAGAGATTGGTTTACCTGCTTTTTTCTGATAGTCTAATGTGTTAACAGGGTCATCGCGGTTGATTACCCGGTTGTCCTGGAAAGAAAAACCGGCTTTTAAGAAGTAGCCAAAATCTTTGTTTACATACTCTCTCCATTCAGCCTCAATTTCATAACCATGACTTTTGGTTTCTCCAATGTTTGCATCCGGCGGATCCTGTCCGAAAAAGGCCAAGGCATTCCGGGTCATCAAAATTCCGGTCCTGTGATCTTTGAAAAAATCCACAATAAGGTTGAATTTGCTAATCACTCCGATTTCAACTCCGAAGTTTTGTTTGATAGATGTTTCCCAGGTAGCATTTTTATTGGCTGCTTGCCCTTCGTAATAAAGAGGACCATATTCATATCCTATATTATCTCCGAATACGACATATCTTCCTGTGCTGTAGTCTGTTATGTATGTAAAAGGAGAGGCGCCCCTGTCACTTCCCACTTCACCGTAAGAATATCTTAATTTTAGTTTGGAAATAGGATCAAGCCATTTCTGGTTTTTGAAAAATGATTCTTCCGAGATCATCCAGCCCAAAGCAAATGAAGGGAAGAAACCAAAGCGTTTTCCCGGAGCGAATTTCTCCGATCCCGTATATGCAGCATTGAATTCGGTCAGGTATTTATGGGCATATCCGTAGGTGACACGTCCTACCCATGCTTCTTCATAACTTGGGAAAACATTACGGGTATTCAGTTGTCTGCGATTAAATACGGCTAATGCAGTTACATCGTGGCTCCCGAATGTACGGTAATAATTGGTAGATATTTCATAATACAGATCCCTGATCTGGTTTGAAAGTTTTTCGTCTCCGATCACAGCCGGCTTTTCTACCCATTCGCTCACCGGATCCGCTTTGGAGAACCATTGTTCGGGTGCATCCGGAGAAGACTGGTAGATTGCCAGGATATCTTTGCTGATCAGTTGTTGAGTAGCATAAGTAGAGTTATAAGATATTTTTCCCTGTACAGAGAGTCCTTTCGTAATGAAATCCAGTTCCTGCTTCAGGATAATATCCGAAAACAGCCGGGTGGTCTTTTCTGAGGCGCTTCCCTGGTAGTTCAGGTTGTAGACCGGATTCCACCACCTTCCGATAGGGGTGGTTCCTAAAACGCCGTTTTCATACCTTACAGGGAATACATAATTTGGTGTCAGGTACAGGAGCTGGTAAAAATCGCTTGTTGTAGAACTGGTAAACGGGTCGCCTCCCATATAGGACATCGGACGGTTGCGTATAGCTACATCACCTGCCAGATTTACACTCAATTTTGTTTTTGAAGTGATGTCCAGGTCAATGTTGCTGCGATAATTATACCGGTCGTATTTGAAGGTAGGATCATATTCAGGCTGTTTTTCGGTCTTGAATATATCTCCATCCTGCATATATCCTAATGAAGTGAAGTATTTTAAATTTTTGTTTCCGCCAGAAATATTTATATTGTATTGCTGGCTGGTGGCAAAATCTCTGTACACTTCGTCTTTCCAGTTAATTTCCGGATGATAATACGGGTCGCTGTGTGTACGCCAGTAATTGATATTGTTCTCGCTGTAAATAGCATCCCAGGCCCCTTCGTTACGATTAGCTTCGTTGTAGAGTTGCCGGGAGCTTACCTGATCTGCCACTTCAAACGAATAAGTCGGTTGTTTAAATCCTACATTGGCGCTGAAAGAGATTTGAGGTTTTCCTTCCTGTCCTCTTTTGGTAGTGATCAGGATAACCCCATTGGCACCTTTGACTCCAAATACCGCAGTTGCAGAAGCGTCTTTCAATACGGAAATAGATTCTATTTCATTCGGATCTACATCATTCATACTCCTTTCAATACCGTCTACCAACACCAGGGGATCAGTATTTCCCCAGGTAGACCGTCCCCGGATATAGATCTTTGCCTGATCTTTTCCAGGTTCTCCGTTGCTGTTTATTGCAGTTACGCCCGGCAAGATACCGGTTAATGCACTACTGATATTGGTAGAGCCTCCGGCTTTCAATAAATCAGCACCTCTGGCTTGGGTGATAGAGCCTACGGCCGATGCTTTTTTCTGTACGCCATATCCTACCACAACTACTTCTTCAAGTAGTTCGGAATCTTCCATTAACCTCACATTTAACGGTTCTCCTTTCTTTACAGGAAATTCGGCTTTCACGAATCCGATCATAGAAAAGACCAGATGATCTTTCTCTGAATTAACCTGTATGGAAAAGTCACCGTTTGTGTCGGTTACAGTTCCAATCTGTGTTCCTTTTACAACAACAGTAACTCCTGTCATCTCTATTCCGTCTTCAGCAGAAGTTACATTCCCTTTTACGGTAAATGCATTTTGAGCAGATGCGGAATACGAAAACAAAAATAACAACAAGAGCACGATAATGGAATTTTTGTGTTTCATGATTTAATAAATTAACAATTGAAGTTTATTGGTTTTATGTGATGAAGAAAAGTTTCTAACAATTTTATTGGTAATTCTATTTTTTTTCTCCTTCTTCCGTCATGTTTGCCGTTTTGGGTTTCAATACGGTTAATTGCAAAATGATAGCGATAATTACCACTGTGGTCAATAAGGCAAAATCCCGTCCCAGATTACCGGCATCGATTGATTTTCCCAGAAAATTGGTGATGAAAGCGCCTGCTGATATACCCGCCAGATTCAGCAGCCCATAACCGGTAGCCCGGTACCGTGGAGAAACGAATTGGCAAAGTATCGGCATGTTATTGACATCGAATATACCAAAACCTAATCCGAAACAGATGGCACCGGCAAAAATCGGCAATGCCGTTTGTCCGAAGCCTAAAAAGAAAAGTGCAGGGACCGTCAGGGCCAAACCGATCACTCCGGTATAGATGCGTCCTTTCAGATTTTTCTGTACCCATTTGTCGGATAATGCTCCGCCAATCAATACTCCTACCAATGAGGCGATGGCTAATAGTATCGTGGATTTAGGCCCGGCCTCATCCATTGGTAAATGAAGTGTATTGGAAAACAGAGTCGGTAACCAGCTTTTGGTAGCCCAACCCGGAAGACTCGGAGCAGAAAAGTAAAACAATATTACCCAGAAGGAAATATTACCCAGAAGCATGCCTAAACCTTTAACGGCATTGGAAAACTCCATTTTTACCGTCATCTTTTGTGTAGTATCTATGGTATATCCTTTCTTTTCACGCAGGAAAAATAATAGTACCAGACTGTAAGCCATACCGATCAATCCGAAGGTATGGAAAGTAGTCTGCCAGGAGGAAACCGCCGCAATGGTAGCTCCGAAACCGCCGAGCGCCTGCCCTAAGTAGATTCCCGTGGTATGAATCCCAATGGCGAAAGAACGTGTTTTGCTTTGGTGATAATCGGCGATCAACGCCAGTCCGGCGGGGATGTAAAAAGCTTCACTGATACCCATAATGGCTCGTAAAACATATAGCTGGTTGAAGTTTTGAGCATATCCCATCAGGAGAGTTACCCCGGACCAAATGAACAGGCTTCCAACAATCAGCCATTTACGATTCAAACGGTCGGCAATGATTCCGGATATGGGACTCATTAGTGCATAAATCCACAGGAAAATAGCCATCAAGCGGCCAAAATTGGTTGCGGAATTTAATTCTTCGATACTTATTTTCATGTAGGGTTGCATGGTTGAAAGCATCTGTCGATCCAGATAATTCAACAAAGCTACAAACCATAACAGGAAGACGATTAACCACGGATAAAACTTTTTGTTCTGCATTGTGTTCTGTTTTTATAATTCATAACTATCTTCAACAACGATTGTTTCAATCTTTTGATTCCGGAAGTTCCCGAATCTGTGGAACAGAAAAAAATTGGCATCGTGCTGACGTACCGGTAATCCTCTGGACTCTTCAAAAGCCGTTCTGGAAACAGCAATGATATCATTTCCTTCAAATTGCCAGTCGATATATTGGAAACCATGAAAAAACGGATACCGGCTACTGATAAGTGTATCTTTCACTGTCCAGTTTCGTAAATTATCCGAATACATTAATACCAAATGGTTTCTGATCAATCCGCAATGGATCCCATTTTTGTAAATCCCGGCATGCCGGGTAGTTCTGTCGGTATCGAATACCGCATTTGAAATGGTCCAGTAGCGGTCGCTTTTGCTGTCGTACCGGATCGTGAATTTTTTTCCTCCTCCGGGGAAAAAGATAATATCCTGCTCCGGATTAAAAGAAGATTTAGTCAACTCCCTGATGCTTATGATAGCCGCAGATTGTCCGTTTTTTTCATCGTCTACCCGTAATATATTAACGATCTCACCGTTACGGTCGACCACCACATTGCCTTCTATCCATTGTTTGAAATTATTTCCGGAAATCCAATCGGGCCGGTAATCCAATGCTTCTGAAGATATCCAGCTGGAAGCTTTTAACAAATCGGCATCTACCGGAGCAGACATCACGAACGCTTTTCTTTCTTTTTCTACAAAGCTTCTCTCCATAGCCCTCCATATCCGGTCGTTATGGATCACTACAGGTACGGGAGCTGTGTGATATGAGCCTTTAAGCAGGATTCCGGAATTTTCGCCGGTAGGGTGTGTCCAGGTTTTGCCCTGGTCGGTCGATTTACAAATAACCACATCTGTTTTGACTCCGGCACACCCCATGATATATACATTGCCGTTATGAACAAACAGATTTCCATAATTAACGAAGATATCTCCGGTTGATTGTACCGACCAGCTTTTTCCTTTGTCGGTCGACAGAAAGAATGACGTTGAAGGAGGATCTCCCGGTTCCCGGATGGCATTGGCTATGGCAGCCAGGTAATTTCCATCCGGTAACAGGGCAATCGTAGGATTTGTCAGGTTCACTTTTTTTATTTCGGGCGTCTGAGCAATAACAGTACCGGGAACCTTTATCGGATTGGTCCAGACAATTTCGTCGGCAAACAGCAGGATAGGAGCATCCGATGTTTTTTGCTTTTGCGGAATATCCAACCAAATGTCCGGATTATTATATTTATATACATAAATGTAATAATTTCTTTTAGATCCAACCGAGAATTGTTCGCCGGAAAAAGTCCACCCGGGAATATCATTTTTCTTGTAGGGTAAAGCGATTATTATTTCACAAGATTTGTTACACTTGACCTGGGAAATACCGGAGTTTTCGATCAAACCGGTAGTGAACTTTTTCCCACGTAACATCTTGGGAAGGGATTCACTGAATTGGAAGGTTTTATTCTGGGAAAATACAGCCGCATTTTCTTTTGCAAGCATGATGTCCACCAGATTTCCTCTGACTTCAGCTATGGGAGATGAAGCCATCAGGTGTATTCCAATGAATAAAAAACCTATGATAAACAATCGTTGTGTCATTGTTTTTAAATTGCGATATAATAATCTTTGCTTAAATTTCCAGAAAGCCTAAAACAACATCATGATTCCCGGTTTGAAACCATCGTTTTTTACTTGTAGATGGGGCCATATGTTTGGCAGGCCCTGTAGTCTGATCCTTCGTCGTCCGAACCAAAAGAAGCCCAGGCAGAGGGACGGAAGATTTTTTCTTCATCCACATTGTGCATGCATACCGGAATTCTCAAGGCAGATGCCAGGGTAATCAGGTCGGCTCCGATATGTCCGAAACTGATGGCGCCATGATTTGCTCCCCAATAGTTCATTACCGAATAAACATCTTTGAACCGCCCTTTCCCGGTAGTTCTGGGAACAAAGAAAGTAGAGGGCCAGGTTTTGTCCGTACGTTGATCGATCTGATTAAAAACTTCATCCGGGAACCGGGCAGTCCAGCCTTCTGCTATTTGCAGTACCAATCCCAGTCCTCTGATAGAATTCAACCGGCACATGGTTACGGGCATTCCTTCCCGGGTGAGAAATTTGGATGAGTAACCTCCGCCGCGCATATATTCTAAGTTGGCGGGATGCCAGGTAGTTGCATCCAACATTTTTTGGACTTCTCCCATTTGTATTTCCCAGAATGGTTTCATAACCGGATTTCCTTTCGGGTCGGATTGTTGTCCGGATCCGTCTAATGTACAAGAACCTGAGTTGATCAGGTGGATAGCGCCGTTTTTCAACATCCCGTCGGGTTTCCATCCGGAAATGCGTTTTATGGCTTCGGGTGACCAGTATGTCCGGACATCGGCAAACATTTGTGCAGTGTTAGTCAGCAGGTTTCCAAACAACATACTCAATCCATTCAGGTGATCGTCTTCCGTTGCGAATGTGAATGGTGCACGAATACCGTTCCAGTCGAAAGAAGAATTCAGGATCGCTTCAGAGAAATCTCCGTCGGGAAGGAAGTCTGTCCACTGACGTTGCCCCTGGAATCCTCCGGCAATGGCATTGTGACCACAGGCTTCTTCTCCGAATCCCATTTCTTTGAGCTTATCGTTACCGGTTAGCAGGTCCCGCATGATCAAAGTCATTTTTACGACAAATTCCCAGTCTTCATCTTTTTGTGCACGGGAACGGCGGATAGATTCCTTGTTGAAATCTTCTCCTTCATTTTTCATACAATTCAGCATCGTCCATTCCAGGGCTTTTTTATATTCTTCTTTATCATAGATCTCCTGCTGTATGCGACGAAGTATTTCCGAACAATCAACGTATTCTGTCCGCATTCCGAAATAATCCCTGAGGACATCCGGATTTACAATAGATCCGGCAATACCCATCGAAACGGAACCGATAGCTAAATATGATTTGCCGCGCATGATAGCCACAGCAAGACCGGCTTTGGCGAAACGGAGCAGTTTTTCCCGTACATCTTCCGGAATCTGAGGATCGTTCATGTCTTGCACATCTTGTCCGTAGATGCCGAAAGTCGGCAACCCGAATTGATTGTGTGCAGCTAAAGCCGCTGCCAGATAAACAGCTCCCGGACGTTCTGTTCCGTTGAAACCCCATATTGCTTTAGGAATAGACGGGTTCATGTCGATTGTTTCCGAACCATAGCACCAACAAGGAGTTACGGAAAGGCTCAAACCTACATTTTCCCGTTCGAATTTAGCTGCACAATCTGCCGCTTCTTTTACTCCTCCAATTGTTGTATCGGCAATTACACATTCTACCGGTGAACCATCAGGATAATGCAATGTCCGGGAATATAATTCTGCCACATTTTTAGCCAGATTCATTGTTGTTTCTTCCAATGATTCGCGGATACCGCGGCGGCGACCATCAATAATTGGCCGGATGCCGATTTTAGGATAAATTTCTTTTTTCATGCTTGAATACTTAAATAATTGATGCTTGACAATTGATAATTGACAATGTTTTTTTACTGTTTCAGGATGGATATAAGTCTTTTAATCGACTTTGATTTTGATGACAATTTTTTTGACCGGTTCATTTGTCTCCATTTTCAAACAAGGGCGATGGATATCTTCCGGAAAGAAAATGAAATATTTATCCGGACTTGCCGGTAGATTGGTTCCTCCATCATATTGGTAAAATTCTATGTCTTTATCTGCATCGTAAGGAGAAGATACCGGAATAGTCTTATCTCTGGTCAGACCGATATATTCTTTTCCTTCCACAAGGTATTGGATGTCAATGTATTGCTGGTGTGATTCGAACAGGGCATCTTCCGGATTTTTTGTAGTGTATTCACTAACAGCTGCATACACATTTTCTGTCAGATCTGTCCGGCCTAGCGGCAGATCGGCAGGATTTATGTTGGCAAGATATTGAAATGCGGTATCCCATCTTTCTGGGAATTTTTCATAATGCATTTTTACTGCATCGAAGTTGATGGAAGTGTCGGCTTGTGCCTTGAATTCACTGATAATGGAACTGTCTGTAATCGTAATCATAGGATCATTTTTAGATTCATTGTTTGTTTTCTTGGGTGAACAAGCTATCGCAAAAGCAATCAATAATAATATAATCAGATTTTTCATGGGTAAATAATTATTTAAATGGTATGTTAATACTAATTGGTTAGAGTTCCAGAGATTCTATTGCCTGTACGATAATATTTCTTTGCTCTTTTCCGAATTTATTGAATGGAGCGGCTAAGAAATCACTGCAAATGCCCAATATATTCAGGGAGCATTTAACTCCTTTCAAATAGCTGGATCCGAAACTTCCTACATTATAGATACTTGCGCTTATCTGCATTACTTTGGCATGTAATCGCAATACTTCATCTATGTTTTTTGCTTTGGCAGCATTATACAGATCTACATAGAGTTTGGGAAACATATTGGCACCTCCGTTTACACCTCCGCTGGCACCAAGGAGTACTACTTCGGCCATCATTTCTTCTGGTCCGACAAATATAGAGAAATCTTTTTTATCACGCATTTCGAAAACAACCGATTGAAAATAACCGCCATTAGCCGAACTGTCTTTAAATCCGATCACTTTTTCGTTTTGTGCAATGCGTTTGATTGTGGAAGGGGCAAAAGATACTTTGGTATGTGTCGGCATGTTGTATAGGAAGATCGGTAATTCCAACTGAGGAATCAGGTTTTCATAAAATTCCGACAATTCCGGTTGTCCTGTTGCATAATAATAGGGTGGGGCGGACACAGTTGCATCGGCACCACATTCGGCCGCTATTTGCGATAACCGGATACTGTCTACGATAGATGTATCGGAAATACCTACCAATAAAGGCAATCTTCCATTTAATATGCGACTGCTTTGTCTGATCATTTCTACCCGGAGGTCAAAGCTCAGACTTTGTGCTTCTCCTGTAGTGCCCAGGATGAAAACACCGTGTACGCCTCCGGCAATGACATGCTCTATTAACCGTTCCAAACCATCAATATCCAGTGTATTGTTGTCGATAAGCGGAGTTACTAATGGCGGTACTATACCGCATAAAGGATTTTTCATGTTTGAATAAATTTGTTTATATGGTTACTACTAACAAGTTAACAACTACTTGTTACTCATTTATTTTTCTTTTATTCCTGATCCAGTAAAAATGACCGTCTTCTCCTCCGGCAACAATATCAAAGATACCATTATTTTCCCAATCTACAGCTGTAGGTGCCGTGTCGTGACCGGCCAGTTTAACATCACACAGTTCTCCCCGGTTAGCAAAAAAGATGCTATCGCCCGATTGGCGGATGTTTTCAAACCAGGTGACATTGCGACTGTTGACAACAAGGTCTGATTTTCCATCATTGTTCCAATCTACAATGGCTATTTTTCGTCTTCCCGACCGTCCGGCAAGTCCAGCATTCAATTGTAACGGTTTGATCGTTACATTTACCGGGTTATTATTATGATCGTATGAAGATGCTTCTACTGTATAAAAGATTCTTTTTCCTGGTTTCAGCCAGAGTTCTCCGTTTTTGTTGAAACGTTCGTAAAAGCAGAGGTAGCCTTCCGTATCTAACATCACCAGATCGGTTAGTCCGTCTTTGTTCCAATCGATTGCCACTGGTGTTGTTCTCCACTGGGTTACTAAATCCGTATTTCCAGGATTCCACCAGTTCCATGCCGGTTTCAAAGGAGCTTTTCCATTCCAGTCTACTTTTACTTTGTACGGTCCCTCCAGGTTGACCGGGTCTCCGGTGTTTTTATACCAGATGATTTCTCCGAAAATGGAGTTGACGATGATATCTTTCAATCCGTCGTTATCCCAATCGGCCACGCTTAATGTGGTGTATCCCCATTTCGCTTCTGCCGGACCTTGTATCGAACCGTTTTCTCCAGCCATGATACGGATTTCCTTTCCATTGGCTTTTAATAATACAGGAGCGGCCCATTGGGGAGGAATGCCTCCATCTAAATTTTTAATGAAAGCAATATTCCCGGCTGAATTTCCGGAGATAATATCCTCTTTTCCGTCGCCATCCCAATCAACACCAAACGGAGTAGATAAAGCGCCGAATTTCAGATTATCGGCTTTTTGTTTCAGGTAAACCGGCGATTTGAACACCGGCATTCCTTTCTTGACTTTTCCTGTATTTTTAACAAAAGCGACTCTTCCGTCTTCATCTCCTACCAATAAATCGATGTGCCCGTCTCCATCAAAATCAAAGGCGACCGGCATGATCATCTCCACATGAAAAGAAATTTCTTTACCGGATTCGTCCAATAATCTACGGCCTTCGGCAAATTTTGAGTTTTTACGGGAACCTGTATTTTTGAACCAGGTAAGTTTATCCCGGAATTCGCCACAAATGAAGTCCGGTTTGCCGTCTCCATCAAAGTCAGCCATATTGGACCCCGGAGCACCATATGTTTCCAATGGTTTGTTGCCTGCCAGTATTTTCCCCTTATTGATATAATTTCCCTTTTGATTTTCCAATAGATATATAAATCCTCTTAAGGGACCGTTCGTCCAATTTCCGTCTTTATCATAAGCGTTATCCCATCCGTATTCGCCCCAGTCGTCGATACCCACGAGGATATCCAGATCTCCATCTCCGTCATAATCCGTATAGCTCCACATATTACTGCGTTCTTTTACAAAATCATGTCCCGGAATAATATCCGGATGGATTTTATTGGGTTTTTCAAAAAGGTTTCGGGTGAAGTCGGTATATTCGGTTCCCGGCTGCAAAACATACATCTTATTATTTACATAAGATGCACAGGTATTCCGGGAGCCTTTGTTCGACAGGCGTTTCGGAACATCAAACAGCGGCTCGCTTTTTGTTCCGATATTTTTGAAAAAATAGATTCCCTTGAAAGGAGTATCCGGACAAGACATCAGGATGTCCGTCAGACCATCTCCATCATAATCTACCGGCATGGGATATCCCCAAAGTCCAACTCCCAGGTCGACGATTAATCCTGGATGATTGTATTTTAACCGGATATCATCTCCTTTTTGTGCTTTCAGAATAAAACTTGAAAGAATAAAAACAAGACAGATAGTTGTGATTCTTTTCATATCGGAAAAAGTCGATAGTTTTCTGATAATGAACATTTTTTGATAATTGGCAATACCTGGTAATACCAGTTGGCAAAGATGAACGAATGATGAATTTTGTATAGATAATATTTTTGCAACCATGGTAATAAATTGATAAATAAAAACGTTTAAAAATGCTTAATCGATTAACTTTCAATGAAAAAAAATTACATATCATTCAGCAATGTAGCATATAATTCTATATGTACAGGTGCTGCTTTTTTCTCTTTAATTTGTTCTATCAGGATATCCACGGCCATCCGTCCCATTTCCGGAATCGGCTGTTGGATACAGGGAATCGGCATTTTTGAGAATTCGAAAGCCTCATTTTTGTCAAAACATACTACCCTGATATCTTCTGGAATTCTTTTATTCAGTTGTAACAATCTTTTGATACCAGACATAGAGATGGTATTTGTTGCAAAGAAAATGCCGTCGGCCGGATGCTCTCCCTGCGCCAATTCGTCAATAGACCGCATAATATCTTCCTGGATACTTTCGTAATGGATTTCTTTGATCATGTCCGGTTGAAAAATTCCTGCTTTTAAAAGGGCGTCCGTATAACCTCTTTTCCTGTCTTGTATATGGGGCAACTGGTTCTTATAAATCAATAAGCCGATATTTTTACAGCCTGATTCGATTAGCAGTTTGGTGCCTTCGTACGACGCATGATAGTTGTTGACCACTACGTGACAGATTGGGATTCCGGGAAAATAGCGGTCTAACAGTACTATGGGAGATCCTGCTTTTTGCAGTTCGCCAATATACTTTTCTCCTTCTTCCGTTGGGACAATGATAAATCCATCTACCTGCCTGCTTTTTAATGTAGCGATCACTTTTCCCATTTTTTCGGTCGACTCATTTGTATTTGTTATGATGACGGTATAACCGAATTTTTCTGCGTATTCCTGTATATGAAAGGCCAGATTAGCAAAAAATGTATTGGAAATATCGGCAACGATCAATGCAATAGTATTGGAACGGCCGATCCGTAGTCCTCTTGCCAGATTGTTCGGCTCATAATTCATTTCTTTGGCCGCCAATCTGATCTTTTCTGCAATTTCTTTACCGATACGCCCGGTTTTTTCTTTGCCGTTCAATACCAGAGACACGGTAGCGGTGGAAACCCCTACTTTTTCTGCAATGTCTTTAAGCGATATTTTTGCCATATTCGGAATTATTATTCTGTTATCAGTCTGCAAGATAAGAAGTAAGAATAGTAAACAAAGCCTGATTTTTTATGCTTTTATGGTCGTTGTTTCTCTACTTCCAGATTAAAGTTACAATGACTTTTTTATCTAATTTTGTGCAAATATAAAAGCTTAATCGATTAAGTGCAACTTTTTTTGTATGTTATATAACATATAATTGATTTTTTAACATTTTATTAGGTATCCACATACAGGTGGGATATTATTCCGGAAAATTATTTTTAACGTCCTTGTAGCGGGATGCTTCTTTGATACTCATGAGTCTCAGATAATCTCCATGCAGCAGGAACAGTCGTCCTTCTTCATTCGCAACGATGATATTGGGCGATTTTCCACCACCCAGCCAGGTTCCGGCAGCTCCGGTTTCATGGGATCCTCCGGGTTGCACGATTCCCGCAGCAGTGTGATGAAAGGGTTGCGGATGAGCAAATACCGGTTGATCTTCGGTCCCGGTATTCTTCATAAACAGAGGAGTTCCCAAAGTTTTCTTTCCCAGTACCGGTAGAGGATAGCCTGTTTCCATGTTGGGGATTGCAGATCGTCTGCCGGTCCCGATAATCAAATCCAATTTACCGTCCTGGTCATAATCAAAGAAATCGAGCTTGCAGCGTCCGGTTCCGCCGGCAGGATCGGCACTGGTCAGGATGACAGACCCATCGTTCAGCAGGATTTTTCCTCCATCTTCCACATTATAATCATCTATTTTCCAATAGATATGGAAATGGTCGTCATCGTCTATGGTGGCTAAGGCCAATCGTCCTCCGAATTTAGCTGTCGCAGCACGGCATCTCCACATGCCATGTAAATTCAGACCTTCGCAGAACAGCGGGTGAGGAGCTTCCAGTTGGGGTTGGGTTCTGGTACCTTTATTTAAATAGATCGTATAACACCCGGTGATATCTCCCAGGATGAGATCCGGTAATCCGTCTTCATTCCAGTCTACTACCGTTGGGGAGACATAACCCCACCGGGATTCCTGGGCACCTTGCACGCTGCCTGCATAACCTGCCTGGATATGAATGTCTTTCCCCGCAGCTTGAATTCGTTGTTCCGGCAGGAAACGGGGATTTTCCCGGGTTCCTATATTTTTATAAAACAAGATAAATCCTTCGGAATTACCTACGATCAGATCTTCCAGACCATCGCCATCCCAATCGCAAACAGCCGGAGTAGGCAATGAACCGGCGTCCAGTACAGCGTTTGTTTCTAATACAGGTACAGGATCTTTATAGACAGGAGCTCCGGTACCTGTAAACTTTCCGGTAAAACGATAAAAATAAATGGCCCCTTCTCCGGATGCTATCAGGTTGGAATAGCCTGCTCCCGAATTTCCATAGGCACATACAGCTGGTCCGATACTTGGATGATAAAGCATATTCCCGTCTTCACCGGCGATGAACCGTTGTTTGCCGATCGACCATCCCTGTAGGCTGTTCATAACCTCATAACAAGGGAACATTCCGCGCCCGGAACCGGTGATCAGATATTGTTTCCCGTCTAACAGCGCAGGTGTCATCTGTCTCATACCGTAATAGACTTCCTTATTGCTCTCGGATATCTGCCGGATATTTTCGGGTTTTCCCGTATTCAGATCGGGTATGTGAGCCGCATACAGATAAGTATATCTGAGTCCCAGGGTAGAAACGCCGGCGGCATCATAAGGCCGCCATTCTTCGGTTGATGGATTCTGATTTTTATATTTTGGAGGAATGCTTAAGCCGTTGACCTCCAAAACAATTTCATAACTTTCACCTTTTTGATGAAAAGCGGTAATGCTTCTTGGATTACCCGGTATTCCCGATATGGAAAACGAATTTTTCAGTATGAATTTTAATTTCTGTTTATCAAAAATGGTATGGTGAATCTTTTTCCCTTCTAACCAAAGGGCATGGATTTTTCTGTCTTCAGCTTGAAAAATGGTGCCATTCAGACCAAAGGATCCGTCTATTTTTATCGGAGATTCAAAAATAGGGGTTTCTTCTTCATTGTTTTTTAACCATTTAAATAAATACAATCCTTCTTTTTTAGATCCTGAGTTTCCGGAAATAAAAAGATCCGGGTATACTCCATCGAAGACAAAAACAGCCGCTATCGGATTTTGTCTGAGATAATTAAGGGACATAGGTCCGATACCTTCCGGAGCTGCCGAACGTAACGGCTTGATGTCATTTTCCGGCTTCATCGCTTGAGAATACAGAAAAATAGTTGGCAGGCATAATAAACTGACAATGATTGTCAGGAATCTGTACATTTTCATGGTAATAGGTTTTTAATTTATTAATTTGTGACAAACATAATGCTTAATCGTTTTACCTATGCGTTAAGCATGTTAAATTAATTTAAATGAATAAATCTGCTTTTGAAATATCTTATTGACTTTGGAGCCGATTCTTATCCAATAGCAGTTTTCCGGAGGGATTGCAATTCAATTTCTAAGAATAAAATCCTTTCAAATTTCATCCGGAAAATGTTCGATTTTGTTCAAAAAAACAACTTCCGGACAAAATCTGACATAATCGAACGATTATCAAACATCTTCCCCCTGGTACGGGATATACATTTGTACATCATTTTTATTTTATTAATCTCAAAATTTCTAAGTCATGAAAAAAAATGTACTGTCGATTGTTGTATTACTTGTTTCAGCTCTTTGCTCCTTGTCTGCCCAGACAGATAAAACTCCCGATAAATTTAAATTCAGCAAATTGCCTTTAGGTGCTTGTCCTAATTTGATAGAAGAAGGTTATGCCGGAGCTAATCCTGCTGCCAATTATGCCGCCGCATCTACTACAACCGGATATATTATGCAGGGAGGGGCCGCCGCCTATTATCCTGCCAGTACTCCTGTTGTTAAAAGTGCATTGTCTGTTGTAAGTGGTGGAAATTTGGGAAATATCCTGATGATCAAAGGGAAAGACTCAAAAGAAACCCGTGGCGTGGCTGCATCTGATGCAATTCCGGGATGGTGGAATTTATGTTTCTATGTTCCTAATAATATTGAATACGGAACCTATCGTTTTACTGTTAAAATGCGGATCATATCGGAAGATGCCAGTTTGGTAGATCCGATTAAAATTATCCTGCAAGGTTTTGCCGGGGGTGGTTTGAGCGCAGAAACAGAAGCCTTTTACCTGAACGATCAGGGCTGGTGGCAGTATGAAGTAGACACTAATGCACCACTTGGAGCAGCCAATATTCCTGCCCGCCTGAAAATGAGTTTTGTAGCCGGAACAATGGATAAAATTGCCATCCTGATGCAGGATATTAAAATCACACTGAATCCAACCGGAACTCCACAAATTGTTCAATTGCCTGATAATGACAGCCCGAATTCAAATATATCGGGACTTTCTTTGGAAAAATCTCCGGTATATGCTCAAGGTGGAAATATTATTGTTGAAAACGAAGCCGGCTCTCCGGTAGAAATATTCTCTGTTTCCGGTGCTTTATTGAAAAGCCTGAAAGGTACAGATAAAATGGAAATACCTATGTCTAAGGGACTTTATCTCGTGCGGATGGGAAATGAAACATTCAAAGTAGCTCTCTAATCAGATTCAAAAAATTAGTCATTTTCTTGCAATAGCATAATCCAGATTCACCAGGACTATGTTCATTGCGTATCGAAAATGCCCATTTTCAACCGAAAACCGGTCTAAACCAGTTTTCAATTTTTAATCATCAATTTTCAATTATCATGAGGAAGTGGATATTTATAGCAGTCTGCCTGCTAGCCCTGCCTTTGTCTGCCCAGGTCAAGAACCTGGCAGTAGTGAACGAAGGCTCCGGCTGGATAGAGACTGCACATATACCTGAACTGGATCATGCAGCATCTTTTACTTTGCAGTGTTGGATCAATCCTGCAGAATGGGTTTCCGGATCCGGAATTTTGGAACAGGTATCTTCTGCCGGAGGATGGAGCCTGAAATCGGGTGATAATCCGGGAGAGTTGCTGTTTTCCATGCCCGGGAGCAGTTTGTCGGGGGTAGCCGGAATTTCCGGTACCCTGCCGGTAAATGCCTGGACACATCTGACAATCGTGTACGATGCTACTTCTGCAACTCCGGTCAGCGCTTATTTTAATAATGAAGCGGTAGGGGTTACTATTCGTTCTCCTTTTCCTTCATCGGTTCAACCGTCGGATGATAAGCTGAAAATGCTTTCAGGATTCAAAGGGCGGATGGATGAGTGCAGGATCTGGCTAAAGGTACTTCCTCAGGGAGAATTCTTTTACGATAACACCCTGAACAAATATCACCCTTCGTATGCCTATTTACTGGCTTACTGGAAATTCGACCAGGCTCAGTGCGACCATATTGTGGATTATACTTTCCGCTATCATGGAACCATGAACCGGATATCCCGCAGGGAAGTGAACGATAATGCCTCGTTCAAATACCGGATCGTAACGGGTTATACCAGTTTTAACCGTTTCATCGACCGTCCCAATATCAACCGGGATATGTACCTGATGACGAACGATTTGATCCTGCTTTCAGCCAAAGTGATGAGCGATGGTAAAGTATTTATGGAGTTTCCCGATAACCAGGGTACATTGACCAATGTAGATCACCTGCCATCGTATAACGGAAGAAACGGAGTCCTTTCTTTCAAAGGCCAGGGAGCTAAAATGGATGTGGGAGGGGAAACTTTCCTGGAAAATCCCGTCACTGCAATTAATAGCGCTACTTTTGAAGGATGGATTTACATTGAACAATGGCAGGAAGGTGCTGCTTTGCTTAAAAAATACAAATCGGACGGACAGCAGATTACTGTCACCCTGGGAAGTGCTGAAAGCAAGTCACTCTCTGTTAATGTTAACGGATATGAGTTTGTTTCCAATAACCAACTCCGGGAAAAAGAATGGATGCATGTAGCTGTGAAATTCGTACCTACTGCCAGCCGTTTCAACCGGAAGGTACTCTTCCAGTACAATACAGGAGCGGAAGTATATGCCGATGTTGCCCCTGCTTCCGGTACACTGGATAATCTTCCTCTGTTTACCGATGCTTCTACGCTTATCGGCGAGAATTTCAATGGAAAAATGGATAAGATCATGATCTGGAGAACCAACCGGAGTGTATCGTCCGTGGCAAACGATGCCAATGGAGAATATAAGTTGCCTTCCGGTTCTTATGATGATATCATGCTTTGTTCTTACTGGAAAGCCGACGATCCGAGTAATCCGGGAAAAGACTCCCAGAGTTGGAAAGAGATTATTGCCTATATGCGCAAACAATACGAAGGTTACGATGGGTATAAGATTCGTTTCGGTCTGATCAGTGCAGAAGGAGAAAAATGGAAGAATATGATTGCGGATGCCGGAAAATTGAATACATTTGTTTCGGAAGTACAACGGATCCTTCCCTATTCCGACGGAGTCGATGTCGATTTTGAATGGGCATACACTGCTGCCGAATTCAATTCGTACGGAAACATGGTGGAGAAATTGCGGGCAGTCATCCCTTCGGATAAAATATTTACATGTTCTTTGCATGCTGTAAGCTATAGCCTGGCTAAGAAATACATAGATATGGTCGATTATTTTACTTTCCAGATTTATGGACCGTCTCCTTATATCTATGCATATAGCGAATATGTAAGTGCTTACAATAAATTTATCGCTCAAGGTTTTCCAAAGGAAAAAATACTTCTTTCCATTGGCGTATTGGCTACAAACGATGCGAAAGCCGTAGTGGGGTATAAGAATATTGTGGAAGCAAATCCGGATCTGGCTCCGGATGTAGATGGTGTCACACACAATGGATCATGGTATGTGTTTAACGGTGTGAATACCATCCGGAAAAAACAACAGTTTATTTTAGAAAAAGACCTGTTGGGAACGATGTATTTCGATATGGGAAATGATGTGAAAGTTTCCGATCCCAAGAGTCTGATCCGTACGATGAACAGTGTAATTGCTTCGAATGTGGATTCTGTTATTACGGTTGTTAACGGGGGAAATACCTCCTGGAATTTTCCGCAGCAGGAAAAAATGTGCAAAATTTATCCTAATCCTGCCCGGGAATATGTTACGGTGGAACTGAAATCGCCCGTTGCAGCCGAAGGAGCCATACACTCTATACTTGGCAAGTTAGTGTACCGGTTCGATATGCAGGATTCAGAGAAACAGATCAGTCTGGCAGGGATTCCCGAAGGAGCCTATATCCTTTCCCTGCAACAGAATGATGAATATTATCAAGAGAAATTGTTAATTAAAAATTTTTAATCTGAACATCAATGAAAAACAAATCAATAGGCAGATGCTTGGGATGTTTGCTCCTGATGTCGTTTATGTGGCTGAATGTGTCGGCACAGAACAGAACTGTTACCGGAGTGGTGACGGATGCCGGCCGGGAACCGCTTTCCGGAGTGAGTATTCTCCTCAAGGGAACAAGCACCGGTACTATATCCGATGTAGACGGAAATTATAGTTTGCAACTTCCGGCCGGAAATCAGGTCCTGGTATTTTCTTATACCGGGTTTTCAAAACAGGAAATTACACCCGGCACACGAAACATAATCAACGTAGTACTTGAAGAAGATTCCAAACTTCTGGATGAAGTGGTAGTGGTAGGATACGGACAGACACGTAAGAGGGATCTTACCGGCGCAGTAGCCCAGTTACGGCCTACCGATGAGGAATCACAATTATTTACCTCGGTCGATAACCTTTTGCAGGGAAAAATTGCCGGATTGGCTGTAACAAACAGCGGATCGACCCCCGGAGGTGCCGTGTCGGTCCAGATCAGGGGGGCCAATTCGCTTCGGAGCGATAACCAGCCTTTATATGTGATCGATAATATCCCGATGGCTTCTACTGCGGAAGTGGCAGGGAATAGTATCGGTGACTTCCAGATGGCCCAGAACCCGTTGACCAGCCTCAATCCACAGGATATCGAAAGTATAGAAGTGCTCAAAGATGCTTCTGCTGCGGCTATTTATGGCGCCCGTGGAGCCAATGGGGTGATCCTGATTACAACCAAGAAAGGAAAACAGGGAAAGACCACCATCAATGCAAATATCAACCTGTCTATTGCCAATGCCACCCGTCTGCCGGATATGCTGGGTTTGGTCGATTATGCCAACTACCGCAATGAACAAGGCGGAAACCAACAGTATTTTTTTGAAGGAGACGAAATCCGCTACATTTCTTCTGGAGGTAGCTATGATCCGGCTAACCCGGAAAGTTATTCGGTATTGCAGGAAGTGAACTGGTTGGACGAAACTTTTCGCCAGGCATTTTCTCAGAATTATAATGTGTCGGTAAACGGTGGCGGAGAAAAAATGACCTATTACTTTTCCGGCGGATATAAAAATATCGAAGGTTTGGTGAAAAATACCGGTTTGAGTCAGGGTGATTTACGTTTGAACCTCAATTCCCAACTCAACGATAATCTTCGTTTGTTTCTGAACCTGAACGGTTCCATGAAGCAAAATGATATGATGAGCGGTGGTGATACCAAAGGAGGACCTTCCGGTTCCATCCTGATCAGCGCCATCAATGCAGCTCCTCACCAGAAAGTGATCGATGCCAATACACAACCGGAAGACCGGTCGACTGCCCTGAGCTGGATTAACGATTACGACGATATCGCTATCAGTAACACATTCAGGGGCTCTTTGTCGCTCAACTGGAAAATATCTCCTGTTTTCTCCTATGAATTGAGATCGGGAGGTAACATTCGCTATGAAGACCGCGACCGTTGGTTCGGATTACAACTTTTCAGGGGGATGAACGATAATGGTGTGCTGAGTAGTTCAAAGATAAAAGCCAATAACTACAGTGTGGATAACCTGTTGAATTTTGATACGAAACTGGCTTCTTTCGTCCGCATGAACGGAGTGGTAGGTGTCAGCTACGAAGATTATAACTTTCTGAATTCCTTAGTTACCGGAAAAGATTTTTATTACCATGCCCTTCGTACCAAAGGAATGGCATATGCGGCCGATGTGGCGATTTCCGAACCGATCCAGAGAGATTATCAGCTGGGTTCTTATTTAGGACGTGTAAACTTCTCCGCCTATGATGGACGTTACCTGCTAACGGCCAGCTTCCGGGCTGATGGATCCAGTAAATTTTCAGGAAAGAATAAATGGGGCTATTTCCCTTCTCTTTCCGCAGCCTGGAGACTGGAAGAAGAACAATTCATGAAATCTGCCGACTGGTTGAGCCAGCTGAAACTTCGCATGGGTTGGGGGATTACCGGGAACCAGGGAATCGATCCGTATTCTACCCTTGCAGGATATTCCCGTTTGCTCGATTATTCCGATGTGAACGGTAATAAGGAACTGGCTCTGGGCGTGAATAAAATACCCAATGAGGGTTTGAAATGGGAAACAACCGAAGCTTATAACCTCGGATTGGATTTTGGAATCCTGAAACAACGCCTGTCGGGAAGTGTGGATGTATACCTGAAAAAAACAAGGGACTTGCTCATCGATCTTCCATTGGGACTTTCTGCCGGTTTTACTTCTATGAGTGTGAACCAGGGTGATATTGAAAATAAAGGGATCGAAGTATCGCTGACCGGAGTTATTTTCGATAAAAAAGATTTCGGCTGGACGGTTTCCGGAAATATTGGCCTGAATCGCTCGGAAATAGTGAATCTCGGGTTACAACCGGGAACTTTCGGCAACCATCAGTTGACGGCTTATCTGGGACGCTCTATCGGCGATTACTGGAATGCAGTGAATATTTATGCCGTGGGCCATGCTCCGGGCATGTTCTGGGGATATAAAACCGACGGAATTATCCAATCGGATGAGGAAGTGGCTCATATAACTTACGAAAAAGGAAATAAACAGGTAGGAAATGTTAAATTGGTGGACCTGGACGGGGACAATATTATTTCTGAAAAGGATATGACTTTTATCGGAGACCCGAATCCTGATTTTACCTATGGTTTCCAAACTGCTTTCAATTATAAGAGACTTACCCTGAGTGCTTCGTTTAACGGAGTATATGGAAGGGATGTCTATAATTCGAATAAATTTTATGACCAGACACCTGCCAGGGGTACTAATAATATCAGGACAGATGCCTACAGGAATGCCTGGAGAGGAGAGGGGACAAGCAATACGTATAGTTCGCCCCAAAGTACCTTACCACGCCTTTCCATGGATTATTTTGTAGAAGATGCCAGTTTCCTCCGCCTGAGCGACCTGACTATTGCTTATGCACTCCCGGCACAATGGATCAAATCTCTTCGCCTGACGAAAGCCCAGGTTTTTGTAACCGGCAAGAATCTCTTTGTGATAACCGATTATTCCGGCTTCGACCCGGAAGTCAACTCATTCCCCAACGACGGACTCCGGATGGGTGTCGATATGAATAGTTTCCCTAATCCGAGGGAATTTATGCTGGGAATCAATCTTTCATTTTAATAAAAGACATCACGTATGAAAAAGTATAATATTATTCCGTTCTTTTTACTCCTGTGTTTGTGTATTTCCTGTAACGATCTTTTGGAGGAGCATCCGAAGTATATGATTTCCGGAAATAATCTTTTTGAAAATGAAAGTGATGCTACATTGGCTTTGAACGGCTGCTATGGTTATCTCACTTCGTGGGATGTATACGGGCAGGCGGGTACTGAAGTGCAGGAAGGAGCATCCGGATTGTTCTGGGCGCAAACCAATAAGTCTATCCAGGATGAATTTGCGTCTATGAATATCCTGACAAATAATCAGCTGACTAAGATGTACTGGAGCGGACTGTATAAAGCCATTGCCAATTGCAATATCTTTTTGTCATCTTTAGATGCGAGTACTTCACTTTCCGAAACTGCACACCGGAATTTCCGGGGACAGGTGAAGTTTCTCCGGGGACTCTGCTATTATAATCTGGCATTTACTTTCGGAGATGTGCCTCTGAGACTGGATCCTCCGGCCACCGATAATGTCAATATGAAGAAAACGCCGAAGCGTCAGGTACTGGAACAGGTGGAAAGGGATTGGCTGGATGTGATCGACGATCTCAGTTATCAGGAAATATCCGACGATCCCTCCAAACGGGATAGTGGAACGCCATCTGTATACACTGCCTATGCTTACTTAGCCAAATTGTATTGGATGCTGGCCAGTGAAGATAATACTCCTTCTTCTCCCTATTGGCTCAAAGCAAAAGAGCAGGGATTGAAAGTGATTGGCAAATATGAACTGGAAACGAAATTTTCAACGATTTTTAATGCGGATACCAGAGAATCCAAAGAGTCGATTTTTCGCCTGAATATGTCGATTTCTTCAGTGAAAGACGATCAGGGTAACAGGAATAGCTGGATTTTCTCTCCACAAAACAGTACCTCCGGTATTTCCTGGGGAAGGTACCGGATCGCCAAGGCGTTTTATGATGAATTCAGAGGTACCTATCCTAATGATCCGCGAGTGGATGCAAGTATAATTGCCCTGTGGACCAATAATGCAGGTACTGCCCAGGCAGCTTATCCCTACTACATTGTGAAAGGTAGCGGAAGGAATGCTGTGGATACCCTGAAATGTATTATCGACTATAACGATCCTGCTAATAATCCGATAAACCCGGATACCATGAAGATGACGGATCAGTCTAAAAACCGCTTCCTTCGTTCCGGGGGAGACCACCAGGGATGGCCATATTTGGCGAAGACATTTGATAAAAATGCCACGACCCAGCGTAGTAATAAAAATGTATTTGTTTACCGTTACGCCGATTTATTACTGATCATGGCCGATGTGGAGAATGAATTGGGAAATACGGCTTATGCCATCGATAATTATGTGAATCCTGTGTTGACACGTGCCCGTAATTCGGCGACTCCGGTAGCTGCCGATCCGCAAAACTGGCCTACAACCCTCACCCAGAGTGAGGCCCGGGTGAAAATCTTTAAAGAACGGCAATTCGAATTGTTCGGCGAGGGTTTTACTTATATGGATGTGCGTAGGAGAGGCGCGGATTTCTTCCAGAAATATATCATGGAAAGAAATAATAATCATACGATGACTAAGGCGCATGCTCCTTCTAATCCGGGCGCCAACTTTTTCGACAGGTTGTTACCTTTGGAAAGTGTTTCTAAAAACTTGCGCCAACCTATTCCGGTTGAAGAAATGAATAACAATACGGCTCTGACAATTGCAGATCAGAATCCCGGTTATTGACATTTTTTATTACTATCCTGATGAAATATCTACAGATTATACCAGTTTGTACTTGTGCATTATTGCAAATTCAGTGCTCTTCTTCCGGGAACCAACCGGAAGAAAAGCCCCTGAATATCATCTATATCATGACGGATGATCATACGCAACAAATGATCAGTTGTTATGATAACCGGATTGCTGCCACACCGTCTATCGACCGGTTGGCAGCAGAAGGTGTCCGTTTTACCAATAGCTTTGTCGCAAACTCTATTTCAGGTCCCAGCCGGGCCTGTATGCTCACAGGCAAGCACAGTCACAAAAACGGAAAAATCAACAATGAAGATTATTTTGACGGGAATCAACAAACCATGCCTAAATTATTGCAAAAGGCTGGTTACCAGACGGCTTTGATCGGAAAATGGCATTTGGAAAGTCAGCCCACCGGATTCGATTACTGGGAAATTCTTCCCGGACAGGGCGATTATTACCATCCCGACTTTATCACGGCATCCGGAACCTTCAGAAATGAAGGTTATGTAACCGACCTGATCACAGATAAAAGTATCGACTGGCTGAAACACCGGGATCAAAAAAAACCATTTTCCCTGTTTATCCATCATAAAGCTCCTCATAGGAACTGGATGGCAAAAATTGAAGATTTACCTTATGCAGAAGACCTGGAGATTCCTTTACCGGATAATTTTTATGATGATTACGCAGGAAGGGATGCTGCTGCTACCGCCGAAATGCGGATTGCCAGCGAACATGACATGGATTTACTGTACGACCTCAAAGTCTATACAGGAACGGAAACCAGTCGCTTGTTATCCTGGTATAATCTGGCGGATACAACCGGAGCATACGGGCGAATGAAACCGGAAGAAAAAGAAGCCTTTGACCGTTTTTATGCACCTGTCATCAAGGAAGTTAAAGATAAAAAACTACAGGGAAAAGCACTGGCCGAATGGAAATACCGGCGTTATGTAAAAGATTACCTGAAAGCAGTGAAAGCCGTGGATGATAATATCGGCCGGTTACTGGATTATCTGGAAAAAGAAAATTTGTTGGAAAATACGCTGATTGTCTATACTTCCGATCAGGGATTCTATATGGGTGAGCATGGCTGGTTCGATAAAAGGTTTATGTATGAGGAGTCTTTGCGGACACCTTTGATCATGCGTCTGCCTGCTTCCCTGAAAAAAAGAGGGGAAATACCCCAGATGGTACAAAATATATATTATGCACCTACCTTCCTGGAAATTGCAGGAGCTCCCATCCCGTCCGATATACAGGGAGTTTCGCTGTTACCTCTGCTAAAGGGGAAAAATCCGCCGGATTGGAGGAAGAGTATCTATTACCACTATCAGGAATACCCGGCCGAACATAGTGTAAAACGGCATTATGGTATCCGCACGGAAAGATACAAACTGATACATTTTTACAATGATATAGATACCTGGGAATTGTACGACCTGGAAAAAGATCCCCACGAAATGCTAAACCTGATCCGGAATACTGATTATGCGCAGGAAATAGTCCGTTTGAAAAAAGCGCTCTACGATTTACAGGTACAATATGATGATCCGATTAGAAATGAAACGAATTAGTCTGATAATTACAGGATTTTTATTCCTTGGCTTGCTGCCTGTCTTTTCGGCAGCATCTGTTGCCGGTACGTCTGTGGTTCCTTTGCCTGACCAGGTGAAAATGGGAGAAGGAAAATTTGTATTTACTTCCCGGACTCGGATCATAACAACACAACAGGAACAGCGGCAAGCAGCAGAAGTGCTGACGGGCGCTTTTAGTCGTGCTGCCAGCCTGCACCTGGAAATAACTACGGGAAAACCGTCGGGGAATACGGTAATCTATACGGAAAACCGTCAATTGGCAGATGAAGCCTATATTCTCCGGGTCGATAAGAAACATATTGAAGTGGAAGCTTCCGGTAAAGCCGGGTATTTTTATGCAACCCAGACTTTGTTACAATTACTTCCTCCTGAAATATATTCCGAATCGAACGGATATAAGAAATCCTGGGAAGTTCCTGCGTTAACGATCAAAGATGAGCCTCGTTTCGCTTATCGCGGTTTTATGCTGGATGTGTCCCGGTATTTCCTGCCAAAAGAAGAAATCCTGAAATTGCTGGACTATCTGGCCATACATAAAATCAATAAATTTCACTGGCATTTAACGGATGATAACGGTTGGAGATTAGAGATCAAGAAATATCCGTTGCTGACATCAGTAGGCGCTTTCCGGGTGAAACGGGAAGGTATATTTCCCATGCGGGCTAACCCTTCCAGGGGGGAACCTGCTACCGAAGGAGGATTCTATACACAGGAAGATGTCCGGGAAATTGTAGCTTATGCCCGTCAGCGGCAAATTGAAGTGATTCCTGAAATTGAGATGCCGGCGCATACCAATGCCTCATTGGCTGCTTATCCGGAACTGACTTGTCCGGTAGTCGATCATGAGCTGACCGTACTTCCCGGATTAGGAGGACGAAACTCGGAATATATCTATTGTGCCGGAAAAGAAAGCGTATTTCATTTCCTGGAAGATGTACTGAGTGAAGTGTGCGACTTATTCCCTTCCGAATATATCCATATAGGCGGAGACGAGGCTACTAAAACCCATTGGAAAAAATGTCCACTTTGCCAGCAACGGATGAAAGAGAATAATATCCCGAATGAAGAAGAACTGCAAAGTTATTTTATACGGAGGATCAATCTTTTCCTGAAAGAGAAAAGGAAAAAACTGATGGGTTGGGATGAACTGGTAGATACCGAAATCCCGGAAGGATCTACGATTTTCGGATGGAGAGGCAACGGCGAAGCAGCCCTGAAAGCAGTAGAAAAAGGACATCCGGTGATATTGTGCCCGGCTAAATATTTCTACCTGATCCGTTACCAGGGCCCTCAATGGTTCGAACCGTACACTTATTTCGGAAACAATACCCTGAAGGATGTCTATGAATACGATCTCTCTATCAGTAAGCTGGAATCCGGTCATAACGATCTTGTCCTGGGTATGCAGGCCTGCATGTGGACGGAGTTTATGGATTCTCCCCAGTCAGTGCAATATATGATTTTTCCGCGACTGGCAGCATTTGCAGAGGTGGCCTGGTCTAAACATCCGAAAAACTGGCAGAATTTTCTGGACCGGCTGGATCATCTGACGGAGATTTACGATGTTAAAAAAATCAACCAATCCCGGTCGATGTTCAACTTGTTCCATAAGATTACTCCGGAGAATGGTTCTCTATGGGCGCAATTGTCTTGTATCCGGCCTGATGTGGAAATTCGTTACACACTCGACGGAACTTATCCGAATCTTCAATCTCCTATATATAAAACCCGGATCCGGTTGAAAGAAGGAGATATCCTGCAAGCAATTACCTTTAAGGGTTCCAAAGTGAAAGGAAACCTTTTGCAATTGAAACCGCAATTCAATAAAGCTACCGGTAAACGGGTAATTTGCCAGATGCCTGAATCCGGATTGTTGACCAATGGGATCCAGGGTAGCGAACGATATACGGATGGCGAATACCTGGCTCCCTATAATGAGGATCTGGAATTTGTGATAGACCTTGGAGAAACGGCAACTTTCTCCCAAGTGATGATTGGAAGTCTTGTGAACGCAGGGATGGCTACCCATCTTCCGGAGTATGTTATTCTTTCTGTTTCTGATGACGGACTCTCATTCAGGCAGGTAACCGAAAAAAATATTCCGGAATCAGTCCGGTTTGCCAACTCATTCAACAAGGAAACCATCTCCATTACGGATTTTCCTCCTCAACGGGCCCGTTTTGTCAAATGTTTCCTGAAAAACCCGGGAACTTGTCCTGCCGGACATATCAGAGACGGACAATCCAGCCGGATGGCTGTAGACGAATGTATGATCTTTTAAAACATAAGCATGAAAATAATCGGCCGTATCACAGTAATTCTTAGTATACTGTTTTTTTCTTTGTCTGCCTCAGGGCAATCTCAGCAGTTAACCGGTGCACAGTCGCTTCCCGAATGGCAAAGCCCCTATGCCATGGGTTTGAACAAAATAGCTCCACATGCCTATGTGCTTCCGTATGAGAGTGTTTCACAGGTAGAGAAGGGAGATTACAAACAATCGGAATATTACTTTTCCCTGAATGGAAAATGGAAATTCAACTGGGTACAAAACCCGGAAAAACGGCCTGTGGATTTTTACCGGCCATCTTTTTATGTAGGTCACTGGTCAGATATACAGGTCCCCGGAAACTGGGAGCCTCAGGGATTCGGGACGCCGGTCTATGTGAATGAAACATACGAATTTGTTTCTCCTTTGTTCGGATTTGAAAAACCCAATCCTCCATTTGTTCCTGCCAACTATAACGAAGTGGGCTCGTACCGGAAATCGTTTACCATTCCTGCCGGATGGGAAGGACGACGTATTGTTCTTTGTATGGAAGGCGCCATTTCTTTCTATTATATCTGGCTGAACGGAGAATTATTGGGCTATAACCAGGATTCCAAGACACCTGCAGAATGGGACATTACCTCGAAAGTCATACCCGGTGAAAATACTTTGGCAGTAGAAGTGTACCGATGGAGCGCCGCTTCTTACGTGGAATGCCAGGATTACTGGCGCATGAGCGGGATAGAAAGGGATGTTTACCTCTATAGTACTCCACAGGAGTATATTGCCGATTATGAAGTGAAATCGCTGTTAGATAAGGAAACTTATACAACAGGTATGTTCGGATTGAAAGTGCAATTGGGTGATGAAGGAAAAAATCTTTCTGTGAAATATCAATTGCTTAATCCGGATCAACAGGTGGTATTATCCGGAGTACAAAAGAAAACAGGAGAATTACTTATTTTCGATACCCGGCAAATCCCGGCAGTGAAAGCCTGGAGTGCGGAGTTCCCTGATTTGTACCATTTGGTGCTGGATCTGATCGATGAAAAAGGAAAGGTATTGGAAACAACCGGATGTCAGGTGGGCTTCCGTACATCGGAAATAAAAAACGGTCGTTTTTGTATCAATGGACAGCCGGTATTAGTGAAAGGAGTGAATCGCCACGAATTTACACAGCAGGGGCGAACGGTTTCTGAAGCCTTTATGCTGGAAGATATCCGCCTGATGAAACTGCATAATATCAATACCGTCCGCAGTTCCCATTATCCGAATGACAAGCGCTGGTATGAATTGTGTAACCAATACGGTTTGTATGTAATTGACGAAGCAAATCTGGAATCGCATGGAATGGGTTACGGTCCGAATTCTTTGGCAAAAGATACCACCTGGCTCTATCAGCACATGGAAAGGAATAAACGGATGTATCATCGTTCGAAAAATCATCCTTCCATTGTAATCTGGTCGATGGGAAATGAAGCGGGAATGGGTGTCAATTTTGAAAAAGTGTATGAATGGCTGAAATCGACGGATCCGGATCGTCCGGTACAATACGAGCGGGCAGAACTTCAGCCGTTTACCGATATTTATTGCAGGATGTACAGGAGTGTCGACGAGATCAATGCATATATCAATCAGAAACCGGCTCCGGAACGCCCTTTTATCCTTTGCGAATATCTTCATGCTATGGGAAATAGTTGTGGCGCCCTGAAAGAATATGTGGATGTGTTTGAAAATAATCCGCAGGCGCAGGGTGGTTGTATCTGGGATTGGGTGGACCAGAGTTTCAAAGCGATCGATTCGCAGGGAAAATGGTTCTGGAAATATGGTGGGGATTTTGGTCCGAAAGATATTCCCAGCTTTGGAAATTTTTGCGGAAATGGCTTGGTGAATGCCGACCGGATTCCATATCCGCACCTGTCAGAAGTCAAAAAGCTATATCAATACATCAAATGTACTTTGGTAAAGCCTGAAAATCTCGAAATTGAAGTGAAAAACTGGTATGATTTTACGCCATTAAACCACTTTGAATTATCCTGGTATGTGTCTGATGAATCGGGAGAAAAACTCTTTTCCGGGAAGAAAATTATAGATTGTGCACCTCAGCAAAAGCTCAGCTTGAGTTTGGGAAAACTCCCCTCAGAGATCCGCAAAGCATCCGGAGAAATATTCCTGAACCTGGAATGGCGCCGTTTGGAGCGTGACGGATTTACAGATACAAACTGGATCGTTGCTGACGACCAGTTCAAAATCGCCGGAAATTACCGTCCGGAATATCCTCCACAGAAAAAAGATGCTTACAAAATAGAAGGTTATACGGTGGCCAATACATCTGTATCTGTATCGGTTTCTCCGGAAACGGGGGCGCTTACTTCCTATCGATATCAGGGAAAGGAAATGTTGGTTGAACCTTTGGAATTGAGTGTGTACCGTCCGTTGACGGATAATGATAACCGGGACAAAAACAATGGTAAGATCTGGCAGACCGAAGGATTGCATGAGCTTACCCAACAGGCTGCTTCTGTGAAAATACTTTCCGGAAAGAACCGGGTGGATATAATCGCTCTTGTCCGTTTGGTAAATGCCAAAGAAAATCCCTTGTTTAATGGAGAAATAAAATACATTTTACAGGAAAATGGCGTACTGGAAGTGCAATGCAGCCTGCAACCGGATACATCCAGGGTACATAGCATGGCGCGGGCCGGAATTGTATGGGGCATGCCGGAAACTTTCGGACAGGTGGAATACTATGGCCGTGGCCCCGGAGAATCGTATGCCGACCGGAAGCAGGCCGGGTATATCGGGCTTTTCCATACGTCGCCGCAGGAAATGTTTACCATGTATATTAATCCGCAATCCTGTGGAAACCGGACGGATACCCGTTGGTGCAGGATGACGGACGAATCGGGAACCGGATGGCAGATTACATCCCGCCAACCTTTCCAGTTCAGTGCATTGCCCTATCAGGATAATAACATAGATGATGCTACTCATATCAATGAACTGGAGGATAAAGGAATAATTACGGTGCATGTCGACTCCGAACAATCGGGAGTCGGTACAGCCACCTGTGGACCGGGAGTACTTCCTGTTTACCGGGTGAAGGCAGATAAGAAAGTGTTTGGTTTTACTTTATATCCGGTCCATAGATGAAACGTATGCTGTTCTGTCTCTGTTTGGTCTCATATTTGGTTTCTTTTCAAACTCCGGCTAACGGAGCCTTACCCAGTCCTTCAGCCCGTCAGCTGAAATGGCAAAAAATGGAAACGATTGCCTTTATCCATTTCAGTATCAATACCTATACGGATATGGAATGGGGTTTCGGCAACGAATCTCCGGCATTGTTCAATCCTGACCGGTTGGATTGCAGGCAATGGGTGCGCACCTGCAAGGAAGCCGGTATCAAAGGGATTATCCTTACAGCCAAGCATCACGACGGATTTTGCCTGTGGCCCTCAAAATATACGGAACACAGTGTGAAAAACGCACCATGGAAGTCGGGTAAGGGCGATCTGGTGCGGGAGTTTTCCGAAGCCTGCAAGGAATACGGCATGGAAATGGGACTTTATTTGTCCCCTTGGGACTGTAATCATCCCGATTACGGAAAACCGGAATATATCACCTATTTCAGAAACCAGTTAAGGGAACTGCTGACCAACTATGGAGATCTTTTTGAGATCTGGTTTGATGGAGCCAACGGTGGCCGGGGATATTATGGCACAGATTCCCTGCATATGCGAAAGATACCCGCCGATTATTACGGATGGGCAGAGAATGTCCGGATGGTACGCGAACTGCAACCGGATTGTATTGTACATGGAGGTGATTTAGCCGATGTCCGCTGGGTGGGGAACGAAGAAGGCTATGCCGGCACAACCCATTGGAGTATGATGTCTCCTCCGCAAAAACCTTCGGCAGAAATTCCGTACAAACTGCAGTTAAATACCGGTTTTGCCGACGGAACTGTCTGGTTGCCTTCTGAAACGGATGTCTCTGTCCGCCCCGGATGGTATTATCATGCCTCGGAAGACCATCAACTAAAGTCCCTGCCGAAATTGTTGGATATTTACTATGAAAGCGTAGGACGGAATAGCCTGTTATTACTAAACATTCCTCCTGATAAACAGGGATTGATCCATCCGGCCGATTCGGCATGTCTGCTTGCCTGGAAAAAACAACTGGATCTTGAACTGGCGAACGATCTGCTTCCCGGAAACTGCCGTTTTACGTCTTCCCAATCCGAAGGATTTTCCCGTTGTATGGATGGAAATGAAGATTCATATTGGGACTTGAAAACTCCCAAAGGGTTTGTGGAAATCAACTTCGGCAAAGAGATCTGTTTCAACCGGATCCTTCTCGGTGAATATATTCCTGGGGGACAGCGGGTCAAATCGTTTACCGTGTCATACCTGTCCGGTGGAAAATGGAAAGAATTAGACCGGCATACTACCATCGGTTATAAACGTATTTTGCGTTATCCCGAGACTAAAACCTCCAAAATCCGTATCGATTTTAAGGATGCATTGGAAAATCCGCTGATCAACCGTTTGTCGGTTTTTCATGCCCCGGTTATTACGGAACCTCCCCTGGTCCGCCGGGACAGGAATGGAAGGGTAACTCTCATTTCTCCGGATCCACATTCAAAGATTTATTATACCTTAAATGGAGAAACCCCATTTCCATCTGAAAAAAATCTGTATAAAACTCCCTTTATGGCCGATGGAAGGCAAACAATCAAAGCTATAGCAGAAGGTGGTCGTGGCAGAATATCCGAAGTTTCTGAAAAAATATACCCTTATTCTAAAAAAGAGTGGAAAGTCATCGGTGATACCCTGGCTACCGATATCTTTTTTGATGAACGTTCCGACCGTACCTGGCGGGCCTCCAACCGGCAAGAGCCGGTCGTTATCGATCTGGGACAGGAAGTAACTATTGAAAAAATTGACTATACACCCGATCAGTTCCGCTATGCACACGGAATTATCCTGAAATATGAACTAAGCCTGTCTTCCGACAACCGACACTGGACTGCTCCCATACAGGGAGAATTTTCCAATATCCGGAACAATCCGGTAACAAAATCCATACAAATGCCTCCCGGATCTACCGGACGCTACCTGAGATTTAAATCTGTGGAGACTGTTCACGGGGATGCTCCCGGGATTGCAGAAATGGATGTTGTATATAGAACTGCAGGTGAGCCGTAAAACAAAATTGTTATTGATCGTCATTGCGAGCGAAGCAATCTCCTGCGATTGTCAGGAGATCGCTTCGTCGTTCCTCCTAGTAATGACGATCAAGACTGACTTTTGAGACATCCTTTGGGCTAATTATTTTTACAGGCTGGATTTTTCTTTTCATTGTAATTCCGGCGACAAAAATAGAATAATAAGATCAAAACTGTTAATAAATCCTCTCTATATAAAAAAAGTTATTTTTTAGTTATTTTTTAAATTGGTTTATTTCATTTTTTTTATTTTATTTGTGCTGTAATTCTAATTTCGAAAAATTAACATTATGAAAAATGGTATTACGTTAGGAATCCTGACCAAACAAATCTTTATGGACCAATATATCCTGGTTGTCAACATCTACTCAATATATGGTTTGATGAAAATTTTATGCTGAGTGATAAAATATTGAAAAGATTATTTAATTATAGACTCAATCTCCAATGAAAAATAAACTATACACCAACTTTACAGGATATATTTTTCTGTTTCTTTGTTTTTTTATCCCTGTTTCCGGTCAGAATGATGTTATTAAACAAAATCCCAGGATCATATTTCCATCTCCGGAAGCTTCTGCTTTACAAAAATATGTAGATATCCCAGTTTCCAATTTTCATGGTATCCCGTCTATTGATTTGCCTTTGTATGTTATCCCGATTGGCTCCTCGTTACAATTGCCTGTTTCAGTAAGTTATCATGGTGGAGGAATCAAGGTTGCGGAAGAAGCTTCCCGTGCCGGCTTGGGATGGGCATTGAATGCGGGAGGTGTAATATCGAGAACGCTCAAGGGATTTCCCGACGAACTGACAGCTGGAAGTGATGCATTCGGGGACGGATTAGGTAAACGCAGAGGTTATTTCAAGTTAAATTCGAATGATAAGGTGCTTTTGGAACATTTGAAGACCAAAGGTATGGATTATAATCCCTATCAGTACGACACTGATTTTCAAAAAAATAACCTTTCTATACAGGCAAGGATTGGGTTGACATCTGGTTTTAATGGATACCTGGATACAGCGCAGGATATCTATAATTTCAATTTTTGTGGTTTCAGCGGTACATTCATGATGCCTGATATAAATAGTGTTGTTGTTCAGACAAACAGCCCGGTAAAAGTTGTAGATATGCGATTTCCCTACTATTTTAAGATGAAAGATCAGGATAATAATCAATATATCTTCGATGCTTTGGAGTATTCTCTGCATACGTATAATTCCTATCATTTCAATCCTCCGGGTTCTCCATCCAAAGATACTGTAAGGTATGTTTCTTCGTGGTATCTAAGTGCCATTATCACCCCTACACAAGATACGGTGAAATTTGTATACCAAACTATGCCTATGGTAAAGGGAATGGAACATATTTCCTTCCTGAGCGAGTCCATATTCCGCGAGTCATTGTCAAATACTATACCACAGAACCTCAGAGGAGGAACATATACTTCCTATTCTACAACGACTCATATACCATTAAGGCTGGACTACATTTATACTAAAGATATTAAAGTGGAAATAGTCAGCCATCCAGAAGTCAGGAAAGATATTTTGAATGACCGAAGTGCTTTGGATTTTATTATCGTATCTAATAGAAATAATAGGATATTAAAGAAATACGGATTTCGGCAATCTTACTTTAAACCGGTTAGTGATGATAGCCTGTTTTACAGAAGTCATTATCGTTTGAGACTGGATGGAATTGACGAATATTCGGAAAATGAGATGGAAACAGCTATTCCCCTTTACAATTTTGTGTACAATACCTCATATTTGTATTCAAAAAACTCAAGTTGTGATCACTGGGGTTTCTTCAATACAGGTAATTCTTTTGTCGCTCCTGATGATGAAGACCGGAGTGTGGATCCCACACAAAGCAGATTAGGGATGTTAACCTGTATAGAATATGCGACCGGAGGAAAAGTGACGTTTGAGTGGGAATCCAATACTTACTCAAAATATCCGGATGGTAGTAAGGTTACAGATACTGATGAAAATTTGCTAATTCCAAAGTCAAACAATAAAATATGTGGTCTGAAGCAGAAGGAGCATTTAACCGAAAGGATTTCTTTTAATTGCTCCCAAAGTATAAAAATCAGGATAGGGGATTATTACAAAGGACTGGGAGAATTTATGACCAGGGAGTTTTTTCCGGACTATTATTACAATCATACCATAGGAGAAATATCTATTAGTGATATTCCTATATTGAAAATATACAAAATATCCGGAGATTCAAAATTTCTTCGAGAATGCATATTTCTAAATAACAAGACAATAGGAATCAATAGTGAATATGTCAAAGTAGCGGTGACTTCCGATGAATATGAATTCGTGCTGGAAAATCCCCGGGGAGGTATGTCTTATGGCAATGACCCAATGTTATTGACCATGTTTGCAGATCCCAGGTATGTAAATACTAATCCGGAATATGGATATATTGCTATTGAATACATATCCAATCCGAATCCATATCGTAATTATGAAAAAATAGCCGGAGGCATACGTATTAAAAAAATTCATTCAGAGTATGGAAACGACACTATTACGAAGCGATATGTTTACGGATGGGAACCTGGTTTATCCAGTGGTATATTAGTACAGAGACCTAACCACAAGTATGAAAAAGTGTATTTTTATCAAGAGTCGGATGGCGCCAGTGGAACAGGTCTTCATATTGATGGTGTCAGGATGGATGGAACCGATTTCAACGGCTTGTATTCCGTTTCTTCCGGCTCTACTTCTATTGTTGAATACAAAACCATTAAAGAAACCTATTCTAATTCAGATCGTGCTGAACATGTTTATGGGCCTGAAGGAGAATCTATCGAATATCATTACTCCACCATAGACGATACCCATGAGTATTGGGATAAGGATGAATCACGTCATGGGGAAGCTCAACCACCTTCTACTCTGGTAAAAACATCCATGTCTCATTGGCGGGGGAACCTGGAGAAAGTGTATTACAGGAAAGGCCATGGAATGGGTGGTATGGATAAGTTGATAGAATATGAATACCGGATCGACGAAGATTTTGAAGATCATTTTTTTTCAGGAGAAATGTTCGCATTTGTAGATTGGACCAACGCTTTGGTACATGTGAATAATAACCAAATTGCTTATACCGACAATGGACTCAATCAATTCAGGCTGATTCCATATTCTAAAAAAACCAGAAGGGTAAAAGAAACGTATTCCGATCATTCCTACGACTTAACGAAAGAAACAGAATATGTTTATCCTGAAGCGGTATTCCAACAGGGACAGGTTGATCTGTTTTGCCATCTTCCCATTATGGAAAAAACCACAAACTCCAGAGGGGAAGAAGAAATCATTTACAAATCCTATGTCAGTAGAACCAACAAACTTCATATAGAAGCTAAAACTGTGGATGGATACCTGGTATATGCCCGGAAATTTGATTACCACCCGCAGACACAATGCCTGAAAGGTACTTATTCGGCGCTGATCCCAGCAGGTGGACAATCCGTGCCTTCCGGCATACAGCTTTCCGCGGAGTCACTCTCATCCGGACTTTCATTTATACCGGAGTACCGCTACGAACATGATGCCCGTAACAACCTGCTAGAGGTTTATTACCGGGGAGAAATAGAGACTTCATACCTGTGGGGCTACAAAGGCGCCCATCCAATCGCAGAAATCCAGAAAAAAACGGCATCGGAAATCGATAATATTCTAAGTGAAATTGGTGTATCCAGATTAGTTCTGTCGGATTGTAAAGATCCTTATATATATGAACTGGAGAGATTGCAGCATATAACGGATACCCATGTTACCTTATATAAATATCACTGGATGCTTGGTTTATGTGTTGCAAAAGGATCTAACGGTATTTCTAAGTATTTCGATTATGATGGCTTCGGACGTCTGCAAGGAGTGAAAAACAGCAACGGAATGTTCGAGAAGATGTATTTGTATCACTACCGGAATCAATAAAACAGTATGACCATGAAAAAAAGATATAGCTTTTTGCTTCTGATATTGTGTTTTTATTTCTTCAGTGTATATTCCTCCACATACGAGGAACCGGTATCCTTTACATCCTCCCACAACTATATCGCAGAAATTATCCCTTTGGATGAAACCAATCATATCGGATTTGACAATAACAATATTTCCACGACAAATGGAGCAAAGGTATTAACCAATATCCAATATTTTGACGGACTGGGGCGGCTGACTGAAACCGTTCAAAGGAAAGTCACCCCGGGAGGGAAAGACTTGGTTACTTTGGTAGAATATGACCGGGAAAACCGGATCAACAGGAAATGGATTCCAACACCGGGAACTTCCGGTAACGGCTCTTTTGTGGAATATACGGATTTTTATTCCCAATCCAGGAGTTTTCATGGGGATTCCGCCCCATTTGAAAAAATGACATATAACAATTCTTTGTTGAACCGTATTGTCAGTGTTGCAAGCCCGGGCCAGGAATGGCACAGTAAAGGAAAAATCGACCGGATCTTTTATCAAACCAATTCTTCGTATTCAGAGCTGTGGGTAAGCAAATACATGGTTCAAGACAACAAACTCATCAAAAAGTTTGACTATGAAAACGCCCGGTTATTCGTGGAACGGCAAAATGATGCGGATGGTAATGTCTTCTATGAATTCAAAGAAAAATCCGGCAGGCTTATTCTGACCAGAAAGATCAATGATCAGGTAAATTATGATACATATTATGTATATGACAGGACGGGTAACCTTTGCTTTGTTTTATCGCCGTTGGCCTCGGACCAGTTAACCGCGAATGAGGTTTCATGGAACGAAGATCACGATATTCTGCAACAATATGCTTACCTGTACCGGTACGACAATCAGAGCCGTTGCATTGCCAAACGCATCCCTGGTTGCGACTGGCAGTATTTTGTCTATGACAAGGCGGACCGGTTGATTCTTTCCCAGGACGGTGAACAACGCGCCAATAACAAAAACGAATGGTCCTTTACCAAGTATGATGCTTTCGGCCGGGTATTGCTAACCGGAGTGTACTCCGACCCCAAACCCCATGCCGGACTCTGCGAAGAAATCAACGATTTGCTGGTCGTCGAGCAAGTACAGCCCGGCCACTACGGCTACACCTGGAATGTCCTTCCCCGGATTACCTATGACAAGGTACTCACCGTCAATTATTACGACGACTACGAGCTTCTGCTCTCACAGGGTACATATTTCCGGAACGCTTTCCCTTACAGCCACCGCGAAGGATACGGCACCCGTTACGAAACCCCCAACTGTCTTGGCTGTTCCGCCAAAGGCCTTTTAACGGGCACCCGTACCCATTTGCTGGATGGTTCAGGAGAGATTGTCACCACCGCTTTTTACTATGACGACAAAGGCCGTGTCATCCAACAGATATCCACCAACCACCTGGGAGGATTCGACAGGGAATACACCCTTTATAACTTTACCGGCCAACCCCTCAAAGTCCTGAAGGAACATACATCTCCTTCGGTTGCTCTGTTAACTGAACTATATGAATATACCTACGACCATGCCGGCCGTCCCATAGATACTTACCACACCCTTAATGGCGGCACCCGGGAACTCGTTTCCCACCTGGCCTACGATGAACTGGGAAGAGTACAAAGCAAAAAACTGGGAGATAAGGAAACCACCACCTACGATTATAATATCCGCGGTTGGCTGACCGGTCAATCCAGTACGAACTTCAAGCAGGAGCTGTATTATACTACCAATCCTGTAACGGGAGGAGATACTTATTACAATGGAAATATCAGTGC
>JAVBLA010000004.1:0-11368 GCA_031553775.1 Bacteroidales bacterium
AAAAAATGTACATTTGCCGAAAAAAGTAGCATGATCAGGGTACAACAGATAAAGAAAAGTTTTGGAGATTTGCAGGTGCTGAAAGGGATCGATCTGACGATCAACCGGGGAGAAATCGTGTCTGTTGTAGGACCGAGCGGTGCCGGTAAGACAACACTTTTGCAGATTGTGGGCACTTTGGACAGGGCCAATTCCGGTAGCGTTTTGTATGAGAATGTCAATGTAAGCGCTCTTAAAGATAAAGAGCTGGCTGCATTCCGGAATAAAAATATCGGATTCATTTTCCAGTTTCATCAGTTGTTGCCCGAATTTACAGCTTTGGAAAACGTGATGATTCCTGCTCTGATTGCCAGGGAAAAGAACCAAACCGCCGAAACAAAAGCCAAAGAAATCCTGGACTTCCTGGGATTATCCGAACGTATGGAGCATAAACCCGCGGAACTTTCCGGTGGAGAAAAACAGCGTGTTGCAGTAGCCCGTGCACTGGTCAACAACCCGTCTGTTATCCTGGCCGATGAACCCTCAGGTAGTCTGGATACCCACAACAAAGAAGAACTGCATCGCCTGTTTTTTGAACTCAGGGACAAATTCGGACAAACATTCGTAATTGTTACACACGATGAACAACTTGCATCTATAACTGACCGGACTATTCATATGATAGACGGGAGAATTAAGAGTTAAGAGTTGGGATTCTTCGAATCCTTGAATGAAGATCATTATTTCATAACTTTTTTATAGAATAAAAGAATAAAGAACTGCTTTACCGTATTCCGTTAATTCTTAATTCTTAACTTTTAACTCTTAACTTTAAAAATTTGGAGGGCCAAAACCATGTCTTGGAAAAATTATTTTTACTTTACAAAGAAGGAAAAAATCGGTATTCTTCTTTTTTTTGCGATTATTCTCCTCATTTTTACGATAAAATTGCTGATTCCTGAATCAGTCCCTGAAGAAATCCCGGATCTTCCGGTGCAGGAATCCGTAAAACCTGAAGAGAAAAAGCCGTATTCTTCCGATTGGCCGGAAAGAAAGAAATCGTATGCCTCTTCAAAATCTTACTCATTGTATGCATTCGATCCGAATACCGCCGATTCACTGGTTTTGGTGGGTTTGGGTATTCGTCCCTATATTGCCAAAAATATTATTAAATACCGAAGTAAGGGAGGCCGTTTCAGAAAACCTGATGATTTTGCTAAAGTGTACGGAATGACTCCGGAAAAGTTTAGAGAGTTGCAGCCATATATCAGGATTGAAAACCAGGAGTATGCTAAACCGGAAGCATTTACCCGGATAAAAGAAGAGGGGGTTGTGAAAGATTCTTCTTCAAGAAAATTTTTATCGGAGAAAAAAGATCTGCCATACTCCGGCCAGGAAAAGTATCCTTCAGGTGTAAAGGTAGATATTTCTGTTGCAGATACTGCCGAACTGATAAAAATACCGAATATCGGAATTGTTTTCGCCCGGCGTATTGTCAAGTACCGGCAGATGCTCGGTGGTTATTGCCAAATCGATCAGTTAAGGGAAGTATATGGCATGTCGCCCGAATTATTTGAGAAAATTCAACCCTGGCTTGTTGTAGAAAATCCGCAGTTGGTATTACTACCGGTCAACCGGTCTTCTGTAGAACGTTTAAAATCACATCCCTACCTGAATTTTTATCAGGCTAAGGCAATTGTAGAATTGAAAAAGAAAAAAGGAAAATTGCAGGGAATATCAGATTTGTCTTTATTGGAAGAGTTTTCTGAAACCGATCTGCAGCGAATTTCTCTTTATCTGTCGTTTGATTGAGGATATCCCTATAAATAGGGAGGTATATTTGTCAATTTCCCTATTTTTCGTGATTGCGGTAGAAATGAGAACCGGTTATCTTTGCATCGAGATTAAATAGTCGCATTTTTTGAAACAATGGTTCTGAAAATGCAAGAACGTAGAGAACTTTAGTAAGCCATATAAATCTTCTGTTCTGAAGTCAGGGAAGTTGTGAAACATTCCTGACTTTTTTATTCCATATCCGAATAATCGATCAGCTTGTTCAATAAGGCATAAACCGTTAGTCCCGAAACCGATCGGATTCCGGTTTTCTTAGTGATATTCTTGCGATGGGAAATAACCGTGTGGATCGAGATATAGTGCTCATCGGCAATTTCCTTATTGGTTTTTCCTTTCGTTAGTGAGATAAGAATCTCCTTTTCCCGGTCGCTTAATCCGGTCAGATCCGATAATTCCGCAGTATTCCCATTTGCCGATAAAGTGATTTTTTCCAGTTTTTGTTGTATGATGTGCCGGGCATCGTCAATATAGATAACCGTATCGAACTGGTTTAGTATTTCTTCATTGATATAGGTAGAGACAAGGGCGATAATTCTTGTGTTTTTCAGGAACGGATATTCTTCCTTCAGACGGATTTTACCTGGATTTGGGATATATGCAGGATTGACGATCAGGTAATCGGATTCCTTTTCTTCGTTTTTGAGAGCAAACGAATCTATATCAGATGCAAGGTGAAATGTTCCTATACCTGCCATCCCATTGACCAAATATTTCAATCCTTCCCGGATAATAAGGGAGGGATCGATGATTGTAACGGATTTTTTAGGATTGTTACTCATAATTTGCTACTCCCTATCTGTTGAATAATCTCATTTTCCATTAATTCCACCACAGGAACCAACACCTTGTTTTCGATTAAAAGGTGTTTATTCAGGTCTTCTTCCAGTAAAAAAAGCTGTAGAAGGATCTCATTTCGCTCCAATGCATCATTCTTTTCCGGAATATATTTAATGAGAATGTTTTTTAAATCCCTGACTTTTGCTTCTATATCATCGTGTTTTTCTTCAAATTCATGAATAGAAAAATTTGATATCAGCTCTTTATTCATGAGCTTTTTGATATACGGAAAAACAACCTCTTCCTCATATGCCAGGTGTTCCTGCACTTCTTTTTTATATTCCCGGAAAAAAGTTTCTACAATCCTGGCCGATGTTTTATCCCAGGCAGCCATCATTTCTTTTAATTGCTTTTCCAACTCCGGAAACCGGTAGTTCAGGTAATACGCATGAGATTTTTGTAAGTATTGTAACAACTCTCCCGGAGGGCATTCCCCGATTTGCTCTGTTTTTGGGATATATCCCTTATAATGGAAAACACTGGTCATCAATATGAAAAAATGAATATTGATATGATGTTTCGTGCAAATCTCCTCTACGGTTTGATCTCCGAAACCCAGCCGGATACCTAAACGGTCAAGTAATAGCAAAAAATGGTAGTTATCGTCGATGATGTCCGACATTTTTATATCTGGTTTGAAAAAAGCTGGTTTCATAAGTAAATACCTGGATAATTGTTTCTTAATTATAGAAGATCAATGGTTTTTTCCAGTTTCATTCCCCTGGAACCTTTGATCAGTATCTGGTAGCCCAGTAAGGGCTCTTTTTGCAGAGATTCGATCAGTTTGTCTGTTTCAGGGAATACCGGAAATATACCATTGGCAGCTTCGGTAAATGAAGGACCGCATAGAAAAACTTTATCTACGGATATTCCGGAAATAAAATCTACTATTTTCCGGTGTTCTTCCCGGCTGCTTTCTCCCAGTTCTTTCATATCTCCCAATATCAGGGCTTTTTGAGTGGACTGAATGTCACGGAAATTTTCCAATGCTGCCAGCATACTGGTAGGATTGGCATTATATGCATCGATGATTAACCGGTTGCGGCCGGTATCTTTGAACTGCGATCGGTTGTTCTGTGGAACATAGGAAGCAACGGCTTTGCAACAATTTTCTGGTGTGACCCCCAGAAATTTTCCAATAGCTATTGTAGCCAGTATATTGTCTATATTGTATGCGCCGACGAGTTGGGTGTCGATGGTATAGGTTCCTTCCTTGCAATACCATTCCATCGATAGGAGAGGAGAGAGACCGGAAACATTTCCCCAGACGAATAAGTCCGGTTCATGTCCGTAAAAGACTTTATCGATATTTACTGCAATCTCATTCAGGTAAGGATTTTCGTGGTGAATAAAAATTTTCCCACCGGTTTGCCGGATATAATCGTAGAGTTCTCCTTTGGTTTTAATGATACCTTCGAAAGAACCGAACCCTTCCAGATGTGCTTTGCCTACATTGGTAATCAGACCGTAGTCGGGCAGGGCGATTTCAGATAATGTTTTGATTTCTCCCTGGTGACTGGCACCCATTTCAATGACGGCAATCTCATGTTCGTCCGTTAACTGTAAAAGAGTCAGGGGAACCCCTATATGATTATTCAGGTTTCCCTGGGTATATAGTACTTTGTATTGAGTGGATAGAATCTGGGAAATCAGTTCTTTGGTAGTTGTTTTACCATTGGTGCCGGTAATGCCTATGACGGGAGTTCCCAGCTGTTGCCGGTGATACCGGGCCAATTGCTGCAGGGTTTGCAGGCAATCGTCTACCAGTATGATATGTTCGTCTGTGGCATAGATTGCTTCATCGGTAACGGCATAAGCACAACCGGTTTTCATGGCCTGTGATACAAAACAGTTCCCATTGAAATTTTCACCCTTTAACGCAATGAAGATAGAGCCTGGACGGCAGTTCCTGCTGTCGGTGGTAACATCCGGGTGTTGCTTGAATATACTGTATAATTGTTCTGTATTCATACTATTTTACATCCTATCTGGAACCTGGATGCCGAGCAGGGCCATTCCTGACCGGATGACTTTTCCTATATTTTTTGACAAAACCAGACGGAAAATTTTCAGATTTTCATTTTCTTCCCTCAAAATGGAAAAATCATGATAAAACTGGTTGTATTCCTTGACCAGTTCGTAAATGTAGTTGGCGATCACTGCCGGACTGTATACTTCTCCGGCTTCCCTGACGATATCTTTGAAGGCGGCTACCGATTGAATCAGTTCTTCTTCTTTGGTACTGACCGGAAGTCCCGGTTGTACTTTTTCTGGGAGAGCGATGCCTTGTTCGGCGGCTTTTCGCAGTACGGATTGTATCCTGGCATGGGTATACTGGATAAAGGGACCTGTATTTCCGTTGAAGTCTATGGATTCTTTCGGATTGAAAGTCATATTTTTCTTCGGATCTACTTTCAGGATGAAATATTTCAAGGCTCCCAATCCCACGATTTCAACGATGTGATCAGCCTCTTCTTTTGTACAATTGTCTAATTTACCTAATTCTTCGGAAGTTTGTCTGGCGGTCTGTACCATCTCCTCGATCAGGTCGTCGGCATCGACTACTGTCCCTTCCCGGGATTTCATTTTCCCCTCCGGCAGTTCTACCATTCCATAAGAGAAGTGTACCAATCCTTTGCCGAACTCGAATCCTAATTTATCTAACAAAATGGAAAGTACCTGGAAATGATAATTTTGTTCGTTGCCGACCACATACACCATTTTATTGATAGGATAATCGTCGAACCGGAGTTTGGCGGTGCCAATATCCTGGGTCATATATACGGAAGTGCCATCGGCACGTAATAAAAGTTTGTTATCTAATCCGTCGGCAGTCAGGTCGGCCCATACGGAACCATCTTCTTTTTCATAGAAGATACCTTTTTGAAGACCTCCCATTACCTGCTCTTTTCCGGTCAGGTAAGTTTCCGATTCATAATATATTTTGTCGAAATCTACACCCATCCGTTTATAGGTTTCGTCGAAGCCGGAATATACCCAACTGTTCATCATGCTCCAGAGTTGTACGGTTTCCGGATCACCCGCTTCCCATTGACGAAGCATTTCGCGGGCTTCGGCCATCAGGGAAGATTGCGCCTCTGCTTCCTCTTTCTTTAATCCCTGAAATTCTAATACACGAAGCTCTTCTTTGTATCTCTTGTCGAAAAGTACATAGAAATCGCCGATCAAATGATCTCCTTTTTTACCGGTCGATTCAGGACTTGCACCTTCACCCCATTTTTTCCAGGCCAGCATGGATTTACAGATATGGATGCCCCGGTCGTTCACAATATTGGTCTTAACCACTTTGTATCCGTTGGCCTTCATAATTTCAGCCAGACTGAATCCTAACAGATTATTCCGTACATGTCCCAGGTGTAATGGTTTGTTTGTGTTGGGTGATGAATATTCGATCATTACTAACGGGGCATTTTCTCCCGCTTTGGTCAGTCCGTAATCTGCGTCAGCATGTATTTCATTCAGTAGTTCCAACCAATGATCCGGCGAAATAGTCAGGTTCAGGAATCCTTTGATCACATTGTAATCGGCAATGGCAGGAACGTTCTGCTTCAGGTATTTTCCGGTTTCTTCTGCCGTTTGTTCGGGATTTTTCTTTGAAATCTTCAGAAGCGGAAATACTACTAAAGTGAGGTGTCCTTCGAATTCTTTTTTTGTTTTTTGTAATTGAACCTGAGACTCTGGGATCTCCTGGTTATATAAGTTACTGATGGCTTGTGTTACTGATGATTGGAGGCTCATTTTAATTGAAAATTGAAAATTAAAAATTGAAAATTATTGGGGGTGAAGTTTGTGGTGAACCGAATGGGTTATAGGTTAGTCTAACTTCAGGACGGCTAAGAAAGCTTTTTGAGGCACTTCCACGTTGCCGACTTGTTTCATTCGTTTTTTTCCTTCTTTTTGTTTTTCCAATAATTTTCTTTTACGGGAAATATCACCTCCGTAACATTTGGCGGTTACGTCTTTACGGACGGCTTTGATGGTTTCCCTGGCAATGATCTTGGCTCCGATGGCAGCCTGGATGGCAATGTCGAACTGTTGACGCGGGATCAGCTCCTTTAATTTCTCGCACATTCTCCGTCCGAAAGAAACGGAGTTGTCCACATGGGTGAGAGAGGAGAGGGCATCTACAGGTTCTCCATTCAACAGGATATCCAGCTTAACTAATTTGGAAGGCCGGTAATCATGCATATGGTAATCGAACGAAGCATATCCTTTGGAGATACTTTTCAGTTTATCGTAGAAGTCGATTACAATTTCTCCCAACGGAAGATCGTAGATAATTTCTACCCGGTCGCCCGAGATATAATCCTGTTTGATCAATACTCCCCGCTTGCCGAGGCAGAGTGTCATAATCGGCCCGATATAAGTGGTATTCGTAATAACGGAGGCCCGGATGAATGGTTCGTCGATATGTTCGATCAGAGTAGGATCCGGTAATCCGGCCGGGTTATGCACTTCCGTACAAACTCCTTTTTTATCATAAACCTTGTACGAAACGTTCGGAACTGTGGTGATCACATCCATATTGAATTCCCTGTCCAAACGCTCCTGGATAATTTCCATGTGTAATAAACCCAGGAATCCGCAACGGAATCCGAACCCAAGTGCCACGGACGATTCCGGCTGGAAAGTCAGCGAAGCATCGTTTAATTGTAATTTTTCCAATGAAGCCCGGAGGTTTTCGAAATCTTCGCTTTCAATCGGATATAATCCGGCGAAAACCATCGGTTTGACCTCTTCAAAGCCTTCAATGGCTTTGTCGCACGGACGTTTGACGTGGGTGATCGTATCACCTACTTTGACTTCTTTCGATGTTTTGATCCCAGAAATGATATAACCCACATCTCCGCAGGTTACCAAATCTTTCGGAGACATATTCAATTTGAGGATCCCAACCTCATCGGCTTCATATTCTTTTTCCGTGGCGACGAATTTTACTAAGTCTCCTTTCCGGATAGAGCCGTTGATTATCTTAAAATAAGCGATAATTCCCCGGAAAGAGTTGAAAACCGAGTCAAAGATCAATGCCTGTAATGGGCCTTCAGGATCTCCTTTGGGAGTCGGAACTTTTTCTATAATAGTGTCTAAAATATCATATACGCCTTCTCCGGTTTTGCCGCTGGCACGTAAGATATCAGTACGAGGACAGCCTAATAATTCTACGATTTGGTCTTCTACTTCATCCGGATTAGCTTGCGGAAGGTCTATCTTATTCAGGATCGGAATAATTTCCAGATCATGTTCGATAGCCATGTAGAGATTGGAAATAGTCTGCGCCTGGATACCCTGCGCCGCATCGACAATCAGCAGGGCGCCTTCGCAGGCAGCGATAGAGCGTGATACTTCATAGGAGAAATCTACGTGTCCCGGAGTATCGATCAGGTTGAGAATATATTTCTCCCCGTTTTTGGTATACTCCATCTGGATGGCATGGCTCTTGATCGTAATTCCTCTTTCCCTTTCCAAATCCATATTATCCAGGACTTGCGCTTGCAGGTCTTTCTTATCTACTGTGTTCGTGTATTCGAGCAAGCGGTCGGCCAAAGTACTTTTTCCATGGTCGATATGTGCGATAATACAGAAATTCCGGATATTTTTCATCTATGTTTTTTCTCTTGTTTTTGGGACGGCAAAGATAGTGATTTTTTTGCGATTTTTCGATATTTTGTAGTGTTTTTTCAATCTTTCGTGTGTATAATTAAGCAGTTAAAGGGCAAAGGTGAATGTAAAGTATGATGGCTATTTAATATAAATCTTATCACTATGTTATAAAACATGTTTTTTTATTTGTAGTTTCCTGTTTTGAATCATACATTTGTATTTGATTTATATAATTTTATTTATTAAGTAAAAAATCACTAATTACATAAATCTATTGAATATGAAACAGCCGAATATACTTTCCATTGTATACTTGACCTTTATGTATACAATGCTAATTCCTTCGCATATATATTGTCAAAACTTATTAGACCCAGAAGTCTGGAAAGATCATTTTCCTGAAACCCCGGAATCCAGTAAAATGATGACCTATACGGATGCACCCATAAGCTATAACCGGGGACAGGTAGAGATAAACATCCCGCTATATACCATTCAAGTCGGGGAACTCACCATTCCAATCAGTTTGAGCTATAACCACAAGGGAATCAAACCTTCAGAACAAACCAAAGTATTGGGTATTAATTGGAATTTACAGGCAGAACCGAAAATTACAAGAAGTGTAAACGGGCAACCTGACACCCAAATGAATTACCGGCCTGCAGTCCCATCGTATCAACAAAAAGACCTGCACAATCTCTATAACAACCGGTGGGCAAATATGGATGGTTATCCCGACCAATATTTTTATACACTTTCCGGAAAAAGCGGATCTTTCATGTTACAGCCGGATGGAGCTGCCCCTGCATTAAAAGCCATTACCATTCCTTATGATCCTATCCATATCAACTGCGACGGGGTCAATCACAAAATTGCCATTACAGACAATAACGGTACCGTGTATTCTTTTGGAGGGGTTAACTCAACGGATATAATGGATATGGGGTCCTTGTCTTATCGCTCTGCCTGGAGGGCGGATCAGATGATAAGTCCAAATCGAGAAGATACTGTCTATTTCGATTATGGAACATCTACCAGAGAATCTGCTGTACAAATAAGTGATATCTTTTCCGTGATCTATGATGATGACCGCCGTCACCAATGGCAAAAAATCCGGATGTCCAATTACGATAACAATTATGGTATACATCAATATGAAATCCGGCAGGATGAAACAGCCACTCCTCATATGCTGAAACTTAAATATGTACGGACAACTGCTAATAATTTCGGTACCACTTATTCCGAAGGCTTTAATCAAAGGCGATTGTTGACTTCCATCAAACATAAGTATGGAGAAGTGTCCTTTCAATATAATGGAGCTACTCTGAAAGAAATCCTGGTCAAAGATATTCATAACAATATCAGGAAAACCATCCACCTGTATCATCATACCCCCAACGCTAACTTTAGCTATACAGAATTATATGTCGTGCTGGATAGTGTTATTGTAAAAAACAATGAAGGGGCCGTCCTTGAATCATACCGGATGAAATATAATGGCTATGCGTCTATGAGACTGGAAAATTATTTTACCAATTTCTGGGGCTATTCAATAGGAATGGGAAACCGGCCATTATTAAATAAAATACCCATAAAAGTTACTGGAGCCCCAACCAATTTATATGGGGAACATGTCATCGATATCCCTGGTATGGATATGGAATTATCGGCTTCTACAGATGGGATATTAACCTCGATAACCAACTATTTGGGAGGAAAAACAGAATTCATTTATGGAAAAGACAGTTATGTCAAATTGAAACCGGATGGGACTACAGAACAAATGAATCATACAGGGGCTTTACGTATTCACAAGATTATACATAGCGATCCCTTATTGAATGAAAGTGCGGTGCGTCTCATTAAATATGGATATCCTGCTTCCGGGGAAATGTATTCTGAGGATGGTTATGGGGTAGTCCGGAGGAATATCACCCCGGAATGCTATTCGTATGATCAGGAAATACAAGGCGTTTTTACCCTGGATGAAGGACATCAGGATACCTATTTTGCCAAAATGAAGACCTACTCCAGTCATCTGCTGGGAAACTGGACTTTTACCGGAGATCCGGTTTCTTACGACCGGGTAACCGAATACCGCAGTACCATTAAAAATGGAGTGGAAACCCATAACGGGAAAACAGTATATTACTATCATTATTCAATCGATCCTAATACCAACCGGCAGTGCTACCTTTCCGATACAATACAGTATTTGCCGGGTAGTACCCTTATTTTCGACCAGAAAGACAGTTGGAAATATGGTCAACTGATCCGGAAAGAAGTTTATAATCAGCAGAATCAAATGCTGTCGAAAACAGAATACAACTATCATGATTATTATCCCCAAGGAGCAACCAACCTCTACCCCTGGCAAATATACAAACAGAAAATATACAAGGAAGAATATACCAATCCCCTGGGTTTTGAATCTACGATCCGTTCGATGTATTCCCCGGACGATCCGTATACCGTCCGAACTCATTATATTCCTTCCGGCTACATAAAAATGCTTAGCCAAAAGGATTATCTGGTTTCCAATAATGCGGATACCCTCATAACCACGACTCAATTTGTTTACGGAAATCATAAACATGGACTTCCCACTCAAATCACAACTACTTATAGTGATGGCTCCCCTTCTCTGATAAAAAAGATTAAATATGTCCAGGATGATACCGGTACAGAAGATACCGCCCATGTCTCTGCCCGTAACCAACTATTGGTCAGAGGCAATATATCAGCAAAAATAGAAGAAGAAATCATCAGTGGGGATGCAAAACAATTGAACAAAATCCGGTATAAAATCTATGATAACGGCCAGGCTCTTCCCTCTAAGACATCGACCCGGAGGAATGACCATGAGGCGGAGGAACGAATTTTTATCCATGAATACGATTGTAATGGCAAACCACTTTATACCACAAAAGACAATACTTCCCATACCGTATATCTCTGGAGTTACCAGGGTCGGTTCCCGGTAGCCGTTATCCTTAACAAGACTTACGACCAGGTCAAAACCGCCCTGACAAGTTCCGGCGCCGGTACTGACTATTTCAACCGACTTTCCCAG
>JAVBLA010000051.1:0-62261 GCA_031553775.1 Bacteroidales bacterium
GCTTTGAATTTTTTTCCACATCGACATCTCGATATCTGCAGGTGAACTACCTCCGCCGCAAGCAGCCAATGCCAATACTAAAGTCGATAACAAAAACACATGTAACTTTCTCATTGTTTTCTCATTTTTAAATTAATACAAGATTTTATAGTCTCCGTTTATTCTTTCATTTCAATATTTATACACGATCTCAAGGCTTTTATTCCGGTAAATATCCGAAGGAAAAATATAAGTACCTGAAAACAGCGGGAAATTTGTTATCACATTCCTTTTACCCTGGGTGATATCAACTCCGGCCAAAAGATAGGCCCTCCAAACCAGTTCAGAACAATACATTTCAAGAGAATCTTCCAGATTATAATCATGATCGAATAAAATACCCGACTGATAAAACAAAACAGCATATTGTGCAGCAGAAAAGGCAACAGAATCAGCCTGTATCAAGCGGCCGACAGCTCCCTGCTCAGCCCTATCAGGACTAAAAAAAGCGGAAATATACTCCAGTTTAGTGCGGTCTACATTTTCGCCTTCAGCCCTTTCACCAGGAGTAACATGCACAATCATCCAGGCTGAATCGGTTTTCACTACAATACCCACATGGCTATAGATGCCAGAAGTATCAGCCTGTAATACAGCCCTCGATTTAGTGCTGGTACCCTTCCTGAAAACAACATCTCCTTCTTTCCAATCATTCCAGGTAAAATCCGGCTGTTTTTTTCTGCCGGAACAGGCGCCAAGCAACAGAAAAACAAGCATCAAATATCCTATTGTTCTATTCTCCTGTTTCCTGAGTAGATTTTTAAGCATCTCCATGTTTCATATCATGCCTGATGTCCTGCAATTAAAATACCGGAATAAATATAGATATATTTAATTAAACAAACCAGTGAATCTCAACAAATTTAAAAAACATTCAAAAAACCCTTTCTATTCTTTGCAAAAGTCTTTTTTTTTTCTACCTTTGCAACCGCAAAACGCGAAAGTAGCTCAGTTGGTAGAGCATAACCTTGCCAAGGTTAGGGTCGCGGGTTCGAGTCCCGTCTTTCGCTCTTTCTTTCACAAAAAGAGTCTATGGCCGCCCGGATGGTGGAATGGTAGACACGCAAGACTTAAAATCTTGTGACCATTACGGTTGTGCGGGTTCAAGTCCCGCTCCGGGTACTGACCGGGAGATTTTCAAAAATGAAATCTCCCGTTTTTTTTTAACCTTGAGAAATTTAAGAATAATCCTATAATTTGCTCAATCTAAATAAAAAGAAGCTATTTAACCCAAAAATTAAAAAACTATCCCAAATAATTAAAATGCTACAAATATTCAACAGAATAAATATTTGATATATCAGAATTATTTTTTACGTTTGAGAAGATTATTTTAAACCATTCAATGATATGAAAAAAAACGCTATTATTCTTATGTCTTTTTTATTATTCCTCTACTCTTCCTGTTCTGAAAATGAAGATGTAAATATTATTCCGGAAGAAGAGGAAATTAATCCAATGGATCCTTTTATTCCGTTTGAAAAACCTAATATTAAATACGATTTAAGATTGGGCTATGGATATGATTTTACGGGTCCGTATTTAAACGACCGATCAGTCAGAGAGGAAATAATCGATGTCTCAAAATGGTATGAAGAAGATACGGATATTGTTACCTTAGACATAGGGAACAGATCCTCCGGGTATTATTATCTTGGTTCATCTGCAAGCAAATATGCCTATAATATGACAACAGGTACAAACATTTACACTTTTACAAATTCAATACCCAATGGCATCTCGGCCTATTCCGGGACTATTTTGGACAATCTAACACTTTATTCTGATGATTTGGAAGAATATTCATATGGAAGCTATCATGTTTTCTTTAAAACAATATCATATAAATTTATGTGGTGGTATAAAAAAGAATCATTAGTTAATTATTTGACTGAATCTTTTGTAAATGATTTGAATCTGCTTTCTGCGGAACAACTCATAGAAAAATATGGAACACATATTATTTCAGATCATGAAACAGGAGGCAGGCTTGATTTCATACTCAAGTCAAAAATAGATAAAAACAATAATGTTAATGACGTCTTACATGCAGGGCTAAGTTATGTTGTAAATCAAAAATTAAATAATCAAGTGCTGGGAACTTTGGATATAAAAGAAGAAAATATCAAAGCAAATAAAGTTCCTGTTTTTTTCATTGAAAGCCATGGCGGTGATAACTCAATAATACCTAACGGTACATATAATCTCCAAAAAGAATATCCCAAGCCATTGGATATAAAGAAATGGATGACATCTTTTGATGAGACCAATGCGGCATTGATTGATTTAAATCTTAATGATCTCATTCCAATATATGATATAATTAAGGATGAACAAAAACGGGCGGAAATTAAAAGCGCTGTTGAAAAATACATTGAAACACGTCAGCTTCATCTAAAATAAAAACTTCAAAGCCAGGGGAAGTCATTTACAAATTCAATTTTCAACCTTACAGAATACAGTACAAAAAAATAGAAAGGCTTATATTCAAAATGAATAACAGCCTTTCTATTTTTATTTAGCGGCAAATTAACGAATAAAACTGCCGGATTAAAACCAGGTATATAATCATTAACGCAAAACTATTTTTTTCATACAAGACTCCCTACCGGATCCTGAAAGCCGTGCTATATAAACGCCTTTTGAAAGGTGATTCAGATTATTTTCTCGTTCTGCGATTCTGCAATAAATGAGTTTGTCGGACAAATCGAAAACCTCCAGTAACATTTCATCCTCCAGATCCGGAATATGTAAAATTGCAGGAGAGCATACGTAAATACGATAATTTTTTTTCAGTCCGGGAATAGACACATCCTGCTTGGTTCTGGGAAGAGAATCACTGTTAACAATAATTTCATCAATGTACAGGTATGAATTATTATCGATAGATCCCAGCAATGCATCGTGAGAAATTTCAATATGAGAAACAACTTTAGAACAAGGTATTTCAAATACATAATCTTTCCATTCAAAGACTCCTTGCTGGTCGTCTTCTCCTGATAAAATATTCTCTTCCAAAACCATGATATGAAAATATTTTTTTTCTTCCGCTGTAACTGTTATCGATGTAGGAGAAATATCAAACCATCCGTATGCCCAATTGCCTGATTGGTATTTTTTCATTATGGCGACTTTATTTGTCGTATTGATCCCTGATTTCAAAGGATTATCCGTGATGCCAAAAATGAAGCTGCCTACCGAAGCATTTCCATTGGTTCCATGTTCTCCCGAGAAACCATTCTCAAAATTTTCCAGATCCTGAGCATGAATGGTAATGAATGAAGCTGTTAGAATGAATAAAACAATCGATATAACTTTCATCATAGTATTTAAGTTTATGTTTGTAAAAACTTTAACTTCTTTCTTCTAGTATCCATTTATGCATTGGTGCTCCATTGCGCAGATGTTCCACCGGTATTTTTTATACAAACAACTTTGTATAACTGGTTGGGTAATAAATTTTTAATATCCGTTCCATTAATACTTGCACCTGATTCCGCACTTAAACTCAGCGTTCCTGTTCCCGTAGTTACAATATCAAAACAGAGTCCTTCAATGGCATTTTTAGGTAAAGTAACCACAGTACTTGAACTGCTTTCCGTATGATACACGCATCCGCTTTCCTGACCGTCGTAGGGTATGGTGTAAGCGCTTGTTAATGCTTTCCGACGAACTACACTGTTTCCCGATTGTACTCCTTTGTCGAAAAAGGAATACCGGCCCTTTGCACTTCCGGTTGCCAGATCCCGGACATATCCATTGGCAAGTGTTCCGTTTGCCTGATAAAAACCGCCATAATCTCCGCTAACATCGGTTCCCACTCTTCTTATAATACTGTCAGCGTTTCCATATCTCCAAACATTTTTGACAATTGTATTCTGGCCGGCGTCTCTTATTAATGCCGACTTAATTGTTCCACGACTGGTAACATTCCTGATTTCCGTAGCAACAGCCAATTCAGAAACATTGATATCGTAATAAGCTCCTTTTTCTCCGTTACGTTCCAGGTACAAATCATAAAATGCGGTTGAAGCGGCTCCGTTGATCACAATTGCACCATTACTGGTCTCGCCTCCACATTGCTGTACGATGGCGCCAATAAAAACCGAATTACATGTTTCTACGCGTTCGGGAATGTCTCCAACAATAATACCTTCTTTTGCGCAACCCGTTATATAAGGATGTATGAATGTATTGGTGAGCGCTTGTTGTTCCACCGCAATTCCCTGAAGGCATCCTTGTGTAGTTTCCACATGTTCGATTAAATTTGCCCAGGATCTGATTCTTAGCATGGGCCCGGCACCGATATCATTAATAATCAGGTCGCTTAAACGGCAGCCTTTCGAGGCATCTGCCCATTCAAAACTTTTTTTATCCCATAAAACGATCCCTCCGGTTTGTTTCCCGTTTCCATAAATAGAAAAATTTTCCAGGATACATCTGGGGGCATATCCGGTGGCAGAAGCTGTTTCTCCCACTTCTATTACATTTCCATTATGATTTGCATGAATCTGAGTCGCCACTTTAGAACCTCCATACAAATGGAAACCTCTTTGTTTGATGATCAATGGCGCTGAAACCAGACACCTGAAATTCCGGGGCATAACCAGCTCCCGTTCACTGTCAAAAGCCCTTTGGAGGCCGCTATAACTGTCAAGTGAAAGACTATCGTAAACGCCGTCATAGTCAAGTACCGATGGTCTGTCTCTGTATATTTCCTGTTTCGACCGGGAAACACAATCACTCAATAATACATTGAACGGTTGAATTTGAGGTTCTTCCTGTAAACTCGCTTTGATAATCGATGGAGTAGAAAGAAGAGCCACTCCGGTTGTCAGTTTTTTGAAAAAAGACCTTCTTTGTGTTTGATTTGAGTTCATAATATTCGCCTGTTAATTGTTGGAGAACGTAGTAAGATTAATCTTAAATTTTGATATGAGGTTTGTAAAACCCGATTTTGATCGTCATTGCGAGGAAGGACAACGATGCAATCTCTTCATAATTGCAGGAGATTGCTTCGCTTTCGCTCGCAATGACGGAATTTTTCAGCTTTTGATACAGCCTTATTTCTTGATTAATAGTTTCTTATGGAAAAATAAAAACCTTTTTGGAGGAATCTTTTGTTTTTACCACATAAAGACCTGCCGGCAATGAAATAGTAGAAGAAACGTCCTTTTTCAGATAATCGGCATAAACCAGGCTACCTCCGGTATTATAGACCACATAATATATGTCTTCCGATTCGGAAGAGAGTGTCATAGTTCCGTTTCCTGCAGAAATATTTATTCCATTCATTTCATACCGGACGGTAGGAATAGCTGTATTAATAAGGTCTCCGAACATTTGTATTTCCAATAAATCCAGGTATACATGTTGTCCTTCAATAGTAAATCTATAGGTGCTGTAAGAAGCCGGTTTATTAATCATAAATTCCATGGTAACCGAACGCTTGTAGGTACCTTCAGAAAAGGGGAAAAGGAATTCGGTGCGGGTATCCAGTTCGGTCCAGCTTTTTCCATCATTGGAGCCGTGCAATTTCCAGGTCTTGGGCGACCGGGTAACATGTAAAGTTCCGGTGTTATAAGTGGAAATCGAATATCTCATTACGGTTTGAGCGGATTTAAATGCATATTTTACTTCTATGGGAGCAGAATCTACCTTATATGTAGCCCTGTATTCATTCCCGTTACCGAATTTACGGTTGAAGATATTTTCCTGAGAATCACCCAAAAAAGTGGTATTACCCCAGGTAAGTGTTGGGGTACCTCCTATTTTCGCAATCAAATCTTCAGGAAAATCGTATTCGGCGGAAATAACAGGCACACCAAAAAGTTGCCATTCGCTAACGGTTCCCGAATTTAGCGACAAACGGTAATATTTGCATGCGAATGCTTTGTCCATAGCGAAGTCAGCAGTATGATAGTATGTACCGCTATGATCGATCGATTCCTCTATAACAACAGGATTCCAGGTAGCCCCGGTTGCAGACCATTCTACGGAAGCCCCCACTGCAGAACTTTTAATGCAATAACCGGATAATAAGATCGGGTACTGTAATTCGACAATTACCTTTTGTCCTCCGGCAGGTACGCTATAAGCAGTGGAGAGGTTGTTGTCGAAAAGAGCATTCAGATTAGATGCAGAAGTCGGATTGGACTCAGTTACTTTGACTTTGTACTCTGTAAAATCAAAGTCATACACCTGGGAATGTACTTCTGTCACGAACAGAAAAATGATGCAAAAACATGTAAAAGTAAAGACACCTTTTTTTAAGTAATTTGTTTTCATGATTCATCTGGCATTAAATAATTTATAAATTTATTGAAGGAGGATGTATTAAAAGTCCAGTCATTGAATAAGCTTGCTCCCCTTTGGGGTAAGTCCTGGTAAAATATCGCTTATTCAAAGATCGTCAGGACTTTTAATACACCCTGTTTTTTTTATAATAATCAGTTATAGGTTAATTGAGCAGTTGCTTTACACGGTTTATTAGTTTTAAATCGAATCCAATGTGCATTATATCCATCGGGAAAATCAAATGTTAATTTTTCTCCGGCTTTTAATGAGAATGTTTTAAATGTTTTCCAGCCGTCAAAATCGACATCCACTTCGGCAATGATATCCACATTCGTATCGGCCGACAGTTCCAGAGTCTTTTTATCGTATCCTGTCATCAGGTACTGATCGGAATATACATTGGGTTGTACATTTGTATTTTTCCAGGGGCCACCAACACCCACCGGTTTCCCCAAGCCCCATAAATCTTCAATTGCACCAAACCAGAGGTTTACTTTTCCGTCTTTCGATTTAAAAACATGTCCATCGGCTTTGGCTTTTGTATCCACTCCGGATATTACCAACAATCCTCTCCATGTACAAAAATCCATGATTGCTTTGTTATGGGTAGCTATCGGCCGGATGGAAAAGAGGTTCAGGTCGATCGGAAATTTCTTTTGAGGAACCTCATAGAAAGTTCCATGTACGTTCATTACAAAACGTTCTGTTACTAATTCCCGGATACCCCTGTGAGTACCCTCTGTCAGGTATTTGTCATAGATGGGATCTCCTTTCGGTAATCTCACCCGCATACCGGCTCTCTCTACAATAACAGATGCTTCATCTACAGAATAATCCGTATTTACTTTTAATATTTTACTGGCTTCATCCTGTTTTTCCTGATCTTTGATGGTAGTAATTGAGATATTTTCATCTACTTCATAATATGCACTGTTGGCAATAACCTGTAGATTCAGGTTGTGGGCAGCCGGTCTCATATACGTTTCATTGGTTTTTACCTTTTCATGAATTCCGGCAATTCCTTTGAACATTTCTTTTTTCAACGGATTGTAATTGCTTTGGGCAAAATGGAAAGTAGCCGATAACTTACAATCGGTATCTGAAATCAAACGCACCCATTGTACATTGAATCCTTCCGGAAAAAGATAATAGACATATCCTTTTTTACCGATGTTCATATCTGCATATTTAGTCCATTTACCATCTCCATTGGCATCGATTTCAATGCGGACATTTACCGGTTGAAAGTTGTCATGACTAATATGCAACACTCTCTTGTCAAAACCCTGTATAAAGAACGGATCGGAAGGAACATCGGCTTGTACGGCATCGTTTTGCCAGACACTTCCATAAGCTCTTTTGGGTCCCCAGGTGCTCAGTTCATCCCATGAGCCGAACCACAGATTAGAAATACATCGTCCTGCATAATGATTCCCGAATAAAGCGGTTTCATCTCCTGATATCACTACATTTCCATTCCATCCGCAGAAATCGGTTGTCACTTTCAGATGGCTTGACAGCGGATTAATTCCTTTGGAGTTTTTTCTTGTGAATGTGGAAGGGAATTCATAATACATCCCGTGGACATCCATTAAATATTTTCCGTTCACTACTTCACGGATCCTGGGCCACTCGGAATAATGTCCCTGCCAATGGTCGTAGGTACTTGTTGCCTTAGGCAGACGGTATTTATACCACTTTCCATTATCCAGTAGCATCAGTAATACGGAGCGTTTATCCCATCCGATGCTCCAGATAGGATCCGAATCCTTTGAGTTTCCGTAAATACCGCCCGGACCTGTTACATCCGTAAACTGATGGCGTTGAACGATTCTCCAGGTTTCTCCGTCATATTCCGCCAGCACGCCCATATCTTCGGGTGTTTGAGCTTCTGATCCTGCCTGAAGTAATCCTTCGGCAATTTTCAGGGTACCCTGACCTTCTCCGTTATTAGAAATGACATACCTGCCCTGTCCGGTGTACGCTCCTTTGCCATGCCAACCCGGCACCGGCTTTTTGAATAATAACTTAGCTTCCAACGTGTGCACATTCACTTCGTACATCATTCCTTCCATATCCTGAATATATATGTAATTAGCAGGATCGGTGAGGTGACGGGCTGTTGCGGTTAGCCGTCCCGGCATCTCACTATACGGAATGGTCCTTACATTACCATCCTTATCTATTAAGTGAGGACCGATCACCAGTTGTTGGCTTTCTTTATGTATCATTCTGTTTGCCGGGGTTCCACCTACACTTTTCGGATGTATTTCCATGTTGAATTTATCATCGATCACCCATAGTTTATCGGAACTTCCATTCGGGCAAAAACCGCCATAAGAAATCATCCACAACTTATTCGCCCAGGGAACAATTGCTCCAATACCGCACTCCTGACCATCTCCTTTTTTACAGGGGCTATTCTCTTCTTTGAGATTGTAAACAGCCAGATGAGGATATACGCCGCTAATTTCTACTTTTCGTTGTGCATGAACACCGATGGCAATCACACAAAATAAAGAGATTAATAAAAAACTTCTTCTTTTCATTGTTTTTTAAAATAATTAATATTGATTTTTTATTTATAAAAGCCATAATATCCAGCCTGTTAAGTACCCTATAACCAATGTATATTCCCCCAACAGGCTGAATGGAAACCTTTCTTAATAATTCGGATTTTGTGGTTTTAAGTTCGGGTTGATCAGGATTTCCTTAGCCGGTATCGGGAACAGGTATTGACGGTTTTTATCAAATGTTCTCTGAACGATCAGTTTAATATATCCTTTGTCATACATAGGTTTGAAATCAGCAATACCGTTATCGTCTAAATTCGGGGTTTCCGGGAAAAACCAGAGACCGGCATCCACTACTTTTTTCAGTGCGGCAGGATCTAATAAGCCATAGTGAGGATTATTCAAAGCCTTATCTGCAATTTTCCAGCGGATAATGTCTTTATAACGCAGTCCTTCTTTTGCAAATTCCATCCGTCTTTCACACCTTAGAATTTTTCTTAGCTCAGTCTGATCTTTAGTCGTTATTTCAGGGTACCTGCCGGTATCGGCCCTTTTCACACCGTATGCTCTGGCCCTGACCATATTTATTGCATCCAATACGGAATCATCGATTTTATTGGCTTCGATTTTTGCTTCCGCATACATAAGCAGTACATCTGCATAACGTATAATTACATAATCGGGCTCTATTTTAAATGCATTGGTTATCCAGGATTCATCCACTCCTTTTTTCCACAACAATCCATTGTAAGAAGCATAGGTATTAACAGCCCTTGTATCGTTGTTTTTTATATTTATACTGGTAGTATAATTCATTACCATAGTAGCATAAGGATTAGGATCGTATTCTACATCCAAGTGCGGTTTACCAAACTCAACAATGGTAGCAGTACAACGGGGATCCCTGTTTTCAAACGGTTTCAAGTGATTGAATAATGGCGATTGATCGATAGGTAAACCGTCTGTGCACAAATAGGAGCAGAATAATTCCCAACTCGGATATACACTGGCAAATCCGCCTCTGTTTCGGGGCAATGTATTCTGCACATGAGCCGAAAGTGCGAAGCCCAGTTCCAACGACCGTGGGGAACCAAACACCAGTTCTTTGGATTGTTTGGTAGAAGGCAAGAACAAAGTTGCATAATCCGAATATAGTTCGTATGCTCCCAAATCCATACATTTCTTTGCTGCATCGGCGGCAATATCCCAATCTCCGCTATACAAGGCATAACGGGCTTTAAATGCATATGCAGCTCCTTTGGTCACAGTTGTCGCACTGGTTGCCGGATATTTTACCGGAAGATTCGGTATGGCATCATCGATATCCTTATACACTGCCTGCATCACTTGATTTTTGGGTGTTTTCCCCATGGTAAAAGCCTCTTCGATATCGATCATTTTATCTACATAAACAACATCTCCGAAGTAAAAGGCAAGCATTGCATGTTGCGCTCCTCTTACAAATAAAGCCTGGGATTGGTATAAATTAACTTTATCTTCGTGAATACCCATCTCTCTCGCTTTATCAATATTTGACAATAAAACATTGGCTCTGGCTATGGCTTTATATGCGTTAACCCAGAGAGTTTCTACGAATGAAGTCTCTCCATTGATCGAACCGTCGGTTATAGCCATCAGCGTATTTCTAAACTGCTGATCATCAGCCCAGAATTCTTCATCTATCGGCCAGAAAACCTGCCGGAACAAACCATTTACCGACATATCCATTTCTTCTTCAGAGGAATACCAGTTTCCGGATGCAGCTTCCGACAATGGATTTAGGTCCAGATCCACGCATGAGTAAAAACTCAGCAAAAAAACGATTATGATACTATTATATATTGTTTTCATAAGGTGAATTATTAGAATTTGATAGATAATCCGAATATGTATGATGATACTATAGGATATGAACCGACACTACTCATTTCAGGATCCCATCCGTCCGGGTAGTTATTGAAACAGTATAAATCATTGAGACTGACATAGAATCTCAAATCTTTCACGAACAGGCTTTTAACAATTTTTTCCGGCAGGGAATATCCCAGATTTATATTCTTCAGGCGAAGATACCCTCCATTGAATAACCAATAATCGGACAAGATGTAGTTGTTAGAAGCTGCCGTATTCGAAAGTCTGGGATATTCAGCTCCCAGGTTTTCTTCATCTGTTTTATAATGGCTCCAATATTTTCCATCAATAAATTCCGGAATATTTTTATAATTGGCCGTTAAAGGTTGCGACATTTTATCTTTCCTTACGGTTTCCTTTCCAACTCCCTGCAAGGTTACCGACAGGTCGAAGCCTTTGTATTCTAAATACAGGTTAGCGCCATACAAGTAGCGAGGCAGTGATCCCCCCAATAATACTTTATCGTATTCCGGAGATATTTTTCCATCCGGAACACCATCCGGACCGCTGATGTCTTTGTATTTAATATCTCCTACTTTTACATTGCTGTTTAATTTAGGAGAATTGGCTAAATCTTCCTGGGTTTGATACAATCCATCCGATAAATAGCCGTACCATTCGTTAAATTCACTTCCTTCGTATTTCACCTGGTCTCCTAAGAATTGAATTCCCCCCAAATCTCCCATCCTGGATTTGAAATCAGATAAATTACCTGAAATTCCATATGTTAGATTTCCAATTTTGTCCCTCCAGGAAACTTCCAGATCGAAACCTTTTGTTCTCATGATTCCCGTATTCTGATCCGGATTTTCATAACCGATATAATCGGGTATTTCCAGTTCCAGCAACATGTCTTTTGTTTTCTTTGTATAATAATCGCCTGTTAATTGCAAGCGGTTATCGAAAAACGACATATTTACTCCAAAATTCGTTGATTCAGTTGTTTCCCAGGTAATTCCTTGTATGGCATATTTTTGCAATGCAGCTCCGGCTAATGCAACAGCTTTATCTCCCTGATAAAATATTCCATTATTGAATGCGATCATCGATTGGTAGGGGTAATTCCCTATCCTGTCATTTCCCAATACTCCCCAGGATGCTCTCAGTTTTAAGAACGACAGTACCGGTATTTTCGGCATGAATGATTCTTCAGATAGATTCCATCCGGCAGAGAAAGAGGGAAAGGTACCCCATCTGTAATCCGGGTGAAAACGGGAAGAACCGTCGGCCCTGATGTTGGCCTGTACTAAATATCTGTCTTTGAAATTGTATGATAATCTTCCGAAATAAGAGCGGTAAGCAATTTCAGAGGCAGTTCCGGAGTTGTCCCTATAGGTCAACGGTCCTACATTCAAATAAGGAAATTCATGCAACTCATAGGCGTCTCTACCTGCTGTTAAACTTTCGGTAAAAGAAGAAAAACTTTCATAACCGGCCATTACATTGAACTTGTGTCTATGAATTGTAGCAGAGTAATCGGCTGTAAACAAATAAGTAATATCCCTGTAGTCATCCCGGCTCTCCAGAAGATTGGTCTGCTGGTGCCCATTTATTTGTCCGGTTATCTCGGATGCATTAAATTTTGAATTATGATTCACTTTTTTAGTGAACTTTTTGGCTTTGTTGAAATTATATTTCGGAGCGATAGCGCCTGAGAATTTTAAGCCCGGTAACGGTTTGAGGTCAACACTGACTTTTCCTCCCACCTGGTTGAATTCCTGATCATTTGTTCCTCCATATGTAACTGCGCCGTACGGATTCTCACCTCCCTTACCATCAGCAAGTCCTCCGTTGTTCCATACTGCCGGATAAATAGCCGGCATTACCCGCATCAGTTCATTCGGTACGGATACCGGAGTAGTATACATAGAGCGTTTGAAATAGATATCGGCAGAAGCAGAAATCACTTTACTGATATTGAAGTCATTATTTATACGGGTAGTGATCCGGTTGAATTCCCTGTTTATATACAATCCGTCTTCAAAGTCGTAGACAAAAGAAACATTACTTCTAACTACATTTGTACCTCCGGAAATGTTCAGTGTATGTGTTTGCCTGGGAGCGGAACTTTTCATGATCATTCCTTCCCAATCCGTAATGGGATATTCGTCAGGATTTTCTTTGTTCAATGCATAATAATTGTCAATAACATCTTTTGCATGTGTCGGATATTCGTTTGCTCCATTACCGGCATCATTCCACCTCAGCTCATTTTCCATCTGCATGTACCGGGTAACTTCAACATATTTCGGACTGGCTGTGGGTTTGTTGATTCCATATTCAAAAGAATAACTCAAAGCCAATTTGTCGCTTTTTCCCCGCTTGGTTGTAATTAATATTACCCCGGCGGCAGCACGCGAACCATAAATGGCTGCAGATGCTGCATCTTTCAAAACCGTCATACTTTCTACATCGTTAGGGTTGATATCGTCAATATTAGGAACATATATTCCATCGACAATTATAAGCGGATTGGTATTCCCAATGGTAGTGATACCCCTGATTTTAATCGTGGAAGAAGTACCCGGCGCTCCATTTGTTCTTTGAACCATTACTCCGGGCATTGTACCTTGTAGTGCCGTAGACAACTGGCTGGTTTTCTTGTCGCTGATAACATTTCCGGAAAGTGCGCTGTAAGATCCTGTCAAGTCCTTTTTAGCCTGCGTTCCATATCCGATAACGATTACATCGTCCAGTACATTTTCATTTTCTTTCAGTACAACATCGAAGTTTTTCTTTCCGTTCACCGGAATATCCTGAGTTGTATATCCGACGTAAGAAACAGATAATGTTGCGTTAGAAGCAACAGACAGTGTGAATTTTCCTTTTTCATCGGTCACCACACCATTTGCCGTGTTTTTCACAGAAACCGTAGCACCTAAAAGCGCTTCTCCGGATTCATCAGTTACCACCCCCGTTACTGTTATTTTAGAAACCGGGGTATCTTTTTGTTGCACAGAAGTAGAATTTTTCTTTAACGTATCAGCATGCGTTGATTCTATCGTCAAAGAAGAGATAAAAATAAGGAATAAAACGATCCTTAGAAATTGTTTTTTCATGCATTTATTATTTAAAAAGTTATTACAATAGTTTGAGACATCGTTTCGGATGTTTGGTATAGATTAATCGATTATGATTTCATCAATAAACATAAGGGTCCTTGCTCCACTACTGATATGCCATTCGGGCACTTTCGACGGTTTTGAAAGGATAATTTGGATAAACCGGGCCTTTATTTTCTTAAAAGTGGCCTGAAGTTCTTTGATCCCAACGTTTGTATCAGGTGTTTTTTCCGGATATTTCCGAGAGAAAACTTTTTGGAAAGATTTACCGTCTTCGGAAATTTGAATTTCCATCTCGCCGGCGCCGAAAACCCGGTTGTCGAGACGGGTATATGAACGGATCGCGACCGATTGAATGTATTCCGTTTTCCCCAGGTCGATAGTAACATCCATATTTTCCCGGTCAAAACTGACCCAACGGCCATCCCTATAGTTTGAAGTACCCAGGATTCCATCTACCAATAACGTCGGACCCTCTTTGCCGAATCGTCCGGAAATATCGGAATGGATACTGATTTTCTTGTTTGTAGCTTTATTGAAGCTAAAAGAACGATTTTGAAAAACCCGCCGGTTATCATTTCTCCAGGCAATTGCTTTCAACGTAGCTGTATGATTGATGATGACGGGATTTCCTGAATAACGGAGAGATTTTTCTCCGGGCTCCGTTCCATCCAGCGTATAATAGATCGGGGCATTATCTATCGTGCTTAAAGTAACGGACATCCGGTCTTCTTCTTTTTTTATATCAAACCGTACATCATACAAATGTTTTGAAAAGTGATATTCTTTATCGGAATAATATCCAAACATTTTTTGCAGGCGAAGCAGGAATGAGCTGTAATTCCGGTTTTCTGCAGAACACCATTGTACTTCCGATAACGCATCCATCCGTGGCAGCACCATGAACTCTATAGCCTCTTCCGAAGATAAAAACTCCGTCCACAGATTGGCCTGGACCCCCAGCACATTTTTCTGTTCGGTTACACTTAAGCCATCTTCGGGATGATAGGAATATACCCGCTCTACAGGCAAATAGTTCCCCATACAAATCGGATCATTCTCAATATCTTCACTTTGGGCATAATCGAAGTACATATGACTGTTGGGGGCCGCTATTACTTTATATCCTTTTTTCGCTGCAGATACTACAGAATTGCTTCCGCGCCATCCCATGATAGTAGTTGTTCGAGGAGGATCATTATTCAGAATTTCATCCCATCCGATGATAGATTTTTTCTTTTCCTGCAATAATTTATCGATAAAACGAACGCAATGGCCCTGCAGATCGTCTACCGGTATTTGCAGTTCTACGGCCTTATTTTTACATTTCGGACACTCGCGCCATCTTTCCCTGGGCGTTTCGTCTCCTCCGATATGGATGTATTTGTAAGGAAAAAGATCGGCGAGTTCATTGAAAACGTCATTCAGAAATTCATATGTTTTTTCATTACCCAGGCACAGCACATCCCGGTAAATTCCCCGGCTATTGGCAACTTTGTAAGGACCACCCGTACAACCCAGTTCCGGATAGGAAGCCAATACAGCTGTTGTATGGCCGGGAATATCTACTTCTGGGATTATTTCAATAAACCGATCCCTGGCATACTGTACAATTTCCCGGATTTGATCTTTGGTATAAAAATACGGTCCGTATATACTGCCGTCTTCTTTAAATAGAGCAGTCTTTGCATTAGGAACCGCATTTTTTCTTGATGCTCCTATGGTGGTTAGCCGGGGATAACTGTTTATTTCTATACGCCACCCCTGGTCGTCGGAAAGATGCCAGTGAAAACGATTCATATTATGCAGGGCAAGCAGATCAATATATTCCTTGATAAATGACACCGGAAAGAAATGCCGGCATACGTCTAACATCATTCCTCTGTAAGCAAACCGGGGACAATCATTAATGGTTACTGCCGGAAAAAGGATGTTTTTTTCTCCTGTGGAAGTAACTATCGATTTGTAAATGGTTTGTATTCCATAAAATGTACCGGAATAACAGGCGCCATTAATTACAAGAAGAGCAGAATTAACATCAATGCGATATGCCTCTTTATTGGGATGAGACAAATCAGATCGGAGCCTGATTGCATTAGATACAATTCCCGGATCTTCCTCTATTTTTAATTCTATATTTGTAATTTCTTTGATAGACTGTTGGAGGAAGCAGGCGTTTTTTCTCTGGATGTCATCCCCTTTGGCAAATACAATCAGTGTATTTTCATTGAGTTTGAATCCATCTCCCTCTCCGTAGACTATTTCCTGTGGCAACGGAATCACATCATAGCTTATCCGATGGTTTTCCTGCCCATATGCATCTACCGAAGGTATAGAGATGATACCTCCAAAGCATAAAAAACAGAATGCTTTTAATAAAAACAGGATTCCACGTTTCATGACGATTTGTTATTTAACCAGTTCTTTGAAATTTTTCACTCTGTGGAAAGTCATAAAATTGGCATCATGATAGCCATGGGCTCCTCCTTCGGCATCATCGAAAGCAGTTCGGGCAACAAAAACGATATCTTCATGGTTGAATACCCAATCGATGTATTGGAATCCATGCCTGAGATTATCCGGATGAGAGAGTACTGTTTGGTGCAAAACCCAGTCTCTGAGATTAGTAGAGCTGGCTATCGATACAAAATTCCGGATCCTGTCGGGGGCTGCCTTTTCCAGATATTCTTCCGGCACATTGTTGACAAATGTCCAATAACGATCGGTATTTTTGTCGTACCGGATAACAAACTTTTTAGAAGCTCCCGGCATTTCTATAAAATTTTCTTCATCAAGCGAGAGGTGCTTCCCATTCTTGCTAACGTTGATAATGGCTGCTTTTTCTCCATTCCCTTTAGGTAAATGCACACGTAAAACATCTACTATATTACCGTTCCTGTCTACCACTGCGTTTCCCTCCAGCCAGGCCCTGAAGTTTCCATTCAGGTATTCTTTGTTAAAAGGAAGACTGTTGGAACGGGTCCAGTTCTTCGCATCCAGTATATTTGCATCCGATGGGACAGATAACATAACGGCACTATACCTTTCGCCCCATTGGGTGGATTCTGCCGTTGCATATTCAACAGCTCTCCACAGCCGGCCATTGTGCTCTACAACAGGAACCGGAGCTGTGTGGTATTCCCCTTCCAGGATCAAACCTTTTTCAGGCAGACAGGGATTTGTCCATGTACTACCTCCATCTGTAGATTTGCGTATTACCACATTACCATGATGTTTATTGGTACCCATGATATAGAGGTCATTTTTATGCAAAAACAGGTTGGACCAGAACTGTCCATTGATCTGGGCTACTTTTTGCCATGTTTTTCCTCTGTCTGAAGAACGGAAAACGAGGGTTTGTGCCGATTGAAACTCGGAAGATTTTGGACCGAATTGATCGTGTGATGCTACATAATCTCCATTTGGCAGAATACATATACTGGGAGAACCGATATATTTTCCTTCCTTGACAGGCATATAATCAATGATTATTCCAGGAGGCTCCGGTACGTTCTGAGCATTGACTGCTACTGGAACGGCACACTGCCATAAAAGCATTATACAAATATGACGAATACCGATTTTAAAATAATTTTTCATTGTATCTTTCATTATATGGTTATGTGATTTGCCTTATTTTGCAATAAAACTATTTTGCTTTCCAGGTTAGACGTTTTAGCAATTCTATAAAAAAATACACATTAAAACATTTCTATTTCTTTCACTACCGGCTTGATCTTATAAATTGCAGTCGCCTGCAAAGTCACATTCTCCACCACTTTATTCATGGGGTCGGCAATCTTACGGAAGAGTATTTCCAATGCTCTTCGTCCAAGGTCTTCAATTGGCTGTTCTATACAGGTAATTGGAATAGCAGAGACCTTATATTCTTCAGGGTTGTCAATACTTACAAATTTCAGGTCATGATCTACTTGCATTTCACGAAGAGTGATCAACGATTGAGTACCCACCCGGTTGGTGGCAAAAACAATAGAGTCGACTTCCTTCGAAAGAAGTTTTTCCAGGGCGTTACGGATATTTTCTTCAAAGCCTTTAAACTCCACAGCTTGAATGAGCCGCTCTTCAATGGGTATACCGGCTTCTCTCAAGGCTTTACAATAACCTTCATACCGTCCCTGAATATTGGTTAATTTCAGATTGTAAGCCATAAAAGCAATCCTCTTGCAGCCTTCTTTGATCAACTGGAGGGTAAGTATATAGGCTGCGTTCACATTATCAATCTGTACGGAACTCACCGGAAGGGAAGGTAGCGCCCGATCGACTAATACAATAGGGATCCCGCTCGATAAGAACTGAAGGACCGTTTCTTCCGAGTCGGCCGGTGGGGCTACGATCACTCCATCTACAAACTTTTCAATAAACAGGTTGGCTTGCTTTGCAAACTTTATACTTGACTCATCCGAACTACCGAACATCACCTGATAACCGTTTTCACCGGCGGCATTTTCAATGTAACGAGCCAGTTTCGAAAAAAATGGATTAGAAATGTCGGCCACAATCAATCCTATCATTTTAGTTTTACCGGTACGCAAACTTCGGGCTGCCGTATTGGGACGATAGTTCATTTCCTTAGCTGCTTTCCTAATTTTTTCTGCAACTTCCAGACTGATGCGGCCTTCTTTCTCTTTGCCATTCAGCACCAATGAAACAGCAGCGTTGGAAACCCCAACCTTTTCAGCAATATCTTTTATGGAAATACGGGACATTTTTATTGTTTTTAATGGTATATATTCGTTTCCTTTTTCAACTAAAATGTAATTTCTAAAAGAATTTAATCATATGGATTACAGCAAATTAGATCTATTTTTATTTTCCGTCACTTCTTAAGTGACAGAAAGAATAATATATTGCCATGAATGCTAATAATAAGTTGGCAAACAACAGATTAGATGTTTTTTTGTTTGAAAAAAGCAAAAAAAGTACAATTGTCGAAGTAGGTGATAGCAGCTTACTTTTTGTATTGTCAGGGAATACCAGAATCAGCTACGACGAAAAAATCGGGCAGGAAGTAAAAAAAGGAAACTTTCTTCTTTTACAAGCCCGTTCTTACTTCCGGTTAGATGTAAGAGAACCGGTGAAATTTATTCTTTGTCCTTTCCTGCTGGAAAATTATTTCCCTGAAAATTATGTAGTTAAACTCTTCAATCCTTCAATCAATGAAAATGCAAAAGTATGGACTACCCGGGGACGTATGGATGAGTTTCTCTCATTACTGTCAGACTATTTAGAAGATGGAATAGAGTCGGACGAATTATATATGGTACTTAAGCAGGAATTATTTATCCTTTTAAAATTATATTTTTCAAACGAAGAATTAAGTCGTTTTTTTGCTCCAATTATAGGAAAAGATGTTGTATTTAAAGATTTTATCTTGAAAAATTGCCTCAATGTAGAAACTGTAGAAGAATTGGCCTCTCTGGCTAACTACAGTACATCCGGTTTTGAAAAAAAATTCCATCGTTGTTTTAACGAATCTCCTTACAAGTGGATGTTAAGGTATAAAGCTAAAAGGATTTTACAAGACATACAGGCATCCTATAAACCATTCAAAGACATTGCAGAACAGTACGGATTCTCCTCTCAGTCATACTTTTATACATTTTGCAGAAAGCACTATGGAAATTCTCCCAGGGAGATGAGAAAAGAGAGTAAATTAATCCTCAAAAAGCAAAAGAGGTAAAAAATGGTGATTATTTAAATAAAACGGGTGTATTTTTGTTTGGTTAAACGTCTTTTTTGTACTTACATTTGCAGTGTTAGTCTTGATTCTTTCTGTCACTTAAGAAGTGACGGAAAATTTCTCTTCAAATATAGACACAATAATATTATCTAAATAGTTTTCTACTTTTTTTGTTTAAAAAAATTCCTTTTGAAGGTAAAATAAGAATGGATTGTGGTCTATACATCAACTAAATCGATTAACCTAATGAGGATAGAATGTAAGATAAGTAAAATAGCTAAGAAAAAAACTTAAAATTATTCAAGATCAAGGTTAAATAGAAGATTTGAAATAAAGAGTATCATGCAATCACTTTTGCATTGGCCCGATGTAAAACAGTATGATCAAATGAAGCCAGATAAATTTGTGTCGTTTTCTCCGAATTATGTCCTAATCCTTCACTAATAACAGACAACGGAATATTTAATTCTTTAGCTATAGTAGCCCAGGAATGCCGGGCAACATAACTCGTTAGCCGGATTTTCAAATTCAACATTTTTGAAATATGATATAACCTGTTATTATGAGTTTTCAAGGCATTCTCGTATTCCACACGTACACTTGAAGAAGAACCAGATATTATAGGTAACAGATATTCCGAGCATCGGGTTGCTTCCTTATAACAGTTAATAATCCCTGAGATTTCGGAAGTTATTTTTATTTCCAACCACTGTCCGGTTTTATGCCTCCTATAGCGGATAATCCCGTCATTCAGATCGATCTTCCGTAAAAACGCCATATCGATAAATGACATTCCCCGCGTGTAAAAGCTAAACATAAAAAGATGCTGAGACAGCTCCAAATTCTTTTTCCCGGATAGATCCAACCTCGAAAGTTTGTGTATCACATCTTTTTTTATGGCTCTCTTTATGGTCTTATCTATTCCGGTATAAACATCTTCAAAAGAACAATCCTGATCCCGGGGAATCAATTTGGCTTTCTTTGCTTTGTTCAATATAGCCCTGAGATTACGCATATAAAAAGAAATGGTATTAGGCCGTTTATCATTTCTTCTCAGATATGCTTCATAACGCTTGATCAGCTGACTGTCGATTTCTTTCAATCTCAAGTCTTTTTTTTCGTTGAAAGATAAAAAAACATTGCATACTGTCTGGTAGGCTCTAGCCGTTCGTTCCCGGTCGTTCATTTTCATTTCTTCAACTAATACTGCTACAAAATCACTAAAATAGAGAAGTTCTTCCTCCTCTTTCTTATCCTCTTTTTGAGGTCGGAATCTTGAAAATAACATACAATAATTTGTTTTTTCAGGTTAGACATTCGATTATTTTGATTTTAAAATTCTGTTTCTCTCTTACTTTTACAAAAAAATGGACTACGGGTTCCCTGATAAAATATTAGTAAAGGATCCTATTTTCATTCTATAGAAACCTGATCGTTTTATTTGCAAAGCTATTAAATCTTTTTCAATGTTTTAGCACATCAGAGACTCAATCGATTCACCACAATTTTTGTTGATAAAAAAAACATATTGATTGATTTAATTTGCTCCAAGGGATATATAATTAATAGTTTTGAATCGATTTATTTAAAACAGAATGGATATGAAAAAGATTTTAATTATTACCGCTGGTATTTTAATAACAATTGGAATGTATGCACAGCCTCCGGGTGGCGGAAGTTTTGGGGGAAGAGGACCCGGTGGACCGCCTCCGGGTGGAGAAATGCCCAATTATTTCTCTCCTCCTGAGGATAAAATAATTCTTGAACATTTTCCGGAAATACCCAATCTAGCACTTAAACAGCGTGAAAAGGTTGGGGATATCCTTTTTAGTGAACATAAAGATATTGAAAAACAAATAGAAAAGAAACATAAAATAGAGAGATCTATTCATCCGAACCTTTCTTCTAAAGATATGGAAAAGAAGAGAGAGAATATCCGAAAAATTGATAATAAGATTCAAAATATCAGGGACAAGTCAAACAACAAGGTAAAAAAAGAATTATCTGAAGATCAATATCTTGTTTTTCTTGAAAAAAGGAAAGAGTTTAAATTTCGCCGGCAACCTCAACAAAAAAAAATGTTTCCCGGTAATTCCGGCAATAATAATGAACAACCGCCATTTCCACCTCAGTCGGATGACTTTTTTTGAAAATGCTATTTATTCAATATCGTGAGTTTAATAATAGTTAAAGGGGCTGCCTCAATTACTTTTGAGACAACCCCTCCGATGCAGTGAACAATGCTTATATATTGGGAGAAGACAGCCGCCGGATCCTAATCCAGGGTCCAAGCAATGAACTTAACTCTTTTGCCCCGCTATTAAGATCGGGTTTTGGAGATTTTTGTAACATTAGTGGAGGTACGGAAAATCATCAATTTACACACTGGCGACTATCTGATGTATTAGCTGATTTATCCGGACCACAGGTTTTCTTCACCAATACAGTTATATAAATAGTACCTTGACCAATAGTGTTATATTTACTCGCATCAAATGTAAATACATTCCCGTTAATATCCGCCGGATCAATTTCAATGGATATACTGCCGTCTCCATATCGGAAGTAACTCAAAGACCATTCAAATGTACAATCGTCAACAGAACCGGGAGCAACGCTCGCTGTAAAAACTTCTATCGTAGAAGGATAATAATATCCTTGAAAAGAACAGTCTTCAAAACTTCCCTGTAAGAGTTTTTTTGTAATCTGGACAGACTGTAAAGGGTCACAACAAACAGATGAATTAATCCGTTTCCAGCCGGTAACAGCTCCTGTCCAGTAATAAAGGCCTATTCCATCCAGACCCGAAGCAGCCGCATTAGTATTATAAACCACAGAACCTATGGGAAAATCCTGAGCTTCTCCCACGGTAGTGAACTGGCTCAAATCCAGATAACCCGAGAGCGATATATTTTGCAACACTACCGTTCCTTTATAATCGGAATTCATATCCAATGTAGCCCCCGCTTTTGGCTCGGTCTGACCACCGATAGTAACCTGGGCATTGACATTTATTGCCAATAGTAAGACAACTATAAATGCTGATAATTTAAAATCTATTTTTGTTTTCATATACTTTTGTTTGAAGATTAAGGAAAATTTAGGCTGGTGGATTTTCACACCTTAAAACAATATTTACACTAATCTTACGACCGAATAATTCAATATCAATGGAAAAGGGAATATTTCCTGCCACAATCGGTTTACCGGACAATTGCAGCTTGATTGCCCCATCCGTTGAGGAGATCTTTCCGCTACCTTTTAATTGCATACCATTAACCACGTCCGAAGTAACGGAATAATTACTATTCGAATGATCAAATCCGGTATAATAGAAAGTAATATTCGTAGTAAGCACATGTGTATCAGCATCGATATCCGTATATGGAATTTCAATATAATACCGATTGTCGTTGCCATAAGTCAACGTTGCCACAGGGCTATAAGCTACCTGCAATTGGATTGTTTGTTCATCTGTATCCCATATACTGAATTTCAAGTCATAATTACCGGGTGCTAATTGCTCTCCGGCAGATAATTTAGGATTAAAATCCAGAGGCATATATCCTAATTTGTTGTCGTAATAACTATCATATTTATCACAAACAACCCCCAGATTCAGTATATTTGAAGGATTATTAACCACTGTGGGAGTTCCTGCTGCATTTCCTACATAATCTACCACTAACGGCCATTTTACATAACCATTATTAATGTCGTTACACAAATAAGAATAACTATACAATGGCCACTCTTTACTATAGATAGCATTGTTTTTATCTACATAAACAGCAACAGTTTGAGGAACATGTGAAATTTTGGAATCATCTTTTACTACAACCAGATTAAAACTTGTTACCTTACCCAGTAGATTTACGTTATTCAAAGAATATGTTCCTGAACTTAATGGTATGATTGCATCCTGGCTTTGAACCCGGATAAGAAGAGTTCCTTCATCCGGAGCATCTGCCGGAAAATAATCGGAATCATTTTCATCATATACAATTTCAAATGTCAGACCGGTTGTTGGATCCGTATAAGTAGTATTTGTCTGCTCAGCCCCCAACAATCCTCCTGTATATTTCACTCCGGCAGGATAACGTCCTTTCATCCAACCAGAAGATGATTCAGCTACATTTCCGGTTGCATCCACATACAGGTAAGCCGGATTTTCAGCCGCTGATGAAAGTGCAAAAGTACTTTCCTGGATGATACGGTATCTCAGGTTAAGATCAGTGCCGAAAATCACTACAGGAACGGTAATAATATCGCCAGTAGAAGCCGTTATTCCCGAGCCGGTCAAAAGGAACGACATCGGTTCTCCTGCCGCATAATTCTTTTGTTCGAATTTCACCGTGAGTCCACCGGCAGAACCCAATATATCATTACTTCCATCAATGGTAAGATCATTCGGTGCATAAGCGGCAATAAACTCCAAGATATTTTCTCTATCCCACTCTTTGTATGTTCCTGTATAATAATCTCCGCTGTATCCTTCCGGAATTATGAGATTTCCAGAGGCATCCAGAAATACAGGAGATGTTGCTTCCACAGTATACGGACATGCCAAAGAAGGTGGAGTCGGTAAATAAGCAGTAATAAAAAATAAGTTTGTTCCGCAATCCGTAGTGACCGACACAATCAATGGATAAATCATAGAACCGTCATAATCTAATAGGTAGTAGAGGGTCGGATCGAATTCAAAACTGGCAGTTGTAGCCGCAGGTGCAGGCAAAATGCGGTCATCTTCGAATTTGTACACATCGGCTTCTGTTTTGAACGCATACCATTTGTACTCTACGTTTCCGGAAGACACTGGATAAGAAGCACTCAAAGTGACCTTATCTCTTGTAGACGGAAGGTTTACGTAAAACATGCCTCCATCGTCAGGATAATCTTCATCATACTCTTTATAAATCGTTCCGGCAGATGTAGAAACTGTCAGGTCACCTAAATTTGGCAAACAGGTCATTTTTACATATGCATCCGTAGATAGTGAATTTTGTGCGCAATTGTGTACTTCTACGGAAATTTGATAGTTTCCACTAGTTTGGTAGTCCCGGTAATCGGCAGCCTTGAATGTAAAGGTATTCGCAAGTCCACTCACCCTACTGAGTTCTTTACTGGAATTATTATCATCCCTGACAATCCAGGTATAAGTCAATCCGGTACCGGTTACTCCTTCCGGAGTCAGGGTTGCGGTAAATGTTATGGTTGCTGACGGATCATCGAGCGTAATAGTATTTCCACCGTCTCCATCGAATGGACGATCAGATGTGAGTGCTATATAAGTAATATCCGGACATTCGTCTGCTTTATACACCGGTTGGAAATGCAACTTACATAACTTACCCGCAATGTTGAGCTGTACATCAAATCCCTGTTCAAGATAATTACTGAAATTGTAATAGTACAAAGTATTATAATCATTCGATATATTTAATCGTAAATTAATTTTACCGGAATTATCATTATAATCTGCATTAATATATATTCCTCTCCGGGAATCAGATCCTACCGTTGAATTATTATCAAAAGCAAAGCGAGAAAGATATCCTTCATAAGAAAGAGGAGGGATGACCAGGTTTTCTAAATAGTAAATTTGATTGCCTTCCTTATATAAAGTACCGTCACTTCCAAGCGGAAGATAAACCGTACTCTCAATATCTTCACAATTCAATTTATCAACAGCACTTGGTAAGAGTATCTTGGCTCCCGCATCTTTTGTATCGCAACCATTCTCGGCCATCACATACACATAAAGGTCTGTTTCGCAAGCGTTTGGCCCACCGTAAGAAATACGAAGAGTGGGCTCTGAATTACTGGCAACATTCATTTCCTGTCGAGGGCATGGTTCTATACTGTTCAAATAAAGAGAAGGATTCAGTGTGAATTCACCGGAAAATCCTGTTTGTACAGGATCAGGAAGTAAACCCCGATAACGGTAGTTATTTATATCCTCTGTTCCCATTACGTACCAGGTGTAAGTGATGCCATCGTTTACCCTGTTGTCATGAGATGCGGTAAAAGTGACTGGCTCCAGATTCAGCAGATTGAAATTATCATTATAATAAGGATTGATACCCGGCGTAGTAATTTGAATAGTTGGGATAGCCTGGCAGACATTGATTACGATCGGATCGCAATTCAATTCGCCAAATAGAGCCGGATCCAATTGAATGGTAATTTGTCCTTGCAAAGTGCTCGGTTTACCAAACAGGTACAAATCAATATAATTCTGTTGAATTCCATATGTTGTTAACTTTCCCCGAAGCGTCCAACCATCGATCGGATTACCCATATTATCTACTTCCCATCCGAAAACAGCACCGTCGGGATCATTATAATACTGATCATAGAAACCCTCATTCTGAGGCTGTAAACTAAGATACGCAGAAAAATATGAACTTGGATTTCCATCCACATCTACATAAAACGGATCATCAGACCATAATTCAGGGCAATCTGACGGTGTAACCGGAGGATTATCCCGATCGACCAGATTCACCCGAATGGATGGGGTAGAGCAAATCGTATTGCCTAATTCGATCGGGAACTCAATCATATCATATTGCTGGTACGTGTTCGGATCTAACTTTCCTCTCAGACCAAATATAATTTCTGTTTGATTTTTGTAGATATCATAATGACTTGATACCGGAACTAAACTCAATCCGGAGACCGGTCCTATATTTCCACCTGTATAAGCAGCATTCCCTCCGTAATAATAACGAACCCTTCCATAATTAGAGTCATAGTACCCATAGCTATCCAAATCAGGTTCCACCAGATTTCCGTCCTGATCGAAATAAGCGTCAATAATATCATCACCGATATTACAATCCAGATAAGGCGCTACAGCTGTGATTACAACTCCTGTATTGCCGCAATCATTTTCCGCAATAGCCACAATCGGGTAGGCAAAACTTCCGGCGCCATCATCTACAGGAGAATAATTACCAGGAACAAAATCAAATTCAACAGTTGTACTTGCAGGTAACAGGTCATCAGGAAGAATACCATTATACTGATAATCCTCAAATTCTTCGTAACTTCTCAACACATACCACCGGTAGCTCACTCCGGTGCTCGGACTATCATCGGCCAATCCGGCGCTGAAACTCACCTGTGCATCCTGAGAAGGAAGATAATACTGCAAAGGATTTGACAACGGTATTCCATTCTCGCTTCTAAGTGCAGGAGGAGGAGTATCTTTGATAAGTTTCCCATCCGCATAAACAGCTACTCCTTCCGGAGGGAAGCAATCTATATAAATTTCAGTACCGGTCATTAAGCTCCCACAAGGATTTTCCACTACCGCAATCACCAGCATATCCACATTCCCATTTGCCAAAGAACGAAGGGATACTTCGTTTGCAGACCGAAGAGTACTACCTCTTAAAGAACGGGCATTACCTTTCTGTCCTTGAAACAGGGGGTTGGATATTTTTTGTGCTGAATTTCTAAGAGTCGGAGCAGAACTAATTCTTCTTTCTACATAATTATTGTTTTGGCAATTATGAATTGTATTAATATAAGCGGCCGTATTCAATGGCAAGGTATTCGAAGTTCCGGTTTGTACAGGAATTGCATCGTCGGGTAATTGCCCGCTATCGTAAAAATCATTAAGATCATCGCATATCAATACGTACCAGGAATAAGTAGTTCCTTCAGCCGAACCGTTGTGACCGGCAGAGAAATTGACAATAGAGGCAGAAGTAAGGTAAAGTTCAGGCCCCGGATAAATATAGGCCCTGGTCGGACCAATACATACCGGACAACATTCCGGTTTCATCCAGTTATCGCCATCCCAGACATATACTCCGGCCGGGAGGTTACTGTTGCCGCCTCCAACATGGTAAGCCATAGATCCGGCTAATGAAGGTACCACATCTCTTTCCACAGGAGATTTACCGGCAAATTCAGTCATAAACTCCGGGATATACCTCAAATCGTCGATGATCACATTCGGCAATAACATTCCTCCTACGTATGCTGCGCCTGAAGCAGATAAATCCAATGACACGCCTTCTTTCGGGTTGGCTGGTTGTGTGCCGGAAGTGGTTCCTCCGATTCTCACCTGGGCATTGGAATCTACAGCCCAAGTCATAACAATCAATAGAATCAGTGATATTATTTTTTTCATTTTGTAATCTGTTTAGTAGTCATTTCATTGATTATCTTTCACACAACGAATAGAAGCAAAACCCAGGTCGTAGGCAACTCCATCGCCACTCCTCCAATAGTTAAGAGTGCTTACCTTCTTCAAGAAAACGCCTTGTTCCGTATAATTCGGGATAAAAATAATGGCCTCATACTCTTCCGCACCCTGAAACCAAAAAAGTGAAAAAGCATATTCTCCCTCCGGAAGATCCAGATTAAAATAATCTTTCATCTCTTCCGCATAATAACCCCAATCTGCCGGATTGTTAAGATCCGACATATCTCCATTGGCACGGGCCAACCATTCAGCTTCGGTAGGCAACCTCCAGCCATCAGGGCAAACGGATTCCATTACACTATGACTATATACATATTCGGGATAACCATAAAACCCCTCCCAATCCATATAATAATTACCGGGATCTCCATTCCAATCATAAACATCCAAACTGTTACCTTCGTTATCCTTCCTTACAATCAATCCATCTCTCATCCAGCAATTAGAACCTTCGCTTTGGGTCTTATAAGAATTATTTTCTATATCGGTAACAAAATCTCCACAAACAAACGTAGTCCGCCCTGAGAGATCCAAACATCCGAATGGATTCCATTTAGTACCATCCCAGTAATATAGACCGGAGGTTAGGCCTGCATTCTGATTTTCAGTAGTATTATATACTAACAAACCGGACAATGCAGGCGCATTATCTCTTTCTTCGTTTGTTTTACCTGCAAAATCAGTAAATACTTCCGGAATATAAATCGTATCAGGCAATGCGATTACAGGAGGGGCCAAAGCCCCCTTAAAACCGTTTGATTCAGTAGTATTCAGATCCAAAGTAGCCCCCTTTGCAGGTTCGGCTGTTCCTCCGATACGAACCTGGGCATTTAAATGACATGAAAGGATGGCCAGTGCAATTACTATTCCAATCCTGTAAAACATATTGTTCTGCATAATATACCTATATTATTTACTTATACTTTTATTTATCTTTCTTTTTAGAGCGATCACGGGTTCTTTTGCGTTGAAAAAATCCATATGCCAGTGTTAGGGATGCCAACACATAGATAGCATCTACAACAGGAACTTCCGTTAATATCGGATCACCGGTATATTCCTCTTCATCATCATCAGTAGGAGGTCCCGGAGGTCCTCCGGCACGAAGTATCGGGTTCATTTCAGAAGGTAATAGCAGATTCCCAATTAAAGGATTAGAGAAAAAGAAGTACCCTTCTGTTGAAGAGGTATAGTCGATAACATTCGGATACTGATTCGACAATATAGAAACCCTAAAATCCTTATATGTACCTTGCGAATGAATTGTCACCGGGAAAAACAATAGCACCCCCAATATTAACAGTGATAAATATCCTTTTTTATTCAGTATTTTCATCATGAGTATAGTTTAGCAATTTATTTTATTTAGCTAATATCTTTGTAGTCAAACTACGTTTTCCTGTTATTTTTACGATATAGGCTCCCGGCTGCAATTGCAACGAGAATGTATATCTGCTTGTCTCCGGTAAATCGGAACGATGCACCACACGACCCTGCATATCGTAAATTCCGAGCGAAGAACCGGCATCCTGTGTAGTAATACCGGAAACAGAAAGTAAAGAATTATAATAAACGGCATGTAAAGGACTCAATTCTATTCTATAATCATCTGTAGAATACTTGTTCGTAAAATACAGCACAAAACGGTCTTTTGTATCATTCGGTTCTGTATTGAATGTATAAAATTCTTCAGCAGCCAAATCAATATAGTTTTCTGTTTTCAAATCTTTCAGCCAAACACCCTGGGGTGATACCAGACTATTCAAACGGTAAGCAGATAGTGTTACTTCTTTAAATTGATTGGCAGGAGTGAGACTGACAAGCATGCTATCCTGGGTAGAAGGAATCACATTCACCATCATATCGTACCCATCGGCCGAACGATTGTAGATCTGAGAAAGCGTTCCCGAGTTGTTGAAACGCTTATATGCATCATACGGATCGCCGGCTTTCATACTGGCATCCGGACGAAAAACCACACACATACGATCATATGCCTTTGTATCCGCATCTACTACTTCCAGTAACAATTCGTCAACCGGGCCGTTGTCCGCATTTCTCAGAAAATTAATATTTCCATGTTTACGTTCTGATTTCGGGATAGTGATGGTAGCATCTTTTTCCGCCCAGACCACAAATGTCTGCATAGGAGCAATAGAAGGGATATCCCCGTTTCGGGTATAAGTACTCCCTGATTTTTGAGCTATCGACCAGGTAGCATTCACCGTAAATTTATGTTGAAGAGCATTGGTTATCTTCGACGACATCTGGTCCATTACCCAAACAGCGGCAAATAACTGATCATCGCGGCCATCTTCCTGGCTCCGGGTTATTTTCCATGGGTCATTGACTACATCCGTTTCTTTTTCGAGTAATTTGGAAATATCTAATGGCACAGTATAGGGATTACCCAGATAATTATACCCTGCTTTCAGGGATATAAGCACATCAGCCGTTTGAATTTCCTCTATATAAGCAGTAGTTATTTTTCCGGTCTTTTGAGCTACATTGACAGTGCTTCCGTAAAAAGGATCTGCCCAACGATTGAGAGTTAGTAAACTGGTAGCCCTATCGTTGAAACTGGAACCGGAATAAATAGGCTGATTCTGGTAATATTCAACATCATCTTCAAACACATCCTGACCCACTACATGTCCGCGTCCGCTGGTCAAAGCATATGTCGGGTCGCTGATTGCAGTTTTCGTATCTCCAAAAAGTCCTGTATTGGTAGGAGCTCCCAGCATCCAATACGAGAAGTAGTCGGCATACATGGTTTTGTAAGGAGAAGAAAAAGCAATAAAATTAAATTGCCTTTCGGTTTGTTCAGACGGAAGCGCCAACAGGATCTCCACCACACCCTTCTGTTTACGGTCTTCAACAGTAGTATTATAAGTAACAGTTCCGTTGACCAAGAGATTTGCTACTTGTGTCTGGTGATCCACACCCTGGTCGGCAAGTTTGGAATCCAGTTGCAATTTTCCCATGGTTAATAATAAATTGTCAGAATTCATACCCATGAATGATGCCTCTTTGACATATCCTGCCAATTTGTCAACTTCTACATTGGGGAAATTAATATAGGAGTTATTCCTGTTAGCTGTTCCCTGGATGTTTTGAACAGCTATTGTTCCATAAAAGCGGAAAGTTCCGGTCGAAGATGCGTCAAACACATTATTTACGGTAACATCATTATTAAAATTACCTCCTAATGTACTGATTCCATCTTGTAGTATGGAGACGCTATTGCCTATTACAGATAAAGATTGAGGAATGTAGAGAGTAGTTTTATTCTGACCCGCCGGATTCTCCGTTACATTCATTTTTCCATAATTTACAAACCTGACAGTATTATCTTCTGTTTGAGTCTGCCCATACAACCACAAAGAAGATTGTATAATACAAAAGATTAAAAATGTACGTTTCATTCGCATTTATTATTATTTTATTATTCCTTACTAACAACAGGAAGAATAACACAGAAACGCACATACTTATTTTGAAGTTTGAAGACAGTAAAATACAAATCATTTTTCAAGCCAACAAAAACAAATAAGCATCTTTATTACACAATCAAGTTTTAAAAAACAATTGTTTTTAAAGCTGCTTTTCGGGTATATTTTAAATGAATTATATGAAGAGGATAGAATACCTCTTTATAACTGCCACCCTACTATATGCATATATGTGTTACTTTACCAAGATTTTAATTAGCAAAATTTATGCCAAAAAATCCCAATATCAAGTAACAACATAAGTAGTAAGTACATTGTTCATCGAAAATATAAAATGAAAAATATCCATTTAATAGGTGTTCAAATACCTTAATACGATATTTAAAAAAATCAGGCACGCTTAAAAAATTGCAATAAGCGCGCCTGACTACAATGAAATTAAAATAAATTTACTTTTATTTGGTTTTTGTGATTTTCACTACCAATGGTTCTTTCAAAGATTCCACATATTTTTCCACATAATTGAACCAATCTTCATCAGATTCAAATCCCCATTTACTCCAACCTGCTCCAAAATAATAAATGAACGGTTCCGTTTTTTTATAATCTGCCAAAACCAGCAAATGAGTTTCATCCTGTTTGATTTCTTTTATAACAGGTAAAATGGCAGCTACATAATTCCTCCCTGAAGCCAAACCCGCATCGGAAACCGCATTTTCGGCATATGCTATATAGCCTGCTTCTTTATCTGCTTTAATATCTCCGATAACTGTATGAAGAAATATCCCTGCAGCCAGTTGCAGGGTATCCAGATCGTTTTCACAGGTAACTATTGCCTTATTCAATTGAGAATAGGCATCCAAAGAAATCAAAACGGTTTGCTTTACTTTCTTTTCTGCCACCGGAATGCTGTCGTAAACCAACTCAAAACTAATCCGTAGCGGACCTTGATCGATAATTTTATAAGAATCATAATGATTACCTACCCATAACTGTCCGTCGACATAAGGAGCAATTCCTCCGGCTCCCAGGGTATGTCCTACCTTATAGCAATCCAGCCCCTGACCATGATCGATATGATACGACAATTTATTAACCAATTCATCATGGTAGAATTTATCTACGATCAGTTCATCTGTTCTTTTCAACCAGAGATCTACCCCATTACTGGGATTTTCGTTAGCCAGTGCCGGTCCGTACATACGATATGCAATCCGGTCATTTTCCCAGGCAAAATCATCTTTGCGTTCAGGCACCTGTCTTCCGGAAACCATAGCAGTAAAGACTTCCGGTTCACCGGATTGGATCGTATAAACCGATTTTCCATCCGCTTTTACGGAAACAGGAAAAATGAGAGATTGGATTTCCTGCTCACCCTTCGTAAGCAGTTGATAAGGTATTTGCTTTCCGTTTTCATCCAGCACCACTATTTCAGAACCCGGAGTCAGGGTTAACTGTCCGGCAACCGTTTTCCAGGAAAGTTCAATAATTTCATTGTTTCTGTCTGAAGACGAAGGATTAGTCACTTCCACCTGCATTGATTTTCCGGAACAAGCTGTCAGCAGGAAAACAGTCATCATCCAGAGTACGATCTTCTTCATTTTCATATATCCGATTAAAAAAAATTAATGGACAAATATACTGGTTTATTCCGGAATTATTACTTTTGCAGCTGTATAAAAAATATCTGTTATGAAACATCTGTTTAAAAACCGATGGATTCTTTTTTCCATCTGCATTTTTCAATTTACCTGTATGTCTGCACAAAAATATACCATCATCAAAATCTGGCCCAACGGCGCCGAAGAAAGTAATGGAATAACCGAAGAAGAAAAAGAAGATGCCGAAGGGGGAAGAATTCATAATATCTCGGAAGCATCCATGAAAGTCTTTCCTGCCGATCCGAAGAAAAATACCGGCATAGCCATATTGATCTGTCCTGGGGGAGGATATACATTGGAAGCTGCGCAACACGAAGGTACGCAATTTGCCGAATGGTATGCAGCCAATGGAATTACAGCGATCGTTCTGAAATACAGGTTGCCGAACCAACATCATCAGATTCCGTTGAAAGACACACAGGAAGCCATGCGTATCATCCGGAAGAACGCTTCCCAATGGGGAGTAGATCCGAAAAAGATAGGAGTTTCCGGATTTTCAGCCGGGGGACATCTGGCATCTACACTGCTCACTCATTTTGAAGCAGGCTGCCGGCCGGATTTCGGCATACTTTTCTACCCGGTCGTCAGCATGAAAGAATCCATCACTCATGCCGGATCAAGAAAAAATCTGTTAGGAGAAAAATACGATAAAAACCTGGTCAGCCTATACTCCAATGAAGAGCAGGTAAAGGAAGATACTCCTCCTACCCTTCTGTTACTGAGTGATGACGATAAAACTGTCATTCCCCAAAACAGCACGCTGTTTTACAATGCCTTAAAAACAAACAACATCCCTGCCAGCATGTATATATTTCCGGAAGGAGGGCATGGCTGGGGTTTTAAGAAGACATTCAAATATCACGAATACATGAAAGGGTTAGTACTTGACTGGTTAAAGAAATTAGAATAAATACCGTATTTTTTATTCATCCTCCAAAAACGAAAATGCTTCATCTTTGCTCGGACAAATATTCAGTAATTTTCCAAAGCCAGTCACATCGAATACATAATTTACGGAATCCTGAAGTCCGCAAACAACCAATAGTACGCCTTTTTCCAGTGCTTGTTTGTATGCCGTCATAAAAACACGTAAGCCGGTACTGCTCACATAAATCAGATTTGAGCAATCGAGCAATAGTTTTTTGTCTTCACCCTGGAAGAACTCTTTTATTGCAGACTCAAAACCGGAATAATTTAAGATTTCCACAGATCCGTACAAGTCGAAAACAACGACATCTCCTTCTTTTCTACTTTGTAACTTCATAATTATATGTTTTTGAATATTGATACAACGTTAAATTCTCCCTCCCTGGCATATTCGACCCTATCCATGATACTCCTTACCAGGAAAAGTCCCCAACCTCCAATCTGCTGATCTTCAGCTGTAATTTCCCGGGGCCACTCTGAAGTCAGAATATCAAATGGAGGGCCCATATCTTTGATAACCACTTTCAATACATCGGCATTGCAAGACAATTCTATTATAACAGGTTTGTTTTCATCGCCTTCATAAGCATACGAAATAATGTTCATCAAGAGCTCCTCCACTGCCAGGTTGATTTTCAGGGCATTTTGCTCTACCACCTTGTGACAGGAGCAATAGGATAATAATTTTCTCTGAAAATCACAGATTCCTTGTGTACTACTATTTATTTTCATGGTAAAAACATCTTCGCCCAGATATTTAACAGTCATTACTGTTACATCATCCATCAATTCCTCATATCCTGTAGAATATGAATTGGCCATATCGATCAGTCCATTGGTGATTTCCGCCACACTTTCAGTGGAAGAAAGTTTTTTCAGGTGTTCTTTCACCTTTTCCAGTCCGAGGAACTGAACCTCATCTCTCCTGGCTTCATTTACTCCATCCGTGTACAAAATCAACGTATCGTTAGTACACATTTGTACCTTATCGAAGTTATACGCCAGCGTATCCAGCATTCCCAACGGAATGCCATGTGTTTGGTCCAGTTCGGTCAACGAACCATCCGCCTTTTTCAGAAAAGGATAATTATGTCCTGCATTGGCATAGCAAAGAAGTCCTGTTTGAGCATCCAATACACCTACAAATAAAGTTACGAACATATTGGTTTCGTTTCCCAGGCATAATTCCTTATTGATCCGGGTAATTATTTCCCCCGGATTGATCCCGAAAATATTGGCACGGAAAAGCGTCCGGGCAATGGCCATCAGTAAAGCAGCCGGAACTCCATTTCCGGAAACATCTCCGATGGAGAATATCAGGTATCTATCTTTGTACAGGATATAATCAAAAAAATCTCCACCGACTTCTTTAGCCGGCTGCACTTTTCCATATATTTCGATGGAGCGAAGCTGAGGAAATGCAGGATTGGCCTGAGGAATAATAGATTTCTGTATTTCTCTCGCTACACGCAACTCTCCCTCCATTTGTTCTTTATGCCGGATTTCAGCAAAATAGACTTTCAATGCATCGATCATGACCTGCATGGAATGGTTCAATTGAGCAACTTCATCCTTGCTGTTGTTCTGGGGAAGCTGAATATCAAAGTTTCCCTGGGCAATCAGACGGGTTGAATCGGCTAACTGAGTCAAGGGCCTTGAAATACGGAAGATAATATAGAAAAAAATCAGGGATAACAACATCAAACCGGCAATTCCTATCTTTATCAAATTGGCATAAATAATATTCGCATCTTCAAAAAGCAAACGGTCGCTCAGAACAACCACAACATTCCAGTCATTGATACTCAACCTTTCGTAATTAATCCGGTTGTCGTCTATTAAAGAAAAATCAGATTCCGAAAGTTCATTATCCGCAATCTTCCGGGCAAAACTACGGATATACCGGGATCTGTCCGTTTTAACATTTTTCTGTACCCAGGCCTGGTCGATATCACTGGTCGTATAGGCTATCAATTCAGCCTGGGGGCCTATAATCGCAGCAAAACCCTCGGTAAATTCAGAATTCTCACCAATCCAGTTAATAAACCATTCTGCAGAAATATACACACTCAACACACCCCGCATAACCGTAACAGCGGTTTCGTCGATATATTTGATAGGTGCAACATAAGCAAAATATTGCCGGTTACCAAGTGTAGTTTCCATACGAACCGGAGAAAAAAACGGCTTACCGGAAGACATAACACGCAGAAAATCGTCTGTTTTTACAGAATCCCTGTCTTCAGAGATTTCAACCTGGAAATAAGGATGCGACTCCCTGGTATAATAAGCGGTCAAAGCATACGGTTTCTGGTAAGAAAAGCTTCCTTCTTCAAAGCTAACACGGCAGGCATGTATTTCCGGATTTGCAAGCAGAAAATCTCTCAGATTACGCTTCAGTTTTTCTTCTTTGATCTGTTTGTCCCGGAATGTCAATTCCAGCATCTCCGACAACTTGACAATATGAGTAAGAAAAGAATTTGTGGTCAAACTAACATGTCGTGTTACTTCATTGGAACGCACATTAATATTATCGTCGACAACCTTCCTGAATAACACATAATTATACATCAATAACACGGCAAAAATCACACAGGCAGAAACCAACAGATACAACATATACTTAAATCGTATGCTGTTATAAAAGTGATAGTACTTATGAGATAAATTTTGCCTTTTCATTTGTTATATAATGTAATGCGATATATCCAGGGTCAATTACATGTGGTTTACCATGGTGTATTTTGCATGTACTCGCTCATCCACGGACAAAAGTACGTTAAATGACCGAAAAATCCAACTATTTAAATGCTTTTATTGGTTTTTTTGAGGTAAAAAATGAGTATTTGCATCTTTTTTGCTACTTTTGCATGAATTTTATTCGCTAGCAGGAAAACGAACGTTTTCGTTAAGCAATGAGCAGAAGCAAAATAAATTTTGATTATGCCATTGCGAGAAAACGGATAAATTCATTGAACTATTATTCCTGTTTTTTTCCACATTCAAACATGCAAGTAGCAATAATAAAATATAATGCCGGTAATATATATTCTGTCGATTATGCTTTGAGACGAATAGGAATAGAACCGGTTATTACTGCAGACAAAACCGTCATCCGGCAAGCCGACAAGGTAATTTTTCCCGGTCAGGGAGAAGCAGGATGTACCATGCAGTATCTGCGGGAAAACCGACTGGATATTGTAATAAAGGAACTGACACAACCGGTATTGGGTATTTGCATAGGCATGCAGTTAATGTGCAAACACTCTGAAGAAGCCAACACTGACTGCCTGGGGATATTCGATGCGGAAGTCCGCCGTTTTTCTCCGGAGCAAAAAGGATACAAAGTTCCTCATATGGGATGGAACAACCTGCAACAAATGCAAAGCAAGCTTTTCCGGAATATGGAAAATGATGCATTTGTATATTTTGTTCATAGTTTTTATGTACCGGTTTGCAATGAAACAATCGCCATTAGCGATTATATCCAGCCCTTCAGTGCTGCCCTTAAGAAAGATAATTTTTATGCTACTCAGTTTCATCCTGAAAAAAGTGGAAAAACAGGGGAAAGCGTTCTTCAGAATTTTATTGCCTTATGATAGAAATTATTCCGGCCATAGACATTATCGATGGAAAGTGTGTCCGCCTTTCACAAGGTGATTATAACCGGAAAACGGTATATAACGAGGATCCGTTAGAAGTTGCCAGGATGTTTGAAGACCATGGTATCCGGCGATTACACCTGGTCGATCTTGATGGGGCCAAAGCGCACCGGATTATCAATTACCAGACTCTTTACCGGATAGCTAACAGAACTTCACTTACAATTGATTTCGGAGGAGGATTAAAAACGGAAGAAGACCTGAAAATCGCCTTTGAAAATGGAGCCGAGATGATTACCGGCGGCAGCATTGCCGTCAAAAACCCGGATATTTTCGAACAATGGATCCGGACATTCGGAGTCGATCGAATAATCCTCGGCGCCGATTGCCGGGATAAAAGGATAGCAGTGCAAGGCTGGTTAGAGTCCACTTCCATAGAAATACTTCCTTTCATCAAAGATTGGAAGGAAAAAGGAATCCGGAAGGTTATCTGCACAGACATCAGTAAAGACGGAATGCTGAAAGGTCCGGCCACCGAGCTGTACCGCGAAATTTCGGCTGAGATCGATAATATATACCTGATTGCAAGCGGAGGAGTAAGCAATCTGCAGGATATTATAAATCTGGAAGAAGCAGGCATTCCCGCAGTAATCCTGGGGAAAGCCATTTATGAAGGTAAAATACAAATCAAAGAACTTTCAAAACTATGTTAGCAAAGCGTATCATCCCTTGTCTCGATGTAAAAGACGGTAAAACCGTAAAGGGAGTCAATTTTGTCAATTTCAGGGATGCCGGAGACCCGGTAGAACTGGGAGCCCGGTACAGTGAAGAAGGAGCCGACGAATTAGTATTCTTAGACATCACCGCTTCACACGAAGGAAGAAAAACATTTACTGAACTGGTAACCCGGGTAGCGGCTAACATCAATATCCCCTTTACCGTAGGAGGAGGCATCCATGAACTCTCGGATGTAGACCGGTTGCTCAGTGCGGGCGCCGACAAAATATCTATCAACTCTGCAGCCATCCGGAATCCTCAACTGATCGAAAATATCGCGAAAAATTTCGGTAACCAGGTATGTGTAGTAGCTATCGATGCCCAACTGGAAAACGGGGAATGGATCTGCTACCTCAACGGAGGACGGATATCTACCGGTAAAAACCTGTTTACATGGGCCAAAGAAGCTGAAAATCTGGGCGCCGGAGAAATTCTCTTTACCAGCATGAGTCACGATGGTGTCAAACAAGGATACCCAAACGATGCCCTGTCCATATTGGCAGATACACTCAAGATTCCGGTTATCGCATCCGGAGGAGCCGGTAAGATGGAAGATTTCAAAGAGGCATTCACTATCGGGAAAGCCGATGCAGCTTTAGCCGCCAGCGTATTCCACTTCGGAGAAATAAAAATCAAAGAGCTGAAAGCATATCTGAAAAATGCAGGAATCAGTATAAGATAAACCCTCTTTTCATTTTCATATTTCATATTTCAATTTTCAATTATTTGTGCATGAAACTAAACTTCGATAAACTAAACGGCCTGATCCCCGCCATCATACAAGACCATCATACAAACAAAGTACTGATGCTCGGATTTATGAATGAAGAAGCACTTGAAAAAACAAGGGCAACAGGTAAAGTGACTTTTTTCAGCAGAACCAAAAACCGGTTGTGGACCAAGGGCGAAGAAAGCGGAAACTTCCTGAATGTGATAAGCATCCTTGAAGACTGCGACATGGACACCCTACTCATTAAAGCACGCCCGGAAGGACCGGTCTGCCATACAGGACAGGATACCTGCTTCAATGAAAAAAACCGGGAAGACATTATGTTTTTGAAATATTTGCAGGATTTTATCGATCGCAGAAGGCATGAAATGCCCGAAGGATCCTATACCACTTCCCTCTTCAATAAAGGGATCAACCGCATCGCTCAAAAAGTGGGAGAAGAAGCGGTAGAAACGGTGATCGAAGCGACCAACGGATCCGACGAAGCTTTGCTTTACGAAGCTTCCGACCTGATATACCACCTGATTGTCCTGTTGACATACAAAGGTTACCGGCTCGAAGATTTATCTAAAGAATTACAAAAAAGACATCAATAGCTGTGGAAGATCAACTGCTTATCCGTTATAAAAATGTAGAAATCCAACGGGATGAAAACATTGTGCTCCGTGACGTTTCTTTTGAAATGAAAAAAGGAGAATTTCTGTATATCATCGGAAAGGTAGGTTCAGGAAAAAGCACTTTGCTGAAAAGCCTGTATTGCGAAACTTTTTTCACCGAAGGGGAAGGAATGATCCTGGGTTACGACCTGAAGAGAATTAAAAGAAAAGAAATCCCTTACCTGAGAAGAAAAATAGGAATCGTATTCCAGGACTTTCAATTACTGACCGACCGCTCCGTTGAAAAAAACCTGCAATTTGTACTGAAAGCCACCGGCTGGAAAGACAAAACTAAAATCAATGAACGAATAGCAGAGGTATTGACACAGGTAAACATGCTCAACAAAGGGTATAAAATGCCTCACGAACTTTCGGGAGGAGAGCAACAGCGAATCGTCATCGCCCGTGCATTGCTCAATTCTCCAGAGCTGATACTGGCCGACGAACCGACCGGAAACCTCGATCCGGAAACCGGGCAACAGATCGTGCAATTGTTACAGGATATCTGTGACACCGGCACTTCTGTTATTATGAGTACGCATAACTACCAATTGGTACAAACTTTCCCCGGGAAAGTAAAAAAATGTGAGAACGGATTATTAAGTGATTACGAACTGTAGATAATTTCAAAAGAGATGAAGGTATTGAAATTTGGAGGAACCTCTCTGGGCTCCGCAGCAAGAATAAAACATGTGGCAGGATTGATCCGGCAGAACCCCAAAAATATCATTGTTCTGTCTGCCATGTCGGGAACCACCAATACACTGGTGGATATAGCCGATTACCTATATAAAAAGAATCCGGATGGAGCCAACGAAATCATCAACCAGCTCGAACAGAAATATATTGAGCATTGCAAAGAATTATATCAGACAGATAATTACAAAAATCAAGCGATAGAATCTCTTAAATTGCATTTTGATTACATCCGTTCTTTAACAAAGGATCTTTTCACCTTGTTTGAAGAAAAATCAATCCTGGCACAGGGAGAACTGACTTCCACCATGATGATGCAGCTATATCTTCAGGAACAGGGGATCAATGCCGTTATTCTTCCGGCCCTCGATTTCATGAGGACCGACAAGAACTCGGAACCTGATATTGTCTATATCAAGGAAAAATTATTGAAGCAATTAGACAATTACCCGGAAGCAGAAGTCTATATCACTGAAGGATTCATTTGCAGGAATGCCTACGGAGAAATCGACAACCTGCTGAGAGGTGGCAGCGACTACAGCGCCTCTCTGATCGGAGCGGCTGTACAAGCTGAAGAAATCCAGATATGGACAGACATCGACGGAATGCACAACAATGATCCCAGGTATGTTGAAAATACACTTCCGGTGAGAAACCTGCATTTCGAAGAAGCCGCCGAACTGGCCTATTTCGGAGCTAAAATACTTCACCCGACCTGTATCTTACCGGCTAAATTATCGAATATTCCCGTAAGATTGCTGAATACACTGGCACCGGAAGCTCCCGGCACTCTGATCTCCAACGAAACCAGGAAAGGTTTTATCAAGGCTGTAGCTGCCAAAGACGGGATCACTGCAATCAGGATCAAATCCGGACGAATGTTACTTGCTTACGGATTCCTACGGAAAGTATTCGAGATTTTCGAAAGCTACCAGACTCCTATCGATATGATCGCTACATCGGAAGTCGGGGTATCTGTTACGGTAGACAATAACAAAAATATAGACGGGATTATAGACGACCTGAAAAAATACGGCACCGTTACCATCGATAAAGATATGGTAATCATCTGTGTAGTAGGCGATCTGGAATGGAAAAACGTAGGATTCGAAACCAAAGCACTGGATGCACTGAAAGAGATTCCTGTACGGATGATTTCATATGGAGGAAGCAACTATAACATTTCATTCCTCATACAATCGGAAGACAAGCAAAGGGCATTGCAAGCTCTCAGTAAACACTTATTTAATGCTTAATCGATAAATGAAAGGTATTTTTCCAATCAACAAATTCAGGGAACTCGAAACTCCCTTTTATTACTACGACACAAAAATACTGCGGGAAACGCTCGAATCGGTCAGAAAAGAGTCGTCCCAATATAATTATCATATTCATTACGCCGTTAAAGCCAATGCCAATTCACGTATCTTGGCTATCATCCGGGAATATGGCATAGGGGCAGATTGCGTGAGTGGCGGAGAAATACAAGCCGCCTTAAATGCCGGATTTTCACCTGATAAAATTGTTTTTGCAGGTGTTGGAAAAGCCGATTGGGAAATTAACCTGGGGTTAGACAACAATATTTCCTGCTTTAATGCGGAATCTATCCCGGAAATAGAAGTGATAAACGAACTGGCTGCCGCCAAAGGAAAGACTGCTTCCATTGCTCTCCGCGTCAATCCGGAAGTAGATGCGCATACGCATCACTACATCACCACCGGATTGAAAGAAAATAAATTCGGCATTAATCTGAGCCAGTTAGACGAAGTATTAGACATAACGAGCAAGTGTTCCCATATCAAACTGACCGGCGTTCATTTTCATATCGGGTCACAAATCACCGACCTGACAGCCTTTCAGGCTTCCTGTTCCCGCATGGTTGAAGTATTGGAATATTTTTCCAGAAGGAGAATTTTTGTTGAGAATGTCAACTTCGGAGGAGGACTCGGAATTGATTACCAACATCCTAACCGGCAGGCTATTCCCGATTTCAAAGAATATTTTTCTATATTCTATAAGCATTTCAAAGCCCAACCCGGTCAACAGATACACTTTGAACCGGGACGATCCGTTGTGGGACAATGCGGGTCGCTAATTACCAAAGTACTTTATGTTAAACAAGGTTGCAGCAAACAATTCGCCATTGTGGATGCCGGCTTTACGGAGCTTATTCGTCCCGCATTGTACGATGCCTTCCATAAAATAGAAAATATCACGTCGGAAGAAGCGGTCGAAACTTATGACGTGGTAGGCCCCATCTGTGAATCTTCCGATTGTTTCGGAAAAGCCATCGACCTGAATAAAGTTTCCCGGGGTGATTTATTCGCTTTGCGCTCCGCCGGAGCTTATGGAGAAATTATGGCTTCACAATATAATTGCAGAAAATTGCCCAAGGCATATTTTTCAGATTTGATTTGATTAAAACTCACCACGCACATGTTATTTTTTACTAAAATTGAAATCGCACTATTGTCAGGACTGGGAATTTGTTTCATCTGGCAATTCATATATTATTTCTGTTATCTGGGTAAACCGTCCCGATATGGCAATAGCATAAAGAAAGGGAAAATTACCTTACCGGCAGAAACTCCTCCGGTATCTGTTATTATCTGTGCCCGGAATGAATCGGAAAACCTGGCTAAATTTCTGCCGTCAGTTCTGGAGCAGGATTATCCCCAATATGAAGTGATTGTAGTCAATGAAGGCTCTTCTGATGAAAGCGACGAAGTACTGGGAAGTCTGGGAACAAAATACAAACACTTATACCACACATATGTTCCAAGTGAAGCTAAGAACCTGAGCAAGAAAAAACTCGCAGTGACTTTAGGGATCAAAGCAGCCAAATATGATGTCCTTCTATTTACTGAAGCCGATTGTAAACCCCTGTCCTCCTCATGGATCAAATCCATGACCCGCCATTTCGACCAGGAAACATCGATTGTAACCGGATACGGGGCATTCCCTAAAAGCACCGGACTCATTACCAAGCTGGCGGTATTCGACAACCTGATTTCCGGCCTCCAGTATTTATCCAGCACACTCAACAGGAAACCTTACATGGGCGTTGGCCGCAATCTGGCCTACCGGAAAGAGTTATTTTTCAGCGAAAACGGTTTTTACACGCATCTGAAACTACATGCCGGTGAAGATGATTTATTTGTCAATGAAAAAGCCAATAAAAACAATACTAAAGCAGAAATTTCTCCCGAGAGTGTAACCGTGATGGAAAATTGTTATTTCAGTATATGGAAAGAATTGAAAGTCAAGCAGATCACAACATCCAAATATTATAAAAAAGGCCCTGGCATATTTCATTCCCTGACATCCGTTTCCCGTTTGGGATTCTGGGGATTCGCTCTTACCTGTATCTTACTGAATCCTCTGGAATACATAATTCCCTCGATAGCAGGATTCATCATCCTTTGCAGATGGTTCATTCAGGGATACACCCTGAACAAAGCAGCCTCTATTTTACAACAGGAAGAAAAATTTTACTGGAGCATTCCGGTTTTAGATATTATACAACCCTGCTACAATCTGTATTTCAGAATATATCATGTGTTTAGAGGGAAATCGGATTACACTTGGAAGATTAATTGAAAATTGAGAATTGAAAATTGAAAATTGAAAATTGAAAATTATAATTACACAAACGGTATTTTCATTTTCAATTTTCAATTCTCAATTTTCAATTCTAAATAACTCCCTGCGCCATAATAGCCTTCGCCACCTTCATAAACCCAGCCACATTAGCACCTTTCACATAGTTGATATAGCCGTCGGATTCCGTACCATATTTCACACATTGCGTATGGATATCCTGCATGATGCTCTTTAACTTGGCATCCACTTCTTTGCGGCTCCAACTCAGGCGAATGGAGTTTTGAGTCATTTCCAGGGCGGAAGTAGCAACACCTCCTGCATTAGCGGCTTTACCAGGTGCATAAAAAATCTTTGCCTGCTGGAATACTTCAATGGCCCCCGGAGTGGAAGGCATGTTCGCCCCTTCAGATACAGCCATGCAACCATTAGCTACGAGTGCTTTTGCTTCATCTTCATTAATTTCATTCTGGGTAGCCGACGGGAGGGCGATATCGCATTTTTCATTCCATGGACGGGATCCTGCCACGTATTTACAGTTATATTTTTCGGCATATTCTTTAATACGGCCCCAGTAGATACCTTTCAGTTCCATCACAAAATCCAGTTTTTCCCGGTCTATTCCATCCGGATCATAGATATAGCCATCCGAATCCGAAAGTGTTACCACTTTTGCACCCAGCTCAATCAGTTTTTCAACAGTATATTGAGCCACATTCCCGGAACCGGAAACGGCACAGACTTTACCTTTAATATCCATATTTTTGGTTTTCAGCATTTCCTGCAGGAAATAAATATTTCCGTATCCGGTAGCTTCCGGACGGATCAAAGATCCTCCGAATTCAATGCCTTTACCTGTAAAAGTACCGGTATTTTCAGATGCCAGTTTTTTATACATACCATACATATAAGCTACTTCACGGCCTCCTACTCCGATATCTCCGGCAGGAACGTCAGTATCCGGACCTATATGTTTCCATAATTCCAACATATAGGCCTGACAGAAACGCATGATTTCCGCGGTAGATTTTCCCCTCGGAGAGAAATCAGAACCACCTTTACCTCCACCCATAGGAAGTGTTGTCAATGAGTTTTTGAATGTTTGCTCAAAAGCAAGAAATTTCAGGATCGACTGGTTCACAGAAGTATGAAAACGGGTTCCTCCCTTATACGGACCAATCGCATTGTTATGTTGAATCCTGAAACCCATATTGGTTTTAACATTTCCCTTATCGTCAACCCAGGTCACACGAAAAGAAAAAATCCTATCGGGAATGCATAAGCGCTCGATAAGATTTGCTTTTTCAAACTCAGGATGTTGATTGTACACTTCTTCTATAGAACCAAGTACCTCTTCTACTGCCTGATGGTATTCCGGTTCGTTCGGAAACCTCTTTTTCAAATCATTTAATACGTCTTGCAATTTCATTTTTCTTGTTTAATTATAGTAATTCTAAAGACATTATATTGTGCGGTTAAATGTGGATGCAAAAATACAACATTTTTTTGAAAATCAAAATAATTCGATAGTATTTTCGAAGAAAAATATCATATTGATATTAAATGATTATTTTTTCTTTCTTTTTCTTATTGTAACGACGAAATACGTACCTTTTTTTGCTGCGCCAAAAAAAGGTACCAAAAAAAGGCGCTTTGTCGAAAAGAACTTACTCAATCGCTGCGCTCTTTCGCTTCGGACAGCTTTTCGACAACAAGGTATTGTCCCCCTGCCCCCAACGGGGGATTGACCGGGCTTCGCCCGGGTGGGTTTGGCGGTATTTGCCGGATTTCGTCATTGCGATTCCCTACCCCGTCATTGCGAGGAGGAACGACGAAACAATTTCCTGCCAATCGCAAGGGATTGCTTCGCTGTCGCTCGCAATGACGGTTATCTTCATCAGAATAAACCTTATGCAAAATGTTCATTTGATTAAATGAACGGCCGATGCGGTTTCGCCTTCGGCCTCGGGCCAGTGGCGTGAAGAAAAATACGCAGTGTAGGCGTTAAGAACAAAGCGCTGTTTGAGCACCGGAGGTGCGAGTTCGATTCGTTTAGCCGGAATGAAGTATTTTTTAGCCAATGGGACGCAGCCTTGAAAAGTGCGTTTAAGCGGGAGCAATAAGCATACTTGCATGGTTATTGTGGAGCGTAGCACTTTCAATTGAATTAATTTTTAGCTCCTTTTTTTATCAAGAAAAAAGAATATATAAAATTACATTAATTAATATACAACTTTTATTTTGGTTAAAAAAACAAAAACAAATCCCATACCGCTCTTTTTTGTAGTACTTTTGCAGCAAATTTGGGTATATTGTTTTTAATCCAAATCATTTCTCGGATATTTTGAAATTTACGTAGAAGTATGACAAAAAAAAACAATCGCAGTTCTATTACATTTTTCAATTCAAGGCTGACTTCTACAATAAGTATTTCTTTGGTACTTTTTTTGTTAGGGTTGATCATTCTGTTAGGACTGTTTGCCAATAACCTTTCTACTTATGTAAAAGAGAACCTGTCTTTTTCCATCATTCTGGGAGAAAACATGAAGGAAACACAAATCCTCAGTCTGCAAAAAAGATTGGAATCATCCGCATTTGTAAAATCCACTACATTTATATCCAAAGAACAGGCAGCCAAAGAACTGGAAGAAGAATTAGGGGAAAATCCTGAAAATTTCCTGGGGTATAATCCTTTACTACCTTCTTTGGAAGTTCGTTTAAATGCGGCATATGCAAATAACGACAGTATCACTATCGTTGAAAAAAAAATCAGGCAGGACTCTAATGTAAGGGATGTAATGTACAGGAAAGACTTATTGCAAATGGTCAATGAGAATCTACAGAAGTTGGGATTGATCCTGTTGATACTGGCTGTAGTACTCCTTACCATTTCTTTTGCCCTGATCAGTAATACGATCCGTTTGACCATATACTCCAAAAGGTTTATTATTCATACAATGAAACTGGTAGGTGCCACCGGAGGTTTTATCAGAAAACCTTTCATCTGGAATAATATGGGGGCAGGCATAATCGCTGCTGTGATTGCCATATCCCTATTAACCGGCTTATTAGGCTATCTTTCACAGGAAATCAGCAATTTCTGGGATTTAATCAATATACAAATGCTGGTTGTCGTATTTGTTGCAGTTATCCTTTTAGGCATCATCATTTCTGCAACAGCTACATTTTTCGCTGTGAACAAATACCTGAGAATGCGTGTAGACAATTTATATTACATATAATAAACACATCAATCAAATGAATAACAAAAAAGATTTTGCATTAGGTAAGGAAAATTTTCTGATTCTGGCTATCGCCATGATTATCATTATTCTCGGATTCTGCCTGATGCTGGGAGGGGCAACTACGGAAGAAACCGGTTTCAATCCGGATATATTCAGTACCCGGCGTATTGTTATTGCTCCATTGGTCACTCTGTTCGGATTTGCATTAATAGCTGTGGCCATCCTCAAAAAAAATAAAAATAAAGAATCGAAAAACGATTAAATAGTGGAGGAAATTACATGGTTACAAGCCTTGATACTAGGAATTGTACAAGGCCTGACAGAATATTTGCCTGTAAGTAGCAGTGGTCATTTAACAATATTCGGAACATTATTCGGGTTCGGAGGAGAAGAAAACCTTACATTTGCTATTGTAGTGCATACAGCAACCGTTTTAAGTACGATCGTGGTACTATGGAACGAAATATGGAAAATTCTTCGGGGAATATTCAAATTCAAATGGAATGAAGAAACTGAATATTTCTGTAAAATATTGATATCGATGGTCCCCGTCGGACTGGTAGGTATTTTTCTGAAAGATTATGTGGAATCACTATTCGGAAGCGGTTTACTGATTGTGGGGTGTATGTTATTGCTCACGGCAGCATTGTTGTACTTTTCTTATATCGCAAAACCCAGGCAAAAAGAAAAGATTTCTTTCAAAGATGCTCTTATTATCGGTATCAGCCAGGCAATTGCCGTTATGCCCGGTTTGTCCCGTTCCGGAACAACGATTTCCACCGGATTATTATTGGGGAATAAAAAGGAAAGTGTCGCTACTTTTTCTTTTTTAATGGTGATTATTCCTATTTTAGGAGAATCTTTCCTCGATCTGATGAAAGGCAATTTTTCTGCAGAGCAATCCGGAATTTCAGGCATTAGCCTGACCATTGGGTTTATCGCAGCATTTATTTCAGGCTCAATCGCTTGCAAGTGGATGTTGAATTTAGTCAAAAAGGGCAAACTGATATACTTTGCATACTATTGTATTGCAGCCGGTCTTTTTGCCATTATCTATTCTTTTATACATTGAAATGGATTTTAGAGAAGGAGAAATTATTTATTTTAACAAGCCTCTGCACTGGACATCTTTCGATCTGGTTGCCAAGATAAGGTATAAAATCTCCCGTTTTCTGAATCAAAAAAAAATAAAGGTAGGACATGCCGGTACTTTAGACCCTCTGGCAACAGGAGTTTTAATTATATGTACAGGTAAAGCCACCAAAAGAATTGAAGAATTCCAGTACCAGACCAAAGAATATATAGCCACCATACGGCTCGGAGCTACCACTCCTTCTTTTGACCTGGAAACAGAAATCGACGGTACTTATCCTACCGGACATATCACCCGGGAGGCAACAGAAGCGGTTTTGCAAAAATTCATTGGCCGTATCGAACAGATACCGCCTGCTTATTCGGCTTGTAAGATTAAAGGAGAAAGGGCTTATGAGCTGGCCAGAAGCGGACAAAATGTCGAGTTGAAACCTAAAGAACTGGTCATTGACGAGATAGAGCTGACTGCTTTCAACCTGCCGGAAATAACTATCCGGGTGGTATGCAGTAAAGGGACTTACATCCGTGCTTTGGCCAGAGATATCGGACTGGCATTGAAAACAGGTGCGCACCTGACCGGGCTGATCCGGACAAGGATCGGAGATGTCACCCTGCAGGATTGCATGTCGGCAGATGATTTCGGCAAGCTCCTGGAAGAATTGGAAAATAAATAACAAAATATATTCGAGCATGAAACTTTCAAAATTTAAATTTAACCTCCCGGACGAATTAGTCGCCATGCAACCTGAGAAAAACAGAGATGAATCCAGACTGATGGTTGTTGACCGGAAAACAGGCGAGATGAAACACGGGACATTCAAAGATATCCTGGATTATTTCGGAGATAAAGACCTGTTCATTTTTAACGATACGCAGGTTTTCCCTGCCAGGTTATACGGAAACAAAGAAAAAACGGGAGCTAAAATAGAGGTATTCCTGCTCCGTGAACTGAATCAGGAACTTCGTTTGTGGGATGTACTGGTAGACCCTGCCCGTAAAATAAGAATCGGTAATAAATTGTATTTCGGAGAAGACGATTCTATGGTTGCTGAAGTTATCGACAATACAACCTCCCGTGGAAGAACGCTCCGCTTCCTGTACGACGGTCCGCACGATGAATTCAAAAAGAACCTGTTTGCTTTAGGAGAAACACCTCTACCGAAATATATCGATCGCCCGGTAGAAGAAGATGATGCCGATAGGTATCAGACTATTTTTGCAAAAAATGAAGGTGCAGTAATCGCTCCTGCAGCAGGCTTGCATTTCAGCAGGGAGTTATTGAAACGGCTCGAGATCAAAGGTTGCGAATTCTCATTCATTACCGCACATTGCGGATTGGGAAATTTCAGGGAAATCGATGTGGAAGACCTTACCAAACACAAGATGGATTCCGAACAAATGGTTATCGATGCTGAAGCTGTACGTTTAGTCAACAAGGCCAAAGATAACAACCAGAATGTCTGCGCCGTAGGAACTACAGTCATGCGTGCCATTGAAAGCACCGTAACCACCGGAGGTCACCTGAAAGAATTCAACGGATGGAGTAACAAGTTTATTTTCCCTTCTTATGATTTCACTGTGGCGACCCATATGATTACCAATTTTCATATGCCTCTATCCACTATGCTGATGATGACCTGTGCTTTCGGCAACTATGATATTATCATGGATGCCTATCAAACCGCCGTCAAGGAAAAATACCGTTTTGGAGCATATGGCGATGCTATGCTGATTATTTGATGAATCAGTTGCCATTACCCATCCACACAGTCTACCTGGGCTTAGGAACCAATCTGGGCGACCGGCATGCCCATCTCAAAGAAGCTATCCGGCAGATCGGAGAAAGGATCGGAAATGTTATTGCAACATCTTCCGTTCTTGAGACCCAACCCTGGAGGTTCGAATCGCCTCATGTTTTTTTGAACATGGCAATGGGCGTTACCACCCGCTTAACTCCGAGGATGGTGCTATTTATCACTCAGTCGATAGAACGAGAAATGGGACGCATGGAAAAATCATCACATGCGTACCAGGACAGGATTATCGATATCGATATGATTACTTATGATTCGTTGGTTATCCAAACAGAAGAATTGCGAATTCCACATCCCCGCTACAGAGAAAGAGATTTTGTCAGGCTGCCCTTATCGGAAATAGCCCCGGAATTATTCGAAGATTGAGAAACAGTTTCTGAGTTACGGTTTATTCTGGCGGATCAACATCATAAATTCTTCCCGGGTCTTGGCCTGTTGAAAAACACCGGTAAAATCGGAAGTTACAGTAATGGAATTCTGTTTCTCCACTCCCCGCATTTGCATGCACATATGCTGGGCTTCAATCACAACCATTACACCTAAAGGTTTCAGGGTATTTTGAATACACTCTTTGATTTGCGTAGTCAAGCGTTCCTGGATTTGCAGCCTGCGGGAAAAAACATCTACTACCCGGGGAATCTTGCTCAATCCGGTTACATACTGGTTCGGGATATATGCAATATGAGCTTTACCGAAAAAAGGAAGCATGTGATGTTCGCACAAAGAAAAGAAATCAATATCTTTCACCACCACCATTTGCTTGTAATCTTCTTGAAATACAGCCGATTTCAATATTTTCTCCGGATCCTGATGATAGCCTTTGGTCAGGAACATCATTGCTTTGGCTACCCGCTCCGGCGTTCTCAACAAACCTTCCCTTCCGGAATCCTCACCCAGCAAACCGAGGATTTTATGATAATGAAAAGCAAGCTCTTCGCGTTGTTTGATTTCTTCAGGTGTCAGTTCCATCTTTCATTTATTTATCTACAGAAACTCTAACCTCATCTTTTACAATGTAGGATTCTTTTTTTAAAGCAGGGAGATCTTGTGTAATTTGCTTCATCAGGAGAAAGGCTTCTTCACGGGAACGGAAATCTCCCACCCGGAGCCTCCAGTAAGGAGCATTGTACATCACATAAGTAGGAACATCAGGAAACATCTCGTTGATCAGCTCCTGTTTTTTCAATGCTTCCGCTTTAGATGTACGTTGTTCGTTTCCTGCAAAGACCTGTACCCGGAATCCGGATACTTTAATATACTCTTCCAAAAATGCCGATGCACTTTTCCTGCCGATCAACTGATTAATCTCCGGAGATGCATTGACCCGGATAACTCCTGCTGAAGGGACATCCCGTTGCAACTCATCGATAATTGTCTGGGCAGACAGGGAAACTGCAAAAAAAGTAGAAAGAAAGAAGAAGAAAATACGCTTCATGGGTAATTGACAATTGAAAATTGAAAATTGAAAATTAATATATTATAGCGTGAAAAGAGTTACTAAAAAGAAGGTGTGTCAAAATAAGAAGGATAATTTTCTATTTTGGCACACCTTTATTTATGTTTATTAAAAAGCTTCTATAATCGGCATAAACTTATCTACCCCAAGAGAAGCACCTCCGATCAATCCGCCGTCGACATCCGGATTAGCAAAAAGTTCCTGGGCATTGGCTGCATTGCAACTTCCTCCGTATAAGATCGAAGTATCGTCTGCTACTGCTTTACCGTATTTTTCTGCCAATACATTCCTGATAAATGCATGCATTTCCTGTGCCTGGTCGGATGTTGCAGTTTTTCCCGTACCAATAGCCCATACCGGTTCGTAAGCCAATACGATCTTTCCAAATTCAGCAGCGGAAAGGTCAAACAAAGCACCTTCTATCTGGGATTTCACCACTTCGAAATGCTGGCCGGCTTCTCTTTCCGACAAAACTTCTCCGATACAGAAAATAGGAGTCAGCCCGTTAGACAGCGCCAATAATACTTTTTGTTTTAGAATAGCATCTGTTTCACCATAATATGCCCGGCGTTCCGAGTGTCCAAGGATTACATATTTGGCTCCTGTGGAGGCTACCATCGCAGCTGAAACCTCGCCTGTATAAGCGCCGGATACTTTATCCGCACAGTTTTGAGCAGCAACGGCAACGATGTTGGTATCTATGGAAGAAGCCACGGTAGCTAAATGAATAAACGGTGTACCGATGACTACATCACAATTCACCGCTTTTCCTTTCAATGCTTTTTCCAGATCTTTTGCCAACTTCACCCATACTTCAAGGGTATTGTTCATTTTCCAGTTACCTGCTACAATATTCTTTCTCATTGCTGTTTAATATTTAAATATTTAATACTGATATTAATCTTTTGTTTGTTTTTGGATTTTTCTTGATTTCGTATCTGCCAGGTACAATAACAATAAGGGAATCAGAAAGCACAGGGAAACCAGCAAAAGTTCGTTGGCATCGTTGTCATGAGCTATCTGGCCCAAGGGTAACTGGTCCAACGGCATTCCCAAATCGCCGGCTTCCGGTATATTATTATTATGCCACTTGTTATAGACGGTACCTTCTTTCAGTAATAACAAACCCGGATTTGAACGAATAATCGTTTTTAAAGTAGTTTCATCTGTAGTACAAACCGGATAATCGGCTCCGGTATTCCCAGTCCATTCGGCTATGGCTTCCGGAGTAGAAGCGCAAAGGCAATAGAATTTATACCCGTTTTGCTGTGCATAATCGTATATTTCGTTGATCCTGTCTACATTCGACTCTTCTGCTTTTTCCAGTTTAGGAGATATCAGAAGGAATGTATAACCCGGATCCTGCAATATATCTTCCGTAATATCGATTTCATCGGCAGTCACCACAGTAAAATCATGTATCGGCGGTTGATATCCTTTGATTACCGTATTTTTTGCATCGACAAAAACCCAGGCAGAGTCGTTCAGCGGAGCATTATCCACTGTAAATTCTTTTTGAACCCCCTCTTTCTCATAAATAAACGTAGTAATATCTTTATCGGCAGGTTTTCCCTCCGGGATAACCATACCTTCGGGGATATTGGCCCCGATCTTGTAGGGGCGGAAATCTAATATAGGAAGATTCTGCCAGCAATAAAAAGAAATCAAAAGAGAAAAGAGATAGGTGAACACTCCCACCAGCCAGTTCATTTTATAAGAGAAAATGGAATACATTTTTTTATACCACAGGAATAAAACAATGGCTGCTGCCAGCAACACTATATTTTTATAAAATGTCTGCCAATTGGTAATTACCCAGGCATCGCCGAAACATCCGCAATCGGAAACCGGATTTGCAAGGGCAAGATAAAAAGTAAGAAGCGTCATAAAGCTCATAAAAAGCAATACAAGGATCGTAGTCAACCGCCGGTATATCGCCAGCAATATGCACACACCCAATGCGAATTCAAGTGCAGAAAGGCCGAAAGACATCGGCAAGGCCAGTACTTTCAGAAAATCCATACCAAAAGCAGTAAAATAATCCTGGAATTTATAGGCGCTTCCAAGGGGATCTACCGCTTTCACAAAACCTGAGAAAATAAAAACAACGCCAATCAGTATCCGGCTAACTTCTACAGCTATTTTTTTTACTTTTTCTTCCATATTTTTATCAGATTATTCTCCGTATTCCAATTTAATCAAGCCGAACAAGGCATAGTTAATCATATCCATGTAATTGGCATCAACACCTTCGGAAACAATTGTCTGGCCGTTATTTGTTTCGATTTGTTTGGTACGGTAGATTTTCGTTAAAATCAAATCGGTATAAGAACTGATACGCATACTCCTCCATGCTTCATCATAATCATGATTTTTTGCATACATCAACTCTTTGGAAATTGTGATATATTTATCATACAGGCTCAAAGCCTCCTCACCGGAAATATCGGTAGTATCCGAAAAATTCTTTTCCAACTGAATCAGCCCTACAACACCATAATTGACAATACCGATGAACTCCGGTTTGATTCCTTCATCGATCAGGCTGGTTCCTTTGAGTTCCAGGCTGCGGATCCGGTTAGCCTTGATATAAATCTGATCGGTAACAGAACTGGGGCGCATAATACGCCAGGAAGGTCCGTAATCTTTTAATTTTTTCTCAAAAATATCGCGACAGATGGCGATTACATGATCAAACTGTTCTTTGGTGTTCATACCTTCATTGAATAGGAAGACAAAGGTAAGCATTTTTTGGGAACTAAAAACTAAAAACCCAAAAACTAAAAGTGTTTATCTGTGGATAACAGACATTTTTTTAGCTTTTGGGTTTCCAGCCTCCGGCGTTGATTTCTTACGAACAGCGCAGAGAACGTCCCGCACGAATAGTCGTTTTCGGGGAGATATTATTTAACTTACACAATTGTGATATTGATAAACCATGCTTACGGGCTATAGTACTTAAAGTTTCACCCTGTTTAATGCGGTGATAGGTAATTTTAGCGGTTCCCTTGCCGGTGTATTTATTAACAGGTGTTTTCGTTTTATTGAACACGTATACATCTTCCTGCATAACTTTATTGTGGAAATCGAACATTTCGGCCGGATTGATTGCTTCACCGAAAAACCGGGTTTCGAAATGCAAGTGGGAACCGGTAGAACGTCCTGTATTACCTCCCAAAGCAATTGCTTGTCCCATTTTCACATTTTGTTCTTCTTCCACCAGGAATTTAGAAAGGTGTCCGTAAACCGTTTCCAACCCGTTGGGATGTCTCAATACCAGATAATAGCCATATCCTCTTCTTTCATAATTCTGTATCCTGACTTTTCCGTCACATACCGCACGGATGGTATCACCTACCTGTACTTTCAGGTCAATTCCTCTGTGCATACGGCGTTTACGGGGACCGAAAGGAGAAGTGATACGAATACTCTCATCATCGATCGGCATCACTACCGATGTCAGATCAATCGCAAAAGAATCCGGCATAGCCAGGCTGGAATAAGGATTCACGTATTTGTTATTCCAGGTTTGATACAGGTCGTCGGCCGGGAATCCTTCCTCATCCAGTTCCTGTTCAAACATCAGGGAATCGATCACATGGATTTCTCTTTTAATGGGGGTACTTTCAGCAAAAAGCAACCGGGGCTTTTGGATAACGGCCTCGCTAGTGCTTACTTTTTCAGCAACCAAAGGCTTGGCTTTATTTGCAGGTGCATTATTTTTTTCATTAACAGGAGAAACAGCGAAGGTGTTGGTTGAAGAAGCAAGTAGCATCAATAAAACCATTGCTGTAATGGCATGGATGCTGTTTTTAAAAAAATCTCTCATTGGTTTATTGTCAATTTTAAATCTCATCAGATGCATAAATGTTAGCGATTAAACTTTGTTCATAGTTAAAAATTTCATCCGGTTTAAAAAACCGTTTCAATTCTATAGCAGCAGTTTCCAGCGAATCAGACGCATGTACAATATTTTCCTGCGTACTGATGCTGTAATCTCCGCGGATCGTACCGGCCACGGCATTCCTTCCGTTGGTAGCACCGGTCAGGTCACGCACAACCCTTACCGCTTCCAGTCCCTGCCAACAACAGACAATTACAGGACAACGGCGCATACCATCTTTTACCCTTTGAAAAAACGGCCTGCCGGATAAATGTGCATAATGTTCACTCAGGATTTCATCAGTGAGCCACACCATTTTCATACCTACTAACGACAATCCTTTCCGCTCGAAACGGTTAATAATCTCACCGATCAAGCCTCTTTGAATTGTGCAGGGTTTCAGAATAACAAGTGTTTGCTCCATACCTTATAAAATAGTAATCAGATTTTTTAAAAAAACGAAAAGCATTTTATTTTGAACATTCAAAGAAAGCTTTTTTGGAAGAGAGTTCAAAAAAAAAGGAGTTAAAAAAATGACGACTTTCTAAAACTACATTAAAAACATATTGTAAATCGCTGAATATTAGTAATATACAAAAAACATGTTTTACAACATAAAAATCACCATTTTTATTCCTTTTCGGAGATTTTAACTAATATTTTATCGATTCTCTGGCCATCCATATCTGCAATTTCAAAGGAAAATTGCTTCCAATGAAAGTGTTCTCCCACATGAGGAATATGCTCCAGTTGCTGTAATACGAAACCGGCCAGCGTATCTATTTTTTCAGTTTGGTCCTCCCATTCATTTACCGCATCGAAATAGTTCAGGAAATCATAAAATGCCATTTGAGCATCTACCCAGAACGAGCCGTCTTCCCGTTCTGTCACTTCCATTTCTTCACCGTCGTCGAGTTCCGGCATATCACCCACAATAGCTTCAAAAACATCTTTCAGGGTTACCATTCCCTGGATAGTCCCGTATTCATCTACAATAAAACAAGTATGTATTCCTTTTATCTTAAAAAGTTCCATCACCTGATAGGCCGAATTATTTTCAGGTACAAAAAGAGCATGCCTGCACAGGTCTTTCAGGCCGGCTTCCGGTGATGCAGTAAAAATATCTTTGGTTCTGATTACACCTTTGACCCGGTCTATATTCCCGTCGCACACAGGAAAAACGGAATGAGGATGTTGCCTGATAAAATCTTTCGCTTCCTTCATATCCATTTTAATATCCAGACTATGAATATCGCTGCGGTGTGTCATCAGGGAAGTAATATTTCTGTCACCCAAATGAAAAACGCGTTCGATGATCTCCTGTTCCGCATACTCTATTTCTCCATGCTCAGCGCTGTCACTGATAATGGCTTTAATTTCTTCTTCCGAGGCTGTATTTTCTACAGACTTGATACCCAATAGTTTAACAATAGATTGAGTTGAAACAGAAAGGAACCATATAAACGGATAAGTTATTTTCGCCAATAAATCCATCAGGGGTGTCAGGCGTTGCGCTATTTTTTCCGGTTGTGTCATACCGATTTTTTTAGGCACCAATTCTCCGAATACCAGGGTAAAATAGGTGACCACAGTTACAATCAGGATTGTTGACAAAGGACTGGCAAACCGGAAAGTAAAAGGATATTGGCGGAAAAATTCCGTCAGGTCCCGCTGGATGCTTTCTCCGGAAAAAATACCGGTAAGAATTCCCATCAGGGTAACACCGATTTGTATGGTCGACAGGAATTTTTCAGGATGATTAAGGACTTTTAGTGTTCTCCTGGCAGATTTGCTACCTTTGTTGGCTTGCGCCTCCAGTTTGGTTTTCCGGGAGGAAACCATAGCCATTTCCGCCAATGAAAAAAAGCCATTGAGCAGGATCAGGCCCAGAATAATCAATATTTCCATAGAAGTAATTTACACGATAGGTGCAAATATAAAGATTCCTTGTGAAATATACAAACCGGTTATCAACTGATCATAAACCAGTTCATTTGTTCCTGTGCCCTTTTCTTGAGTTGCTGCACAAATATCTGATGTTGCGGTTTTTCAAGCAAAGGATCGTCGTCAAGGATTTCACGGGCCAGATCGCGGGCAAAAGTCAGAATCTGCCCATCCCGGGTTATATCGGCTATTTTCAGATTAAAGGCCGTTCCACTTTGAAGGGTACCGTCGATATCGCCCGGACCCCGCAATTTCAGGTCTTCTTCCGCAATAATAAAACCATCGTTTGTTTCGGTCATGATTTCCAAACGCCGCCGGGTATTTTCCGCCAGTTCGTAAGGAGTAAGTAAAATACAAAATGACTGGTCGGCTCCCCTCCCTACCCTTCCCCGGAGCTGATGTAGCTGGGAAAGTCCGAATCTTTCGGCGCTTTCGATAATCATTACCGAAGCGTTGGGCACATTCACACCCACTTCAATCACAGTCGTCGCCACCATGATCTGAGCCTCCCCGGTGACAAAGCGCTGCATTTCCGCCTCTTTTTCCGCAGGTTTCATCTTACCATGTACCATACTGACAGTATACTCCGGAAAAATTTCCTTCGTATTTTCATAGCCTTCCGTGAGGTTCTTGAAATCGAGGCTTTCGCTTTCTTCTATCAAAGGATAAACAATATATACCTGTCGCCCCTGCCTGAGTTGGTTCCGTACAGAGTCGTACAAAGCCGTCCGTTTGGCGCTGTACATGTGAATGGTTTTCACAGGTTTTCGGCCGGGAGGAAGTTCGTCGATCACAGAGACTTCCAAATCTCCGTATAAAGTCATTGCCAGTGTACGCGGAATAGGCGTAGCAGTCATCACCAGCACATGAGGCGGTGTTGTATTTTTACTCCACATCCGGGCACGTTGGGCTACTCCGAAACGGTGCTGTTCATCTATCACCACTAAACCCAGGTTTTTAAATTCCACCCAGGGTTCCAACAAGGCATGTGTACCTATGATTATTTGAACCCGTCCTTCTTTCAGGTCCGGAAGAATTTGTTCACGGATTTTCTTTTTAGTGGAACCTGTCAGTAATTCCACACGGATATCCAACCCGAAAAGTAATTCCCTGATCGTATCGTAATGCTGGGATACCAGGATTTCCGTGGGAGCCATCAAAGCAGCCTGATAACCGTTATCCAGTGCAATCAGCATAGACATCAGGGCTACCAGTGTTTTTCCACTTCCTACATCACCCTGCAACAAACGGTTCATTTGCAAGCCTTTTGCCGTATCCTGCCTGATTTCCCGGATGACTTTCTTCTGGGCATTCGTCAACTCGAACGGAAGATTCCGGTGATAAAAAGTATTGAAGTAATCGCCTACCTGTCCGAAAATAAATCCACCGTTCTTATGCTGCCGGTATTTGGTTACCCGCAGAATATTCAACTGCACGTAAAACAGTTCTTCGAATTTCAAACGGTACTGCGCATCTCTGAGTAAGGCCGGAGATTCGGGGAAATGGATATTCCGCAGAGCAGTATCCAGATCGATCAGGCGGGCGCGTGTTTTGATCTCTACAGGAAGGGTTTCGGTAATTTTCCCCTGGATCTGGCTAAAAACAGTCACAATAATTTTCTGTATCGCTTTGGAATGCAGGAAACTGTTTTTCATCTTTTCGGTAGTATTGTAATGCGCCTGTAAGCCAGCCTCCCCCTGGTTGAAATTTTCCACCGGATCTAGCTCCGGATGGGCCACATTAATCCGGTTTCCAAAAAGAGCCGGTTTCCCGAAGAGAATATATTCCTCTCCTTTTTTGTAAAGGTTCGGGATTATTTTCAAACCTTTGAACCAAACCAGTTCGATGCGTCCTGTGCCATCGTTGAACCAGGCTCTGATGCGACGGCCACTTCCGGTTCCCAATGTTTCAAACTCTTCTATCCTTCCTTTCAACTGAATGTAAGGCATGTTTCCGTCTATCTCCCGGATAGTAAAAATACGGCTCCGGTCCACGTATTTGAAAGGAAAATAATATAGCATATCCTCCCAGGAATAAACCTGAATCTCTTTGTTGAGAAGTTCGGCTTTTTTGGGGCCGACGCCGGGGAGGTATTTGATATCTTGGGTGGAGATGGAAGACATTTTAATTGAAAATTGAAAATTGAAAATTGAAAATTGGGGAGAAGGGAGAATTTTCATTCTCTTCTATTCTGGTTGACAATGTACATGAATATTTCATAAATAATTATCTTTTAATTTTCAATTTCTAATTTTCAATTATTCCGATAAGAATGCATTTGCCAAGACCAAGTCTTCAGGAGTGGTGATTTTGATATTTTCTCGGTTTCCTTCGACCAGATGGATTTTACAGGTATTTTCGACGACTGAGGCATCATCGGTAAACAGCGGATGATAGGGTTGTGCATAGGCTTTCAGCAAAATATCCGAACGGAAGACCTGGGGAGTCTGGACGATCCGGAAACGGGTACGGTCGACCGGCCGGCTGCTTTCTCCGGAGAGACCGAGTTCCCGGATGCTTTCTACGACAGGGAGAACCGGAATAACAGCCTGGTATTTCAGGGCAGCATCATAGCACCGGGAGATCACTTCCCGGGAAACCAACGGACGGACCCCGTCATGTATGCCTGTAAAACCGTTTGCCGAAATCTGTGTCAGGGCATTTTTCACCGAATGAAAACGGGTTTCTCCTCCGGCAACTACCTGATGAGGAATTTTGAAGTGATATTCCCTGCAAAGTTCCTGCCAGACAGGAATATGCATTTCCGGCAAGACCAGAAATATTTTCATTCCGGGATCATACAGATAAAAGGCCTCCAGTGTATGCATCAGGATCGGTTTTCCTTGTAAAGGAATGAATTGCTTCGGCATTTCCGCACCCATCCTCACTCCTTTTCCTCCGGCTACTATAATGATATTCTTTTCTTCCGGCACCATGTGGTAATAATTGAAAATTGCCTAATGGCGAACGTTGTTTGAAAATTGAAAATTGAAAATGATATGACATTTTCATATTTTCGGGGAAATGGGGATGTGCATGGATATTTCATGATGTCACTTTAAATCTTCGAGCGCTTTTTTCACCTCCTCATCCACCTGGAATAATTTTTCCTTGCAAATACCAATCAGAGTGGTTGCTTCTTTGATTTTTTCCGTCAGACCATCCACATCCAGCTGATCATTTTCCATCAGGCGGAGGATTTCCTGCAGACGGTTGTATGCTTCGGTATAATTTGGCGTTTTTTCCATATTTCATTTCCTTTTGAAACACAAAAGTAGAAATTATTTTCCATTTTTTCACTCCGTTTTTCAGTTTCCGGAATTCAAGCGCATCAAAGCTTCCTGCATGCGTTTCTTATGATGCACATTGGAAAAATACCGTCTTCCTATCACATTGGGAATCGCCACACCTAAAGATATACATAAAACGGTCAATCCTGCGTTGATTGCAGACTCCAGAGTATTGAACAACAAAGGAATCTGCTCCGTTCCGCCGGCAGAACTCAATCTGAATATTCCGATCATTGCCTTGTACATCAACACTCCCGGAATCATGGGTATAACAGGAGGAATAGAGATAACATGAGCAGGCACATGTGCCTTATGCACCAGGTAGATAGAAGCAAACCCCACCAGCAAAGCTCCGGAAAAAGAACTGAGAGGCAGATTCCATCCACACTCGTACATCAGCACGTTACGGGTAAGGATGGCCGCAGCTCCTCCGGCGGCACAAATGGCAACCGACCGGTAAGGAACATTGAATAAAACGGCAAAGCCCGTAGCAGCCAAAGCCGCCACTAGACCGATGATCCACCAACTGCTATGCGGTGTAAGCACTGCACTGTAATCTTTAATATGCAATGCCTTCAGAGCAAAAAGCATCCCAAAGGAAATAGCGCCCAATGTGAGCAACACGATAACCGAACGGGTAACTCCCACGATGGAAAAACCGTCGATCATATCATCCAGGCAATTGATAATAGGGACACCGGGAATGAGGAATAAAACCGATGCAAAAATAGGATGATGAGGGGTATTGCTGATATTAAATAAAGAACCGGCACCAGACAGGACGACCGCAATAAATGCTGAAGTGGCTATTGTTAGATACAGGTTGATTTTCCTGCGATGCATTTCCTGCCGGCAAAACAATGCTACGGAAGAAGCTAAGAAAGTAATGAAAAACGCAGGCCAGTCACAGCCAAAAAGTTTACAAAAACTGCCACAGGCTAAACCAACACACGAAATCACTACCCAACGGGAATAATTGCGTTTTTTCCGGGTAATTTTATGCAATTTTTCTTCATATTTTTCCAGAGGATAATTTTCTTCCAGGGCCTTCCATGAAAGATGACTTATTTCCGATAAAACATCCATATTCACAGTATGATCCGAGCATTTCCGGAACTTGGTCAGTGAATGGTCCCCATCGCTGATATTGATCATCAATGTGGTATAATTGATATGCATATGGAACCGGTCCGGAGGAATACCCATGTACACTGCCACCCGTCTCATATTCCGGTCAATGCGGTTACTATCGGCTAAGCTTTGAATCAATAATTGACCTGTTTGCAACAACAAATCCAGCTTTTTTTCCAGCAAGCGTTCACCTTCGTCCTTTAACTGATTGATCATACATACGGAAGATTGAAAAAACAGTGCAAAAATACCGAAAAATCGCAGAAAATCACTAACTTTCCTCTATAAATCCCCTGTTAAGCCGAATTTGTAATTCGATCTTTTTATTATCCGCAATTTGAAATTGCTTAAAACATTTCTTCTCTAAAATTCGAATTTATCACAAAGCGTTTTTTCTTCACACTACATTATGGAGTTATGAACTCCTGTTTATAAACACCCGAATTACAAATTCGGGAAAACAGGGGTAATTCACATTATTCTCTATGACATATTCAAATAATTATAAATATATTTTAAAGAAGCCTAATAAAGCATCCTCGCATTAATTTTTGCCTAAAA
>JAVBLA010000005.1:0-230632 GCA_031553775.1 Bacteroidales bacterium
AGCGAAGCAATCTACCGATAGTCATGAGATTGCTTCAGGCTTCGCCTTCGCAATGACGATCAATTAGCAGGAGATTGCTTCGTAGTTCCTCCTACCAATGACGTATTTCTCGTCATTATCGAATTGTTCGATCTTTTAATATAGTGGCTACTCGCAATGACAGAACTTCACAAATAATATAACCCTACAAAATCTGCCAATTACACCCGGGCAAAGCCCGGTCAATCCCCCGTAGGGGGGCAGGGGGGACAATACCTTGTTGTCAAAACGCTGTCTGAAGTGAAAGAGCGTAGCGATTGAGCAAGTTCGTTTTGACGAAGCGCCTTTTTTTGGTACCTTTTTTTGGCGCAGCAAAAAAAGATACAGAAAGTATTTTTATTCAAAATGTTTTTACACAAAAAAAAACATTCCCTTAGCCCCCAATACGAATATTCCCCCCATTCTCAATATTTTATACACAAAAAAAAGCCGCTCTTGCATGAAGAGCGGCTCCTTTTTTAATATCTGTTGCGGTTGTAACCACCGCCTCCACCATAACCACCACCGCGGTTATTGTTGAATTCTCTTCTGGGTCTTTCCTGTCTTGGTTTTGCTTCTGAAACAGAGATTGTTCTTCCATCGTACTCAGCACCGTTCAATTCGGCGATGGCTTTGTTGGCAGCTTCTTCATCAGCCATTTCGACAAATCCGTAACCTTTGGAACGGCCGGAATCGCGATCGGTGATAACTTTAGCTGAAGTAATCTCTCCGTACTCTTCAAATAAATTGGACAAATCGGCATCGTTTACTTTGTAACTCAGGCCTGCAATAAAAATGTTCATTTGTAATAAAAAATAAAAGTAATAAAATAAAAAAACTCATTCAAAAGAGAAACATGGCAGAGCTACAAACTAATCCGTTCTGGACTGAAGAAAAAGAAAATAGAAATCTGAATGAACTCAATTGCGGGACAAAGATAAGGTTTTATTTTTAAATCTGATAATTTTCTGAAAATAAATTGATTATCGGGAATAAAAAGCCGCAAACGATACAAACATATCATTTGCGGCTTCCTTTAAATTTTTCTATATTTTATGAAAGGAATCCCAGCAGGATACCGGCTGCCACAGCTGAGCCGATCACACCGGCCACATTCGGGCCCATGGCATGCATCAGCAAATAATTGGTGGAATCATATTCCAAACCTACAATTTGCGAGATACGGGCGGAATCGGGTACTGCGGATACTCCTGAATTACCAATCAAAGGATTGATTTTATTGTCTTTTTTCAGAAATAAATTGAAAAACTTCACAAAAAGGATACCGGCTGCAGTTGCAATGATAAAAGACAAAGCACCCAACAGGAAAATCTTTAAGGAACTCCAGGTAATAAACTCGGTGGCTTGAGTAGAAGCTCCCACTGTCACTCCCAGCAAGATCGTAATCGTATCGATCAGCGGGCCGCGAGCTGTTTCTGCTAAACGACGGGTTACTCCGGATTCTTTCAGCAGGTTACCGAAGAATAGCATTCCCAATAAAGGCAAGCCTGAAGGAACCAGAAAACAAGTCAGCAATAATCCGATAATCGGGAAAATAATTTTCTCTGTCTGAGATACTGCACGTGGAGGTTTCATCCGGATTACCCGTTCTTTTTTAGTGGTAAGCGCACGCATTAACGGCGGTTGTATCACAGGTACCAGGGCCATATAGGAATAAGCCGATACAGCAATGGCTCCCATCAAATTCGGAGCAAGTTTAGAAGAGAGGAAAATAGCGGTAGGCCCATCTGCTCCTCCGATAATACCAATGGCACCTGCCTGGTTCGGTTCAAAGCCCATCCATAAGGCCAGGATATACGCTCCGAATATACCAAACTGTGCAGCAGCACCGATCAACATCAGTTTAGGATTGGAGATCAAAGCTGAAAAATCAGTCATCGCCCCTATTCCCAAAAATATCAAGGGCGGGTACCAACCTTGCGAGACCCCCTGGTACAATATGTTCAGCACAGAGCCTTCCTCGTACAAACCGATTTGTAATCCGGCATCTTTGAAGGGAATATTACCGATCAGGATACCGAAACCGATAGGAATCAGCAACATCGGCTCAAATTCATGAGCGATGGCCAGATAAATGAACACCAAACCCACCACAATCATGGCGAAGTGTCCCGGTGTTGCATTGGCAAACCCTGTATAGGTAAGGAACGTCTCTAAATTATCTGTTAGAAATGATAATAAAATACCCATAACATTATTCGATTATGATGAGATCAGCTCCTTCCAGGACAGAGTCTCCCTTGTTTATTTTCACTTCCTTCACAACGCCATCCCTGTCGGCATTGATTGCATTTTCCATTTTCATGGCTTCCAACACGATCAGTTTTTGTCCTTTCTTCACGGCGTCGCCTACTTTACAATGAATTTCAAGAATGGTTCCCGGAAGCGGAGAGCGTAGGGCACCCGGACCGGAAGAAGCCTGTACAGGACGGGTGATGGGAGCAACTGCTGACTGAGCAGGGCGTTTAATAGTAACTACTTGTTTTTTAGTGGGTTTATCCATTTCCACTTTATAAGGAGTACCGTTCACCTCTACTTCAGCAATGGTATCTTCAATTCTGTTTACAAGCACCTTGTAAACATTTCCGTTGATAATATATTTAAAACTTTTCATCTTTGTTTATCTTTTAGGTAATTCTCTCAATGTATAAATTTTAGAACTCCACGGAGAATAATTCCGGGCTACATTCTTGATTGTCAATACGGTATTTTCATCGTCATGATCCTCTTCTGTTATTTCATTGATTGCCATGGCTATAGCAGCAAAAATTTCTCCGGATTCGGAAGCTACCAACTTCGCTTCTTCTTTAGAGAATCCAGAAGCCTTCATCGCCCTCTTTTTGCTTAAAGAAAGAGCGGTCTGACCGACAAATTTAAATACCAGGTAAAGCAGTATCAAACCCAAAAAAACAACACTCATGGCCGTAACTGTCATTCCCAAACCATTTTCGTCGTTTTCTTTGAAATTTTCAATTTTTTCGTTTGTATCCAAAACCACATTATTGGCACTCGGGGTTACTTTCGAAAAATACACCCATAATTTGTCTCCTCTTGTATAAAGAGAATTTAGAAGCAATTCTTCATCCAGGCGTTTCTGTGTCCAACCATCTTCTACCAATCCGTAACTGATATCTGCTTTTTGTCCCGCAGGAATTGTTACAGAATCGATCAGAGTAGTGCCGTCCGAATCAAATAAAGCGATAAAATTGGATTTAATACTGTCCAATGTAAAATTCAAATGAAAAGTTCCATGAGTAGGTTTATTGTCTGCCCAGAACAAGACATGTTGACGTGGCTTGATCTTTGTCAGCACATCTCCCTTGGGAATCATATACATTTTTGGTTTGGAAAGATCATTAGTTAAAAAGCAGGCTCCAATATTCACTGTGGAAGGTGCGGAGTTATAGATTTCTATCCAAGGACTTTTTTTACCATAATCATCCATGAAATTATCTTCATTGACGACCAGCACTTCGTTTATTTTAAGGCCTTTGGTTCCCTGCGCCTGTGCTCCGAAAGCAAAAGTAGCCAGTAGAACCAGTATCCCGATTGTATATTTCATACGACTCTTGTTTTAGTTAAGAGTTAAGAGTTAAGAATTAAAAGTTATAGGATGCATCGGGCATTCTTCACTTTTAATTCTTCACTTTTAACTTTTAAAGCGGTAAATTATCATGTTTTTTGGCCGGGTTCACCTGCTTTTTAGTAGATAGCTGCTGTAAAGCGCGTATTACACGGAAGCGGGTATTTCTCGGCTCGATCACATCGTCTATATAGCCGTATTTTGCAGCATTGTACGGGTTAGCGAATGCTTTATTGTATTCTTCTTCCCGTTTAGCTAATGTTGCGACCGGATCTTCAGATTCTTTGGCTTCTCTGGCATAGAGAACTTCCACCGCTCCTGCACCACCCATTACGGCAATTTCGGCAGTAGGCCATGCATAGTTCATATCGCCACGTAATTGCTTACAACTCATTACGATATGTGCACCTCCATACGATTTCCTCAAAGTAACGGTGACTTTCGGAACGGTAGCTTCTCCGTAAGCATAAAGCAATTTGGCGCCGTGTACGATTACTCCGCCATACTCCTGTCCTGTTCCCGGAAGGAATCCCGGAACATCGACCAATGTAACGATAGGTATATTGAATGCGTCACAGAAGCGAACAAAGCGTGCGGCTTTCCGGGAAGCATTGATGTCCAGCACTCCTGCCAGGCACTTAGGCTGGTTGGCCACCATACCTACAGAGCGTCCGTTCATTCTTGCAAATCCTACAATAATATTTTGGGCATAATCGGCATGGACTTCCAGGAACTCTCCGCTATCGATAATTGCACCGATTACTTCGTACATATCGTACGGTTTATTGGGACTATCGGGGATAATATCGTTCAGGCTGTCTTCCAGACGGTCGATCGGATCTTTCGTATCACGCACCGGCGGTTCTTCCAGGTTGTTTTGCGGAAGGAAACTCAAAAGTCTGCGAATCAAAGCAATACCTTCTTCTCCTGTATCAACGGCAAAATGAGTCACCCCGGAACGGGAAGCATGCACACTGGCACCTCCGAGTTCTTCCTGGGTAACATCTTCCCCGGTAACTGTTTTAACTACCTTCGGACCGGTAAGGAACATATAGCTCATTCCTTTTGCCATGATCGTAAAATCGGTCAGAGCCGGAGAATAAACCGCACCACCGGCACAAGGACCAAAAATCCCGGAAATTTGAGGAATCACACCTGAAGCCAGGATATTACGTTGGAAAATCTCGGCATAACCGGCCAATGCGTTTATTCCTTCCTGGATACGTGCTCCACCCGAGTCGTTGATCCCGACGATCGGAGCGCCCATTTTCATGGCCATATCCATTACCTTACATATTTTTTGGGCCATAGTTTCCGACAAAGAACCTCCGATAACAGTAAAATCCTGTGCAAAGATATACACAAGACGTCCTTCGATGGTTCCGTAACCGGTCACGACTCCGTCGCCCAGATATTGTTTTTTCTCCATGCCGAAGTTTGTACAACGGTGCTGCACAAACATATCGAACTCTTCAAAGCTGCCTTCATCGAGCAGCATGGTGATACGCTCCCGGGCAGTATATTTTCCCTGGGCATGTTGTTTTTCAATGGCAGCTTCACCACCTCCCAAACGAGCTTTATTACGGAGCTCGATGAGTTCTTTTACTTTTTCTAGTTGATTGCTCATAGATTATAGAATTAAGAATGAAGAATGAAGAATTAAGAATGAAGAATTGACTGGCTTTGAAACAACCTTTCATTCCTCATTCTTAATTCTTCATTCTTAATTTTTTTCATTATTTTTCCGGGTGTTCGCAAAATTCCGTCAATACGCTGCAGGTAGATTTCGGGTGAAGGAAAGCGATGTTCAGGCCTTCCGCTCCTTTGCGGGGAGCTTTATCTATCAGTTGTACACCTTTGCTTTCAGCTTCAGACAAAGCTTCACCGACACTTGGAACGGAAAATGCAATATGATGTACGCCTTCTCCTTTTTTCTCGATAAATTTAGCAATGGTAGAATCTTCACTGGTAGGTTCGAGTAGTTCGATTTTAGTTTGTCCGACCTTGAAAAAAGCAGTTTTTACTTTCTGGTCTTCCACTACTTCGATGTTATAACACTTCAGGCCTAAAACCTGTTCATAATAAGGAAGGGACGCTTCAATGCTTTTCACGGCGATCCCAAGGTGTTCAATGTGGGAAATATTCATATTCCTGATATTTAGTTATACATTATCTACCTTTTAAAAAGCAGGCAACAAAGGTAAAGCTTTATGCCTGAATAAAGAAAAATTTCTGTATTTATTTTTTAATACAGGGAAACTATTCCCACTAACGGGGATAATGCCGGTTTCCGTGTAAATATAGGTTTTTATTATAACGAAGGGACGCAAAACGGGATTATTTCAGGTCCTTGCATCTTTCACGATAACATCGTGTGCCCCCCCTTCGATGATGCTGGTAGAAGAAACTAACGTGATTTTTGCATGTTCTTTCAAGTCCTGTAAATCGACCACTCCACAACTACACATGGTAGATTTGATTTTTCCGAGGGTAATATCCAGGTTATCTTTCAATTTACCGGCATAAGGAACAAAACTATCCACTCCTTCTTCAAATTTCATTCCGTCGCCACTACCCATGTCGTACCGTTGCCAGTTACGGGCCCGGTTCGAACCTTCTCCCCAGTATTCTTTTACATAATTTCCGCCTATCAGCAATTTGCGGGTAGGACTTTCGTCGAAACGGGCAAAATAACGGCCCATCATCAGAAAATCTGCTCCCATTGCCAGGGCCAGCACCATATGATAATCCTGTACGATGCCTCCATCAGAACAAATCGGCACATAAATGCCGGTTTCTTTAAAATATTGATCGCGGGCGGCAGCCACTTCGATCAGTGCGGTGGCCTGTCCTCTTCCTATTCCTTTCTGCTCCCGGGTAATACAGATAGAACCGCCTCCTACACCAACTTTAACGAAATCAGCACCTGCTTTTGCCAGGAATAAAAAGCCATCCCTGTCCACGACATTTCCGGCACCCACTTTCACCGATTCCCCGAAAGTAGATTTGATGTATTGAATGGTTTCCTGTTGCCAGATAGAAAAGCCGTCGGAAGAGTCGATACACATTACATCGACTCCTGCTTCTACCAATTGTGGCACACGTTCCCTGTAATCGCGAGTATTAATACCAGCGCCCACTACCAATCTTTTTTGGGAATCGGCAACTTCATACGGGTATTCTTTATGGCTTTCGTAATCTTTCCGGAAAACGAAATACCGTAAATGCTGTTCTTCATCTACAATCGGAAGGCAATTCAGTTTATTATTCCAGATCAAATCGTTGGCATCTTTCAGGGAAACCCCATAATCTCCGTATATCAACCTGGAAAAGGGAGTCATAAAATCCTTGATTTGCACACCGGGATTATCCCGGGTGGGACGATAATCCCTGCCGGTAACAATTCCCAGCAATTTACCATTAGATGTTCCATCAGCAGTAATCCCAATGGTAGAAAAACCTGTTTTCTCTTTCAAGGCAATCACATCGGCCAGTGTGTGTTCCGGTGTGAGGTTGGCACGGCTTACCACAAAGCCAGATTTATGGTTTTTGACTTTCCTGACCATTTCTACTTGCGATTCAATGGTTTGGGAGCCGAAAACAAAAGACAAACCTCCGTTTTTTGCCAGGGCAATCGCCATCCCATCGTCGGAGACAGATTGCATAATTGCCGAAACGAACGGAATATTGATGCTGACTGCCGGTTCTTCTCCTTTTTTGAACTTGACCACAGGGGTTTGCAGCATAATATTGTCCGGAGTACAATCTTTGCCTGTAAATCCCGGAATCAATAGATATTCACTGAACGTACGGGATATTTCATTAAGAAAATGCGCCATTGAAAGTTTGTTTTAGATTGAGGGTACAAAGGTAAGAAAACTTCATGTTACAATTTGTTTTTCGAGACAAAAATACATACATTTGCCTGTATAAAAACGAATGGACAGTCCGAAAAAGGACTGTTTCCGGCCGGAAAGTTCAAATATTTTATTTTTTTGTCTGTTGACTACCAGCAATATAATAGAAGAATACATCCAAAAGCACCAACTGTTTACACCGGGAGACAGGATTATTGTGGGATTGAGCGGAGGTGCAGACTCCGTTGCCTTACTGTATTATATCCGTCAGTCCGGTTATGATTGTATTGCCGCCCATTGTAATTTTCACCTCCGGGGAGAAGAATCTATGCGTGATGAAACTTTTTCCGGTAATTTCGCCAGTTCATTGCAAATACCCTTTGAAAAAATCGATTTTGACACACTTGCATTTGCAGCAAAGCACAAAATATCGGTAGAAATGGCTGCAAGAGAATTGCGCTATGCCTGGTTTGAAGAGTTAAGAATCAAATACCACGCTAATGTCATTGCCATTGCACATCACCGGAATGATGATGTTGAAACGGTTCTGCTGAACATGATCCGGGGAACCGGTATCCGGGGACTCACCGGTATCCGTCCGAAAACTGGATTTATAGTACGGCCTTTACTTTGCCTGAATAAAGAAGAAATTCTGGAATATATCCAAAAAAAACAATTGCAGTATATTACCGACAGCACTAACCTGCAGGACGAATTTACCCGGAACAGGATCCGTAACAGGATTATTCCTCTATTGCAGGAAATCAATCCATCGGTACTGGATGCCATTAGCAGGACCTCCCGGCATCTTTCGCAAGTAGAAAAAATTTACTTTCCGGCTATTCAAAAAGGGATCGACTCTGTCTGTTCGTGCGGATCAACCGGTCAAACCCTGATCGATATTGAAAAATTACTGACATATCCATCACCGGAGGCTTTGCTATATGAGATTTTATCGGAATACAATTTCAACAACTCCATTATCAACGAAATCGGGAATTCATTACATGCACAATCGGGCAAACAGTTTTTCTCTCCCACACACCGGCTTGTGAAAGACCGGAAGTATATGGAACTATCTCTCCGTACAGACAGCGAAGAAGAGCCAATGGAGTATACTCTTTCCGAACATACCGAAGCATGGGATATTCCTGTTCATTTAGAGTGCCGTTCTCTTCCTTATACCTCCGGATTTGTTTTCGAAACAAATAAAAATATCGCCTATTTTGACAAAGATCTTTTGCAATTCCCCTTAAAGTTACGCAAATGGGAGGAAGGCGATTTTTTTATTCCTTTCGGTATGAAGGGGCAGCAAAAAATCAGCAAATATTTCAAGGATCACCGGTTCAGCCTGCCGGAAAAAGAAAGAACCTGGCTTCTCTGCAGTGGAAATGATATTATCTGGGTAGTCGGACAAAGAAGCGATAACCGTTACCGCGTCACATCCGGCACCCGGAATATCTATCAAATCCGTTTCGGAGATATTGTTTGATTTTTAGACCATTTCAGGCATATTGCAGATCTACCCAGACTAAAAAAAACCGGTATTCATCATTTTTTTTTACTTTTTTTTCTCAAATAAAAAAAATACATTACCTTTGTACCGATTTACTTCACCTCAAAAGGGCAATGTATAAGCCTTATCCTTGGAACTAAATCGAATCTCAGCAAGAAAAACAAGCATTTTTGACAAGCAACAGACAAAACTCAAATTTATATGAGATTTGCTATTGCAAAAAAATGACAAAACTTATTCAACAATTCTGTAATTGATAATCACATTATTTTATTTATGCAAAAGTACAACATCTCGCAACTCAAAGGGATGAATAAAGAAGAACTCGTTTCTTTGGCCAAAGAACTGGGCCTGAAAAAAGTCGAAAAACTAGAAAATGACGACCTGGTATATCAAATTCTGGATCAACAAGCTATTGTAGGTGCAGCAAAAACAGCAGCCATGGCCAAAGAGCTGGAAGAAAAAAAACCTGACAGGAAAAGGACACAGGGAAATAACCGGTCCGGACAAAAACCTGCACCTAAAGCAGAAAAAGAAAACAAGGAAAATAGTCAGGCTAAAGAAGCAACCTTAATACAAACGGAAGAAAACAAAAATACTCCTAAAAAGAAAAATACCGAAAAGAAGGTCACTGCTGAAGAAAATGCAACGATAACTGCCAAACAGGAACCAAAAGTCGATGAAAAAAGCACCGGTTCCAAACAGAATAAAAATAAAACTGAGAAAAAAGTTGCCAAAACAAAAGAAACCAAAGCAGATGCCCCAATAAATATAGTTGCAGGAGAGCAAGTTGTTTCTACCCAGGAAAAACCCGGGACTGACACCGTTTTTAAGAGTAATGAGCCTGTTATAGAAACGGTAAAAGAAATACCGGCCGACAAACCAGCTTCCGCCCCAATAAATACAGAAACAAAAACTATCAAAAACGAACCGAAAACGGTTAAAGTAACTACCCAGATCCAGGAAGCTAAACCTGCAGCAGAACCGGCAAGCCCCGGAAAACAAGTTGAAGCAGAAAAGCCACAACGCCTGGTATTCAGGCATAGTCCCAGTGTCAACAGTGTGATGGATAAAGTGCTTTTCGGCTCCAATCCAAAAAAGGATAAACAGCAAAAAAGCCAACAACAGCAACAAAATCTACAACAGCCAATAGCGGTGCCGCAACCCGTACAGCAACAAGCACCACAACAATTAGCAGTAGAACCTGTTCAATCTCAGGCTGCAACGAATAATAATAATAACAATAATAATAATAATAATAATCATAACCGTACTCCCAACGGAAACCAGCAGGCAAAAGAAAAACCTTTTGAATTCGAAGGAATCCTGATCGGAACCGGAGTATTGGAAATTATCCAGGAAGGATATGGATTTCTGCGTTCTTCCGATTACAATTACCTTTCTTCTGCCGACGACATTTATGTATCGCAATCCCAGATCAAATTGTTCGGTCTGAGAACAGGAGATGTGGTGGAAGGTCCCATCCGTCCCCCGAAAGAAGGAGAAAAATTCTTTCCGCTGGTAAAAGTGGACCGGATTAACGGCCTCAGCCCCGAAGAAGTGCGCGACCGGGTACCTTTCGATCATCTGACTCCTTTGTTTCCTGAAGAAAAATTCAGGCTGACTGCCAGCATGAGTCCGAAGGTCAATGACCGGATATCCGTACGGGTAGTAGATCTCTTCTCTCCCATCGGGAAAGGACAACGCGGATTGATCGTGGCTCAGCCTAAAACGGGTAAGACTATGTTGTTGAAAGATATTGCCAATGCCATTGCATGGAATCATCCGGAAGTATATATGATCGTTCTGCTAATCGACGAACGCCCGGAAGAAGTTACCGACATGCAACGCTCCGTAGATGCAGAAGTTATTGCTTCCACCTTCGACGAACCAGCCGAACGCCATGTTAAAATAGCAGATATTGTCCTGAATAAAGCAAAAAGAATGGTAGAATGCGGACATGATGTGGTGATCTTATTAGACTCCATCACTCGCTTGGCCAGGGCATATAATACCGTACAACCTCCTTCCGGCAAAGTATTGTCCGGTGGTGTGGATGCCAATGCTCTTCAGAAACCGAAAAGATTTTTCGGAGCAGCCCGGAATATCGAAAGAGGAGGCTCGTTGACCATTATAGCCACAGCGCTCACGGAAACCGGCTCTAAAATGGACGAAGTAATCTTCGAAGAATTCAAGGGTACGGGTAATATGGAATTACAACTCGACCGCCGCTTATCGAATAAACGGATCTATCCGGCTGTGGATATCACGGCTTCCAGCACACGTCGCGACGACCTGTTGCAGGGAGAAGAGACTCTGAACCGCATGTGGATCCTGCGCAAATACCTGTCGGATATGAACAGTATCGAAGCCATGGAATTTGTCAAAGACCGGTTAACGAAAACGTACGACAACGAAGAGTTTTTAGCATCTATGAACGGCTAGATTAACTTTTTTCACCTTTTTTCAAACAAAAAATTTTCTATTTTGTTATATAATCAAATTCACGAAAGATTATTAACAAATAGAAATTCAGAGTTATGAAAAAGGTAGTATTATTCTCATTACTGGTTGGAGCAGTCACATTACTAAGCTCATGTGGAACATCTTACTCTCTGTTAAACAATAACGTTTACAACGACAGACCTATTACACCGAAATCAACTTTCAGTGTCGTACCTTACGATGCCTCCAAGTTGCCGGTACAGATCTCTATATATGATGTGCAAAATATCCAGCGCGCCATTGCCAATGAGTTGTCTATACGAGGATTCAAGGAAGATCAATCGGGCAACGGAACCTATAAGGTGCTGACCACATTGTATTCTAAAGTAAATGTAGAAACCAAAGATGCCATACCCGACTGGGCTCCTGTAAGACCGGCTCTGGCTGGCACTATGGCTCCTATGTACCGGAGTTATTATGACGATGCTTCCATTATCGGGAGTATAGACAAAGAAGGTGTTTTAGCCGTTGATTTGATCGATGCCTCCAATAAACCTGTATGGGATGCCGCTATCAGCTCTATCGTAGATAGTGGAGACGACCTCATTAAAGAGATCAAAGATCCGAAAGAGATCAACAAAGCTGCAGAAACTTTATTCAGCAAGTTCCCGATTCCGGCACCTACCGTTAAAAAGTAATCCCGAAGGATGAATCGATCCTTTCTGCACGGAATATTCTGATAATTATAGCCACGAATCTCACGAATGAACTCAAAACAAGAATGTTTATTTGTGTCGTTCGTGGCTAATTTGCTACAATAAAACCATTATTTTATCATCCATAACATATTTTACAATGAAAAAGATAGTTGTATTACTGATCCTGGCATGTTTCGGAACTCTTTCCCGTGCCCAATCAGAAGCCGGCGATTTATATCTCGGACTGCAAGGATCTTATGTTACCAATTATAAAAATTTTACCGCAGGAATCAGGGGCGGATACCATTTCAGTTCCATGTTCGAATTGAACCTGGCATTCAATACCAACCCCTGGATAAGGTATACGGAGGAAGACGGCTCCAAATTCGATGCACAAATGTACGTAGTCGACCTGAATGCCCATTTCTATGTGATCAATAATAAAACCTGGGGAATGGCACCTATTGCAGGACTTTCCTATTTTTACGGGAAAGAAGAAAGGGTTACCGGTCACTCTAATTATTTCAACGGAGACTCCGACAGTCTGGTTGGTTTCAATTTAGGCTGGGACATCCGGTATAATCTGGGAGAAAACTGGCGCATAGACGGATTTTGGAAATACGCCATGTTCAAAGACGATAACAGCCACCATGTTTTCGGATTGGGAGTAGGATACAGTTTCAACGTATTTTAAAATCTTTCCATGCTTTTAATCCCTTCCCGGTTGAAAGCAATACGGTAACGTTTCAGTTCTAACTGGTCGAGATATTCGTACCGGAGGATAAAATTCATATAATAAATTTTATCTCCCTCAATGATCTTATAATCAGATATTTCATCGGTAATATACAGAGGAACACGGGGATCGTCCATTTTCCGGATAAAATGTACCAGGTTGAACCGCAGGATATTATTGACTCCCGAAACAGGGTAGATATTCGATTGGTTGATATTGGTCCGGTCTAACTGCATACGTAGACGGTATAAAATAATTTTCTCGTCGTTAATCCTGTTTTCCGCCTCCAGGATGGCCGAACGGTTTCGCAATTGCCTGACTTCAGCAGGCAAATGAAATTCTTTCACAAACGACTGACTCTCTTTATACCAGCCGATCAAAGCATCGTTGATGCTGATATCCGTTTTATTATCAAAATATTTACTATCCAGTTTATGCGAAAAATAATACCGGGACAATTCCTTGATCCGGTCTTTCAGCATATAACCCACCACCAGGGCTATGAATAGAGGCAACGTAAAATTTCCATATTTCAATTGAAAAGAAAATGCAATGATCGTTGCAAAGATCATGGAAATACCGGCAGCCAGGCTATAATAAAACTGGCGGACAAAAGCGCCGTCTTCACGCATTTTTGCTTTCAGGAAAAGCTGGCTCTCAATATACTTTTTCAATGCCCCGAAACGGCTGATCACATCCCTGTTGCAAGAATCACTGTTTTTTTCTATGACCGGAAATCCATGTTCTTTTTTATACCTGATCTCGTCATTGATCAATACCAAAAGCATTTTCCTGCATTTTTCGTATACTTTTACATATTCATCATCCAGGTTTTTCAGTAATTTGAAGGTATGCAGCTCAATCACGTTGCTCATAAACTCATCTCCGAACAGATAGTATTCAAAAACACTTTGTTCAACAGTAGGGACATTGATAATATGCCTGAGTTTACGATATTCGGCGGCCATTTGTGATGCGTGCTTTACATAAGCATTGACAAGCAATTCTCGATCTTCTTCGGTTTGCGAAGAGCAAATATGCAGGATATCATCCCTCAGGGAGCTCTTCACAATAGATTGGAACATCTTGATATGCATCTCATATTCGGCGATGTTTGTGCGCGACGGATCCGAAGCAACTTTCTTACACGATTCCCTGATAAGCCTGAGTGGCAAAGCATCCGGGTCGGCCATATCCCTCAGCAGGTAAATGGGTGTAATTAAGCGGACATTCGATTTCACATCCCGGTAAAAATCCAGTTTGGAATAAGTATACTTATTTACGTCCAGCGAATTCGGAATAAACACCCACATATTCATCGAAAAGTCGTTGACCTCCCGCTCCCTTTGAGCTGTGAAGCCAACTTTCATCTCGATCGAGAATTTATCGTGTATTTTGATATGTTCTTCTATCATGACCTGGTTGAATACCGGAAATTTTACATATTTAATTACCCGGCGTGCAAAGTTATGAAAAAATACTTACTTTTGTATGTATGAAAACCCGTTTCCTGCTGATTATTACCCTGATATTTCTGAGCCTGGTATTTGCATGTACCTACCAGGGATATTGGTTGCATAATTTGTACAGCAAGCAATTTGCCCAGATGGAAGTAGATATCATGACTGCCATGCGTAATGCTGACGACCAGAGCATATCCTGGAAAAACGGCAAACGTCAAGTGGCCGGATTTTCTACCTATAACGACCTTTTACAATCGGAGCTGATATTGAAAGGCATTAATATTCCTTCATTTACAGAGATTTTCGATTTGGAAACCCAGGAAGTCACCCATGTCATACCAGCCGACACCTCAACGATCCGGAGAACAGATTACCGGTCTTTTGTATTCCCCTTCGACATTAAAGGAAAATACGCATACAGGTTGAACATCAAGAAACCGGAATATTTTATTGTCAGGCAAATGTCGGGTATTATTGCAACATCCCTGCTATTGGTAATCCTTCTATTCTTCACCTACTTCTACTTACTGAAACTTATTTTCAGACAAAAATCGCTGGATGAAATCAAAAGCGATTTTATCAATAACATGACACATGAACTGAAAACACCAATTTCCGTAGCCTATGCCGCTAACGATGCCCTGCTGAATTATAATATGAAAAATGACAAAGAGAAACTGGAAAAATACCTGCGTATTTCCCAGGAGCAATTGCAGCATCTTTCGGGACTGGTAGAGCAAATCCTTACGATGTCGGCTGAAGAACGAAAAAACCTGAAATTATCTCCGGAGAATATTCCATTGAATACTTTTTTAGAAGCTTTGAAAGAACAATACCTAATGAAAGCTTCTAAAAAAACAGAGATAACCATCGACATCCGGCCTGAAGATCTATCGGTTCGCGCCGACAAAGTCCACTTTCAGAATATCATATCCAATCTATTGGAAAATGCATCTAAATATTCCGGAGAAAGTGTGGATATCCTCGTGTCTGCCAGTAAACAGGGAGAACGAATCCGAATCAGCATACAGGACAATGGGAATGGGATTCCTGCTGCCTCCCTTCCAAGGATTTTCGATAAATTTTACCGGGTTCCTTCCGGAAACGTCCACAATGTAAAAGGGTACGGATTGGGATTATCGTATATTAAAACAATCATGGAAAAACACGGGGGAAGTATTAGTGTGGAAAGCAAAGAAGGAGAAGGAAGCTGCTTTTACCTGAATTTCCCAGTCTGAGTTTTTTCAGTTTTAGAACAAAATCAACATAATTGAAAATACGCTGATTCAATTTTAGTTGTCAATTTTCAATTATCAATTATTTAGTCATGGAAGAAAAAATAAAACTCTTATTGGTAGAAGACGAATCCGCATTAGCCATGATCGTCAAAGACGTTCTCGAGAAAGAAGGATTTTCCGTAGAATGGGCCGCCAACGGTAACCTGGGGCTCAAATCATTCCATGCATTCAAACCGGATATTGTGGTAGCCGATATCATGATGCCCCTGTTAGACGGGATGGAAATGGCCCGGCAAATAAGGCAAAACGACCGGCACACCCCCATTCTGTTTTTAAGTGCAAAATCCAAAACGGAAGATGTGGTTCAGGGATTTGAAACCGGTGGGAACGACTACCTGAAAAAACCATTCGGCATGGATGAATTGATTGTCCGTATCAAGGGTTTGTTGAACAGGAATATCGGCGGCAAAAAAGAAGAACCGAAAATATACCAGATCGGAAAATACACTTTTGATATTATTCATCAGACGCTTACATTCGATGAATCTGCAGAAAGCCTGTCTCACCGGGAAACGGAAATATTAGAGCGGTTATGCAAGAATCAGAATAATATTCTCGATAACCGCTCTGTGTTGTTGGAACTCTGGGGTGATGATGATTTTTTCAATACCCGCAGTCTCCATGTGTTTATTGTAAAGTTAAGGAAGAAACTGTTGCAGGATCCCAAAATTCAAATCATCAATATCCGGGGAGTAGGATATAAATTGGTATTTTGACATTGGGGGTTATGAATCATTACCTGATTATAAGTTTCCCATTTTCTTTTTTGTTGTCATTGATTAATTCCACTAAATAAATACCTGCGGACATATTAGTCGTAGATATTTTTGCCCCTGCCAATACTTCTTGTTGATAGAGTAATGAACCTTGCAAAGAGTAAATCCTGAGTAATCCGTTTTTTGAAATGATCAAGTCATTACCTTGCTGCACCGGATTCGGATAAAATATACCACGCACATCCAGTTGATTCATAGAAAGACCGGTATCTGAACCTTTTTCTTTATACACTTCAAATTCATAAATCGGGCATACCTGTGCAAGAAGGTTGCTTTTAGGGATTTCAACCTTTACATAACGTCCTGAAACAGATGCTGCTAACGAGAAGGTTTTATTTGTACTGTTAAGTTCTTGATTTACGACTTTAGTCCAGTTTCCAACGCCATCAATTCCAGGCTTCTCTGTGGCTATATAAACATTATATCCGGTTATTTGATTAGAATCGTATACTTTGAATTCTTTGATTTTGAATTCTTTTTCCAGGTCTACAATGGCATAATTAAGATCCGGCCCGTCTTTCTTTACTTCCCATTTATATTCGGTAGAAGATTTCGTATCTCCATCGAATATATTTCTCGGATTATTGAAATAAGGAGAAAATGCTGAACTCTGGAAAAAGCTGCCGCCTACACTAACCAGGTCACCTCTATCCGTTTTTTCGGCCAGGATACCGAACATATCAAAACCATAAAGGCGCAATGCCGCATGCTCTTCAGCTCCTCTTTTTGCCCTGAACTTAATATATTTTGCAGGAACAGGAGCAATTGTTATATCTTTGATACTGGCACTTTGCACATTGGTCTGATAAACGATTTCCGTCCAATCCCCATCCGATGTGCCCGTAGTACTGGCATACACCCAATATTCCGGAACATTCGCATTTCCTTCTCTCGTTTTCGCATCTCTGAATACAAAGCGATTGACATTGTAAATATCAGCCAGTTCAAATACAACCCAGCCTATTTCATTTTGATTTTCGCACCATTTCAGATATTTATCAGGATCGGCAAGCAAATAAAAAGGGCCTTCGTCCATATTTACCTTACTGCTATATGAATGAATTCTAACTTTAGGTGATTCGATTTCGGGATATTGAACAAGTTCCGTAGCATACACTTCAAATTCGTAAATACTTGCATATTCCCCTTCTATGTTTGAACTTGAAATTTCAACCTTCATGTAACGACCTACCACAGGTGTAATTGTTTGTTCATGATTGGTTTTATTAATATTATCTACCGGAACGTTCACCCATGAGGAATTTCCGTTAAGATCCGGCATTTGAGTACTTACATATACTTTATATCCATTGATGTTCCCTGAATCGTAAGTTTTTAATTTAGATACATTGTAAAGGCTTGCCAAATCGACAATCACATAGTGTGACTCAACAGCATCCTTTTTCAGTTCCCACTTATATTCAGAAGCAGTATTTATGCCATCAAAAATGTGACGTGCGTTATTATAAAACGGGGTTGTTGAAGTGCTGCTCAAAAAACGGCTTCCAACACTAACCAAAGCTCCTCTATCGGTTTTTTGCGACAAATTCCCATGTACATCAAAGCCATAAATTCTAATGGCATTTTCGGGGTTATTGTCGTTATTAACTCCTTTAGTGGCTACAAATTTTATGTAACGTGCTTTAACAGGAGCATCTAAATTCACCACTTTTGTATTTTCATTTTCCACTCCGGTCTGGTGAACTGCCTCCTGCCAATCGCCGTTGGCTGTTCCTGTAGTACTTACATATATCCAATATTCAGGCATATTGCCATTATAATCTTCTACGGTTTTAGCGTCTCTTATAAGAAAGCGATCGACTTCATATTCGTCGGTCAATTCGAATATCACCCAGGGATTTACCGTTACATTGTCACACCATTTTAATACTTCGGTAGAAGGAGCTAACAGGTTATATACACCCTCTCCTGCACTTACCTGGCTGCTGTATGAATGAACCCGGATTTTAGGCGATTCGATTTCAGGAGAAATTTTTTCTTCTTTTACTGGTGAAGAAGGGGGTAACTCGCCATTATGCGCCCAATTTGAAGGAGTACTGCCCATTACAAATTCCAAGGTACCGCCCCTGACAATTTCTTCGTGTTTTAACCAGCACCTGTCGAGTGACTCTCCGTTCAATTTTGCCGACTGAACATAGATATTCGTGCTATTGGTTTCCGGAGCCAGTATCTCGAATTTATTGCCATTCTCAAGATTGATTGTTGCTTTAGTGAAAACGGGGCTTGAGATCAGATAGACATCCTGCCCGGCATTGGGATAGAAACCCATTGCATGAAAAATGAACCATGCCGACATAGATCCCGAATCGTCATTTCCGGGGAGACCCGCTTTCGATGCATTATATTTTGTACCGACTACTTTACGTGCGATAGCAGCTGTTTTATCCGGACGATTTACATAGTTATACAAGGTTGGCACTAAGAATCCTGGTTCATTTGACACCTGGAATAAGCCGATATGGTTACTTTGATCAAACTTATCCGGATAAGTAAAATAAGTGTCCAACCGATTCAGAAATGTTTCCTTACCGCCACAACGGTTAATCAGTCCGTTTACATCATGAGGCACATAGAACGACATTTCCCAGGGATATGATTCATAGACGACCCCCGTCCAGTCTTCTCCCCTGAATACATCGTAGCCATTTTGGCTCACCCATTCGCCATCGATGTTTCTAGGCCATAAAAAGCCGTTGAATCCTAAGCTTTGTATATTTTCATTCCAGAGGTTTTTCCAATTGTCGGATCTTTGGAGATATTTTTCATAAATATCGACCTTTTCCAATCCTTTGGCTACTGTAGCGATGGCATAGTCGCAATTCGCATATTCAAAAGTTCTTGTTCCGGAACGTTCGTGAGCTGTTGAAACATATCCTTTCGTATTGTATTCCAAAGCTCCGCCACGTCCTTCTTTTCTTGCATTTTCCGGCTCAACTTCCGCATTTTTCATCATGGCAGCCAATCCCTTTTCAAAATTGATTCCCGGCAGGTTCTTAACCATAGCATCAGCTACCAATATATCACAATTGGAGCCTCCCTGTACCTGTCCGTTATAGTTACCGCTACGGGCATCGGGCATATATCCTTCATGTTCATAAATATCGATCAATGACCGCACCATATCGGCCTGTCTTGTAGGAGTGAGCAATGCAAACAAGGGATGGGTAGCCCTGAAAGTATCCCAGATTGCATAATAATCGTCATAATAAGGCTCATTTGATTTCCATAACGGGTTCTCACCTGTACGATCTACAGGCTGGAGATAAGCATGATGAAGCGCCGAATAAAAAATCGTTTTATAAGATTCGGCTCCTTCAACATCTACCAGATCAAGTACCTCTTCCCATTTATTAACTCCCGCCATGCGCACTTCGTCAAAATCCCAGGATGAAAGTTCTGCAAAATTTTGTTTGGCCTGTTCCGTACTGATGAATGAGATACCTACTTTGACTTTGATTTTTTGGTCACTGGAAGTGTTAAACTTCAGGCAGGCACCGGTTTTAGTAGTTCCGGTTTCATAGATTTCTGTTCCTGACAAGATAGAAGTACCTTTCCAGACTGAAATTTCTTCTGCCGGAGTATCTGTTTTAGCATAAAAGTAAACCGTATAGGGAGCTCCGAAATTCCAACCACCTTTTATGGTAGAGTAGCCTTCCACTTCCGTGTTTGAAATCACTTTTACTCCAGATGCAACCAATTCCTGAGACTCACTGAAATTTACTTTTAGACAGCTACCTGCATCTATAATTATTTTTGCAGTAGTAGACTGCGGGTAAGTATATTCATGAAATCCTACTTTTGCTGAAGCTGTAAGTCTGACATTGACATTGTATTTGTCCAGTTTTACAGCATACTGCCCCAATGCAAATTTTTCGTTAGATCGTTTAGAAGAATAATCCGATAAGTTAAGATCTCCGGTAACAGGTTGAAATAAAATGTTTCCGTATTTCGGGCCACCACCGGTACCGCTAACATGTACATGACTGAATCCATGTATATTACCTCCGCCATTCCAGCCGGAATTTTCATTTTTATCTCCGCAATCAGCCCCTAATTTTACCATACCGAATGGCACACAAACTCCCGGAAAAACATTTCCATAGCCTTCGGCGCCGAGTTCGGGCATTACATATTCCCACCTCTGTTTGCTGATATCTTCAATTTTGGTACAGGTCATTTTCAACGTATTCAGATCGATATCAATCTTGTACTTTGCAGTTTTACCCACCTGGAAGGCATTGTCAAATCCATCATTTCCATTCGGGCGTTTGTATAAGTCATATTCGACACCAGAACTTACCATTAAATGTCCCTGTACGTTTACCCTGCAGGTAAAACAAGGATCCCATTGATCAGAAATCAGGAATTTGAATCTTGCCTGGTCGATACTGTTATCGTTCAACTGGCCTTCCCATGTAAACACATTGTCGCTGACCCTTGTCATTGCAAGAGCACCTGAAGGATTCCATCCTGCTTCGCAGGCATTTCCAACAACATATAAGTTCTGATAAATCTCAGCTGATACTGTTGCATGAAAAACAATCAGTAAACCGATAAGTAAAGGGGTAACTTTTTTCACTAATAAATATATTTAAAATTAAACAATTGTCAATTTTTATTCAGTAAATTGATAGATTGTTCTATTTGTTTCGATTGAACAGAGTATAAAACACTCACAATTTCAAATTACTGAAAATAGCCTTCAATTAATGTCGAATTTCAGTCAATCATTAAATAACAACTCTCCACCAGGAAAGAAACCTGATAAAGTTTGAAATAATTATAATTTACAGGAAAGGATGTTTTTCTTGTTCCTGATTTATAAGGCTTTATATATGTGACACAAAAAACAGAGTTAACCCTTACGCTAACCCTAAAAAATACAAATATTAATAGCGAAAAAAGGAAATATGTCAAAAGTTGGTCTTGATCGTCATTGAGAGAAGTAACGACGAAGCAATCTCCTCATAATCGCAGGAGATTGCTTCGCTATCGCTCGCAATGACGGACTTTTTCATTTTTTTAATACCGGCGTCTTTATTTTTTTGTTTTGGTTCGATTAAACAATCATTTTTATCCGGAATTTGAAACTGCTTGAAACAGTTTCTCAATTATTTTTCAATTTTAAATCTGACGGGAAGAGAGAAATAAACGGGAACCGCTTTACCATTCTGGCGACCCGGAATCCATTTAGGCATCGACTTTACTACTCTCACAGCTTCTTTGTCGCAGGTAGAAGATATGGAACGTTGTATTTCTATATTCGAGATGTTTCCATCCGTACCGACTACAAATCGCAGAACTACTCGCCCTTCCCGGCCCTGTTCCAGATCCACCACCGGATATTTCAGGTTTTCCGACAAGTACTTCATTAATTCTTTATCTCCTCCGGGAAAAGAAGGCATTATTTCTGCCACTTCAATCGGTTTACTGACTGCTTCTTTAACTGCAGTCACTGTCTCAACCTGGTCTTTTACATCTTTCGGATTAACGGCAGAAGGATCATTTTCATCTCCTGCAAGATCTTTAGAAAAGATAACTGCTTTGGATTTGTTCAGTTCATCCTGAGTTTTCATCTCGTCATCTATAGTAGCCGTTTTATCTATGACCGGGGCTGTATACTTGATAGCCGGCAAAACCTTAGGAGGGGGAGTTGTTTCCTGCGGCACAATTATTTCTTCCGGTTTGGGCTCCGTTAAATTGATCCGGTCCAGTACAACTTCTCTGTTCATAGTATCCTTATCACCGACAGCTTCTTTAATAGTGGCAGAGAGCTTTATCCCTGTGATAAGAGTAACAATAAGCATGCTTACAATAAACATTGCTTTCAAATGCCTGTCGGAAGATTTTTGGCGAAGCGCATAAGCTCCGTAATTTTTGTTCTTCCCTTCAAAAACCAAATCGCACCAGGCTTGCGAGGTTAAATTAACATCTCGTGTCATGTCGGTAAAATTTAAAGTGTGAATACTAAAGTTACATTCACTTTGTTTTCATACTGCAAATAACGACATGATTTACAGGAAACTATGCTTCTGGGATGCTATTTAGTGTTATTTAGTGTTACCAGGTCTGGCAAGCAATTTACAGCGGATAATCTTCGAATGCATACAGGACTGTAGATAGATAGCGTTCTCCTGTATCCGGAAGTATCACGACAATGTTTTTCCCTGCATTTTCGGGAATGGCTGCCAATTGGGCCGCAGCGAATACTGCCGCACCCGAAGAAATACCCACCAACAGGCCTTCTTCTTTAGCCAGGGACCGGCCGGTACGGATCGCATCGTCGTTAGAAACCCGGATAACCCGGTCTACAACTTCTGCATGATATGTTGCCGGAACAAAACCGGCGCCGATTCCCTGTATTTTATGAGGCCCCGGAGTTCCACCCGACAATACGGGAGATTCGGCAGGTTCTACAGCAACGATCTCTACGGCAGGGTTGTATTTTTTCAGGACTTCCCCTACTCCACTGATTGTACCTCCCGTTCCTACTCCTGAAACAAAAATATCGACTTTCCCGTCGGTATCCCTCCAGATTTCTTCTGCAGTAGTTTTTTTATGGATTTCCGGGTTAGCAGGATTTTCAAACTGCTGGAGAATTACTGCCTGGGGATTTGCGGCTTTCAATTCGTTTGCTTTTTCAATCGCACCTTTCATTCCTGCAGGGCCTGGAGTCAGAACGATGTTTGCGCCCAATGCTTTCAGCAGATTCCGGCGCTCCATACTCATGGTTTCCGGCATGGTCAGGGTGAGTTTGTATCCTTTAGCTGCCGAAACAAAAGCCAGCCCGACTCCGGTATTTCCGCTGGTGGGTTCGATCAGTTCGTTCCCGGGTTTTAAAAGACCTTCTGCTTCGGCAGCTTCTATCATGGCCAGGGCAATCCGGTCTTTGACACTGGATGCAGGGTTGAAATACTCTAATTTTCCTATGATGTGGGCTTTGAAGTCCCTGTTTTTATTGTAGTTGGAAAGTTCCATTAAAGGGGTGTTTCCGATCAGGTCTGTTAGTTTTTTTGCGATTTTCATACCTTATTATAATTGAAAATTTGGTTGCCTGTTTTTTTGATGCAAAGGTATTGTTTTTCTTTTGCATGTTATTAAGCAGGGATGATTTAATATATATAAACAGCGATTTTCTTAAAATGTTTTACAGACGGTTTGTGTTTTTTGTGTTTGCACCCGTATTAGCAAGAGATTTCCGGAGGCATGCAGTTCCAGTGTTTCTGAAGATGTATCTAAACCGTTCTTTCTGTAAAGTACTTTTCCCTGCATATCGGAAACTTCTACTGAACGGATGGGGTCTCCGATGTTACTTTTTATGGTAATTTTTCCCTGAGCGGCATATACATATACACCGGAAGATGATGTTTTTTCTTCCAATCCCGTATTTACTTTCACGATCCGGAGAAAGAATCTTCCCTGAATATTTCCGGTCTGATTATCAAATGTAAATACAGGGCTTTGGCGCAAATCGCTGGATTTACCCGCCAGTCTGTCTTCCAGAAAAATATTGAATTCATCTCCGAAAGTGTCCATATCCGATAGTAAAATACTCAAAGGTCCTTTAGTTGCAGTACGGATACCTAATTCGACCGGAGTTTCAGTATTTCTCAAAGTATGTACAGATGCTGCCTTCCCGTCGATCAAAGCATATAAAACAGCTGGGTAAGTCTCCGATTCCGAGAAGAGTGTCCACATATCTCTTCCCTGATCATATATGTTATTTACCGGCGGATCGTAATTTATTCTGACATAACTTTGGTCATTTCCATTTCGAATTACTTTCATTTTCAGTTGTTTTCGGTTTATTTCTGAAGAACGCAACTGACTCCCGGATGCAGTGACCGACATTGACAAATTAAAATTGACCGTAAACGGACCGGGTGCTTTTGAGATAAAAAACGACTGCATGGGAGGAATTGGATCCGCATCCACAAAATCATTTGCATCGAAAGAAGTACCCGACCAGATATAATATCCGGGGAGACCTCCATTGGCTGCAGAAAAAGCAGTAAAATTCAGGTGCGACATGAACGGGTTGCCTATCAATGCTTTGGTATCCTGAGGATTATTCTGCACTACGTCGATAGAAAAATTTCCATTTTCATCCGGTTGTGTTTCTTCATAGATGAAGCGGTCTCTTTTACTTCTTCCACTGGCCTGTATTTTTGCCGTATCGGCAATGGTTCCATTGTACCGGTACATGTAATACCTGATGCTGTCTTTCGGGAAATCGTAGTATTGAAAATTTTCCGGATATGGATTATAGTCGTCGTCAGCTTCACCGTCGTACACCCAAACAGCATAACCCATGCCCGGTGTGAGTTTTTCGAACAAAGAATTAAATGCTCCTGAAAAGCCCACCAACTGCTCATCGGTAGGAATCGTACCCGTTTGCGGATTCAGGAGGTTATATTTCATCATATAAGTAATCGGATCCTTGCGTTTCAGGCTGTTTCGTTCGAAGTAATCTCCCGAATACATATCGCTCAGCGGGGCGGAAAGGGTATACCAGCGGTTGGTTCCCACAGCCAGTTCCACTTTGGCTTCCCGGTAAGTAAGATAATCGGTCCGAGCCAGTTCGGCACCCATACCGAATTTAATGCTGTGACAAACTGCCTGGTCGGATTCCTGTAACTCCGGATAATTAGTCAGTCCGCCAGGAAAGACTATATCCGTACAAAAGTCAGGAACTTGTCCGAGACTCCAGTTATCCGGATCACTCCAGGATTTCTTGTCCGAAGCAGATTCTGCTATCCATGTAGAAGTTATAAACAGAGGAGTGAGTCCGTCATAAGCACCTACACAGGGAGGCGTATTCCGTATAACCCCACGCTGGTCTTTTTGTCCGGACAAAAGCGGGTCTCCGGAGTTGTATGCCGGGTTCTGGCAGGGATCCAGCAAAGCATGCGTGAAACCCCAGCCTCCGTTATTTGCCAAAGGAGCCAGCGTAACCGGTACATCCAGTAGCATCGTATCACTTTCCGAAGTTATATATTTTGTGTTTCCTATGATTGAAAACCGGCGTTCCGGAAATGTTACAGGATTAGAGCCACTATGCAGAGAAAAATCCCCTCCGGTATTATTCACCATTAAACTGTTATCGAACGAAATGCGCATTTGTGTTTTATTATTCAACAATACTCCTCCATTTTTATTATCTGCTACGGTAGAACCTTCAAAACGCACCCGGATCTCATCTCCAAAGCTACTGTTATCTACATAAAATCCGGCCGTGGCATTTCCTGAGATTGTAGAATTACGGATCAGCATATCTCCTCCCCAGGAGATGATTCCTGTACTACTAAGATTATTGTTAACTGTAGAATTTTCCAAAAGGAAATTTCCCCAAGCAAAAATCCCGGCACCACCATCACCCCGGAGAGCCGTATTGTTTTGTACAACTACTTCCCTCAGAATGGTAGCCGTGTTGGAATTAATATAAAGTCCGCCACCGAAATTAGCGTAATTTTCTTCCACTACCAGATGAGACAACTCCACCTGGCTACCGGCACCACCTCTATCGAAGACACCACCGCCGTTTTCTCTGGAATCGCTGGTACCGTTAGCATATCCGCCGGAAATATAAAAGCCATCGATCAATGCACTTTTGTTCTGGTCAATACTTACCACATGGTAGCTATTGTCGGTAACGATTGCCGGATTTTGTATTTCACCGCTCAGGCGAGTTACATAGAGTTTCGGGTTACGGGGACTTGCTATTGAATCGGCCGGATCATTACCTGTAGATGTATCTTTATATCCACCTCTGAATTCTATATTTTTTTTGATCTGGAAAGAATAATCCCGCATATCAGATAAGGTATCACAGTCCTCTACATAGGGAACATAAGTTCCTTCCGCAACATAAATTTTGGTGCCATCCACCGCCTTCTCCCGTAAATACCAGGCCAAAAATTTCCCATCAAAAGCATCATCCCAGGAGGATCCGGTTCCATTCCCCGACACAGGATTCGTCTTTACGAACAAGCGGTCTGTTACCGGTACCGGTCCGTCGGTTGCACAGCCAACCGTTTGCGCCTGAATACGGAAAAACCCAAGGAAACAAAAGAACCATATGAACATTTTCTTTCTATGTTCACGTACTTTCCAAAACATATAGATCAAAATAAAAAAAGGGAATATCAACAATTCTTTTCCATCTACAGAGGCAAGACCCAGACCGTCGCCGGGAGGACGGGCATACAAAACCGGTTCTTCTTCTGTTTCAACCGGATGGTCTATGATCAACGGATCCAGAATTATCAGTTCATTCTCAGGAGGAACAAAATCTGCTACCGGAGCAAGAGAAGATATGGCATAATTCTGCACAACAGCTGTAATTTCGTGAGCAAAAGCACAATCGACCAGTAAAGGCAAAAGGGCTAAGCATATTTTCAATAATTGCCAAAACATTTGTCCGCATTATTTTCCAAATAAAACAATGGGAAACAGATTTTGTTTTGCAGAACCAGTTGTAAAAATGGGATACCTATCTCAAGAAGAAATTTTTACGTTTTTTTATCAGCCGGAAGAAAAGATAGAATAACATTAGCATAGTAATAAAAGTAACCCCATCCCGTACCGGAACTTCTTCTTCTCCCCATTCGCCACCTCCGGTACCATTATCATTCAGAATCGGTTCTTCATAATTGTTATCGATACCTGAAAACACATCACCGATATCTATTACTTTTAATGGATCTGCTTCCTGATAGTTACCGATGACAGCCCTTGTACGGATTATCAATTCCGAGTTATTGCCGGTCAGGAATTTATCGAAATTGATAGTCGTTTTATCCGGTACATAATAAGTTACGTCTTCATCAAGAATATCTTCCGGATTATATGGGATAGCATGTTTGAGATCTATTATTCCATTATCGCTCAAGACGAAATAAATACGGGAATTTTCCTGAATTCCCCCGATGCGTGTATATGACGGACTCACACGAAAAGTAACATCTGCCGGAGTAAGGTCTCCGGGCATTCCGGAAAATATATACATTCCTTTATTGCTTCCGGGATTCAGTACCGTATTCAGCGACAGGTTAGACTGGTTGCTTCCGTATAAGGTAAATGTATTCAGAGCCGTTCCGGGACGGGTTATTTCCGGTGTATTATTGGCAGAACCTATTTTTATTTCGATTGTACCGCCGGAAATATAATTTGCCGGATCGATGGACAGGGTTTTATAATAATCATTGATTGCCAGGGTGTAATAATTTGAGTAGTTAGAGTTGGCAAACAGGCCAGGGACTGTAGATCCGTTATTGGTAAAGGCCATACTCAGGGGTGTCGGACTCCATTCCGACCAGGCATTATTGGCTACATCCCTGATCAGGAGACGGGGTAATGTTTCGCCGTCCCACGATCCACCGTTGGCAACATAATTCGTACCGAAATATATTACAAAAGGACGGTTTACATCGATGGTATTGACAAGGTAGCCGTTTTGCTCCACATACCAGCCATAAGCTCCATTTACGGGTTGTTCCGTCAGTGTTCCCGTACCGATAAGGTTATTGGGTCTTCTTACATCCACGTTTATTACTTCACTGGAAAATGTATAGATTTGCTGGATAGAATTTCCAGGCAATACTCCGGTACCTGTGCCTGAAACATAACCCGCCCGGACGTAAAAGGTAATCTGTTTTGATTCCATGAGTAAATGCGCCAGGTTGAACGATGCGCTTCCCTGTTGATATTGCGATGTGTTATAACTGTAATCCAAATAATACAATCCTGAGGGACTCATAGTATAAATATTTTCTTCTAACGACAAAGCACCTGCAGTATTTGTACCTGTAATCGGAGACAAACTCAGATAAATCCGCCGGGTATCGGTAGTATTCGAATATCCTGTTCCATAAAAACTCGCATCATAATCGACCAGGTAGTTAACTGAACCGCCGGAAACATAATTTCCTCCGGTTGAGGTTTGTGCAACATACACTTCATATCCACTGGCCGCCTTTTCCCAGGAAAAATATACAATCTGGTTGGCACTGACTCCATAGGCATTTACCGCTATTATCTGCAATATAAAACCGTCCGAATATTTGTAAGATTGGGTCTTTCCATCGTCCATGTAAGATTGTATCCTATCGCGCAAATTGGGGTTAATCGCCAGTATAGTACTGCCGGAACCTGTATAACGTACCCTGAAAGTACTACCGGTATACGTATTATTGATTTCCGTGTAGGGAGTCGAAGTTACTGAGATATCAGGGAGACGGTCGTTATTCAGGGGAACCCCCGCCGGCACAATGCGACAATAGAAATAGTCACCTTCAGCCATATTTCCGGCATCATAAATCAATGGAGTAGAAACAGTCCTGGATAAATTTGTCAAGCCTGTAGCCGGAGCCGTAATTTCCGGAAGGTTACCTAAAGCCGTACGATCTGGAATGATATAAGAATATCTGGCCCAACTTTGGGAAGCTATTGTCAAATCCGTAACAATATAACCTTCATCGGCATAACCTCCAATAACGATGACACTTCCTCCGGTTGTAACAGGCAACACTTTCGGATCAAGGAAAAATGTCCAAGCACTTCCTTTATCCTGAATATCAGCCGAATTAAAGCGATAAACGCCCAATGTACTGATAAGTGCATTATTTTTAATCAAGATAGAAGGAGCATTTTCTTTAACCGGCATGCTCACCCCTACAGCTAAAAAAACCGATGCGTTGTAATCGTCAACTGTGACAGTAAATTGAACAGGTTGTGTATTTCCTCCGGAGTTCTGTCCGGTAAACTCAATTGAAATATCCGGTAATGCCTTAATGTCAAAAGAAAAGAATAAAAGGCATATAATAAGTGCCTTTAAAATAACAAATGGCTTCATCTCTGTAACTATGTAATATGCATGTGAAAACATCAAACTATATTTCTTCGTTACAAAAACTATACCAAATAAGTATAAGGCATCAAATACTTAAAGTGCCTGATTTTTTTCCTCCATTTTTACCCTTTTGTTTTAACCAGGCATTGTTAATTAACATTTATATACAATATTATTCCATACGTTTTACATACCTTTGTATATTTGTATCAAAAAAAAATAACCATTTTGTTTTATGAAACGACATTCGATAACCCAGTACGTTCTAATAACTCTTTTCGCTTGCCTTTATGCAAACAACCTTCTTGCTGTCAGAGCTATCTTCCTACCCTTTCAGGCATCGCAACCGGATGGATCCAGTCTGACGATCCAATTACATGGAGATGAATTCTTCCATTATACGACAACAGCAAACGGACAGATTATATTCCAGGACGAAGCCGGTTTTTATGTCTACGGAATTTTGGATACATACGGGAATCTGGTACCGGGAGAAGACCGGGTAACGGAAGCAGGGACATTGCGTGCAGGGCAACCGCTATTTTTCAGCCAGGCACAAGTTGATGCTGCCATGGAAAAACGGGCGGAAAGGAGTATTTCTTATGGAAAAAACCAGGAGTCTTTCCGGGAAGGAATGCAGCAAAAAAAGCTACGCTCCGGATCTACTTCCAAGGATACCCATTTTCTACTGGTTTTAGTCGAATTCAGCGATCTTTCTTTTACTTACGGCCTGCAGAATTTTAAAAATATGCTAAATGGAACCGATGCCAATTACAATTACACTTATAATGGCGCCACCGGAAGCATGAAAAAATATTATTCCGACAATTCCAAGGGAGTTTTTACTCCTACTGTAGATGTTTATGGACCCATCAAAGTATCCAAAAATTATACTTATTATGGGAAAAACGATTCATACGGAGATGATTATGCTCCGCAGGAGTTGTTACAGGAGGCACTGAAAAAGCTATTCTCCGAACAACCGGATATCGACCTCAGCTTGTATGATCAGGATGGGGACAAAGAAGTAGATGCCTGTGGTATGATATTCGCCGGATATAACGAAGCGGAAGGCGGACCGGAGAATACAATATGGCCACACCAATGGTACCTGAGTGAAAGTTCTCCCAATCGAAGTGTTACTAAAGGAGGTTATACTGTCGATGGTTATTTTTGTACTTCGGAATTTTCCGGTAATAGCGGAAAAGTTTTATGTGGTATCGGTACCTGTACCCATGAATTCGGCCATGCCATCGGATTACCTGATTTTTATGCTACGGACTACTCTAAATACCTAACTCCCGGAGAATGGGATGTAATGGATTACGGAAGTTACAATAATGACGGGAATACCCCTCCAAACCTGAGTGTGTACGAACGTTATTCCCTGGAATTCATGACACCCAGGATTCTGAGTGCGGAAGATCATATTACATTAAAACCCATCAGTGAAAACGACGGATGCCTGTTCTACGCCGGAACCGGTTCGGACACCAACGAATATTTCACCCTGGAAAACAGGCAACAAACAGGATGGGACCAGCATCTTCCCGGACATGGGATGTTGATCTACCACGTAGACAGGACATCCAAAGTAATTTCAAAATGGACTCAAAACACATTGAATAACTCATCCCATCAATGTTATGACCTGGAAGAAGCCGACGGAAACATTAAATACGACAAAACGTTTTCTGCCCGTTCCGGAGATCCGTTCCCCGGAACATCCCAAAAGACATCATTTACCGACAGCTCCACGCCCAATTCCCAATCATGGTACACCGGAAACACCAATAAACCGATCACCAATATCAAAGAATCGGATGGTTTGATATCTTTCGAGTTTATGACGGCAGGAAATGATGGCGATGTGGTTCCCGGATTAACATTACAGTCTTTGAATACAGTACAGATAGGTAGCAACACTGCTACGCTGAATGGTAACTTGGTGATTGCTCCGGCAGGAGGCACTAAAAATACCGATATTAATAAATTCACATCAAGTACAGGCTGGACATTGGGCGGCGGAGCAACCATTTCTTCCGGATATCTTGCCCTTGAAAAGAGTACTCATACAGCCATTGCACCTCAGGTTCCCGGAGCAGTTGCCGCCATAAACTTCGATTATGTGGGAACCGGAACAGCCGGAGAGGCCAATACCTGTACCCTGTATATTTCAGGATCTGTGAACGGATTCTCGTACACAGACATCACATCTTTGCCCATGCTGCGGACTTATCCATCTTATAATACAATATCTATTCCTGTAAACACAGATCTGAGTTACCGTTATCTGAAATTTACTTTTAATAAAATAAGTGGAAGTAACGGACGAATCACCAATTATTATGTCAGTTATCTGGATGGTGCATCCGAGCCGCTTGTGGTGACCGAACTGGGTTTTGTATATGGAACAAGTTCCAAACCAACACTGGAGAACGGATCTGTTGTTACTCTTTCATCTATCATGGAAGGAGATTTCAGTTACTCCGTTTCCGGGCTGATCCCTGGTACAAAGTACTATGCCCGGGCATATGTCAAATACGAAAATGCCGCTAAACCGGCTTACGGGAACCAGGTTAATTTCACAACAACCGAAAATACAGGATTGAATGATATTAATAAAGAAAATGACATCTATATTCGCGGCTTCCAAGGGAATATTGCCATTCATCATTTAACGGAACCGGCCGACGTGGAAATCTTCTCTGCCTCGGGAATCCTGCTGAAACAGATAAAACGAGTCACCTCGGGACAAAACATTCCGGTAGAAGGATATAAAGGCCTCATTCTTGTAAGGATCAAAAACGAACATTCGGTACAAACCGTTAAAGGAGTTATCTGATCATTTCATTATGACAAATGCCTGAGCAATCAGACAATTTGGCTGTCGTCTAAAAAAACGTATATTTGCAGATAGTTCCGAAACTAATAGTATTTTTATCTAATGAAAAAGTTTATCATTTTATCCGTTTTGTGTATTTATTGTACTCTTTCTTTTTCCCAGGAAATTGAAATACTATCTGCCAATCCGGATTTTATATCATCCGGTAAACAAACTGAATTTTACTATATTACCAAGGAGCTGGATGCATCTATCGGAACAAAAGTAGCCGATATTACTGTCCGGGCAGAAAAATCCGGCAGGAAGAATAACCTGTCAAACATTTTTTATGCCACATGGAAAAGAGCCAACCAGCTGGGAGCCAATGCTTTTTTTGTTTCTGAAATAGATTACCGGGAAGCGGAAAAGGCTTATGATATGACCATAGAAATCTGGTACCTGAACGATAATGCTATCGATGAAAACCTGGATTTATATCCTAAAAATCTGCTTGTAATCATTGGAGATATCAACACCAAAAATGAAGATAAAGGGAGAGGTTTCAAAATAGACGGGGAAAAACAGACTATTATGCCTTATCAATATATGACTTCTCCGATTGCCCAAAATTCGAAAGTATCTGTCAGCGTGGGAGGCATTATCGGAGGAACCGGCGCCACTTTCAACTGGAAAGAAGGTCGTTTACCCATATTCCTCTCTGTAGGAGGAGGAAGCGTGGCACCTTCGGCATCCGGCAACTCCGTGGGAATTTCATTTTCTACGGGAAGTCTTTCGCCGGTGGATATGAACTTCGGATTATTTATCATGGACGTACTTGACCTGGATCAGACAAAGAATTAATAGCCCAATCAAACAAATATGAAAATATTAAAATACATTTTACCGGCCTTTATTCTGCTGGCTGTTTCCTGCGCCTCAAATCCGTATTTATTATCCGACAAGGGCTCTGAAAAAACTTACCTGAGTAATTATATCAGTCAATTACAAAAAGACCGGAAAGTATTCAAACATCCACTGGTCATTGTAGACGGGAAACCTTACCGGTATGATGTGGAGTTAAGAAACAAAAAGCTGCCGATTACATCTGCCGATATCAAAACCATCCGGGTAGTGGACTGGAGCAAAGCAAAAAAAGTATACGGAGATGCTGCTACCGATGGGGCTGTTGTTATCTCTACTCAAATTTCACCGGATCTTTTAAAAGACACTTTTGAACCGGATGCTTCTATCCTGATACTTGTCGATGGAAAAGAGAGTTCAATAGAAGAGATGAACCTGCTGAATCCTCAGAAAATCAAAGAAGTCGAGATCATCAAGGATAAAGAAACACTCAAAAAATATACTTTGAAAAATTATGAGGGAGTCATATTGATTCACCTGAAAGAATGATGGCAGTACCTTATTTTACGGATTCTTTCTTTGCCAATTCCAACGCTTTAGTTGTAGTATAATATTTAGCCAGCATATTCGGGACTTCCCAATCCGGAAGTTTACCATCGACCAGATATTGCAGGTATTTTTCAGTTACCTGGGCAAAATGAGCTTCATGTCCTACGTGGTAGGAAGCAGGAATAACTACCCGCCAACGGTCATCGGCAACAGGTTCGAAAGAGACACCGGGATACTGTTTTTCCAGCGATGCCTGTGCTGTTTCCAATGCTTTTTTGTATACATCCGGATTTGTACCCGGAGCCATCGTTATATATAGTTCCGGTTTATATTGCTGCTCTTTACCCTGTATGATTTCCAGGGTAGCTTTAGTGCCCTTCAAAAGGGAATAATGGGTATCTCTCCCACCCTGAGGCGCTTCAAAATCCCAGATCACAGTTATTTTAGCATGAGCATCTTTCAACTTGTAACTGATACTGCCATTCGCATATACGTATAACGAATCTTCCCGGATGAATGGAGACAGATAAGACGGGTATGACGATTGTCCGGTAGAAGATTCAAATTGTTGCTTGCTCAGCACAGTCGGCCAATGCCTGCCACCGATTATCTGAATATCTTTCGTATAGTCGATTATTTGTCCCGGATAACAGGTCCATTGCACCAAATCGACCAAATGAGTGGTAACATCCACAATACCCTCTCCCTGTTGCGTTACGTCGTAGTACCAGGCCGGACGTACCAATGGATTCCCTGCCACCGTTTTGAAGAAATGATGTACACTCCTTTTTTCTACCGCGGGACTTTCCGGGGTTCCGGGTTGGAGCATTCCGAAAACTTCCGGCAACAAGGTAAGTTCCTTTTGGAGAATATTGGTAATTTCATATCTTTCCGTCATGATATCATATAATAAGACTCCCTTTTCCCCGGCGGTTTCAAAAGAGGATACTAATTTTTGAAACCCTTCCTGATCAATTGCTAAAGGTTTATCGGCCAACACATTGATTCCGGCATCCAGTGCTTGTCGGATATAGTTGATTTTCTCTTTGTTATTTCCTGCTGTGATCAACACATTGCCTTTCTTTTCCGCTATTAATTTAGAAAGAAAATCATCTCCTTTATAAACAATCTCGTTCCAATGTGTAGGTTCTTCTGTTCTTGTATTAAACTGTTCTACTGTTTTCAGGTATTGGTTTACTTCTTCTCCTGCAGGAGCATAAACATACACCTCATTGCTGATTTGAGGATAGGATTTTTTCTGTATCAGCGAAGCATGAAAATGCCCGGGATCGATTACCATCAGCTTGATTTCGTTTTCTGCGCCGGAGAAAGCAGGTTTTTCTTTAGAGGGGGTGCAGGAGATGAGTAGAAAGATGGAGAGAAGGAGTTGAGAATTGAAAATTGAAAATTGAGAATTGAAAATTGGTTTCATGGATATAATCGATTATAGTTTGTATACTGTTTTTCCTTCTACCATGGTCAGGTGAATTTGGATATTTTCATCAAATAGAATGATATCTGCGTCCATTCCGGCGGATAATGAGCCTTTTTGGTGAAGATGCATCATCCGGGCGGGGTTGGCAGTCATCATTTTTACGGCTTCCTGCACCGGAAGGCCGGCTTGTTGTATCATGGTCCGTACCAAACGGTCGGCAGTTGCGACACTTCCGGCAAATGCAGATCTGTCGGGTAATTTTGCCACGCCGTCTTCTACAATTACAGGGAGGCCTTTTTCCTTGTCCCCCAACACATAGGCACCTTCCGGCATGCCTGCCGCACGCATCGAATCAGTAACCAATGCAATATGGTCATGTCCTTTGACTTTGCATATCAGTTTCAGTAGATCCGGAGGAAGATGTATACCGTCGGCAATGATCTCCACATCCATTTCATCGATCAGAAAGGCGGCTTCTACGGCTCCCGCATAACGGAAAGCATTCCTGCGTGTCACTCCGAGCATCGCCGAATATAAATGAGTCATCATTGTAAAGCCGGCTTCAAAAGCCGGATAGATATCGGCAGCAATCGCATTGGTATGGGCGATCGACGGAAGGATACCTTTACTGCGGATATACCTTGCAAACTCCAGGGCGCCTTTTAGCTCCGGAGCAGCACTCCAGCGGCGTAAAGAGCGGCAGGAGTCTACAATTTCGCTATATTCTTTAGGATCCGGATCCTTGATATAACGCGGATCCTGTGCTCCGGCTTGTTCCAGGGCAAAATAAGGACCTTCCAGATGGATGCCGATAAATGCCGCTCCCGACGCATTCTGCCTGCAGGCCTCTTCATATGTTTCGCAGGCTTTTTGCATATCCGGAGCGGCAACAGTCAAGATAGTCGGCATCAAAGCCGTAGTTCCATGTATTGCATGTGTGTTGGCAATAGTAAGAAACGCTTCCACGGTACGATCCATAAAATCCGCTCCTCCGGCTCCATGGGTATGAAGGTCTATGAATCCGGGGGAAACATATTTTCCCCGGGCATCGATCACATACGCCTGTTCTAATTGGATATCGGTTTCTGAGATTTCAAGGATTTGGTTTCCACAAACGAGCACTACGGCATTTTCCATGATGCGATGTGGGGTGATGACTTTGCCGTTGATTATTTTTGTGATCATATTTAAACAAACGAAGAATGAATGAATATATTTCGTCTATTTCCGTTTCCAATGCCTGATTTTATAACCGTATGTGGCATAAAAAATCAGGTAAAGATAAAATGGTATCAGGATGATATAAGCGATGCGGTGGTTGTAGGCATCTGCCAAAGCGCCATATATCAGCGGATTTACTGCATTTCCACACAGTGCCATGATCAACATGGAAGATCCCAGTTCGGTAAAACGGCCCAATCCTTTGATGGCTAAAGGCCAGATGCCTGCATACACTAAGGAGTTCGGTAAACCGAGCAGTACTAAGAACCAGATGGAAATATCGGCTGTATGTCCCATAAAGGCAACACTTCCATGACTGAGCAAGGTGGCTGCGGACAGGAATAAGCCTAATATCGTACAAGCGACCAAAGCCGTCCGCTGGGAAAAGATACGGGGAATACAAACAATTCCTATTAAATATCCCACCACGGTCGCTCCCAGAATATACGATGGGAAAACTTTGGCTTCCAACAAGCTGATATCCATTGATTGGGCATAACCGATCACAGTATCTATGGCCAGGATCTGTGTGCCGACATGAAAAAACATAGCTAAAACGCCTAAAATCAAATGTGGAAACTGGAAGATGGATGTTTTACCGGCATCTTCATGTGCCACATCGGCAGGATCCTCATTTTTTGTCGTATCGATTTCCGGTAAGGGTGAAAACCGGATAAACAGACCGAAAATGAATAATAAAGCGGCTAAACAGGCATACGGAGGTATAACCCTCAATATCAACTGATCTAATATGGCTTCCTTCTGAACCAGGTCCAAAGCACCGGATTCCACCAGCCTGAACATGTCCTGGTCTGTAGATTTGAGCACCAGAGCGGCAAATATCAACGGAGCGATGATCCCTGCTCCCTTGTTACAGATTCCCATGATGCTGATACGCCGGGCGGCACTTTCTATCGGTCCGATAATCGTGATGTACGGATTAGCAGCCGTCTGCAAAATGGCCAGACCGGTACCGATACAAAATAATCCCGTCAGAAAGATCCAATAGGTTCTTTCCAATGCCGCCGGAACAAACAACAGTGCACCTGCCGACATACAGAAAAGACCGATCATCATCCCTTTCTTGAATCCCATCCTCCTAAGCAGGAAAGAAGAAGGTACCGACATGATAAAATAAGCGATATAGAATGCCAGAGCAACCAGGTACGACTGAAAATTATTCAATTCGCAGGTAACCTTGAAATAAGGAATCAAAATAGCATTAATCCAGGAAGTAAACCCGAAAATAAAAAACAATGCGGCAATAATTCCAATACCGATATAGGTATCTTTCCTTCCCAATGTATGGGAATCTACTTTTTTTAACTGATCAGACATTGACATATTCGTTTACTTGTTTCAGGTCTACTAAAGAAAAACTGTCGTTATCTAAATACAAGCGGGCATTTTTATGCAGTCGCAAAACGGAAGCGGGACAAGCTTCGGAAATTTCCCCATTCAGTGTATCACGTACGGCAGGCGCTTTCAGAATGGATGGCACCATGCAAAAGAGGTACTTTCCCGAAAACAAAGCCGGTATGGTAAGGGTAATGGCATATTGTGGTACGTCGTCCAGGGTAGCGAAACATTTATCGTTTACCTGTTGTACCCTGCTGGCATGTTCCAGGCGAACTTTTTTCACCCACCGGGGATCGTTAAAATCGGCTACGGGAGGATCGTTGAATGCAACATGCCCGTTCTCTCCGATTCCCATCAGGACCATATCCACAGGATTATTTTTCAGTAATGCTTCGTACCGGTTCATCTCTTCCTCTATATCAGCAGCTTCCCCCCGGATATAATAGACATTTTTGAAAGGTTGTTTACTGAAAATGTGTTCATTCAGGTAATTGCCGAAACGTTGAGGGTCATCAGGCGAAAGTCCGATGTACTCATCCATATGAAAAACATTGATTCGTTGCCAATCAATATCTTCTGCCATGGAGAAAGCATCCAGAAATTCATTCTGGGAAGGCGCCGCAGCAAAGATCATATTGACTTCAGGTTGTTCGTCCAGGATTTTTTTCACGGCTGTAATTGCTTCCTGAGCGGCCAGTCTTCCCATTAGCATACGATTTTCACAGACAGAGACCTTAACATTATCTATTTTGAGTCGTATCATAGTGTTTTTTTACAATTTCATTTCCCAACCTTTTTCGTAGGAGCGGCTCCAGAGCTTGTGCGCTTCCTTATCGTTCTGTATATGCCCTGTGCGGCTATCTATATTCAGTGAGCGTCCGACCCGTTGGGAAATATTCCCCAACTGAACCAATAAAGTGGATTTATGGCCAGAATCGATATCAGAGTGCAATTTTTCTTCTCCTTTGATGGTGTTGAACAAGTTCCGGATATGGATCTGGTCTAAAGCCTGGGCCGGATTGACCGTATTCCGGGCATCGACCTTCGTTTCCGGTTTTACTTCTTTTACTACTTTATTTTTCAGATCGAATACTGTATATGCGTCACCTCCGGTAATCAGCAAAGAACCGTTTTCCCCGTAAAAGAGAGCTCCTACAGAAGCTCCTTCTATCTCTTTTCCGTTGCAGCTCCGGCCTTCCCAGCTCATAGCACATTTATTTCCGAATTCAATGTTGATGACCTGTGTATCGGGAGTTTCCCAATCGTCCTGATAGCGGTAACGGCCGCCATTGGAAGAAACTTTCGTGGGATAGTCTACATTCATACCCCAACGCAGCAAATCGATCATATGTGTACCGTTGTTCAGGGCTTCCCCCGTTCCCCAATGCCAGAACCAGTGCCAATGGTAATGTACAAAATTGTCTTTGAATGCTTTGCGGGGAGCCGGTCCCTGCCATAAATCCCAGTCCAGCCAGTCGGGTACGGCCACTTCTTTTCCAATACCGATAGACGGGCGATTGTTGGTGTACCATCCCTTACCGAAATAGACGTTACCAATGGTACCATTATGAATTTCGTTGATTGCCTGAACGATATTCGGCCATGAACGACGCTGATTTCCCATTTGGAGTACTCTTTTGTACCGGGCGGCCCCTTCGATCAGAAGTTCTCCTTCCCGGGGATTATGTCCGCAGGGTTTTTCCAGGTAGACGTCTTTTCCTGCCTGCATAGACAGCAATGCAGCCGGTGCATGCCAATGGTCGGGTGTAGCGATCACCATGACATCTACATCTTTCGACTCCAGCGATTTCCTGAAATCACCGAACCCTTTCGGGGTAATATCCTGATTTTTGCCGACGTTTTTCACGCATTGGGCGATAGCCCTCGAATCTACATCACAAATATGAATTACCCGGGCTTCGGGCATCAAAGCGAAGTTTGAAGCAAGCGCTCCCCCACGGGAGTTAACGCCCATCACAGAGATATTAAACCTCTCGTTAGAACCGATAATACGCCGGTATTGCTTGGCAGAAAAACCAGGCAAGATGCCTCCTACTAAAATCGCCGTTGAACCTACTCCTACCTTCTTCAGGAATTCTCTCCTTGTATCCTTCTTCATAACTATATATTTAGATCATTTATTTTTGCAGTTGAACGTTTTGAATAGCGAGAGCAGAAGCTAAGCTCGTTTAGGATCTGCCGAGTCATGAGAAACGACTGTTTAGAATAAACGAACCGTTTTCCCCTGCAGCTCCCTACTTTGTTGTGCTGCATCTATAAAAGCACATATTTCTAATGTTTCTTCCGGGGAAACAGGTGGAATACCTGTTTTGAAAAACTTTGCGATTTCGAGCAACAAAGGCTGGTAGCCTTCGTATTTACCCAGTGCACTGACGTTCTTTTTACCAAAAACCGTTCCTCCGAAATCACTTTTTCCACTCCTGGTACCCCGAAAAACACCGATTTTTCCATTTCCCCAATCTCCGATAACAATATCTGTTTCATGGGTATAATAGCGGGTTACAGACTGACAACCGGTACCCATTACCGCAAATAACATCTCCACGCCATGAATTCCGTACCAGTACAGATCCGTGTGTGTCGGTTCCAGGGTGGCCGGACTGTATGTATCCGCTCCCATTACTTCGCCGACCAGTTCACCTTTTCTTGCCAATGTCACGTTTTTAACAAACCGTAAGGAAGAAGAAGAAAATACCGGCACTTTTTTCTCTTGGGCCAGGTCGAATATTTTTTTTGCATCGGCATAAGAATTTGCTATCGGTTTATCGATAAACAGCGGTTTTCCTGCCTTGATCACCTCTTGAGCCTGTTCCAGGTGCAGGCGTCCATCGTTAGTTTCCAGCAATACCACATCTACCAATTTCAATAATTCTTTAATGGAACCGGTAATTTTCACTTCATATTTTTGGACCTCTTCTATATACTTCGGAATACGGGAATAACTGCTTTCAATGGTTTTGCTTCCATAGGGATAAGCAGCCACTACCTGCAGGTCTTCAAATTCCGGGGATTGATGCCCGTTGATTGCTTTTACAAATTCGAGACTATGCGAAGTATCCAGTCCTATTACTCCTATTTTGATGGTTTTTGCTTCGGCGTTAATGCCAACAAAAAAGAAGATTAACAGGAGCATTAAATTGAAAATTGAAAATTGAAAATTGAAAATTGGGGATTGATGTATTGTTTTCATTATTTGTTACCGTTTAATGTATCTTTATCTGTTACTCTTATTTTTTTCCATTCGGTGACCAGGTCCCGGCAATAATTGGTAAGTCCTACCACATCGGCACCGAGGTTAATCATCTGGTAACCCATATCGATTAGTTGACGGGCATTATCGACCGTACCTGTGGTAGCTGCGAATTTACCATACTTACGGGCTGTTTCGGCAATGCGTTCCCGTGTTTTCAGCAATTTCGGATTGTTCCATTGTCCGGGATTGCCGATTCCCTGACTGAAATCTCCCGGTCCAAAGAACAGGATGTCGTATCCTTCCAGGTCGGCAATGGCTTCCAGGTCGTCGAGCGGTTCCGGATCTTCAATCTGCAAAGCCACGAACCTCTGGTAGTTGGAGCGTTGCATATATTCCTCCAGGGGAGTTACCCCATACCCTCCATCAGCGTTTCCCCCATCGATCGGACGGCGTCCCACCGGATGAAAGCGGGTATAATGTACCATTTTCCGGGCATCTTCCAGATTCATGATATGAGGCACCAGGATTCCGGTAGCATTGATTTCAAAAGGTTTTATATAATCGCTGTAACAGCCCCGGGGAACACGCACCATTACATCGGCTCCATTCATTTGGGCGGCCCAGTTCTGGGCGGTAATCATGTTCCAATCCTGCGCCACATGTTCCATATCCAACCAGATACAGTCAAACCCAAACATGGATGCCAGTTCTGAGACCTGTCCGGAGCCTAAATTCAGTTTAAAACTGCAAACAGTTTCTCCCGCCCTTAATTTTTTCAAAACCTTACTTGCTTTCATAAGTTTTTTTATTTATTGGATCTTTGATTTTTTTGATTCTCTGAGTACTCCGTACATCAAGCCTATACATATGATCAAACAACCCGCAGCTGCCTGGAATATAATACTCATATCCACTTGTATATCGCGAAGATACCCCACCGCATAAATGCCGATTCCAGCGATAGAAGTAGCCAGCATATTCAGTATTCCATAGCCTGTTGCCCGGTAACGCCCGTCGATCAGCATGCACAATGCAGGCATCAGGTTGGAATCGACAAACATTTTAGTAAAGGCATAGCACATAAAGAATACGATTGCCAGGACGATCACAGATGCATAGCTGGCGGCAAAAACGCTCGGTGCGGCAATGGCCAATCCGATGATCGGAACTAATATCCGTGCAGACGGATTGGTTTTATTCCAGCGATCGGCGAACATTCCCCCTGCAATTAATCCCAGAATAGAAGCCGGGTAGAGATAAGCAGTGGCATACAGTCCGGCTTTAGTTTGTGTCAGGTGGAAACGGTCCATATAGTAAGTCGGTAACCAGGTAGAGATCAACCATCCCACAATTCCCAATACACACCAGAACAACAACAGGTAACAGAACGATCTTTTTCCGAAAGTAGCTTTGAGGGCCTCACTGAAACGGATCTTTTCTTTTTCCGGTTGCCGGCCGGTAGTTTCCACCTTATTGGGTTGCCTCAGGAAGAACGCAAGCACAAAAGCATAAATAACACCTATGACACCGAAATACCGGAAAGAATGTCCCCAGGTTGATTTTTCGGCAATCATACCGCCTAAAAATCCCAGGCTGTTCCCTACCGTAGTACCGGCCAGATGAAGTCCTACCGCTGTAGACTGCGTTTTTCCCGGATGATAATCCACAATAAGCGCCAGAGCTGCCGGCATGTAAAAAGCCTCACTTATACCCATTAATGCCCTTGCAGCCAACAATTCGTCGAACGTCCGGGCATGTCCTGTGAGCCAAGTAACACCCGACCATACCAGCAGACTGCCGATGATCACATAATGCTTTTTGAAACGATCGGCCATGAAACCCGCAAATGGGCTGAGGATACCGTATGTCCAGAGGAATACGGAAGTCAGCAGGCCGAATTGGGCATCAGTGATATGGATATCGTTCACGATCGATTCTCGCATTGTGCTGATCATCGTGCGGTCCAGGTAGTTGAGCGCTGCTACTATGAATAGTAGGGCTACTGTTAGCCATGCTTTGGGGATTATATGGGACTTATTGGTCATTCTTTGAATCTTAATATTTCTTCAAATACCGTTCGATCTAAAGGCGTTGTAGGATGGTTCTCAGTAATTATCCGCATTGTATATAAGAAGATTGTGTTTGTTTCAGGATCATACCTGCTGATTTCCGAAGTCACATCACTATCATGAATTGTATAACCCGTATTAGTTCCTGGATAAGAATATCCCTCAACTGTTATTGTATTGTCGTATCTTACTGTCATTTTCATACATTGTACCTCTTTAGGTGTAGTATATGCGGCAAAACTACCAAAACGATCAATATAGAACACACTGTCATTTCCGATGGTAACTAATGATATAATTTTGTCTATACTACTTCCTGTTGTATTATAAACAGCATCTTTCAGAAAGACCTTATTTTTATCATATTCCATCCGTTTACCTTCTGCATTGACAACATTCCACCTCCCAAGAGGAATCCTGGTGGGTGGCATTTCCGGAAGAACATATTCTCTTGTTTGGGATCTTAATGTATCCATTACATTGAGCGGACGATGTAAAGACGTAATGTAAATAGTGTCTTCTGCGCTTATTGATAAGAGATCTGTAGTTTCATCATCATTTATTACAAAAATGGTCGTATCTTTTCCAGTCAACGTCTTATAATACAATTCTGTTCCCATGTAGGTCGGATTTTGCCAAGTATTCCATTTAACACGAACCGTATCGGCTATATATGTAATCTTGGAAATAGTACGTACTCGCAAAGAGCCTTCGTATACAGGCCCATATGATCGTCCCTGTATTTCCTGTACCAATGAATATTCTCCCGCTTCATTTAAGTTTACGACTTCAAATGTATAGGTACCTTCCGGCAAATCGATAATAATTGAGTCTTTTTGGGCACCAGGCATTGTCCTCTGAAAATCTTTAGAAACAGACGATTCCCTGTCATTCCAATAAATAATTGTCTTGACTACCCGAGGATCGGCATTATTTGTCCAAGTTAGCTTCACGCGACCTTTTCCTCCATATGTTTTCAAACTATCAGCAATACCAAGGTAAGCCGTTGGCTTTTCGTCCAAATACTTCTGATGGATATCATTCAGATCATCGCAGGCAGATAAAATGAAAACCATCGCCAGGCACGTCAAAAGACACCTGAATATCATATTATTTATTAGCTGTTTCATTGTCAGGTATTTTAGATTGTGAGATATCATCGTTTCCCCAGAAGTTCAGTTCTCCGATTTGGAAGATAGCTCCTGTTGGCGGAGTACTATCAAATACAGACATTACTGCAACACGAATATACCTAATAGGCTGAGGATCATCCGGGAATAAAAATTCTTCTCCCTGATCAGTAATCCTATATATTTCTTCATTGGTGTATCCCAATTCATCCAATCGTGTTCTGGTGAAGCGTCCCAGGAAAATCCATTCATCAGTAAAACTTGGAGAACTCCGTTTCACACCATCATGTGTAAAATCGTTCTCTAGTTCGGGATGCAGCCAATAACCTTTATCATTCAATTGATCTACTGAGATATCCCTACAGCCATAGAATTCGAGCACCAATGGAACTTTTCCTGATGTATAAGGGCTGAGTCTGGTTGCTCCATCAGCTGCGAGTTGACGCGCCCAGAATTTAACACGACTGAGTAAATATTCCTTTTTCATATCAAGTGTAAATACCGAACTCTTCTCAGTTTCCGATTTTTGTGCGAACCAACTGTTATTTCCCGCTTTATGATCATACAAACATGCCCTGGTATAGGGAGAAACATCATCTGTCTTGTCATACGGAACATCCATCTTGTGTACATACGGAAATATTTCATCTTCCGGTATCGGGGTCAGTGTTACCTTTGCCGTATCGGAAATATTCCCCCATTTATCTTCAAACGATATGGCAAATGTAGTAGGTACAGCCTTATATGTTCGAAAAGTACGGCCTTCTGCCATTGCGGAAAAATACATTTCCTTATCGATTAAGTCCCCCTTTTCTTCTACCATGAGACGAATACCGAACTCCGTGCGGGAGTCATTTTTCCAGTTAAGATGTATCCCTCCGAATCCAGGTTTTGTAGCAAGGGAATGATAAGCTATTGAGATCGGAGATTCTAAAGGCGTAAACTCCACGGGTAACGGATCCGATTTGGTTTCGTAATAATTAACCGTATAAAGCGTTGCGTGTACCAAGTTCATCGTATTAAACCCTTCAATTTTTAAAGAATTATTATAAAGCGATGAACGTTCGGTATATATTTTCCCATTTCGTTCATATTCCGCCATCACATAAAGGATATTCTCATCATTTGGCATGGTGTATGAGATTATCGCGCCTCCATTGATTGCCTTTACCTGGTATTCGGTAATCGGACGGGTTTTTATATCCTCTTTATTTTCATTTTCCTTACAGGTGGTAAAAGTAACTGCAAGTAAAAATATCATCCATAAAATTCTGATGTGTTTCATATCTTTCCTTTTTAGTTTTATTAGAAATTTACCATCCATAGCTTTGTACCAGATTATTGTTGATTCTTAAATCACTTGTACTGATAGGCCATAAATAGTCCTTTTCGACAAATCGAGGTGCTTCATCCAGATTCATCAGGAGGTAATAATCGGCTGGCGTTTTACCTGTTTTATCCCAACATTTGGGAACTTGGGTGAACCATATATTTGCCTCATGCCAGCGTCGGACATCCCAAAAGCGCTGTCCTTCAAAAGCCAGTTCTATCAGGCGTTCCTGGTGAATAATTTTTCGCATCTCATCTTTGTCTGTTATACGCCAGGGCATATTGGAATATTTCTGCCAGGAATCGGCTACTTTACCCAAGCCTGCTTTTTCTCTAACTAAGTCCATCCAGTAATAAACTTCATCATCAGGGGCACTTTTAACCTCATTCAATGCTTCACTATAAAGCAGGTAGAGGTCTGCCAAACGAATCAACGGGAACCTGTAATTATCAGTTGAAAAAGACTTGTTAGTTCCCTGGGAACCACTTGTTCTGAAAGAAACCATTTTCTTGACATGATAACCGGTTCTACTACGCTGATTATTCCAGTCTGTTGAGGTATTCAAACATTTCAAATAAGTTGAAAAATACCGACCATTATCAGCTGTACCGGTATTGATCTCGTAGTATCCCCGGTCGAAAGCAAGGTCGGCATAGAATCGGTATTCACGGTCAAAATTCAATCCTCCCGTTTGTTCTCCCTTGACTATGAAAAATTTATGATTATCATCTCCGGTACGGGGCTTGTAGCGATTGTTGTAATCATATTGTTTATCCTCGTCGATAGGAACACCATTTTTACTATAAAATAATTCAGCCATTTCGAAGGCAGCCTGAAAATGGCCACTCAGACGGGTAATTTCATCAGTATACAGCATGGGATATAAATCATGTTGCATATTTCCCCAATCCGAACCGGCAAAACCACTTTTCCCTCCGGTAAAATTTTTTGTACTTGACCAAATTACACCTGTATTCCATTTTTTAGTGATCGCTTCACGAATAGTCATCAATTGCACGATGCTATCATTCATATTATGCATGCTTTCAGTAGACTTATTATAAGAAAACAAAGAGTGTCCTGCCGAATGTGCATTGTCGATAGCATCTTTCAAAGCATCTACTGCCCGTTCCCATTTGGAATTATCCGGTTGAGAGGGAATTAGTTGCTTTCCACGGCTATCTATCCAACGGGAATAATATGAATTGCCATTAAATAATGGACTGGCCCCCCATACCAAGGCTTTTGCCTTGATTGCCAAAGCTATTGGTTGGGTAATACGCCCCAGTTCGTTGGTTGGATCAACAATATACAATGGAAGATCCGGAGAAGCTTCATCAATCAACTCTACGATATAATCGATGCATTCATCTACAGGTTCCCGGTAAATTTTTACTTCATCCGGCTGAGCATCTAAAGGAATATTTTCCTTTATCAGGGGGATAGGACCATAAAGTTGTAATAAAAAGAAGTGATAATAAGCCTTCAAAAATTTGACTTCAGCAATCCACCTGGCTCTCTCTTTTTCGGTAATATCTCTTGGAACATATGCATTTTCTAAGAAAATATTACACCATCTCAAGGCCTGAAACATACTGGTACCACCATTTCCCCCACTCCAATAGTTTTGCTGTACAGAATTGGTATTTTGAAATCCTTTATATATTTGTTGAGAAGGTTTTTCCCCGAAAGGAGAATTATAATTGGCAGAAAATTCCCCTCCGGTATTGTAATATGCCGGAAAATAGAACTGATCAGTAGGATCAGGCAGATAGGAATAAGCGGTATATAAACCTCTCTCCATCATAGTTCTATTAGAAAAGGAATCATCTAATTTGGGAGCATTTTCCGGTACGACATCAAAGAAATCATCGCAACTGAAGTACAAAATGCCTGTAATTATCAAGATACTATATAATAATATTCTTTTCATGATGATTAGAATTGAATGTTTATGCCCACATTGAATACTCTCTGGATTGGATAACCGAGACCGCCGTCAGCCATTTCCGGATCCCACATCTTAAATTTAGACCACAACCATAAATTGGATCCACTGGCATAGATACGTGCCATTTGAATTTGCGCTTTCTGTGTAATTTTTTTCGGCAAGCTATAACCGATTTCAACGGTTTTTAGCCGGATAAATGTTCCGTCGCGCAACCACCAGGTACTAACCTCGTTATTATTATCAATATCGTGATCAGAAAGACGTGGCCAGAATGCATAGAGGTCCCGGTTAGCTTCCGACCAATGATTATCTGCAATATTTTGCAATAATCCTCTTTGTCCCTGTTTGATAAATGGTTGGATGTCTGATGGCGTAATCAGGAATGAAGAGCGGCCTGATCCCTGGAAAAAACAGGAAACATCAAAATTATAAATATTCAGGGAAAAACCGGCACCATAGATAATTTCAGGTGTTAAAGGAAGCCCGATAGGCACCTTATCATCTTCATTTATCACTCCATCCCCGTTGATATCCTTATATTTAATATCTCCGGCACCATATGTACCAAAAGTTTGTTTCGGTGAATTTTTTACTTCATTTTCATCTATAAATAAGCGTTCGGCAATATAGCCATAAGGTTGGGAAAGTTTTTGTCCGATACGCGAACGCCAGGGGACATCACTGTAATCAGGCTCTTCATATTGAACATATTTACTGGTAGCATAAGTAAAATTACCATTAATTATCAATCGCATGTTTGAATTGAAATATTTCTGGTATTTTATTTCGGCTTCAGCACCCTGACCTTTGGCAATACCCACATTGGCCTGAGGAATAGACACTAAGCCCATGGTTGTGGGAATATCTGATCTTAGCTGGAGAATATTGGATCTTCTTTCCGTAAAATAATCTGCATTAATGGTAAAATCTTTGAAAAAAGTTGCCTCTATTCCAAGATTCATCTTCTTGGCAACCTCCCAGGTTATCTGGTTATTGGCATAGCGAGAGATTAAAATACCATTTCGAGTATTTTTCAGCTCTTCTCCGAAAGTATAACCTCTACTAGTATTTGCAAGGTCTATTTGAGATAAGTGAAAGAACCGATCGCTAAGACTTCCTATCTGGTCATTACCCACCCATCCAAAAGTGGCTTTAAACTTTAGGCTGGTAATTACTTTTTCTGTGCTTTTCATGAATGATTCGTTAGAAATCATCCAACCACCTCCTATCGATGGAAAGAAACCATAACGATGGCTTTCGTCAAATCGTTCGCTACCATTCAATCCGAAATTAGCCTCGATAAAATATCGGGAATCATAACCATAGGCCAAACGAGCTGCAGTAGACAAATTTCGTTTTGGAAGCGATTGTTGGATATTACTCACGCGGGTATCTGTTTCATCACGTAAAGCACCAATCAACAAGAGATTCATGTCATGCTTATCCGCAAACGTTTTTTGGTATCCCAATCGCAATTCGCCATACATTGAAGATGTTACATATTTACTACCAAAATCATAACTCAGATATTCAGTTCCCGTTTCAGGATTGACGCAATACAGTTGATAAGAATCATCGGTAGTTTCCAAGGGATAATAATAAAACGGATTGTAACTTCGTTGTAAATCATAATAAGAGTTCCGCTTGATATTGAACGTGCCACGAACAGAAAGGCCTTTCAAAGCCCTATCGAATTGATGATCTATTTCTATCTGCGAAAGCATCATTGATGCTTTCGCCTCCTTATATCCACTAGCTACCTGAGCCAAAGGATTAGAATAACCGGGAGCCGTTCCGAACAAAATATGATTGGTGTATTCGTTTGCCGCATCTTTCGGATAATAAGGCAAAAACATAACAGGATTAGCATTACGCGACATAATAAATACATCTTTACCACCCTGTTTCGGACCATGTGAATCATCAAACGATCCATACGAACGAATTATTGCTTTAGTCTGTGGAGTCAATTTGATTGTAATATTAGACCGTAACTGAAAACGAAGTAAATCGATATTGTTATTCAGCATATTTTCCGGGCTTTCTTTGAGAATACCGGTATCGTGCTGAAGGTTAGCTGCGATGTAATATTGCACTGCTTTACCACCCCCTGATATATTTGCATTGACCCGTTGGTTGAATGTATGGTTTTTCAGCAAATAATTATACCAATCAACCGAGGGGTAACGGATGTAATCGGTTCCCCGTGCAGTATTATAGATTTTGCTCGAAGAATAAGGTAATTCGGTCAGCGGATCTCTTGTCCTGACTGCTTCATTATGCAAGCGCATATAAGTAATCGGATCGGCTAATTCTACCAATTCAGAATTTCGGGAAGATGATAGTTCTGCACGAATATTAATATTTAATTTTTCAGCAACCCCTTCTTTGGTTGTTACCAAAATAACACCATTGGCTCCACGAGAACCATAAAGAGCTGCGGAGTTAGCATCTTTCATGACAGAAAACGACGCAATATCATCAGGGTTAATACGTGCCAAATCACTAGATTCCATTTCAATTCCATCGATCAGGATCAATGGGTCTTTTTTCCCACCGGTACTGAAAGTAGTAACACCACGGATAAAAAAGTCGGCATTATCCAGACCTGGTTCTCCCGATCGTTGGTAGGCAATCACACCAGCCAATCTACCGGCAAAAGCGGTTGTCAGGTTACTCGATGGAACAACAAGTTCTGCAGGATTAATTGTTGTAATGGAACTTACCACACTTTCCTTTTTCTGTTTACCAAAAGCCACCACAACCACTTCATCTATGGCTACCGCATCTTCCTCAAGTGTTAATGTGATGCCATTCGCATCACGAGCTGTTTTTTCCAGGGTCTTGTAACCTAGAAAAGAAAAAACCAATACATCGCCTGAGGCGCATGATATGGTATAACGTCCTTCCGAATCGGTTACAGTACCTATGCCTTTATCTTTTTTAAGCACTACAGATACACCCGGCATAGTAAAGCCATCTGCATCTACCACACGTCCGGAAATTTTAGTTTTCTGCTGAACCGACACTTGATTTTCCAATTTCTTTTCGTTGTCGGAAAAGCCAGGTTGAGGGATGAGCAGTAGAAAAGAGACCAGCATGGCAATCATTCTTCTGCGAAGAAGAGCATAGACAAGAAGGATCCTTAATTCATCGTTTCTTAGAAATGACATTCTCATAATACTTGTTTTTACATGGATTCAATTTATCATAAAATTTTAACATAGAGGTTGCGGTAATACACTTTGCTTCCGTGTGCCTGCAATTCAATTTGTTCCTGAGGGAAAATCGGTTGGGAACGATCCCAGAAATTTTCCAGGACTGTATTATCCACTACCAAAATTCCATTGAACATAACAGTTACACGGTCGCCCACCATTTTGATATAAAAAGTATTCCATTCTCCCAGCGGATTATCGGCCACTTTCAGCGGGCTTTTCGGATGATTTTTGTTGTTGTATAAGCCTCCCGATCCCACTTGTGCACCGACTTTTACGCGGGCAGTATTCCATATTTGCACCTGTGGCGTGCCACGCAGATAAATACCGGCATCGGCTTCGGGAGCAGGCTCTAATTTCCAGTCCACCAGCATTTCAAAATCCCCGTATGACCGGGTAGTACAAAGATTATCGCCACCTGTCCCGTTGAAAACCATCAGACCGCCAGACGGGATCCAATGTTTACGGGCCAGTTCATCGGCAACAATCTGTTTTTTAGCTAATTCTTCCGGTTTCATTTTTGCTCTGGAGATAGGATTTCCCACCAAACCCTTCCAACCAGTTAGGTCTTTTCCGTTAAAAATAGAAACAAAGCCCGTATCCAGGGGCATTTCATCCAGATGTTTCCGGATAGCTTCTTTTTGATAACCGGCATCCGGATTATCTAAGATTCCGGATACTTTTGTTAGTAACTCCCGAATATTTTCTCCGGTATAACTTGTATTGTTCAATGCAATATTCATTACCGCATTGGCAGCTTCTTGCCGTACAGCCGGTTGATCGAGATATTCACCGGCCAACAGGATTCCCAAGTAAGACCCGGTTTGTCCGATTTGCTTTAATATATTATTTTTCTGTTTGTCTGTTTTTGCCATTTCCAATGCATTGGCAAGGTAAATACGGCGGTTTTCTCCTGTCAGACTTCTATCGGATGCGATACGGATATAAGCATCTAATGCCTGATCGAAAAATGAAGCTTCTGCCGGATTGTTACATATTGCCCCTAACTCACTTGCAGCCTTAACTCCCCGGAAACCTGTCAAAGCGGCAAATGCTTCCTTTTTATCGTTTGAATCTCCGGTTTTGAAGCGATTGGCAATAAAATCCAGCGCCTGATCACTACCCGATGCAGACAAAATACTGTAATACAAGCATTGTTTTACAGGATCCGTCTGCTGAATCCGAGTGGAAATCATTTCGAATTGTTTGTCTCCCGGAAAAGATTTTACAACAGAAATAATGGCTTGTTGCACCTGGACTGTATATTCCGGTTGCATTTTTCCCAAGAGGAGGAATAACGCATCCAAATCATTCATGGTTACTACATCTTTGAGCGTTGAATATGCCGTTTTCCGTACATCAGGAGAAGAGGCGTTCAATTGTTCAAAAACGGCTTTTACCTGCCGGTCGGCTTTTCTGCCGGAAAGCAATTGAAGGATGGCAATTTTGCCTTTGTCATTTGCTGAAGAAAGATATGGTGCAATGACTGATGCAATATCTCCCGGGGTAACGGATAAAGCATTTTGTGCGGTTTCAATATTTTGTTCATCATTGCTGTTCAATAGCTTTGCCAGGGCGAAAATTGCATTTTCACCGCCCGTTTTCGCCAATAGGAAAGCGGCAGCTTTTCGAACTTCTAAGTTTTTATCATTCAGATATTTAATAAAAATAGAGGTATAAGATTGATTATTTATCAAATCTCTTTTTTGAGGATTTTCATCAAGCGTTGCCAAAGCATTCAGTATATCTGCTTTGAGTTCAGGGGAGGCTTTTTTAGAATAATCTACTAATTTGCTGCATAAAGAAGCATCGGCACGATCCAAAGCATATTTCAATGCCGTATTCCTGTAACTTCTCTCTGTATCTTTCAGGGCTTGTTGCAGGATTTTAAAAGTATTTTCGGGATTGACCATGAAAAGTATTTCCAAAGCAGCCTCACGAACCTGCAACTGACGAGCTTTTTCTGCATTTTTCATCAGGCCGGTAGCTGCACGGGAAGCTTCTTTCTGATTTCCCTGTGTAAATACCCGTTGAATCAGGGTAATATATGCATCGACAGCATTCGATTTTTCCCAGGCATAATTCACCTTTCCGGCGGCAAGCTCCAAATCCTCTAAAGATTTTTCAGAACCGTTAGCTCCTAAAGCGGTAAGTACCAATGGTTCCAATTCCGCATTACCGGATCTCAGCAGTGATAAAAGGGTTTCTTCCGCTTCCGGGATCTGCACATCGGCCATCGCTCTGACAAGGACTTTTTTAGATTGAATATCGGACACTGTATTCAGGGCCTTTAGCAAAGCTGCTTTTGATTTTTCCGTGTCGATCGAGACCAAAGCGGCTGCAGCCGGATCATTTAATGATTGATCATTTAAATAGCCTGCCAGCTTATCGACCAATTCATCCTGCCCCACAATTTGCAATTGACGAATGATAAAAGCCTTAGATTCCCTTCCGTTGGCCTGATCGAGCGCTTTCAGGTAAGCTCCGGTCAGCATCCTGCGTTGAGCTTCTTTCCCTTTTTCCGTAGCATAATGAGTCATCCCACTCAAGGCATATTCGACTTTTACACTGCTCTGATCTGCCGGAACAAGCATCCGTACCATTTCAAGCACCCCATTCTCTCCGGACAGAAACAAGCCATCCAACAATTCCTGTAACTGTGCACGATTTTGTGCCGGCATCTGCTCCAACACCTTCACAACCTCATCTTTCGTTGTCCGGCTATCCGGCAATTGCGCCCGAACACTCCCCAACAACAAAACACCCAATAGTATCAACCCCAACTTTTTCATATAATAGTTACCTCTTTCCCTATTAATTTTCAATTCTCAATTAATCCCGCTTCGCGGTCTTGATCTCCTTCGCACCTCAGCCATACAAGCAAGCTTGATGGCATTCGGTTTGTCGTCGATTCTTAATTCTCATATTGTCCACGGCGTCCTCATAGGCTGCTCCACCAACCTATTTGCAGCCTCATCCCCGATAAATTCCAGCTTAACCGGATCAAAATTCAGCGTCCTGTTCAAACGCAAAGCCGCAACACCCATATTGACTAAGGTGCCTGAACGGAATCCGTTTTGTTCGTTCAGGGCAAACGGACATCTTGTTTTCACGCTTTCGATAAAGTCTGTTACCTGAGGATCCGGTTCGGGATAATCGGCCAGTTTCTTTTCCCAGTCGGGAATATCGCATACGAAGTTTTTATATACATTTCCATTAGGTCCCGCAATGTAAGGTGTTTTCGGATCTCCGAAATCGCCTCCCCAGAGTACAATCTGGCAACCGTCGTCGTATGTAAAAGTAATGGAGCGCCAGGTGCCGATCGCATCCGGATGTTGTTGTGGGGCATCGACCTCTACTTTTATGGGACTGGTATGGTCTTTTCCCAGAATATACTGCACGGGATCCATATAATGTTGTCCCATATCGCCTAAGCCACCTCCGTCGTAATCCCAATACCCACGGAACGATTGATGCACCCGGTGAGCATTATAGGGTTTCCATGGAGCCGGTCCCAACCACATATCATAATCTAATTCGGAAGGAACGGGCTGCGGTTCGAGAAAATCTTTTCCCACCCAATGGAATTTCCAGTCAAAACCGGTATATTTACTGATAGTCACTTTAAGCGGCCATCCCAGCAAACCACTTTGTACTAATTTTTTCAAAGGTTTTACAGGCGTACCGAGTCCGTAGAAAGTTCCGGTAAAACGGAACCAGGTATTCAGGCGGTACATACTTCCGTATTGTCTGACAGCTTCCATCACCCTTTTGCCTTCCCCGATGGTACGGGTCATCGGTTTTTCACACCAGATATCTTTACCGGCTTTAGCCGCTTCCACCGACATGATTCCATGCCAGTGAGGCGGAGTCGCAATATGTACGATATCTACGTTGGGATCTAAGATCAAGTCCCGGAAATCATGGTAAGCGGCTATTTTGTCCGATACCAGCTTTTTTCCCAGTTCCAGGTGTTTTTTATCAACATCACAGACGGCTACCAAACGAGTATTCGCATACTTCAAATGCGTCCTTCCCATGTTCCCCGTACCGATGATACCTTTGGTAAGCTGGTCGCTGGGAGCAATGACACCATTGCCTAACACATGGCGTGGGACAATCGAAAATGCAGTAATAATGCCTGCCGATTTCAGGAATGATCTTCTGTTTATTTTCTTATTCATGGTATATGATATCTATATAGTATGCCGTTTACTTAGCGATCATTTTTTCCAAATTGAACGCCAATCGGGGAATTTCGCTAAATAGATGGCCGTTTTATCTTCATGTCCGGAATTGTAAGAGACCCACAATTCTTTGCCGCGAATCAGGATGCCGGGATAACCTGTGTCTTTTTCGCTGGGAAGATCTAATAGCAACTCGGGTTTATTATTTTTATTGATTTCATACAAAGACATCCGGTAGATCTTCCCGTAGTAAGAACGTGTACTCAGAAGCAGTTTTCCATTGGGCATTCTAGTCAGTTCCGGACCTCCGAAGCGGATACCCAGGTCATGCCATTCCCATTGAGTGAACGGATAGGTACTTTCTCCGATATAGCCATGGAGATCAGCACCTTCCCGCCTTACAATAAGATGCATTTTATTTTTTTGTATTACGATGCTTGCTTCATTCGGTTTTCCTGCAACATTTAATTGTGTTATGAGTTCATAACGAATTCCATCGGTAGTTTTTACCAGAAAGAGTTTCCAGTCTTCTTTCTCCTTCATCTGGTAAACTGTGCCATATCCTGTTTTTTTATGCCAGGTTACCCGCCAGAGCCAATCGTTTGATGTCGCAATCTGAGGATCTATTTCGATCGGAGTAATATCTGTAAAATTTCCTTTCTTGTCCATAAAAATTACAAAAGGTTGGCGGTTTTGCAAGACACATTTGTCGTAAACACTACCCCCTGTCAGTATCATCAGGCGGTTGTCGGGAGTAACTGTCAGTTTGGGATCCCGGAGATCATATCCTGTTTTAGAAAACAGATGGTACGAGGTCCATTTCTCTCCATTTTCAGACACTAAAAGACGTATACATCCATTACCGGTATTGTCTTTTTCCGGAATATGGCCGGTTGCTTCGCGAAAAGCACAATAATATTTATCTCCGTAACGAACAAGATCGGTAAAGGCATTGTGTGGAGCAGCATCCCAAATCCGCTCAATGGTGTAGTTGGTTTCCTGAGCCAACGAATATACCGAAATATATAAGCTTATCAGTAGCAATCTCCATTTCATGGTACAAAATATTAGACATTAGATATAAAATATAAGCTCTATACAAAGTAAATAAAAAAATAGGAAGCTTAGCGTACACTATACGTTTTATCATCCTCAAAAAACGTCAAATTATAGTTTGATGCCTCAAAATTTCACTTTAGCCAGATATATTGAAGCTTTTCCTTCATGAGAAGAGTAATAAGACACCCATAACTCATCATTCACAATAATTACCCCCGGATAGCCGGTATCTGTTCCTCCGCTCGGAAATTCCAGCAGTTTAACAGCCTGATAATTGCTATCTAAACCAAAGAGAGCTGTATAATTTCCGGAACGATACCCTCTACTGGCAAGCAGCATATTGCCATCCGGCAAAGTGATCAGATTGGGGCCACCTAAACGGAAACCCAGGTCATGCCAATTCCATGTCATAAAAGGATAGTTGCAATACCCTATTTTTCCCTGGCAATCTCCTACTTCCCGGCGCACAACAATGCACATATTATCATCGGTTATAGATATTGTCGCTTCATTCGGCTGATCCGTAAGTTGAAGTTGGGAAATTGTTTGGTAATCTATTCCGTCGGTGGTTTTTACTAAAAAGATTTTATAATCCGGTTGTTCGAATTTATGAAATACAACCCCATATCCTGTACCCTTATACCAGGTAACCCTCCACAACCAATCGCGCCCGGTACGGATAGCCGGATCTATATTTACCGATTGAACCGGTGAAAAATTACCGGCCTCGTCCATGAATGAAACTTGCGAACCGATACTCTGAGGAAAACCGCCGATATATTTAACGCTTCCTCCCATCAGTACCATCAAACGGCCATCAGGCGTAATGGATAATTTCGGATCCCTCAGATCACAACTCGTTTTTTCCAATAAAGCCTGGGATGTCCATGTCTCTCCATTGGCAGACTTCAAAATACGAATTCTACCATTTTCATCTCCTTCATTAGTGGGAGCATGAGTAACTCCTTCGCGGAATACACAATAATACTGACCTTCATGCTTAATCAGATCCGTAAAAGCATTGTGCTTAGCTTCATCCCATATTTTTCTGTAAGAAACAAGTGACAGATTGATATTCCCGGTTCCGGCTCCTTCCTGTAAAACCTGAATAAAAACATCCGGCACGCCCGGAGAAGACAGGGTAAGGGTAGCTGTCCTGGCTCCGGAACTGTTGCCGGAAACGGAAACCTTGAAATATTTTTCGTTGTTGAAGGCTGTAACTAAACACCAGGAACGGTTACTCGATATCGTAAATGATTGGTTAGTATTTACAGAAATATCCTGACATCCTGCCACTTTACTAAAATCAATGCGGGCAACAGAAACATTCAGATACGGATCTTCCTTTCCGGTAGCAAAGGTGATTTGAACTGATAATAAAAGAATCAGAACACAGGATAATATGTAGCCTTTTCTAATCATAGTGGTTAATAGAAGGGTGTGTCAGATATTTATAAATAATTTCAGACACACCCCAAAAGTAATGATCTTTACCCTAAAGCTTATCTGGGTTCAAGTTTATAAATAAAAACTGTAGATGTTTTATTAGATGTGGATCTTCCGTGACACCACCGAGCATAATTCATATCAAACGCTCGGGTAACAGGATCAAATCTACTTTGTATAGAAAAATCACCAGGAAAATGAGTTGGATCAGTGTCCGCATTAGGACCGGTTCCAGAGCCATTTTCGACCAACATATAATCTGAGTGGCTGTTATAATTTACTCCGGTTTTACCTGCTGTTTTTACGATACCGGAAACAGCCACTTTGTTAGTAGCAATATCTATGTCCATATTAAACAACATATTGTCAACTGAAAATGCAGAATCGTATGGCGTACCGGCACTGGTATTTGCCCTTGCATCTAGCGGACCAAATGTTCCTACACGGTCACATCTGAATTTTGTAAGATTTTCCTGTGCTTCGGTCGCCCAAATATATTTAATATAACCATCAGCATCCTTATCGTTATGAGTTCCCCTGAAATCCAGAATGGCAGCCTGATTAGCAGGAGCACCGGAAGTTGTAGAAGTACCAAAAGGTCCCCACCTTAAAATATCCGACGAATTAGGATTCTCCGGAATGGAATCAACCTTATACAAATCATTAGCAGTCACACCCTTTTCCCATGCACTTGTCTTGGGATTATACCATTCCCCGGCAGTATAATTGAACCGCTTTGCTGTTGTTGCAGGAGCTTTTATAATATATGACACTATTTGTGTTTTGTATTCGGCCGTTTCTACTGTATCGATTCCCCCTTCCGGAAGATAAAGCGATTTGAGATAGATCAGATGGTTAGGATTCAACAATTCATTACCTACGTTAGACAATGTTATTTGGTCATTAGTAGTCACAATAATATCCTGAGGAGTATCTATACCTTGTTTCGTATAAGTAATTCTTTGTCCGACAAAATCTCCGGATGCTTCTACAAAATCCAATCGCACGGTACCGGTATGGGAAGCAGCATCAAATGCCGTCATCTTAATGAAGCCTACTTGCCTGAGTTTTAATGAAGCTTTATAGGTATCTCCATACGGAGTAATTGCCAGCGTAGGAGGGCTGTATGCAGAAAGTCCACCCTGCAGATCTTTATTAACCACTTCGAACTGATAGTTTTGTCCTTCCGTTAAGCCGGGAATAAATACGGAATCCGTTTGAAAACAACCGGGTGTTTTAATTGTAACGGGGACTTCAACAGAACCGGCCCTGTTATTCCAATAAACAATTACTTCATCAATAGCCGGATTAGGATTCTGATCCCATTTGACCAATATTCTGTTAAATCCGGAAGCTGCTCTTACATTCTGTACTCCGGGCAATAACGGAGCCTGTGAGTTGACAATCATACTGTCAATCTGCACACGGGTAATACTATAATCGACTACCCCACCTTTATAAAACCTGACGGTTTCCGAAGTAGCTCCTTCTACTTTTATGCTATCTATAGCATCGCCGGAAGCTCCGTAAACTTCCACTCCTCCGCTGTACACATGATAATAATCCTGCGCCCATGCGATTAGACTGATAAAACAAACAGATAATAAAAGAAGTCCTGTTTTGAAGGTGTTATTTTTTCTTTTCATAGCGATTACTTTTTAATGATTTTTTTAACTGTAACACCAGCTTCATTCGATATATGCAGCAGATATATCCCTGCCGGATAAGTAGACACCTCTATATCTGTCTGTTGAACATTCGGGGCAAGCTCCAATAGTTTTCTACCCTGAAGGTCATAGATCCCTACACTACAGATGTTTGTTTCGCTGGTAAGGGTGACTTTATCTACCGCTACACTCGGAAAAGCATTTACCGGGGTGATCGTTTGGGTATCAACTCCCGAATTAGAGAATTCTTTCAATGAGAAAAATCTCAGATTGGCATACGACACGTTTACCGGATTGCCGGAAGTCTGGTTAATTACCAGGGCATTATCAGTAAACGTTAATTTTTGCACAGTTTCTACAGAGAATGATTGTTTGGTTCCATTAGTCAGATACACATACAAATTGTTACTTTTTGCAGACGATATTCCTAACAACATCATCCCGCATAGCAGGAGAAATCCTGCTTTCTTCACTTTACATTTCATAATCTGGTACAATTTAAAATTAAAATATATTTATTCATGATACTAGGTATTAGATATTGAACAGATGAAATCAAATGGCTTACCCTTCCAGAGTTGATTCACACTATTCATAAAAAACACCTGACTAGACATTTTCGTAGCTTGAAGGTTTTGAGTATTTTCGATAAACAACATACATAAACCAAGTCCACCGGGTTATGCTATTGCGAGAAAATGACTATTTTTTTTGAACTTTCATCGTTTTCTTTCTTTAGATTTATTGAATGATATAAAGGTACGATCACATATCCGTAAAAATACACCAATATGCGAAATAAAATCCTCAAAAAACGTTTGTTTTTGTATTTTCATCATGTTGAACTACATTCTTTTATTGTTACAGTTAATAAAGGAATATACAATTAACTATAACGCTTTTTGAGGAAAAAAAAACAAAATTATCCCTATTATTTATTTTTATCCTCACTACATTTAGCGCAACGAATAATCAACAATATGATCATGAAAACAAGAAGCTATTTATCCGTAAAAATCTTATTTTTATTGCTATCACTAATGTGTTTAAACAACGGCCACGCGTCTGAAACACTCTTGTATTTTAGCAATCAGTCTCAATGCAGCAATACATCTTTGAATATCGATGTGCCCTTCACCATATCGTCCGACCGTCCCTGGTGTTATGTAACAGCTTTTTCGGCTGAAAAATATTTTCAGATCTCTGTTTCTGCCAACGGGGCAGGCATAGCTGCTCCGGATCGTTTCGCCAATATTATCCTATCGATAGAAGGTCAACCGGATATAAAATATTCGGTTGCACAAGCCGGCGTTGCTCCTATAATTAATGTAAGAGAAACAAACATTGCCATTGCTCCCGGCATGCAGGAATTTACGCTGGACATCAGTTCTAATACGGATATTACTTTCATCCTGCCAAGCTGGATCAGCGAAAAATCCGGCAATGAATGGAAAAACGGAACTAAAACTTATTCATTTATCGTTTCCGGAACTGCTGCAAACCAGGGAAATATTGTGGTTAAGGCAAAAGATCCGGCTTTCAACAAGCAGGTTACCATACCGGTAGTCAAGCAGGAAAGCCTGCGTATCATTGCCATGCAGTACAATATACGGGTACAAACAACCGACGACGGGAACAATAACTGGCCCAACCGAAAAGCTACGGCTGCACAGTTTATCCGAGCAATGAATACAGATGTAGTAGGAACACAGGAAATGTCAAAAACTTTACTGGGAGTAGATCAATACAATGATTTGAAAGGCCTGTTATCTTCAGACTATGATAGTTATGTGGGATACCGGGATGAGAGTTCCTTCTCGGATGAAGGCAATGCTATTTTCTACAAAAAAAACCGCTTCACTCTTGTCAATTCAGGAAAATTCTGGTTGAGTGAAACGCCGGATACCAAATCCAAAGGATGGGATGCCGGCTACAACCGGATTGCCGTGTGGGTGGTTCTGAGAGAAAAGACTTCCAACCGGGAGGTATTCGTGATTAATACCCATTTTGATAATACAGGGTCTACCGCACGAAACCAAAGTGCAACATTGATGGTCCAGAAAATCAACACATTAAGCGGTGGCCGACCTGTAATACTGACAGGAGATCTCAATACTATACCCGCCAGTACGCCTGTTAATACCTTAAAAACGATACTCGACCATACAAAAGATGTAGCGATTACGACCAGCGGCCCCAGTTACACGATCCACGATTACAATGAAAACCCTTCTACCAGTGTATTTTTCGATTATGTATTTACCAGTAAGGAGATCGGGAGAATCAACAGTCACGTGGTTGCCGCCCCGAAATATAATGGAGTGTTCCTGTCGGATCATTGTCCCGTTACAGTGAATATGGATATCTATTTCAATCCGTAACCTACCTATTTTTGCCGGCGAAAATATTCCAGGATGGCATCGAATGTACCCAAGGGAAAAGACGATGGCTGACCATACCACAAAAACGATTCATAACCTTCATAATCCTTTGCCCGGATATGAGGATCGGTAGCCATATAGCCAGATACATCGTTGGTATAGGCAATAACAGATACTTTCCGGTCCGGCCATACATTTTTGATCGCAAGGCCATACTCCGTAGTGGCTTCCCTGGAAAGTCCGATCAATTTCCAGTCGCCGATATCCAAAGTCTGCACATAAACAGTCATCGTTGCCGGCAGGGTTTTATCGTCGTAATGTTTCAGCATCCGGTCGGCCCAACGGACATTCCTGCCGGGTATATCACTTTCACATCCTCCGGGTATATCCTTGATCTTACCGATATTTTCATTTCTCAAGGACAGAACTTCTTCCTTAGAATCTGGGAAAATGGGAATAAGAACAGAATCTGTTTTCGCCCGGATATTTCCCTGAATGGGAGACATTTCTTTTTCCACACACCTCAACACATCGTTTGCCAGTACTTTCCCGGAGATCCGAGAAGAGTCTTTGGGATTGATATCCCCGGCGCAAGCCTGTAAAAAAATCGCATGCTCATATCCGGCTTGTTGGAGAGATTCCCGGGCATGTCCCGGAAAATTAGCGCTAAGGGTATATCTTCCGGCTGCATCATCAATAAATACGGGATGGCATCCGGTAAGAAAAAGCAAAGAACTACGTTTCCGGTCGACAGATGTTATCCGTAGCACATCGAGGCTGTTATCATAAACTGTCTGATCTCCTTTAAGGCTTCTGTTATATCCAATGTTGGTTGTATCGCGTCCGAACGAAAGGTATGAAGGTTCCATCCGGTCCAGGGCATTTTCTACCGCTTGTATAATTCCCGGATAAAGCACCCGGTTCAGATAAGTGCTATCCGGATGCTGGTTTTGAATGCCCCAGGTGGGCCATTGTTGTGTGGTCGGAGCAAAATGCGTATGAGAAGCGTTGATCATGATCGCTTCTCCGGGAATACCTCTTCTCCTGGATATTTCTTCTTTGACGTTCCGGGTAAAAGAATAATCCAATCCACAAACATCGACGGCCACAATGACTGCGGTTTTTTTGCCTTTCCGGATGGCAATGGCTTTTGCAGAAAGGTTTCCTTCTGTTTTATGGCGGTTCCTGTAAACATGTCCATCAGAGGCAAGGGTATATAGTTTTTGACGATGGCAGGCAATTTTTAATATATCGATGTTATATGTTTCTTTGTTATTGTATCCGATTCTTTTCCAATCTCCGGAGGAGGTCAAATCTCGTTCCAACAAAAAATGATCGGTAGTAAGAGCGTAACATTTATTTTCATCGCAGGTTTGGCTGATGATTTTTTCAAATTCTTTCCCTTTTGGAAATTTTTCTGTTTTTTTAAATTGTTCTTTAATGTCAGCCATACCGGTAATAGTATCTATTAGGCCCATATCTTCCCAGGTAAGTGAAAAACGGCCCTGAGGAGGACCGGCGTAACCGGCCAGGGCTATAGAAACAGTTTCATCGGTAGGCTCGATGCTGACGGATGATGTTCCTACTTCGTATAGGGTGGTGCATGATACGAATAGTTTTAATGATAGTAATAGTAAGCCTATTCTTTTCATAATGAGAACGATTTGATTGATACAAGGCTTTCGCCTTGGAGGATATTTTTAAGAAAATTACAAATAGGTCAAGGCTTTCGCCTTGCAGTTCTATCCTTTTTGCCTTGATGCAAAAAGGATCAAAAAAATCAAGGCTGCGTCCCATTGGCTAAAAAATACTACGTTCCGGCTAAGAGAAAAGAACTCGCACCTGCGGTGCTCAAACAGCTTTTCTCTTTTAACGCCTACACTGCGTATTTTTCTTCACGCCAATGGCCCGAGGCCGGGGGCGGAGCCGCATCGGCTGTTCGTTTAATCAAATGAACATTTTGCACAAGGTTTATTCTGATGAAGATAACCGTCATTGCGAGCGACAGCGAAGCAATCCCTTGCGATTAGCAGGAGGTTGCTTCGCTGTCGCTCGCAATGACGAGACTTCGCAAACAATATTACCCCGCAAAATTGCCCAATTCACCCGGGCAAAGCCCGGTAATCCCCCTTAAATAAGGGGGAAGGGGGTTCTTTTCCTTGCTGTCGAAAAGCTGTCCGAAGCGAAAGAGCGCAGCGATTGAGTAAGTTCTTTTCGACAAAGCGCCTTTTTTTGGTACCTTTTTTTGGCGCAGCAAAAAAAGATACAGAAAGTGTTTTTAATTCAAAATGTTTTTACACAAAAAAAACATTTCAATCAGCCCCATAATTACAACAAAACAAAGATCAATCTATCACAAATAAAATTTATTTCTTTACCAACAATACAGCATGCCGCTGTACTTTCCTTACAGCTTCGGCAATCAATTCCATATCATTCCGCGTACCCAACAACATCGTTTGAGAAAACCAGACAGCCTGTTCAACCAAACGGTCGTTCTGCGGACATTGGCTGCGCTCCAACCACTGTTTCATGGCCTTTTCTCCATAAATTTTCAAATAATGCTTATTTTTAGCCAGACCTGTTACATACGCATCTTTGTTCATCGGACCATATCCCGAGTTACAGGGTATCCCTTCTGCTATCATCGCCTGAATGAAGCGTTCCCGGCTCAAACCGGAGAATTGTGCCGGATCGTAGCGAAACATATACAGGTGATACGCGCTGTTGGTCACCCCTTCATATAACTTAGCCGGGGTAATCCCCGGTATATCCCTGAATAACTCTGTAAGATAGTCCGCATTTTCGGTTCTTTTGCGGCTTTGCTTTTCCAGGCGTGCCATTTGCGCGAGCAGCAAGGCTGACTGAAATTCGGTTATCCGCAGGTTTGTTGCCCTGGAACCTTCTCCCGGTAAAAATGAAGTGGAACTTCCCCCCTGTCCCTGGTTATGGAAGCAATAGCATTTTTTGATAAAATTTTCGTCGTTGCTGATAATAGCGCCTCCTTCCGCACAATTCAGGTTTTTAGTCGATTGGAAACTGAATGCTCCGCTTAAACCGAATGAACCTACTTTCCGGCCTTTCCATTCAGCCAAATGCGCCTGGCAGGCATCTTCTATGACAGGAATATTGTATTTATTTCCAATATCCATTACCCTATCCACATCACAGGGAGAACCCCCGATATGAACAGGCATCAAAACTCTGGTTTGTTTTGTAATGGCAGATTCTATTTTGCCGGCATCTATCTGGAAACTCTCTAAATCCGTATCCACAAAAACCGGCAGAGCATAATTGAGCGTAATCGCATTATAAGTTGCGATGAAGGTATATACCGGCAGGATAACTTCATCTCCGGGACCGATATCCAGTACGCCCAATATGGTCGATAAAGCTGCGGTTCCACTCGATACCACCAGTCCATAAGGAGCTCCCAGCAGATTGGCATAATCTTTTTCAAATGCATAAGAGACCTTACCTTGTAAGCGTCCCCACTTACCACTGTGTAAGATATCTATCAAGGTTTTATATTCGGAATTGTCGAATACCGGCCATTCAGGGAAAGGTTCCGGATGAACTTGTAGACCTCCCAGCAATGCAGGTTTACTCCCTTCTTTGGAGTGAGAAGCTATGGATTGCGAAAAACTCATGGCAGGAAAGACACTCAATCCTGCTCCGATTGTGGCAGCATTGCCTAAAAAATTTCTTCTATTCATGGAATGCAGGTTTTAAATGCGAACTTTATTATACTCGTCATTGCGAGCGATAATGATTTTTGATACACTTTAAGAGAAAACTTACAGAAATCATATTCAATTATTATCCAAATCATTAATTATCCGGCGGCAACTGATAATTTTTTCCAACAGATCATTCGGCACATAAAAATACTGGTTCGCCGATTCGAAACCGATACAGGAATCTACCAGGGTAAGATCGTATAATTGCCGGGCCAACTGCATCTCATCTTCAACAATCGGACGGATTTGCCGGGCCAGTTCCTTTTTCTCGCTGACTTTCAGCCCCGGCGCATTGTATTGATTCCGTAATAAAACATAGCGAACCTGATTGGCAACGCTGGCAAAATGTATCCGGATTACTTTTGCATAGCGTAATTCTGCCAAAACATCCGGGTTCCCGTCCGACAATTTAACCGCTTTTTCCAGCACAGGGATCGCTTCTGCAAAACCTGTAGCCATCTTTTCGTATTGCTGTGCAAAAATATCAGGAGGAAAGATACTTCGCCATCTGGCAAGATCATCATAAGGAATGCCTGACATGGTAGCCCGGTAAGCGGTAGCCTGAGGACGCAATAAATTAGCCGGACCGATCTGCACCGGCGAATAATAAACCACAGCCCCTGTAAACGGATATTCCCGATAGGCATTGCTCATTAAGGTCCAGGCCTTCCGGGCTTCCGGAGCACCTTCTTTTCCATAACGTTTCAAAGCCAATTCATCCAGAACTTCATCTTTAGAGGGTACCGGCTTGCGATCGAACAACTGAGGGATTTCCAGGTTTGGCGATGGATAACCACCCAGCGACCAACTCATCAGATAGCCGTCTACGCCACTCGATGTCAGGTTGGAACAGTGCTCTGCCACCAAATCCATGACCGGCACAAACGGTACAGCTGCGATTTCCCAGCTACAGTTGAACTGGACTTTGGCAACCGTCTTCAAACCATAATCCCGTGCCGTTTGCCAGTGGGTACGGGCACGTTCTCCCGGTCCGACAGAAGAAATGGAATATTCTCCAACACGCGTTTGAACACCACCCCGCTCGATGGGGAGTCCCCATTCGCTTACCGACATCAGCCAGACATCGGGAGGCAATTTTTCGATAATTTCGGTAGCCATACCATGACGGTTCCACCCCCAGTCCCATACAATAACTTTCGCTTCGGGAGCAGCCCGGTGCACTCCCTGTGCTATCAGGGCATTGGCATCGGCGATAACTTCAGGTCCCGTTTTCGCACTGCACCGTTCACATTTCTGCCATTGTCCGTGCGAATTACAGAAAGTCAGGTTTTCCGATCCACTGATCGTAAATACGCCGCCCAAGCCGGAAACTTCCGTAAAGACATACGCCAAAGCATCAGTAATCCATTGACGAACATCTTCGTTAGAAGTACACATCGCACAATAAATACCTTCACGCACTCCTCTTGTCTCTTTCCTTCCCGGAACAGATCCATTTTCAAAGAAAGAAACCGGCATTGCTCGCGGTTCATTCAGGTACAAATAGAGGTCGATGTTATATTTTTTGGCTTTTTCTACCGTTTCACGCAATTTTTTCAGACGGATTTCATGTTTATTTCCGAATTCCGGGAATTTTTCTCCGCCGGGAGCCAGGTCACGTAACAAAACGTGTAACCAAACGCCATTGACACCCATGCCGGACAGTTTTTCGAGCAAACCATCGGGAAAAATCTCTGCATCAGTAGCCAGAGGATCGCCATACAAAGCAAAATAAGAATAGATAAACCGTAATGATTTTCCTTTTTCTCCGGCAGTCTGATGGAATTTACCTGAAGTTTTTTTAAGCTTATCAATAAATGCGAACCTTGGCTCCTGCACTTTCACAGCAGCCAAAGGCTGTATCGTTTTTTGGGTTTCCCGGGCCCATTTTATGGCGTTTTTATCAGGTTTTTTCCATACAAGCGGTTCACAGGAAGGCTTTTCCATTCCTAATTTCACCCAGAGGAAATCGTCTTCACGCAAAGAAACATTCAGCTGTGCGGGTGTCATACCCACCAAATCCAGTATTTGCTCATAAGGGAGCAAATGCCAGTTACGCCGGATCAATGTGATGTATACCTGTTCCGGTTTCCAGGCCGGTTCCCGGTATGCGGGCAATCCCATGGAACGAGCCAGGTTTTTTACACCGGAAACAGGTGCGTCGACTACTCCCGCTAATTTTTCCAGAGTTACCAGGTTCCAGTTCCGCCATACATAGGCATGAAGCCTGTCGGGAAAATGCGGCAACGATTCAGGAAGCGTATCCCTTCCGTGCGGCAATATGGAAAGATCAGGAACCGGTGGTACCGCACTTAAAGCAACAATAGATGATACCTGTAAAAATGCCAGGCATATGAACAATCTTATGCAAAAGATCTTTTTCATAAACTTGTGGCTATGATTACTTGAATGCATGTGAATATCCCTGTATTTTATTCCATCCACCCCTTGTAAAATCAGGAACTTTTACCGGAATATTTCCCTTTTTTACGGAATATGCCGACAAAGGGGTAATACACGACCATTCAGCGGCGTCGTATACATCCTGGTCTAGCGGAAGGCCGTTCCGCAAGCAATAAATCAAGCGGTAATCCATCATGAAATCCATGCCTCCATGTCCACCGACTTTCCTGGCCTGCTCACCGACTTCTTTCGTAATCGGATGCTCGTATTCAGCCAGTATTTTTTTCATTTGTTCATCGTTCAACACCCGGTGACCATTCGGTTCAAAAGCCAGGGTTTGCCGGGGATATTTTTGGGCGAATCCTTTGGTTCCGCTGATTAAATGGATGCGGCTATAAGGCCTCGGACTGGATACATCGTGCTGAATCATCATCGACTTTCCCCGGGCCGTTTTGATTAGGGAGATATTCATATCTCCCCTTTTGTATTCCGTATTTGCCAGGGAAGAATCAGTGCCGAAACGTTCTTTGGCATAAGCCGTCATATTGAACTGATCGCTGGATAAAGAAACCAGTACATCCATTTTATCTCCCCTGTGGATATTCAACACTTGTGCTATGGGACCTAAGCCATGCGTAGGATAAAGATTTCCGTTTCTTTTTTCGTTTTCTTTCAGGCGCCAGTAATCCCAGTAGCCTGTTAAATCCGGAGCTTTACTTTCCTCCACTGGCAGTGCATTTCCTTTCAGTCGTTCATTGAAATTCAATTGGCGGAGATCGTGGATATAAGCACCTTCCACATGGACAATTTCACCGAACAGCCCTTTCTGAGCCATATTCAGGGTTGCCATTTCGAAAAAGTCGTAACAGCAATTTTCCAGTTGCATGCAATGGCGGCGTGTTTTTTCAGCAGTATTAACCAATTGCCAGCATTCTTCCATGGTAGTAGCGGCTGGGACTTCCACCGCCACATGCTTTCCGTGTTCCATGGCATAAACCGCTATCGGGGTATGCATTGCCCAGGGAGTACAAACATAGACGAGGTCGATATCGTCCCGTTCACAAACTTTCTTCCAATCGTCTTTTCCTGTATATTCAGCAGCAGGGGGACGGTTTTTGTCCCGTAAGGTGCGTTGCGCCTGATTGATATTATAATCTTCCAGGTCGCACAATGCCTTCACATCTACCCCTTCAAGATTCACATAGCGTCTAACTGCATCCGTTCCCCTCATTCCGAGACCGATAAAAGCGATACGCACAGTGGGGATGGGTTCACATCTCAGGGCTAATACATCTGTTTGTCCCTGTGGGCGGGAGGGTTCTGACGATATGGCATTTAATTGAGTTTGAACCTCGTTACCGGCTGGATTGCTTTTGCAGGATATCAGTAAAACAATAAAAATAATGATAGCTGATAATTTTTTTTTTCGATGGTATCTCATTGTACAGGTTTTTAAATATGTAGATTTTGAAACAAAGATAGTTGAAATACCAGGCAAATAACGGCTAATTTCCGTTTTAATTTCCTCACTTTACGTCAATAAATATCCTGCCCGGCATTTCTTTTACGGATATATGTCGGATGGTACTTATTCCTGTATTGCAAGGGAGTCAGCATTTTTCTTTTGGAAAAGATCCGCGATACATTTTTATAGTCCTCAAACCCGCATAGCATAGCAATCTCAGCCAAAGGTTTATCCGATTGGACCAACAATTCTGTAAACTTCTCTACCCTGAAATATTGCATGTATTGATAAACCGGCAAGCCGACTTCCTTTTTGAACTTTTTCTCCAGTACCCGGCGGGATAACGGAACAATATCCAGCATCGATTTAACCGAAATCGGTTGAGAATAATGTTGTTCAATAAATTCCATTACTTTTTTAACATGTATATCTTTGACTGCATATTTTTCCGTCGATTCTCGGCATTCGATCCAGACAGGGGTAATCACAATATCGTAAGGTTCTTCGATTTTTTTATCCATCAACAAATGTAACAGCCGTCCGGCTTCATAGCCTCCGCTTTCCACATCCAGGCTAATGGAAGAAAGCGGCGGATCGGAGATCATACACAACAATTTATCATTATCCACTCCAAGTATGGCAATCTCATTCGGAACATCGATGTTATAAGTTTTGCAGGTTTCCACGATTTGCAGCGCAAAATAATCGTCGCAGGCAAATAAAGCAAGCGGTTTGGGAAGTGATATCAGCCATTTGCTCAATTCTTCAGGATTGAAATTCCATTGTTCTTTATGCTCCCTGTTATTATAATAGGTATGTAAATTAAAACCGTGATTTTCCAGGGTTTCTTTATAACCGCTCGCCCTTTCACGGGACCATACCGTATCGGTATTTCCATAAAAGGCAAAATGATAAAACCCTTTCTTCAGGAAAAAATCGGCAGCCATCACTCCGGTAGAAAAATAGTCGCCCGTGATATTCGAAACTCCGCTGTACCTGTTGGCATAATTCTGGACAATGACAGGAATTCCGGAGCCCCGTAATGTTTTCACGTCGACATCGCTCAATTGAGCGATAATGGCATCGACTTTCCATTTTTTGGCCCATTCTACCACTTTCTTTTCTCCATAAACCTCTCTGTAATACAACGGCATACGGGAAAAGAACCAGGGTCCGTGTTCTTTGGAGTAATTGACAATACCCTGCAACAAGCTTTGGCTGTATCCGCTTGAAAAATCGGTTAGCAATAGTATCTTCTTCATGTTATGTAAAGATTATCGTAGACTCATTGGGAGGACTACATGGTTAAGACTCTATAACATTTATTATATCAGCATATTAAACCTGAAGTTTCAATAAATTTTCATGCAAATAAGGCTCAACAGTCAGATGTCTTTAATCAGCATTTCATTATGAAGTATGTGCGTTTTTCAAATACAGACTAATACTTTTTATTTCGCGCCCGGAACAATATCCAATAAAACGAACACTATTTTGGACAAAAATACAAAAAAAAGAATATCATTCTCAAAAATGCAATTTTAATTTTCAAAAGAAAAGTTTTTTTGGATAGAATACCCAACTACAGCTACTTCCTGGATAAATAAGTATACGGCGTACATTTTTTATACACCTTGAATTGAAGAAAGAATACACTCCTGGATTTAAATCCGGAAGCATTCACATAATAATCGACAGACAAGTCCGGTTTTTCTTCCATCAGTTTGATGGCATATTCAATCCTGTAATTGTTTATAAAAGTATAGAAGGAAGAATTAAAATCCTTATTCAGCACATGAGAGATATAAGACCGGTTTGTAAATAGTGCCTGAGCCAGATCCTGCATCTTCAAATCTTTATTTAAATAGGGTTTTTGTTCTTCGAAATATTTTAAAAGACGATCTTTTAATTCCGTACTTTTGATATCTTTTTCTATAACCGGGTATTCTTTTTCCTCCGGATAAGGAAGTTTATCCTGATTCAAACCCAATAAAAAAATAGGGAATATCAAAATAATGGAAAATATACCGAATATAACTTTCAGAATAACCGATCCATCTACGATTCCTGCAAGATTCAAAATAGCTAAAATCGCCATTATCAGAAAAATTGCGGGCACCCGCCGTAAATTGACTCCTTCCCTGAAAGAATAATTCGAATAAATAAAGGTCCGGTATTGCAGGTACATCTTTATAATATCGACGACAATTATACATTCATATACCAATAAATAAATGAATGCCATTATCGAAACAACATTAAAAAAATATTTGGAAGGATTCGAAAGATCTGTCAGTCCAAACAGATTACCGTATATTCCCTGAATAAGAACAGATAAGAGTACAAGTGCCAGATAAGGTAGAATATGATAAAGCACAAGCCTGGAAGTCACCTTTTTCAGTTTCATCACAGAATAATAATAAAAATAAGATGTAATTACCACCGGGACAGACAACAGAGAATCCAAAGCCCTTAATGGTTCGGAATAATACTGAACAATATACCGGTCATAAATAAAATATGCTAACAAAGACAATGAATAAATCAACAAAGTCATGCTCAGAAAAAACTGTGGAGAATCCTGGTTATTTTTTAGTAATAAAAGAAATCCGAAGCAGGCAGATATCGTCACGGGCAACAGATACAGAAAAATTCCCATATCCGAATAAAAAAGCGTTTCTATAGAATTGGAGAGTATCATGCACCTATAACAAAAAAAAATACCGATTGTTGATATCAACCGAATCAGAAATAAAGCATTCTGATTTTTTCTAAGAAAAAATCGATATAAATAATGGTTTCATACTATCGGAGAACCTGCTTTTACTTAAAAATACAATCTTTTTTACAGAGTTGTACGATTTTTTTTAGTCGGACTTTTTTTTTTCCCAGTCATACGATTTTTTTTTTCAGCCATACGTTTTTTTTTCTCCGCCAATGTTAGATAATCACGTGTAATATAGACTTAGTTGGTTATCAATTAAAAAACGATCAAGATGAAAAATTTCAGACTCCAGTTTATACTTTATTATTGTATGTCAGTGCTTATACTTCCTATAAGTCAGACACTTTATGCCGACGGATCCAGGAATTTGTATCCGTCGGGGGCTATAGGTTCCAGAGCCTCTTTATATAGCAAAGCTATTGCCAACCTCAATAGCGAAGAACTGAAATCCTGGCCGTTCAGCAACCTGGGAGTACATTATGTATATGCAGTCCAGGGAGAAAAAATAGCATTGGCTTCCAGCGCGCAAGGTGTCGGACAGGTGCTGACAAATCTGGCCCGAATCCGGATATATAATCCGGCAGGTACACTGGTAATCAATTATCAAACTGCAAAAAATGGCAATACTGCGTGTATTAAAAGCAGGACCCAGGAACTGGCAGGGCCGAAGTTTCCGAATGGAAGTGGAAGTGCCAACGGTTTCACTCCATATTTTTTCGATGCAACCCAAACCGGAATCTGGAAAATAGAATTTGTATCAACCACAGGTGAAGATGGCGAACATAATTTATATCCGGAAGATATTCTTGCTGTCGACAACTGGACCCAGCAAATAAACTCTCCTTACATCAGTGCATGGGATATTTCCGTATGTAATAATGCAGGAACCGCATGGATTTCAGGAAGAGTTTTTTCTACGGTCCTGAATATGGGTATGGATCAGAACTTCACTTCCGGCAGAGGATTTGAAAGCGAAGTATATGTATTGACAAAAGACGGCTATAAATACAAAGTGGATAACAATGGACAGCAGGGAATGTGGTTCACCTTTTACACCAATAACAAAGGATTCAAAAACCTGACTACCAACGCTCCCATATATAAAAGCGTTAACAGTTCCTCCACCAGCGATTTCTTTTCTCATAATCCGAATGCCGCCGACACCCAATCGGACATCACACACAAAATATTTTATACTATACCGGCAACCGACCTGCCTGCAACTGCCACAGGAGGTGCAGGAGGGAGTACCTGGTTACGGGGTACCAAATCAAAACCGGTGGTTACCACTCTTCAAATAACCGGAACAGGCGGTTCAATCAACAAAGCCAGTAACGGAGGGACCATAAGCTTTACTTCTACTCACCAGGGTACGGCAACCATTACGATCAAAGATCCGGCAGCCTCCCCGTCTTTTCCCCAAAGAGTAATCAATGTACCGGTAGTTATTGCCGGTAATAACGATGTGGCCTGGGATGGCAAAGATGGCGCCGGGAATTGGCTGCCTGCAGGATCCTGGCCGGTAACTGTGGTTGTAAAAGCCAATAACGGAGAGGTACACTTCCCCTATATAGATATGGAAGTCAATCCGAAAGGAATTATTATACAACTATACGATGATGACTTTGCAAACGCGGTTTCTGATTATGTCTATTGGGATGATTCGGACATTACCGGAAGCGCCCCTTCCCCGTCAGCTCCTAAAAAAAATACAGATCCTCCGGGTATACAAAGTAGCATAAACGGACATAAATGGGGAGGATACGGAAGCTCCGGAGGAACAAACTCGGGCTATGGAAACGAAAAGGCCATGGATACATGGACATTTGTTAACGGATTCGAATCCGATCCCAAAGTACAAAATGTATTGATAGAGGTGGTCGACTTGTCTAGTCAGACATCCTGCGCCATTACCTCCATCAGTGACGGGACCATTCAATATACGGTAGTTGCGAAAAATATAAAAAATACAACCATCGGAACTATCAGCAATGTAACCGGTGCAACTTTCATTTTTACTGCTCATACTGGATTTACCATTACTTCCAGCACATTCACCCCCAATGGTACCGGTGTCAGTGCCGTAAACGGGGCCACCGGCAACCAGACATTTACTTCGGTTCTCAATCTGCCGAGTGGAACAAGCGGAACATTTAACATCATTGCAACAAAAACCGTCAAACCATTAACCGCCAGTGCTACGTATACCGGTACAGCAACATTTAACAACCTTCCCGATGTACGGAATCTGAGTTCGGGAAACCTCTCTTCCAGTTGCGACGAAACAGTACCCCTGGTTTTACTCAAATATGATCCGCATTGCAGCGGAGGCGGAAGCATGGTGGTTTCCATAGAAGGAAACGGAGTGGTTTCCAATCAAACATACAAATTATTCCGGGGAACTTTTCCTGCCGGCGTGGAAATCGGGACTTTCAATAACAATCAATTAGACGTTAGTTTAAATATCACATCAGGCAGCCAGGCATATTATGTTACCCGGAATAATGCTTATATCGCTTCAGGAGAAATCACAATTCATCCTAAAAAAGCTTTCTGGAAAACATCACCTGAAAATTCTACCTGGCAAAACGGGAACAACTGGACTGCCGACGATGGAGGAATAGGTGGCTATGCAGTATGGTGTACCGATGTTGTTATTACAAAAAATGCATCTGCATATCCTATGCTGACAGATGGTGACCAGTGCCGGGATATCCGTTTCGAAGACGGAGGATCGGTGGGCCGTATCCAAAAACTGAAATATCGCTATGCAACCATCTCCCTCACACCCGAGCGGAATCGCTGGTTAATGTTATCCGCACCGCTCCGTTATATGTACTCTGCCGATTTTTATGCAGATTTAAGTTGGGGAAGAGCCAATAATCCGATGATCTATATGCGGTATTTCGACGTAGATTACCAATCGGGGAAAACCAATCCGGACGGAGTATCCGGTACCTCTTACGGTAATTTCTCCCGTTCGTTCGCCCGGTTAGAAGAACCCCTGGCTCCCGGTAACGGCTTTGTATTATGGGTAAACGGCAATGGGAACGGGAAGAGCTATCCCACCGAAGATTTTCCGGATGGCAGTTCTTTTGAATTCCCAAGAAGAAATGCCGACAACAGCGATGTGGAATACAAATATCACAATAACGATGGTAGCTTCATCGGTAGCAATATCGTTATCAACAGAGGATTACCTGCTCCATTGAATGCTCAATGGCTGCCAACAACGCAACCGGAAAAGAACAATCGCTTCCGGTTCATTTTCGAAGAACAGTCAACAAACAACATGCAGCTTACCATCCGTCCCTCTACCACATGTATGATAGGTAACCCCTTAATGTCACATCTGAATTTTGCAACTCTTTACAGCGAAAATTTATCTAAAATTCAAAACTATTTCAGGCTTTGGAATAGCGCCCAGGCAAAATTCTATACGTTTGTAGGAGTCGGAGAAACAAACTCCGTATGGCAGCAACTGCAAGGAATATCGACCAGTACAGACGAGAACATTTCCTATATGCTGCCTCCGATGCAGGCTTTCTTTGTGGAAACCAAGGCAGGGGCAAGCAGCTTGTCGGTATCTCCCAATGCTTCGGAATCGCATATAACACCCCGCCGGGTCAATCAACAACCGGAAAATATCCTTCGGTTGAACTTAACTCAGGGAAGCTCTGCCAGTCAGGCAATTATATCAAGTGCAAGCGGAGCCAATAATAATTACGACGAAAATGAAGACATTTACAAATTATTCTCTCCGGATGATGAAGTTCCTGAAATATATAGTATTGCCGGCGAAAAAGCGATCGAGATCAATGTAATAAATGACAACCGGAGTGAAAAAACAGTCGTTCCCATCGGAGTTAGAACAACTAAAACCGGCACTTTCAACTTGTCGGTAAAAGGCAGTGAAAGTTTCAATACATATGATCAGATCGAACTGATAGACGCTGTGGAAAATATCCGGTACGACTTATCGGCCATCAACGAATTTACTTTCAATAAAACGTCACCGATAAAACTGGAAGGAAGATTTTATGTATCGTTCAGTAATAAATCGAATACGGATATCAAACCGGCAGACAGTCAATCGTTGCTGGTACAAGCCTTCCAGGGACAAATAACGGTAAGTTCTCCTGAAGAAACAATCCTGTCACTGGAAATTTTCGATCTATCCGGCCGGTTATTCTACAGCAATAAACAGATAAACAGTTCATATGCTACAATTTCTCCTGCAACGTCGGGAGGCCTGTTTACCTTGAAAGTGGTTACAACCGGCAGTACAACAACTCACAAAATAAAGCTATAATTCATAAAAAGCAGAATCTATGAAAACAATATACAGAAATATCAATAAGAAATTGATGATAACGATCCTTTTCCTGTTGGGGATAACTTCACTTTCTGTGGCGGGAAGATTTACGGAAACACTAGCGGATATCCCTTCCGAGAAATTTGCCTTGGAAACTAAAATAGCGGATTACACTAATTTTCAAAAAAGTATTTTTTCTTTAGATGGAAATACGACAACAAGTACAGGCGACCCTGTATTACGCGCTCTCGATCCGAATGATGACAATGACTCTGAATTAGGAGATGTACCCGTTTTTGACGGGTATATTTTCCTGGCAATACTAGCCGTTGCTTATGCCATTGTCTACAGGAATAAAAATATCATTATCCCTTTTGTAAAAACAATATCTAAAAAAGTATATACTCATACAGGTTCTATCATTGTAAAGTTTTTGAACCCATATCAGAATACTTGATCCCGGAGCGGGACTCTTATTAAAAGGTATTCATATAAAAGTGTGTCAAAAGTTGATTTTGTTCGTCATTGCAAAAGCTAAACCTGAGAGGATCTTTCGTGAATGATCAGATAATTTCGCTGCTAGCGGCTGTAATGACGACAATTCTGGCTTTTGGCACATTTTTTATAGAATTATCGGATATTTCTTGCCACAGTGTTCCGAAGGCTGTATATTTGTAAAATATAGGATACACCTTAATTTTTCCCTGGAGTATCGCAAAAATTTAAAAATATCCGGATATAAAAATAAGGACTTTAAACCTTATATTGGTATGAAGGTCCAAAAACAGATTATAAAGTTATGAAGTCATGAAAAACATGAAAAAGCTAATTTTTTTGTTTGTATTAAGTTTGTTATTTACCCCTTCGAATAACTTATCCGTAACAGCTCAACACAACCACAATAGAACCACCAACAACCAGACAGTCAACCAAAGATTAACTCCTTTAGGTGGAGGTTATGCCAAAGACAACTGGGATGTATTTTACAGGGGAGAACTCCTCAAAGGCGCTGTAGCGTCGTCTTTCGAATATTTAGAAGACGGATACGCCAAAGATAATTGGAAAGTGTTTTTCAGAGGAGCGATGATTCAGAATATTACCGCTTCTTCCTTTATAACTTTGGGAGAAGGATATGCCAAAGACAACTGGAAAGTGCTATCCTACGGAAAGATTATCGACGGAATTACCGCTTCTTCTTTTAATATCCTGGGAGATGGGTATGCCAGGGATGCCTGGAAAGTAATTTACCTCGGAAAAGTCATCAATGGTATTACAGCCTCTTCATTCAATATTTTAGGCTATGGATATGCCAAAGACAGCTGGAAAGTGCTCTACTATGGAGAAGTTATCACTGGCATTACTGCTTCTTCCTTTGAAATTCTGGGAGACGGATACGCAAAAGATGCATGGAAGATTATTTACTATGGAAAAATTATCAACGGTATCACCACTTCTTCCTTTAAAATTCTGGGAGACGGATATGCAAGGGATGCATGGAAAGTGATTTACGACGGAAAAATCATCAATGGCATCACAGCATCATCCTTTAATCTTTTAGGCGGCGGATATGCCAAAGATAACTGGAAAGTGCTTTATAGAGGAGATATTATTAATGGTGCCACTGCTTCCTCCTTCGAATATTCAGGAGACGGATATGCAAAAGACAATTGGAACACCTATTACCGGGGTAAAAAAGTAAGTGGCAGGCGTTGAAATGAGGAATAATCAATTTCTAATCCTGATTTTCTCCTGAATGATCCGGTTGCCGTTATTTACTACAACTATATATAATCCTTTTTGTTCTATCGGAATGGATATGAATGAACCGGATGTGTTAATTTTATCTGCATTGACCAATTAAAAACAAAAAATACCTTCCAAGATTTTAAAATTGATAAATATGAAAAAATCAGCATCTCTTTATAAACTTCAGCATCCACTGTTTTTATTTGCTGTAATACTGCTTTTGTGCAATGATTTTTATTTAAAAAATTTATTTGGAAATACACTAACTGGTAAATTATCTGACTTTACAGGCTTATTTGCATTCCCATTTTTCTTTTCTTGTATATTTACTACTTGGAAAAAAATAATTCATATAGCAACTTTATTTTTGTTTGTTTGGTGGAAAAGTTCTGTTTCTCAGCCATTTATTGATTTTATTAATGGGTTTGGTATTCCAATAGGAAGAGTTGTTGATTTTACAGATAATGTTGCTCTTCTAAGTGTTGTTATTTCTTATTTTATATTTATCAAAGACTTTAATTATAGAGCCATCAAACCAATTTGGCAATTTTCTATCATGATTCTTACTGCTTTTTCATTTACGGCAACTTCCCTTGCTCCTCGCACTGTGGTAAATTATGCTTCAGTCGATAAAATTTATACATTTGATATGCCGATGGAAACATTAATAGAGCGTTTTAATGCTCTTCAGAAAAAAGCAATAGAAAAAATGTCATATATGGGTGTATTTGACGAAGAAACTGGTGTGTTTTATTCCAATAACAAGTATAAAGATACATTAGCTTATATCATTGATATCAAGAAGTATGATTATCTGGATACAATATTCATAAGCAATTATTTGTCAGATATTCAAATATATAGAGAAAGTGATACTATAACAATATTAAAATTAATGAATGTGGCAATAATAGAACTATCTCATCAAAGTGAAGTAAAAAAAATAGACTCAGTAAATATTTATAACGCACGTGATAGATATCCTTATCCGGTGTGGAGTACTGCATTACTGGTAGCAGATACTGTCAATGAAAGTAAATTACAAAAGAAGGCAGTAAATGAGTTTGAAAAACGGATAATTAAAAAATTGAAGAGATAGAACTCATTGAACTCTCCGACTAATTAATACAAAACAAAAAAAAGCCACTTTTCAGCGACTCTTTCCCTTTAGTTGAACTCCCTATCGAATTATCAAACAATTTTATTGTTGATTTCAAAAAGATTATTCTGTTTTTGAAGTATTTAAATAAATGATTTTATATTTGTATTTCAAATTATAAATATGAAAAAATCAGTATCTCTTTATAAACTGCAACGCCCTCTATTTTTATTTATTGTTATGTTGCTTTTGGGGCAACAAACTTTACAATCACAATTTGCTGAAAAATACGTATTAAGTTTCAATGGAGGACCTGCATTACCAATAACTTCTGGAAATTTAAATGACTATTTTAAGTTTGATATAGGAGGTACAATGTCTCTAAACTATTGTCATAAAAAATGGGCATATTGTCTTTCCATCAGCGGCGTTGATGGAAAATTAAAGCATGATATCTTTTTAGAAGATGGAAATGCATGGAAAGAGGGGAATAAGGCTAGTTTTTTTTCTTATGGATTAAGTGTAGGATATTCAATTTATGAAAATATTAAATTTGACATAACTCCTTTTGCAGGCTTAGTTCTTTCTGAATCCAGACCTCCAACCTCAGATTTAAAAGAGTTCCCTTATTTAAAAGAGTTTGATGTTAATCCAATTCTGTCTCCAGCTTTAGGAGTTAGCATGACATATCTCTTCTTCAATAGGAGCAATATTAGAGAAGTAGGAACATATTCTAGTTTTGGAATAAATGCAAAAATTAATTACATACCTTTTGCGGTAAGAGGAACAAAAATACCATACAAAGGAGATATTTGTTATTTTTCTATAGGACTAGTGATGGGAATTTTCAGTGTTTACTAATCATCTGAAACAAAACATTGGGTAATATGACAACAGAAGTGTATAATGATACTATTGAAACTTTGAAAGAGAAAAAAACAGTAATTGAGATTGAGTTGAAAAAAACAAAGGAAAATTTATCTAACCTTGAAAAATACATTGAAAAAACTTTATTAATTTCCTGTAATACAATGGATTTGTGGGAAAGGTCTAACTTTGACATATAACAAAAATTCCAAAATTTACTGTTTCCAGCAGGGGTAATGTATGATAGAGAAACAAACAGTTATCGAACCATTGCTGAGAACCTTGCATTGTCCTCATTTGCCAAATTATCAGCACTTTACAGAAATGAAGGCACAAAAAAAGAGCCTGATTTTTCAGACTCTTTCAGTTTAGTTGCGGAGACAGGACTCGAACCTGTGACCTTTGGGTTATGAGCCCAACGAGCTACCAACTGCTCCACCCCGCGATATTTCGAGTGCAAAGGTAGTCCTTTTTATTTACAAAGCAAATTTTTTCGTCTTTTTTTTAAGAAACTATTGTCGCATCATACTTTTTTGCTTACTTTCGCACAATTAATTGAAATCTGTGCATAAATGTCTGTTAGTATCTCCAATACACGGGAAATGTTGATTGAAGTGGCAAGACAATTGTTCGCCAGAACAAGTGTGGAGCAAACTACAATGAATGATATTGCACAGGCTTCCAAAAAAGGAAGACGGACATTATACACCTATTTCAAGAGTAAAGACGAAGTCTATCAGGCTGTGATCGAATCGGAATTGAATAAGTTGCACAACAGTCTCACACTTGTACTCCAGAATGACATGCGGGCCGATAAAAAACTGATCACTTACATTTATGCCCGTTTAGATGCCGTCAAAAATGTAGTATCACGAAACGGGACACTTCGTGCCATTTTTTTCCGGGACATCTGGAAAGTGGAAAATGTAAGGAAAAAATTCGATATCCGCGACATCGAGATCATCCAAACTATCCTGGAAAACGGAGTAAAAGAAAACATTTTCAATGTTCCCAATCCATCCATTACAGCATCGATCCTGCATCATGCCCTCAAAGGCTTGGAAGTTCCCTACATCAGAGGAATTATCGGAGAAGGACTAAGCAGAGAGGAAAATATCATCAGCCTGATATTCAACGGAATAAGAATCAACAGAAAAAATGCCACATAAACTGTAAAATCTAAAAAACAAATTTATTTATAACAAGTAAATTGTCAATATGAAATACCCATGTTTATTTCCATTCTCCAAAGAGTCTAAAAATAACATGCTTTTTTCAATTTTCAATTTTCAATTTTCAATTATTTAAACATGAAACTATTAGAAGGAAAAGTCGCCATCATCACAGGCGCCGCCCGCGGTATCGGAAAAGCTATCGCACTTAAATATGCGCAGGAAGGAGCTTCTATTGCATTTACCGACCTGGCTATCGACGACAACGCCAAAGCTACGGAAGCTGAAATCGCTGCTTTGGGAGTTAAAGTCAAAGGATATGCATCCAATGCCGCCAGTTTCGAAGATACCCATCAGGTAGTGGAAGAAATCGTAAAAGATTTCGGACGGATCGACATCCTGATCAATAATGCCGGTATCACCCGCGACGGATTGATGATGCGTATGACAGAACAACAATGGGACATGGTGATCAACATCAACCTGAAATCAGCCTTCAACTTCGTACATGCCGTAACCCCGGTAATGATGAAACAAAAATCGGGCAGCGTAATCAATATGAGTTCAGTAGTAGGCATCTCCGGTAATGCCGGACAAACCAACTATTCTGCTTCTAAAGCCGGTATGATCGGATTAGCCAAATCACTGGCTAAAGAAGTAGGATCCCGAGGCATCCGCGCCAACGCCATCGCCCCCGGATTTATCATCACGGACATGACAGCACAACTCTCTGAAGAAGTAAGAAACCAATGGGCCGCCCAAATCCCGCTCAAACGCGGAGGCACCCCGGAAGACGTAGCCAACGTAGCCGTATTCCTGGGTTCTGACCTTTCTTCTTATGTTACCGGACAAGTGATCCCCGTTTGCGGTGGGATGAACATGTAAAAGAACTAAAAACTAAAAGTTAAAAACTAAAAACTAAGAATTGGTTTAGCAGATTCTGCAAGAGATGTTTTTGATTTTTAGTTTTTAACTTTTAGTTTTTAGTTTTCAATTCCCATGACCGTAATCTACGAAGACAACCACCTGATCGCCGTAAACAAAACCTCTTCCGAAATTGTACAAGGGGATAAGACGGGAGATGTTCCGCTTTCAGAAATTGTGAAGGATTGGTTGAAAGAAAAATACGATAAACCCGGAAATGTATTTTTAGGGGTAACACACAGACTGGACCGGCCTGTGAGTGGAGTCGTACTTTTTGCCAAGACCAGTAAAGCTTTATCGCGATTAAATGAAATGTTCAGGGACGGAAGCATCAAAAAAACTTACTGGGCCATTGTTAAAAACACTCCGGAAAAACCGGAAGCCGAGTTGGTTCATTACATCGTCCGGAACGAAAAACAAAACAAATCATATGCTTATCCGGTTGAAAAGCCGGATTCAAAAAAAGCGATCCTCTCCTACCGGATCATTGCACATGCCGATCACTACAGCTTGCTGGAAGTAGACCTGCAAACCGGAAGGCATCATCAGATCCGGTGCCAGTTGGCAGCTATCGGTTGTCCGATCAAAGGCGACCTGAAGTATGGGTCCGAACGGTCGAATAAAGACGGAAGTATCAGTCTGCATGCCCGGAAAGTATCATTTATTCACCCGGTGTCGAAAGAAAATATCACCATCGAAGCTCCGGTGCCGGATGATAACCTGTGGAAAGCATTGACCCTTGCGGTCAAAAATCAATAAAGAAAAACCAACCGGCACAAGCCAATTTTCATGAGTCGGGCGGATCTGGAATTTACATAGAAAAAGGTCGGATTTGCTTTCGGGAAAAGATCTATTGCCTCTTATTTTCCCCAATAATACAAGGTAGAGCTGTTTTTTTCATCCAATACACTACCGGCCACACGCAACACATCGCCGGCAGTGACCTGGCGGTATTTTTCCACTTCCCGGTTAATAAAGCCGGCATCGCCCATGATTTCAAACAAACCCAGATTGGTTGCTTTATTCAGGTAATTAAGATTGGAAAAAAGATCGTTGGACTCAAATTTATTTTTTACTTTTTCCAATTCCCTTTCTTCCGCTTTTACTGTACAAAGCTGTTTCAGTTCCTGTTGAATAGCCAGGTCGGCAGTTTCCAGGGAAACGCCCTGCACCGGTTTTCCGCTGATATACAACAAACCCGGATCCGAATTGGCCGAAACATGGGCGTCTATTTCCGAAAAAAGTTGTTTTTCCATCACTAAATGTTGAAAAAGACGGGAAGAACGGCCATGAGCCAGTAAATCGGACAACAGATCGCAAACAGGATAATCCGAATCCATCCGGCCTGGTATATGATAGGCTTTATAAATAGCATTTACAGGAACATTGCGTTCTACTTCCATCAGGCGAGGAGAAAACTGTAAAGGCTCCCGGGGCAAATTCCGGGGAGATATTTCCCGCTCAGGAACAGGGCCGAACCATTTTTCCGCCAAACGGATCGTATCTTCAAATGAAATATTTCCTGCAACAGATAGCACGGCATTATTCGGTGCATAATGCCGGAAAAAGAAAGTTTTCACATCCTCCAGGGTAGCCTGTTCTATATGGGCGATTTCCTTTCCGATCGTCGGCCAATGATAAGGATGCACCTGATAGGCCAGCGAACGGATCAAATGAGGGACATCCCCATAGGGCTGGTTCAGGCTCCGCTGCTTAAATTCCTCCATCACCACCTGCTTTTGCACTTCCAGGCTTTTTTCCGTAAAAGAGAGCGACAACATCCTGTCCGACTCGAGCCAGAAGGCCGTTTCAACATTCTGTTTCGGAATTACGATATAATAGCAAGTCACATCATCACTGGTCCAGGCATTGTTTTCCGCCCCGGCTTCCTGCGCAGGAATATCGTAGTCGGGAATATGTACCGATCCTCCGAACATCAAATGTTCGAAAAGATGCGCAAAACCGGTCTTTTGAGGATGTTCGTCACGTGAGCCCACATCATAAGCCAGGCTCACTGCAACCATCGGAGTTGAATCATCCCGGTGATGAAGTACCCGCAAGCCATTGGACAATAGATATCTGTTAAAATTTATCATTCCGAAATCTGTTAAAAACACACAAAATTACAGATAAATTCGTATCTTTGAGGCTTACTTTCAAAAAAACACAATAAACATTATGAAACCAACACTTTTTGTACTTGCCGCCGGTATGGGTAGCCGTTACGGAGGATTAAAACAATTAGACGGTCTCGGACCCAACGGAGAGACCATCATGGATTATTCTATTTTCGATGCTGTCCGCGGTGGATTCGGTAAAGTGGTATTTGTTATCCGTCATAGTTTCGAACAAGATTTCCGGGAAAAAATTATCAAAAAATATGAAAATCAGATTCCTGTGGAACTGGTATTCCAGGAACTGGACTATCTCCCGGAAGGCTTCACCTTGCATCCGGAACGGGTAAAACCCTGGGGAACCAACCATGCTGTGCTGATGGGAAAAGACGTGATCAACGAACCGTTTGCCGTAATCAATGCCGATGACTTTTACGGAAAAGAAAGTTATAAGATACTGGCCGATTACCTGAAAAGCCTGGAAAATAAGAAAAACGATTATTGTATGGTCGGCTACCGCTTAGGCAACACTTTGTCGGAAAGCGGATCGGTAGCCCGCGGCATCTGCGAAACGGATGCTGACGGATACCTGACCACTGTTGTGGAACGCACCTATATTGTCCGCGATACCGATGGCGTGATTAAATATAAAGATGAGAACGACCAATTGGTTCCGGCCGGAGAAAACGTACCCGTATCCATGAATATGTGGGGATTTACCCCTGAATACTTCCAATATTCGGAAGATTATTTCATCGGTTTTCTGAAAGAAAATGCCGACAATATCAAAGCAGAATATTTTATTCCATTGCTGGTGAATCACCTGGTTACCAATAATATTGCCCGGGTAAAAGTATTGGATACCCCTTCTAAATGGTTCGGTGTGACTTATGCGGAAGACCGACAATCGGTGGTTGACAAAATACAAGGACTAATCAATCTGGGTGAATATCCTAATAAATTGTGGTAAGCATGTTCAGTAGAAGAAGCTTTATCAAGAAAGCAGCACTGGCAGGAGCCGGTGCCGCTTTGATTCCTGAAATCGTACAGGCCGCCATGCCGGGCATACAATCAACAACCGGAACTTCCGGAATGAAATCTAATACAATCATTGTTTTTCAGGGTGATTCCATTACCGATGCGGGAAGAAAAAGAGAAAACGAACACCTGGCAAACGACCGCGAAATGCTCGGACACGGCTATGCCATGTTTGCTGCCGCAGATTTATTAAGTACCCACCCGGATAAAAACCTGCGCATATACAACCGGGGTATTTCAGGGAACAAGGTGTTCGAAATGCAAAAAAGATGGGATAAAGACTGTATTCAACTCCAACCGGATATTTTAAGCATCCTGATCGGTGTTAACGATTTCTGGCACATGAAATTAGGAAGATATGAAGGAACTCTTTCTACTTTTACCGACGATTACAGAAACTTACTGATACAAACCAAAATGAAGTTTCCTGACATCAAACTGGCAGTATGCGAACCTTTCACAATTAAGGGAGGAAAATCAACCGACAGCAGCTGGTATCCCGCATTCGACGATTACCGGGCATCTGTCAAAGCATTGGCCAAAGAATTTGGCGCGATATTCGTTCCTTTCCAGGCAGTATTTGATAAAGCGTTAGAAAAAGCTCCTGTTACCTATTGGGGTGAAGACGGAGTACATCCTTCGATGGCCGGTGCCATGTTGATGAAAACAGCATGGATGAAAGCTGTGTGTTAAATATTCCCTAATGATTTCAGTAGAATCTCTATCTGTTTCTTTCGGTGGCTTCAACCTTTTCGACGACATCAGTTTTGTGGTCGATAAGAAAGACAGGATTGCCCTGGTAGGAAAAAACGGGGCTGGTAAGTCTACCATGCTCAAAATATTTGCAGGGATACAGGAGCCATCCTCCGGACGTGTTTCCCTGCCCAAAGATATCACCATCGGTTATCTCCCTCAGCAAATGAAGCTGGAAGACGTGAGAACCGTTATGGAAGAAACATCTTTGGCTTTCGAGCATCTGCACCAAATGGAGCGGGAAATAGAAAAACTGAATCTGGTATTGGCAGAACGGACCGATTACGAATCGGACGATTATCATAAACTGATCGACCGGATGACCTTGCTTCACGAACAAATCCTGATGCAAGGCGGATCGAACTATCAGGCAGATGTAGAAAAAACGCTCATCGGCCTGGGATTTTCCAGGGAAGATTTTACCCGGATGACCAACGAATTCAGCGGAGGCTGGCGCATGCGCATCGAATTAGCCAAGCTGCTCTTGCAAAAACCTGATGTACTGCTGTTAGACGAACCAACCAATCACCTGGATATCGAATCTATCCAATGGCTGGAAAATTTTCTTTCCACGCAGGCTAATGCAGTGGTGTTAGTCTCCCACGACCGGGCATTTATCGATCGTGTAACCCAGCGTACCATAGAAATTTTCCTCGGGAAAATATACGACTACCGGGTCAACTATTCCCAATATGTTATCCTCCGGAAAGAACGGAGAGAGCAGCAGATGCGTGCCTTTGAAAACCAACAGAAACAGATACAGGATACGGAAGATTTTATCGAACGTTTCCGCTACAAGGCCACCAAAGCCGTTCAGGTACAAAGCCGCATCAAACAATTGGAAAGATTGGAACGGGTAGAGATAGACGATGAGGATAATTCTTCCTTGCGGCTGAAGTTCCCTCCCGCGCCACGGTCCGGTTCTTATCCGGTGATCATGGAAGATGTAGCTAAAAACTACGGAAAACATGTGGTATTCGACCAGGTCAACCTGACCATTAACCGGGGAGACAAAGTTGCATTTGTAGGCAAGAACGGAGAAGGAAAATCCACCCTGGTCAAATGTATCATGGAGCAAATCCCTTATAATGGGAAACTGCAACTCGGACACAACGTAAAAATCGGTTATTTCGCACAGAATCAGGCTGATCTATTAGATGAAAAACTCACGGTTTTCGAAACCATCGATTATGTAGCCACAGGTGACGTCCGTACCAAAATCCGCGATATTCTCGGCGCTTTCATGTTCGGAGGAGAAGCCTCGGATAAAAAAGTAGCCGTACTTTCCGGAGGAGAAAGAAGCCGCCTGGCAATGATCAGGTTACTACTGGAACCCGTCAATCTGTTGATACTGGATGAGCCGACCAATCACCTGGATATGCGCTCGAAAGACGTTCTGAAAGAAGCCATACTGGTATTCGACGGAACGGTTATCATCGTTTCGCACGACAGGGAATTCCTGGACGGACTGGTAGATAAAGTCTACGAATTCGGCAACCAGCGTGTTAAAGAACACCTGGGTGGCATCTACGAATTTCTGGAAAGAAAAAAACTGGAATCTTTACAGGAACTGGAAAGGAATAATTCTCTCAAGATAGATACGGAAGCCACTAAAGACACCGGAATATCAGACAATAAACTTTCTTACGAAGAAAGAAAAGAACAAGCCAGGATCAAAAAGAGATTAGAAAATAAAATAACCGAAACCGAAAAAGAAATCACCCGCCTGGAATCGGAGATCACTTCACTGGAAAGCCGGATGAACACCATTGAAGGCGCCTCCAACCCCACATTATTCACCCAACACGGAGAACTCCAGAAGCACCTGGCAGAAGCTATGGACAGGTGGACGGAATTGACGATGGAAATGGAGGAAAAAAGTTAAGAATTAAGAGTTAAGAATTAAAGAAATTTGAAGAAGCAGCACTTTTACTCTTAAAAGACTGAAAGTGATGATTTTTATTCAGGGATTCGAAGAATTCCAATTCTTAACTCTTAACTCTTAACTTATTCGAGGTATGTGTATCCGTAAAGCCCCGACCGATAATTAGAAAGGAATTCCCTCCCCTCTTCCACCGAAATAACACCTGCTTTCATGGAGGAAGTTACCCAGGATTCGACCGTGCGTACCAGTTTTTTCGGGCTATATTGTACATAGTCCAGAACATCCGCAATTGTTTCACCGTCTATAATCTGTTCTATTTTATAATCGTTCTGGTCGACCGAGATGTGTACGGCATTCGTATCTCCGAAAAGGTTGTGCAGATCGCCCAGGATTTCCTGGTAGGCACCTACTAAGAAAACACCCATATAATAAGGCTCCTTGCTTTTCAAAGGATGTACCGGCAGGTGGTATGCGTAGTTTTTGGAATTGATGAAGTTATCGATCTTTCCGTCGGAATCGCAGGTAATATCCTGTAAAGTCGCTGTTTTAGAAGGTTTTTCGTCGAGACGGGAAATCGGTACGATCGGGAATACCTGGTCGATGGCCCAGGAATCGGGTAATGACTGGAACAACGAAAAGTTACAGAAATATTTATCCGGTAACATTTTAGAGATTTTCCTTAATTCTTCGGGAGCGTGTTTCATTCCGCTGGCCATATGGTAGACTTCGCGGGCAATGGACCAATACAGGCGTTCTACCTGCGCACGGGTAGTCAGGTCAAGCATCCCCAGGCTGAAAAGGTCCAAAGCCTCTTCTCTGATCTGCTGGGCATCGTGCCAGGTTTCGATCAGGCGGGGCTGGTTCATCTCATCCCAAAGTTTATATAATTCGCGGACCAGTTCGTGGGCATCTTCCGGCAAAGCTTCGTTTTCATCCCATTCCGGCAACGTAGCCGTTTCCAGTACCTCAAAAATCAATACGGAATGGTGGGCGGTAAGCGACCGTCCAGATTCTGTAATGATATTCGGTTGAGGCAGATCGTTTTTTATACAGACATCCACCAGCGTGGAAATAGAGTCATTTACATACTCCTGAATGGAGTAGTTCATACTGCTTTCACTTCCGGAAGAACGGGTTCCGTCGTAATCTACTCCGAGTCCCCCGCCGATATCCACAAATTCGATATTATACCCTAAGTTACGGAGTTGCACGTAAAACTGGGAAGCTTCACGCAAAGCATTTTTGATCCGGCGGATCTTGGTGATCTGGCTGCCTATATGGAAATGGATCAACCGAAGACAGTCTTCCATTTTATTTTTTTCAAGAAAATCGAGTGCCTCCAGCAATTCACTGGACGAAAGACCGAATTTACTAACATCTCCTCCCGACTCTTCCCATTTACCGCTTCCGGCACTGGCCAGCTTAATCCGGATACCGATATTCGGACGGATTTTCAACTTTTTGGAAAGTTCGGCAATCAGCTTCAGTTCATTCATTTTTTCGACAACGAGGAAAATCCGCTTACCCATTTTTTGCGCCAGCAGAGCCAGTTGGATATAATCTTCATCCTTATAACCATTACAGATGATCAACGAATCATCGCTTGTATTAATAGCTAATACCGCATGAAGTTCCGGTTTCGAGCCGGCTTCCAGTCCTATATTGAATTTATTTCCATGACTGACGATTTCTTCCACTACCTGGCGCATCTGATTAACCTTGATCGGGTAAATCACGAAATTTTTAGCACCGTAGTTATATTCCTCGGCAGCAATTTTAAAACAATTGGAAATTTTCTCAATCCGGTTATCCAGGATATCCGAAAAGCGTACCAGCAAAGGTGCGGCTACGTCACGCACGACCAACTCGTCCATCAATTCCTTCAGGTCGACCGCCGCTCCGCCTTTTTTCGGTGTGACTACCATGTGCCCTTTTTCATTGATCGAAAAGTAATCCAAACCCCAGCCGTTGATATTATACAACTCAGCCGAATCTTCAATGCGCCATTTTCTCATTTCAAAAAATAAACTGTTAGATGTTTAAAAATCGGTGCGAAATTACTAATAAAAACAATAACTTTGCACAAACATAACAAAGATTGATGGTATGACAGTAGAATATTTGAAAAAACAGGGCGAAAATAACTTTTTTTTATTAGCCGGACCTTGTTTGATTGAAGGAGAAAGCATGGCGCTGGACATTGCGGAAAAAATTGTTGCCGTTACGGAACGATTAGGAATCCCCTACGTATTCAAGGGTTCATTCAAAAAAGCCAATCGTTCCAGAATGGACTCCTATACCGGAATTGGAGATGAAAAGGCCCTGAAGATACTCCGGAAAGTTTCGGAAACATTCCATATTCCCACTGTTACGGATATTCATGAAATAGAAGATGCTGTCAAAGCCTCAGAATATGTAGATATTCTTCAGATTCCGGCCTTCCTGTGCCGTCAGACCGATCTGCTGATAGCAGCAGCGAAAACCGGTAAGATCGTCAATATAAAAAAAGGCCAGTTCCTCTCTCCGGGCGCCATGCAGTTTGCCGTGCAGAAAATAGCCGATGCCGGAAATCCGAATGTGATGATCACCGAGCGAGGCACCACTTTCGGATATACCGACCTGATAGTAGACTACCGCGGGATCCCCGAAATGCAAACATTCGGTTATCCGGTAGTACTGGACGTTACCCACTCCTTGCAGCAACCCAACCAGACAAGTGGTGTAACCGGCGGTATTCCCCAACTGATCGAAACAATCGCTAAAGCGGGCATTGCCGTAGGCGTGGACGGATTATTCATTGAAACCCACCAGAATCCGGCAGAAGCTAAATCCGACGGGGCAAACATGCTTCAACTGGATTTACTGGAAGGACTGTTGGAAAAACTCGTACGGCTCCGCCAGGCAATCTAACCCACAAAATTAAAATCCCCCTTAGAAATTTCCAATTTTCAATTCTCAATTTTCAATTAAATCAACGTGCCAATCCTGAAAACCATCAAAAATAAAAACAATTTATTGTGCTTCCTCCTTTTACTCGGCTGCCTGATCCGCCTGATTGGAAACACGGAGCTCCCCGGTGGATTAAACCAGGATGAAGCCTCGGCAGGATATGATGCTTTTTCTTTGCTGCAATCGGGAGTCGACCGGAACGGGAATAGTTTTCCAATGTATTTTGTTGCTTGGGGCAGTGGACAAAATGTGTTATATTCTTATTTATCGATGCCTTTCATCGCCTCTTTGGGATTGAATGTTTTTTCCGTCAGGCTGCTTGCATCCCTTGCTGGTATGCTGACATTATTCATTTTTTATCTTTTATGTAAAAAGATCAGAGGTCAAAAATTTGCACTGGTCGCCCTTTTTCTCCTGGTTATCAACCCCTGGCATATCATGATGTGCCGTTGGGCACTTGAATCGAATCTACTGCCTTTAGTTTTATTATCAGGCATATACCTATTGGTTCTATCCCTAGAGAAGAAATACCTGCTACCTGCGGCTGCCGTTGTTTTCGGTTTGGCATTATATGCCTATGCCACCAGTATGTTTTTCCTATTATTTTTCTTTCTTTTCGCCGGAATATACCTGATCAGAATAAAAATATATTCCTGGAAAATAGTACTTCCATCTGTGTTCCTCTTTTTATTAATCGCACTTCCCATGATATTTTTCATGGTAATCAATACATTTAAGCTGCATAGTATGGACTGCTGGGGGATGACCATCCCAAGGCTCACGGAAGAGCCCCGGCTACACACTCATATTTTTACCGGAGGAAAGTTGATCGATCCTTTTCTCAACATCGTCAAATCGATCGCCTTACTCTTTACCTTTTCAGACAGGCTTCATTCGAACGTCATCCCTGGTTTCGGCATCTTTTATCTGATCGGGTTGCCTTTCATTATTTACGGACTTCTTTCAACCGACAGGAAGAATAAAGGAGAAATGCTTATTCTGGCTGCAGTACTGGCTTCTGCTGTATGTTCTATTATCGTCTACGTCAACGTCAACCGGATGAACATGGCTTACCTTCCCTTATTATATTTCAATGCAGTAGGATTTATCCGGTTTATTCAAAAATTTCCAAAATGGAAATTTTCAGCATGGAGCGCTTATGCCTGTCTATTCCTGTTATTCATCAGCATCTATACAACCATCTATAAAAAAAATACGGCACCCCTTTTCTACTCTGGTTTAAGTGATGCGATTCATTATGCCGAAAACACAGGAAAAGACCATTGGTATATGACAACAGAGATGCGCATGCCTTACATATTCATCTTATTTTACCGCCAACTACCCGCGGAAGAATTTTATACCACTGTGAAATACAAAAACGATGAAGCTCCTTTCAGGGAAGTCACATCCTTTTCCCGGTATACCTTCGGAGAATATAAAGAAGACCCAAAAGGCGTTTACATCGTAAGAACCTCCGAAATAAAAGATTTTCCCTCCCACTACACATTCCGGGAATTCGGAACTTTTGCAGTAGGTACCGGCTATTGATGCTCCTGAACCGGATAAAGCAAACATGAGGTTGTCTAAAAAGTCGCTTATTCGTCCATGAGAATCGAATATTTGATTTCAACCTCAGATAAGGATACAACGAATTGAGGGTGCCAAATACTTTTTGGACACCCTCATGTTTTTTTGAATTATAAAATCCGGTTTTATTTTTTCACAACCTTATATGGTTTCCCATTCACTTGTATGAGGTACAATCCATTAGGTACACTCGTCAGGTCTATGGAAATTTTCGTATTTTCTTTATTGATATCCACCGGAATTTGTTGTCCATAGATGTTGAAAACCTGAATAGTTGCCGGTTCGGCAGCTCCTTCTAACCAAGCGATTCCGCTTGTAGGATTCGGATAAATCCGGTTTCCGGTTTCTACAAAACTAACTTCTCCGATGCCGGAATCAGATTGTTTGACTAAGTTCCATTGAAAAGGCTCAGTATTATCATCAAGTATCCATACAATGAAATACTCTTGTCCGGCTTCGTACGACAACAAAAACCCTTTGTTGAGAGATGGTCCGTACGAATACCCAAGATCCTCGAAACTTGAACAATTTCCTTTACCTACAGCAACTTCCAGTTTATAGTCCGGATCGTTGGCAGAAATTATATAATTTCCGCTTTCCGAAGGAATAAACCTATACCAGGCGATGTAGCCTATCGGGGTAAGTTGTATATTTTCTGCCGGACTCACCGATTGGGCAAATTCACAAATCCGGTTATCCGTTATATTTTCTTTCGTTAATTTCCAGGAATAAGACATGGGCCCATCAGAATATCTTGTCCACCTGACATAATAGGTAATCCCCGGTTTGGCATAGAAGATGTTTCGTTTAATTGCATCGCATATATCCATATCTTCGTCGTAATTCTCTCCTTCAGCGAGTGTCCTTAGCCTATTACAAGTGCCTTCATACAGCTCAAATTCAACATTATCTGCACATGAGGTGATACTATACACTCCTTCTTGTGCAGGAGTAAATTTATACCAGACCGCTTTGCTTAAGTTATGGCTGGCAGACAGCGTGCCCGGACTTACGGCCTCTGCATATCCGCATACCCTATTATCAGTAAATGCTTCTTTATTAATCGACCAGGTATAAGTACCGTGTCTATTCCAGGTGTCGTCCCAACAAATATAATAGGTTACTCCTTTTTCAGCATAATATACATTGTCGGTAACTGTTCTGATATCATCATCCCAGGTATTTCCATTTTCAGCAAGGGCATCAGCAGAGAAGCAATCGGCATATATATAATACCTGACTCCATCTTCCTGAGAGGTTATACTATAGATAGCCGTTTCGGCCGGAGTAAACTTGAACCAGATTTTTTTACCCCAAAAATGGTCTGAAGTGCTTGTACCGACAGCAACCGTAACCGCATTGACACACACTCTGTTGTCTGTGATATCCGATGGTTCCAAACTCCAGGCGTAAGAGTGCTTGCTATACGCATACATATGTAAGTAATAAACTTCACCGGGTCTTGCATAAAAATAGAGATCATCTCCCGGTGTTGCATCACCTATATAATCATTATAACAAGCTCCGGAATAAGCGGTTATTTGATAAGGCTGATCAGAATAAAACGCGGTTCCTGTTAAGCAATAAATACCTTCCTGCTGAGGAGAAAATTTATACCAGTTGTCACCGGAAAAATTCAGCGCCTGGTTAGTTCCTGTGGTGACTGCCATAGCATGCTCACAATTCCTTCCTTCCAGCCCCACATCGGTCAGGCTCCATGTAATCTGTGAGTTTTGTACCTCCCAATTGGTTTCTTTCCACTCAAAATAATAAGTCTGTCCTCCTTCAAGGAAAACAGCCAAATCGTCTACACACAAAGCCGCTCTATCCGAAAAAGTATATCGTGCGTACGAATCATTACAATTCTCATACACGGAACATTGCATATATGAATCCCCTGCCAAAGAAGATTCACAAGCCTTAATAACATAGTACGAGCTTTTAGCAGGGGTGTATTTAAACCAAACTCCCTTGTAGAGGAGAAGGTTTGTAACCATATCTGTTCCGGCAGTTACAGGAGTGGCCAATTGACAAAAGCGATTATCGGTAATTGTGTTATCTTTGGTAATAGAGAAAGTAGCATTCACTCTATCCCAGGTGGTTCCCCATCTTAAGAAATATTTCTGTCCTGCTTCAGCGTAAAAATGACCCGACAGGCTACCTTCATCCCCATCTATACTTACCAGCCCATTGCTTTGCTCACAACCTCCTGTCTCCACGGAAACAGTTAAATAAGCCTGTCCGGTAATCTTACTGCCACTAACCTTATACACGCCATCTTCCGAAGGTACGAATGCGTACCACGAAAAATTAGTTTTACTAAAATCTATCGTCATTGTTTGATTTACCGGCGCGATTATAGCCGTTTCGCACAACAAGCCAACAGGGGTAGAACTTTCTTTCGTCAGACTCCAGATTTCTCCGGGTTCTCCTTCTCTCCAGGCAATGTAATAAGATATTCCTTTTTTGAAATTATAAATATATTTTTGCTTGTCGTAATCAGGACATACTGTTTCGGATTGACGCAGGGAGACAAATTTACAGGGGAATTCCCGATCAGGGTTAAAATCGGTACCCGAACCATCGTCTACCCATTCTGTATATACCGAAACTCTCGCATAAGACAGCCCGGGACTCTCACAATTGCCAACCGTATAATAGCCATCCGCTTCCGGAACAAACTTGAACCAACTGGTGGAAACTTTCCTGGAAGGCAATTCTATGGAAGAAGAAAGAGTGACTGTTTTCGGCGTTTGGCAATGCAATCCGGTAGTTTCGTTCACTTTGGTAAACGTCCAAAACATTCCGTCCGTATAGAAATCCCAAACAAAATAATATGTTTTGAATTCTTCAAAAAAAACACAGGCGTTAAGTCCCTGGTAACTATTGCCTTCAAAAACACGGGCATCCCAATCTTCACAGTTTTCCTCATAAATCAATAAGTTGGAAGGAGCCTGATCAGAACTCGCAGAAGCAGAAGATACCATATAATATCCACCTTGCCCTACAGCAGGCATAAACGAAAAATACAAACGACTTGAGGAAGGCACATCAATTTGTCCTCCTGGAGTTACCGGAATAGCAGATGAACAACTTTCACCCTGCGCCCATAAATAGCTTGTAACGAAAAATAAGCATAAAAAAACAAAGTAGAATCGTTTCATAGAGAATTGCGTTTAGAATTTGTTAATAATATATTTATGCACTTTACATTTTTATATGTTCGCAAATGTATATAATTCGGATATCGAATGCAAAAAAAATAACCTGTTTTAATCGGATTAAGAAGATTTTTCACATATAACAGAAATATCTATATAACAACCGGTTAAATACCTCTACAAACTTCTACAGGCAAATACATTTTTCAAGCAGGAACAAACCATTTCACATCTGATAAAAAATCACTATCTTTGTGCTCGAATTAAGCGTTACCATGTTTTTAATTTTAATTCTTAATTCTTAATTATATTGGGCTTGACCGGTTTTGACAGCGGGCAGAAGTGGTTTGTAAGCATGCAGTGCGTCGTTGTCCGGCACTTTAATCTCGGATGATAACAATTTAACTGGCGAAAATAACTACGCTCTCGCTGCTTAATCGAAGTATAGTAGATTTCAAGCGCATTCGGCACCAGGTGCTGAAGCGGGATATCACCCGGAAGCTCTGGCTTCGAGGCAATCCGAACCGGTGGTACAGCAATATCGGAGATAGTTTGAAGGAAGTCCCGGCCTTCGGATGAAATAAAGGGAATAAGCCTGTCGTTGGTGGCTTCGGTCTTGCGGCAGGTCGAAAACTAAGGCGAAGATAAGCATGTAGAAAGCAGATTAATTCCTCGTTTGGACGAGGGTTCGACTCCCTCCAGGTCCACACAAATAATAATCCCAACCGATTCTTCAGGAACAGGTTGGGATTATTTTATTTACTGAATAGCGCGAAATGTGCCACAAAATATTTTGCCGCACTCACATTGATGAGATTTTTTGCATGCTTTAGAAGGAAAACTTATAGATAATCATTCAGGCAAAACAAAAAAAGAGACGCGGAACCCACGTCTCTTTTCATATAGCAGTAAAATAAAACTAACTTTTATTCAATATCGAAAGCAATCACCGCACGGTTCAGTTCGTTGATATCGAACGGCTGAACAGTATCTCCGTATGATTTAGAAGTAAAACGGTTTCTATCGATCTTGTATTTAGTAGTAAGAATTCTGATTACTTCATTAGAACGGCGTTCGCTCAACTTCATGTTATACTCCGGATAAGCGGTTTTCACATCTGCATAACCGGAAACAGAAACTCTCACATTCGGATATTTGCTCATAAATGCAGCAATTTCATCCAATTTATACATTTCGGTGGGGCGAACATCGTGTTTATCGATGATGAAATATACAACCACTTTCAGTCTTTCTTTTTCTTTCACCTGTTGTGGTTGCGGTTTATTCAACATATCTTCAATGCGTTGTAATCTCGCTTTAAGATCATCACAGCAATTGTCTTTCTGAACGGGAGGAGCAGCTCTCAGTTCGTTGATCTGGCGATTCAGATCGTCGATCAAAGCCTGATCCATTAACATCGGTTCTTCGAAGTTCCGTTTTTTGAATTTATAGGTAAGACCAACCATATAGTTAGCCAATCCGTCCATGGTATTACCATCACCCACGCGGCGGTCGAATACTTCCGGAAGAATATAATACTGGGCTTCCAGGTTCAGGTCCCATGCGTCTGACAAACGGAATTTCGGCTGGATAGCTGTTTTGATACCGATCAGGTTAACAGCAGTTCTGTCGTAACCATCAACCGGAGAAGCCTCTTTGAAAGTATGGGTATAAGCCACACCGGCCATTAACAATACTTCAAAAAATCTTTTTTCGTAGTAGGGCCTGAAAGTATTGTTAAGGTTCCACATAAAATCGATAGAACCACCCATATATTTCATATTATAGTCGTAACCGGAACCTTTGCTTGTAGTACGGGGACTATTCTGATCCAAAAAACGCTCTCTTACAAATTTACCATGAGCAGCATTGCTGTATACATCCAGATAGTCGTTTGTTGAAGCATATGGTCCGTATGGATGATTTGCCCCGAGATACCAGGAACCCATACCTGCATCTGCATAAGGATCTTCATTATAATTCCAGGTAGCAAATCCCTGCAATTTAGCTCCGGTCACATTCAAACGAAGTCCCCAAACCGGTGACATCCATTTACCGACGGAAAGACCGACAGTAGGTTTAACACGATCTCCGAAGCTTACATATCGCGATTCCTCACTCATCAGGTCGGCTACCCCACCCTGCAACGTAATGAACCAGTTGTCATGAATTTTGTTTGCGAGAAAAGTTGTTTTGATCGCAGCTTTTTTCTTCGTTTCCTGGGTGTTGTCCTGTGCATTCAGAAAAAATGCAGGAACAAGAACCAGCAGAAGCAGAATAATTTTTCTCATTTTCGTTTCTTTTTTTAATTATTAAAATATGTTTAATGCGCTTAGAATTATCTGGTCAAAGTTATTTGCCTTTTACTTTAATAATTTGCAAATATATCAATTTTTCTTCTTTACAAAAAAAATACAATCGCAAATATTTAGTATTGAATTTTATGCCACAATTTCACTTTTCCCGCCAACAATTTCTCATAACAACACAAAACAATGAATATCAAACAAATACCTAAATACCAAATTCTATTTTAGGTATTATTTATTTTAACAATTAAAGTTCTATTTTGTTTCCAAATGTAGAATATTTCCACACTTTTCATACATTTGGCATTCAATTTAGCAACTTTTCACATTTGTCTAATTTATAAAAAACAGTTAACTTGCGCTGTTTTTCAAACATACCTGTTATGAGATTGAAAGGGAAGAAAATTGTGGTCGGAATTACCGGAAGTATTGCCGCTTATAAAGCGGCTTATATGATCCGGGCATTTATCAGGGAAGGAGCTGAAGTACAGGTTGTGATCACGCCTGCAGGAAAAGAATTCATCACGCCTGTAACACTTTCTGCTTTAACCGGAAAGCCGGTGGTAAGTGAGTTTTTCACAGCTAACGATGGTACCTGGCACAGCCATGTGGATCTCGGTATCTGGGCGGATGCAATGGTCGTCGCTCCTGCCACCGCCTCTACCATTGGAAAAATGGCCCATGGCATTGCAGACAACATGCTGATAACGACTTACCTGTCGATGAAAGCACCTGTTTTTATTGCTCCGGCAATGGATCTCGACATGTTTGCGCATCCTTCCACACAACAGAATCTGAAATTATTACAATCGTACGGAAACCATATAATAGAACCAGGTACCGGCCACCTGGCAAGCAATTTGGAAGGGAAAGGGAGGATGGAAGAACCGGATAAAATCGTATCCATTGTAGCTACTCATTTTGAATGTCAACAAGACCTCCTGAAAAAAAAAATACTGATAACTGCAGGTCCCACATATGAAAAGATCGATCCCGTACGTTTTATAGGTAATTACTCTTCAGGAAAGATGGGTTATGCTTTAGCCGAAGTGTGTGCGGAACGTAGTGCAGATGTGATTTTAATCAGCGGACCGGTTAACCTGGAGGCCCTTCATCCAAAGATACAGGTAGTGCGGGTAGAATCTGCAAACGAAATGTACGCAGAAACCATGAAGTATTTTCCGGGAACAGATGCTGCTGTTTTTTGTGCCGCCGTAGCAGACTACCGTCCGGAAACTGCGGTTGAAGAGAAAATTAAGAGAACGGACAGGGAATGGACCATCCGTTTGATACAGAATAAAGACATTGCGGCCGCGACCGGTGCCATAAAACAAAAACACCAGGTAACAGCCGGTTTTGCATTGGAAACGAATAATGAGAAAGAAAATGCTGTTTCCAAGCTTCAAAAGAAAAATCTGGATTTTGTTGTACTGAACTCCCTGCAGGACGCAGGAGCCGGGTTCCGTACAGATACGAATAAAATTACTATTTTAGACCGGGATGGCAAAGAAGAGACCTTTCCGCTGAAACAAAAAAAAGAAGTGGCAGGTGATATTGTTGATAAACTTATACAGTTATTGAAACCCATTTAAAATGAACCATATTCTTCATTTATGCATCATTTTCCTGTTTGTATCGGGAAATATAGTAAAAGCTCAGGAACTGAATGCCAGGGTGACTGTCAACTCGGATAAGATTACAGGCACCAATAAACAGGTATTCACCACATTGGAATCCACTTTAAACGAATTCCTCAATACCCGTAAATGGACGCAGGCCACTTTTGCCATGAATGAGAGGATCGAGTGCACGTTCAATCTGATCATCAATCAACAATCGGATGAAAGCATCTTTGCGGCCGAACTGCAGATTTCCGCCCGCCGGCCAGTATATAATTCGTCTTACAGTACATCTACTTTTAACTTCAGGGATCCTCAATTCGATTTCAATTATCTGGAAAACACGCCGATAGAATATGTGGAAAACCGGTTGGAAAGTAATCTGACGGCTACTTTGGCATTCTATGTGTATATCATCTTAGGCCTGGACTTCGATAGCTTCTCGCCTATGGGAGGAAATCCGTATTTTCGTGTTGCCCAACAAATTGCCGCTGAAGCCCAATCGGGCGGATGGACGGGGTGGACTCCTTTTGAAAAATCGAACAGCAGGCACGGACTGATTACCGCACTGACCGACGAAGGATTAAAAAATTTCAGAGAATACTGGTATACCTACCACCGGAAGGGATTGGACGAAATGGCGGCCAATGCCGACAGGGGAAGGACCAATATCATCAACGGACTGCCTGTTTTAAAGGAAGTCCGTGATGCACGTCCCACAACAATCCTGATCCAGATGTTTGCCGACACCAAATTAGACGAATTAGTCAATATTTATTCCAAAGCCAGTACCCAGGAGAAAAACGACGGGTACGAACTGTTACGCAGTTTATTCCCGACCATGTCTTCCCGACTCGAACCTATGAAAAAATAGTTTTTTATTATGCTGACATCATTATCCATTCAAAATTATGCCCTAATTTCCGGACTGGAAATTTCCTTTTCACCGGGGTTTTCTGTGCTGACAGGAGAAACCGGAGCAGGAAAATCTATCATTCTGGGGGCACTTTCCCTCATTCTGGGACAAAGGGCAGACTCCCGTGCAATTAAGCAGGGAGCCCACAAATGTACAATAGAAGGGATCTTTAATATATCCGACTACCGGTTGGAAGATTTTTTTTCAGAAAAGGACTGGGAATACGATGCACAACATTGTATTATACGCAGGGAAATTTATGAAAGCGGGAAATCGCGGGCTTTCATTAACGACGTACCGGTATCTTTATCAGACCTGAAAGAATTGGTCGGACGCCTGATCGATGTACATTCCCAGCACCAAAATCTGTTGTTGGGAGATAATCGTTTCCAATTACAGGTCATTGACAGTTTGTCCGGACAACCGGAAATATTTGCAGAATACAGAAGAAACTACAATGCTTACATTTCTCTAAAAAAACAGTTGGACAACCTGCAACAGGAAGCTGCAGAAAGCCGGACAGAAGAAGATTACCTCCGGTTTCAACTGCAACAATTAGACGAAGCGGGATTGACCCGGGGCGAACAGGCTGTATTGGAACAGGAAATCGAAACCCTTTCACACACGGAAGAAATCAAAGCAGGACTTTTCCGGCTGATACAACTCCTTTCGGACGATGAAAACGGCGTTATTCTCCGGTTAAAAGAAAGTCTGTCCACCTGCCAATCCCTTCAAAAGATATACGCGCCCTCCGAAGAAATCGAAAAACGAATACAATCGGCATATATCGACCTCAGGGAGCTACTCCGGGAGACAGGACGATTGGAAGAATTGCTGGAATACGATCCCGAACGTTTACAAATGTTGAACGATCGCCTGAACCTGATTTATACGCTACAACAAAAACACCATATGCAATCGGTCGAAGAACTGATCGATCTCCGGGAGAGTATCCGGGAAAAGATCCAATCGATCGACAATTTCGATGAAAGAATTGCTGTTTTACAGCATCAAACGGAGCAAGCCTATACCGAAGTTTGCCTCCTGGCAGAAAAGATTAGCTCTATCAGAAAAGAAACCGCCGGAAAATTCGAGAAACAGTTGACGGAAAAAGTCAGCCTGTTAGGGATGCCCCATATGCGATTTTCCTGCCAGATAGATCCGAAAATTTCTCCGGATTATACCGGAATAGACACTGTTACCTTTTTGTTCTCGGCTAACAAAAATGTAGGCCCGATGCCTATGTCTCAAATTGCATCGGGAGGAGAAATATCCCGCATCATGCTGGGGGTTAAAGCATTGGTTGCCGGGAGCATGGCACTTCCTACTATTATTTTCGATGAAATAGACACCGGAGTATCCGGCGAAATTGCAGATAAAATGGGACTCATTATGAAAGAACTGGGCTCTGTTATGCAGGTAATCACCATCACCCATCTCCCCCAGATCGCTGCTCAGGGAAATGTGCATTACCATGTATACAAGGAGGAAAAGGGAAATACATCGGAGACCCATATCAGGGAATTAAAACCGGAAGAACGGATCAAAGAAATCGCATCGATGCTGAGTGGCTCCGAACTTTCGGATGCCGCACTGGAAAATGCAAGAAACTTACTAAGAATACAAAAAAAATAAAAACTGTCAACTTCAAAAAAATTGAATTCATTTTCAATTTTCAATTATCAATTATATAAGTATGAAAGAAAATGAAATGATCTTCGGCACCCGCGCCGTAATCGAAGCCATCCAGGCAGGTAAAGAAATCGACAAGATACTGATAAAAAGGGATTTTCAGGGAGAATTGACCAGAGAACTCTTCTCCATTGTAAAAGGCACGGATATTCCCGTTCAACGTGTTCCTCAGGAAAAATTAGACCGCCTGACCCGGAAAAACCACCAGGGGGTAATCGCCTTCGTATCTGCGATTACTTATCAGAAATTAGAAGATATCATTCCATTCTTATATGAAGAGGGAAAAGTTCCTTTTATCGTATTGCTAGACGGAATTACCGACGTACGGAACTTCGGTGCTATCGCCCGTACCTGTGAATGTGCCGGAGTGGATGCCATCGTTATTCCTCCCAGAAACAGCGTAACGGTGAATGCCGATGCCATCAAAACTTCCGCCGGAGCATTACACTCTCTTCCCGTCTGCAAAGAAAAAAGCATCAACGAAGCCATTCGTTTCCTGAAAGATTGCGGTATCCGGGTAGTGGCAGCCACAGAAAAAGCCGCCAAAGACTATACCGAAGTAAATTATACCGATCCCGTTGCTATTGTGATGGGCGCCGAAGATATGGGTATCGCCACAGACAACCTGCGGATCTGCGATGAAATGGTACTAATCCCCCTGGCCGGGAATATTGCCTCCCTGAATGTATCGGCAGCCGCGGCTATTCTTACTTATGAGGTGGTGAGGCAGAGGAGATAGTTAAGAGTTAAGAATTAAGAGTTGGGATTCTTCGAATCCCGGGTGGTTATACCATCTTATGTTGATTAGGAAATCAATTCTTAACTCTTAACTCTTAAAAAGAAAGAACAAAACAACAAATAAACCGCACAAGCAACAATCACCAATACCGAACCCGACTGATTGCCGATTAAATCGGTAAAAACGCCCATAATCATAGGGATTAAAGCACCTCCTGCTATACCTGTTACCATCAGGCCGGAGATTTCATTGGCTTTTTGAGGTTCTTTTTGCAAAGCTAACGAGAAAAGAATGGAAAAAACATTGGCACAGGCAAAGCCGGTGATACCGACCAGCACCAGAATCAACATTTTTCCGGGGACAAAAAAGAGTGTCAGCAATGCAGCGACGGCCAGCAGCATGCTGATCCGGAAAAATCCGGAAGCAGAAAACCGCGATAAGATAAACGCTCCGATAAAGGCTCCGATCGTGCGACAGGCAAAATAAACACTTACCCCATAATTGGCTTCTTCCATCGGAATACCGCAACGTTCCATCAGCACACGAGGGGTTGCGGTATTGATACCGACATCCAGTCCTACTACAAAAACAATTCCCAGAAAAAGAAGTAAGATGTTTTTATTTCCGAGTAAACTCCAGACTTCACCGAAAGATGAAGTTCGGGAAACTTCTTTTTCTTCCGGTATGGAAGTAAGCTGTAGCCAAAGGAATGAGAGCAATGTGATTCCTGCAAAAACAGGGAACATGGCCTGCCAGTTACCGGTATAGCGGACAGCCCACGCAGCAATAAAAGGACCGGAAAACGATGATATCGCTTTTACAAACTGCCCGATAGTCAATGCACTGGTCAGTTGATTTTCTTTTACTACATTCGAAAGCAAAGGATTCAGGGATACCTGCAGGATGGTATTGGCAATACCCAGCAAAGCAAAGGCTATGAGACAGGTATAATAGGCATAATGGATAAAAGGGATCAGCATGGCAATAAAAGTAATGGCATTGCTGATCTGAACCGTTTTCTTCCGCCCCAGCTTATTCATCATTATTCCCGTTGGAATCGAGAAAATAAAAAACCAGATAAATACCATAAAAGGCAGGAAGTTTGCCATGGTATCACTCAGGTTGAAATCGTGTTTGACATAGTTGGATGAAATGCCGACTACATCGCAAAAACCCATGATGAAGAATCCGAATAATACCGGAAGGAGCCTGGAGATAGAATGTTTTTGTTCCATAATTTAATAATTATCTTTGGGTTGAGAACTTAATACCAATTTCAAATGTCCACCTTTCCGGATAGTCTCGTAGGGAATCTCGAGTTCCGCAAGATTTTCACCATTGAAAGAAATTGTTTGTAAATACATATTATCCAGGGAATTATTTTTCGTTTCGATTACAAAGGGGTTCCTGCCCGGCACCCGGATGGTCACTCTATCAAATAAAGGGCTTCCTATCTGAAAATTCGGATTTTTTTCCGTCAAACCTTTCACATCAAATAAGCCGATGGAAGATATAACGTACCATGCGCCTAATTGCCCCTGGTCTTCATCCTGTCCGTAACCATAGCCATGAATACCCTCTGTGCCATAGAATTCATTACATATCGTTCTGACCCACTTTTGAGTCAGCGATGGTTTCCCGGAAAAATTAAACAACCAGGAAATATGCAGGTTAGGCTGATTCCCGTGGTTGTATAATCCCGACAGACCGGCAAATGCATCCACATGGGTTCCTCCTCCGAAAATATTTTTCCGGGAAACAATGAAAATACTGTCCAGACGGTTATTGAAAGTCTCCTGTCCCAGAGTAGCAACCAATTTTTCAATATCATGAGGCACGTAAAAAGTATATTGCCAGGCGTTTCCTTCCTGGAATCCTCTCCAGGGTTGAGCCGGGTCGAATTGGTCGATAAAGCGGCCCTGTTTGTCTCTGGGACGGATGAATTTCGTTTCCGGATCATACAGGTTTTTCCATCCTTCCGATAGACGGATCAATTGTTCATAATCGGCCGTTTTTCCCAGCGACCGGGCAAACTGAGCTACAGCATAAGCGCTAAAAGAGTATTCTAAAGTATGTGAAGCGGAAAAACCGGAACCTTCCGTATTCGTATCGAATCCCAGTTCCGGAACAAAGGGAGAATATCCTTTTTCCACAAATTGTTTCGTATCCATTTTTCCTGCGCCTTCCAGCCGGTTTTGTCCGTCCAGTTCATTCTTACGGGCAGCCTCGTATGCCTGTTCCACATTCAGGTTCACTAACCCGCAATTGTAGGCGGCAGCAATAGCTAATCCCGTAAAGTTTGTTCCTACTCCGGAAACATATTTGCTGTTGGCAATTCCATCGCCCAGCCAACCGGCATCTTTATATACGAGCAACTGGCTTTGTACCCAATCGGCATAATATTCCGGGTATGCCAGACTCCAAAGCTGGGTCAGGTTCCAGAAACCACCCCAGATTGCATCCGTATTGTAATGATTGTGTCCGGGTTTTCCGTCGGTACCCGGCTCAATCTGTCCCACCTCCCCGTTATTCATGGGATAAGCTCCGTTCACATCACTGGCCAGGCCTCTGCCCAATAAAGCATGGTACAAACCCGTATAAAATTTCACTTTATCTTTCTCATTTTTTCCTTCTACGCTGATCCTTCCCAGATAATCATTCCAGGTATTCAATGAATTTTCTTTTGCCTGGTCGAAAGTCAGGTCTTTTGCTTCAGATTCCAGATTCAGTCTGGCATTTTCAATCGAGGTATAAGACAAGCCGATTTTAACGGTAACCGTTTCGTTCTCCCGGGTATTGAAAGTCAGGTATAATCCGGATCCGCTTCCGGTGGCTGATTTACTATCCGGTGATATTTCCGAATGTATAAAAGTTCCGTATTCTGCCGGTTTCTTATCCGTTTCTGCGGAAAAATACATGGCGACCCGTGCTCCGGCCTGATATTTTTTTACATATTCAGGACTTGTGATCACAAAGCCTTCCACTCTCCCGTCATCAGTCAGATATACAGATGCATCTATTACCTCTCCGCTTTCTCCCTGGCGATTACCTATATCGAAAATCACATGGGACTCTGTCGATTCAGGAAAAGTATACCTCTGGAAACCAACCCTTTGTGTAGCTGTCAACTCCGCTTTCACCCGGTAATCTTTCAAAAACACCGAATAATACCCGGAAGTAGCATATTCGTCTTTTTTATCGAAGCGGGAACGGTATCCTTCGTCCGGACGAAGCGTATCTCCCGGTATGGTTTGCAAAGTACCAACGGTTGGAGCCAATACCACTCCTCCTACCTGAAACTCATGGAAACAGGCAAATCCTTCGATAGAGGTATCCCGGAAATCATAACCGACGGCTTCCCATCCTGATTGATTACCGTAATGGGCGTTGGTAGAGGGGCCTAATTTTGCCATTCCAAAAGGAACTGCAGCCGGAGTATAGAAAAACCAACGGCAATGGGCAGTTCCTATATTCGGATCTACATAGTCTGAAAATCGCTTCGTTCCTTCTGTTTCCTTCTTTTCTAGATTACAGGAAGGAAGAAAACAGATGACAGCGAACAATATACACAGTTTTTTTATTTCAACAACATTAAAAAATAAAGAACAGGCCAGAATCTGTATTTTCATCAATAAAAATTATTAGTTGATTACAATTGTTTGATAGATTATAATATAAAATATGGGTTCTTTGATATGAACTTATTTTACAAAAGCTTTCAGCAACACCGCTTTTTCTTTTCCTTCATTCATCAGTTTATAAGAAACAGCTCCGGCGGGAATAACAAAAGTTTCTGCGTAATTGAAACGTTGCGTCATACCTTCTGAGGTTTCCAGTAACACGGAAGAACCTTCTACCAGCATCCAGACATGGCATTTTTCATTGGTTTCCTGTTTGAGTTCTCCATCGAATGTGTAGCGGTGTACATCGTAAAAATGGGATGGATGAGTGGGTAAATGTTCCAACATATAACTGTCTGTCTGCTCCAGGACGTATGATTTGGAGATGAATTCTTCCTGGATTCTTTTGCCCTGGCGGGAAAAATCGGCATTTTTCATTCCGTGTTCTATGTTGATGGGACGTGGACGTCCATCGAGATCCAGACGTACCCAGTCGTACATTTTAAAAGTGAAAATATAGGGAGCGCTACTGATCTCCAGTACTAAGTTGTCTTTTCCCGAAGCATGAATGGTTCCGTTCGGTATCAGGAAAAAATCATGTTTCCGGGCCGGATGCTTTTGTACATATTTTTCTATATTGATTGTTTTTGCATTTTTCTCGCTATATAACAATTCCTGATGAAATTTTTCAGGATCGAGACCTTCCTGAAATCCCAGATAGACCGATGGCGTTCCTTTGCTATCGAGGATATAGTAAGTTTCGTCCTGGGTAAAGGGCATTCCGAATTCCTTTTGAATATAATCCGTTCGCGGATGACACTGTACCGACAGGTTTCCTCCGTCGAAAGTATCCAGGAAGTCGAAGCGGATGGGAAAATCGTACCGGAAACAACCGGCGCAATCTCCCAGTACTTCTTCATAGTTGTTGTACATCAGGAAATCGAAAGATACTTCTAAACGGTAATCATCGCTTTCGAACATCAACCCGTTTTCCAACACCATCAGTTCAAACGACCAGGCCAGATTATCCACTGCCGGATTAAGTCCGCCGATATGATCCAGCATCCAGGTGCCACCCCAGGCTCCGGGTTCGAACCAGGGACGTACACGGAAATAGTTCCGGCTCATGCGGGAAAGACCCTTACGCAGCTCATCGCCCGGCATCCAAAGAATTTGATCCGGACGTTGGCCATCGACGATACAATCGATCCGGGATAAAATACGGGCTTTGTGTTCGTTCAGCACTATCCAGTCAACAAAATAAGAGCGTTTGTACATTTCCCTGGAATCGTACAGGCGGTTTGCGCCTAAATTGAATACAGATCCCGCTCTCATGCGAAATTGCAACTCATTCTTGGGAAGATCTACATACACTAATGGAGCCTGCCAGCCTGCCAAAGCAGCCCCACAACCCAGCAGAATATTGATGTCCGATTGAGAATCAGGCTGTAGCTTATGCAATTTTTCCAATTCAAACCAATCTTCCAGTTTTTTATCCGTGATCCGGCCGAATATGGAATCTTTTTCCCCCAGATAGGGCGCTATTATTAGATCGATTTCTTCGGCAGACTTCATTGCCGCATCTGTATGCTGCCAGGCTACTTTTAATCCTTTCTTTTCGAATATTTCATTCAAAATTTTCTCCAGGTGGTTCCATAAAACACCGGTATATCCATCGATCACTACTGTTTTCCGGTCGGCAATCCATGCTGCCAGACTTTCCGCCCCCGACTGTATAATTCCGCTTCCCAAAGGAAATGCAGGATATATATCATACTTCCCTTTTCCGGTAGAATGTGCCTTTGCAGGCGCTAAAAACTGGGATGTTTTCCGGATTTGCTTTTTTTCTTCCATGTTGTATGTCCAAGAAAAGATTCAATCTAAAATTATTATTGAATATTATATGTATATATGTATACACATAAATATTGTGCAAAGTAAATAGTTTTATTCAGGAAATCCAAAACAAACCAATGATTTCTTTGATATTTAGGTTAACTTTGCAGCAGAATATTAAAATACCTGGCAATGAAAATATCATTAGACTATAACAGTCATGTACCTTTGTACATACAAATAGAAGAGCAGATCCGGCAGGAGATCAAAGACCCGTCTTACAAAAAAGGGAAAAAATTGCCGAATGAAGTGGACCTGGCCATGCAACTGGGCGTTTCCAGAAGTACCATGCGCCAGGCGATCAACAAACTGGTATATGAAGGTTTACTGATCCGGAAAAAAGGAGTCGGTACCATTGTTGCCGACACTGCAATTACTTCTAAAGCCGGGAACTGGTTGAGTTTTTCACAGGAAATGAAAGCCATGGGTATGGAGGTAAAAAACTATGAAATGTTTATCGGATGGGTAAAACCCTCTGATGAATTATGCCGATTTTTCAATATTAAGGAAGATACGAAAATCCTGAAATTAGAAAGACTCCGGGGAAATCCGGAAATTCCTTTTGTTTATTTCATTTCTTATTTCAATCCCAGGATCGGACTGACGGGTAACGAAGATTTTTCGCGTCCTTTATACGATATCCTGGAAGATTACAATACAATCGTCAAACTCTCGAAAGAAGAAATCAGCGCACAAACGGCCGACCGGCTGTTAGCAGAAAAATTGGAAATCAAAACAGGCGACCCTATCCTGAAACGAAAACGTTTTGTATATGATCCCGGGGGACGGCCGGTGGAATGGAATGTGGGGTATTACCGGGCTGATAGTTTTGTTTATACTATTGAATCGGAAAGAAGTATTTAACACTTCTTTACATAATTTATTTCTATCAATACGCTATCAGGCATTGCCGGAACTATGATTTCCGCTTGGTTCTCCGATAAGTTATTCAAAGGAAAACGGAATGTTCCTGCATCGATTTTTGGTATTTTGAATACCGTTTGGAAGAGTCGGCGCCTTTTGGATATCAATATCCGTACTTCCTTTTGTATTAGCTTTGTTTGTGTGGGAAACAAGATAAAATGTACGTCGTATTACAAAAAGAGACGACCCATTTGCAGATATTCATAAAAAAATATACCTTTGAACATTTTTATCCGATTTAGAGCATACCTATGCCGGATTATACCGCATGTACAAACAGAATATCCACATTAATGCTATTTTGCTATGCTAAGAACTGTCCATGACTATTTAATCGAAGCCCTTAAACTGCATACATCTGAAAACAAAAACGTAGTTGATACACTTATTCGCATAACTCCTATGAGCAAAGAAGCAGCTTACAGGCGTTTAAGGGGGGAGAATCCGTTTTCTCTGTCAGAAGCTTGCCGTATTTCAGAAACCTTGGGACTATCGATAGACAAAATGGTTGGAATAGACAAGAAAGATAATTATATGTTCCACCTCACACAAGTGTTCAATGAAGACCCTTTTGAGAAATACTGCGAATTACTGGAGAAGGCTTTGTTAGTATTTGACAGTCTGAAAGAAGATCCCGAAACCACGTTCTATTTTGCCGGGACCAGGGTTCCCAATACTCTTTATTTCAGATATCAGTTTCTTTCCAAGTATTCTTTCTTCAAATGGTTCTACCAGGCGTCGTATTCGCATAAAACTACAATGCGTCTGGAAGACGTTGTTATTCCTCAAAAAGTCCAGGATATCCAACAAAAACTATATCAGGCTTCTCTTCGTGTGGATTCTACCTTTATTGTTGGCGACGACTTAATTTTATCCATCATTAATGATGTGAAGCATTTTGCATCTATCGATCTGTTGAAGCCGGAAGAAGTAGCTGAATTGAAAAAGGAAGTGCTTTCCTTACTAGACGACGTAGAAGAACTGAGCAAAACAGGAAGTTTCAGTACCGGAAAAAAAGTATCTCTGTATGTGTCGAATGCATATTTTGATTGTAACTACTGTTACCTGACAGGAAAAAGATTCAAAGCATCTACCATTTATCTATTTGGGATCAATCAATTAGACTGTATAGATCCTGTTATCTGTGAATATCAAAAACAATGGATCGACTCTCTGGTTGCCCATTCTACGTTGATTTCGGGAAGCGGCAAATTACAGGGAACCATTTTTTTCGACCAGCAACGGAAGCTATTAAACACTATTTAACAAGATTATATAAAAAATAAAACTCATCAATCAATATGCAAACGGTTCACGATGGATTGATATCCATGCTCAAGTCTATATCAAAAGGAGGAGAAAATCCGGCTAATATATTAACCGACCTGCTCCCTATAAGCAAAGAAGGTGCATACCGGCGATTACGGGGAGATATGCAATTAACCATGGATGAGGCAATTATTCTGGCAAAAAAAATGGGAATATCGATCGACAATCTGATCGAGGTGAATAAGAAGGAGAAATATGTATTTCATATCTCCCCTTTCAGCATAAACTCTTCCCTGGAAGAATATTACCAGACCCTGGCGGATATTATGGCATCCTACAATTTCCTGAGAAACGATGCACAAGCATATAGTTACATTGTGGGGAGAGTATTTTCTCCCGGCTTTTATTTCAAGTACAAGGAATTAACCAAATACACATTTTTCAAGTGGATTTATCAGGTACATAATCAGACTAAATATACTCCTATGTCCGACATTTCTGTACCTGCAAAATTTGAACAAATCTTCCAGCCCTTCATAGAAGCAACAGAACAGGTACCAACTACCTTTATATTGAACGATGTAATGTTTAGCGCTATAGCCAAAGACCTCCTTTATTATTTCACTATCAGGTTACTGACAAAAGAAGAGGTTGAAATACTGAAAGAACAGATACTCCTGATGATCGACGACATGGAATATATAGCAACGAATGGCCGGTATAAAAATGGAGCTGCAGTTTCAATATATATTGCCGAAACTTATTTCGATGCTTCCTATCACTATATTAAAGGGAACGAATTTGAAGCCTGCGGCGTAGGAGCCTATGGCTTGAATTTCCTTTCCTGTGTAAATAACCAGGTTTGTAACAACTTTAAAGTCTGGATAGAATCCCTGATCAAATACTCAAACTCAATCACTCAAAGCGGGGAAATTTACCGGTTGGCATTTTTCAACGAGCAAAGGGAAAAGATACGTAATGTTATTGTCTGATTCATAAATTTCCGGAAGATACCAGCTAATACTGCAATCAATTTTGTATTTTTGTCCGGAACTAAGATGAATAGAATCAAAATAAATACCAATCAATGAAAAAAGCAATTACAACCCATCAGGCCCCGGCCGCTATCGGCCCATACAGTCAGGGTATCAGTGCCGGTAACATCGTTTTTTTATCCGGTCAGTTAGGAATCGATCCATCTACAGGAAATTTTGTTTCGGAAGATGTGAAGGAACAAACCCGGCAGGTTTTCCGGAATATTGAAGCAATCCTGCAACAGGCAGGCCTGTCATTCCATGAGGTGGTAAAAACCACGGTTTTCCTGGCCGATATGAACGATTTCGCCGCCATGAACGAAATCTATGCCGGTTATTTTAAAGAGCCCTACCCTGCCCGCTCTACTGTTGCTGTTAAAACCTTACCCAGGAACGGATTGGTAGAAATAGAAGTAATTGCCGTCAACAATCGATAACAGGAGAATACCATACTTCGAATGGAAGAATTATTAAACCAGCTTAACCAAAGTCAGCGGGAGGCCGTAGTCTATAACGACGGGCCTTCTTTGGTTATTGCAGGAGCCGGATCGGGAAAAACGCGGGTATTGACCTATAAAATTGCCTATCTGGTCCGTCAGGGAATTCCGGCTTATAATATATTGGCCCTCACTTTTACTAACAAAGCCGCCCGGGAAATGAAAGAGAGGATCTCTGTTCTGACAGACGATAATGAGGCACGGAGATTATGGATGGGTACATTCCACTCTATTTTCTCCCGGATACTCAGAAGAGAAGCCGGCCGGATCGGTTATGCATCCGATTTTACCATCTATGATGCTTCCGACTCCAAAAACCTGATCAAATCCATTCTGAAAGATCTTCAATTAGACGATAAATTATACAAACCGGGGATGATCCAATCGAGGATCTCCAATGCCAAGAATGCCTTGTTTACCCCGGAGCAATATGCCTGTAATAAGGAAATCATAGAAACCGACCAGGCAGCAAAAGTTCCCGAACTCAAGAATATCTATCAGATCTACTGGAACCGTTGCCGCAATGCAGGTGTTATGGATTTCGACGATCTGTTGTTATACACCAACCTGCTCTTCCGCGACCACCCTGATATCCTGGAACGGTACCAAGAACAGTTCCGTTTTATTCTGGTCGACGAGTACCAGGATACCAACTATGCGCAGCATTTAGTTGTCCAGCAGTTGGCCCAACAACATCACCGGGTGTGCGTAGTGGGCGATGATGCCCAAAGCATCTATTCCTTCCGGGGCGCCAATATCGGTAATATCCTGAACTTCCGGAAAGTATATCCTGAAGCGAAATTATTCAAACTGGAACAGAACTACCGCTCTACACAAACTATTGTCAATGCGGCCAACTCATTGATATACAAAAATGTAGATCAGATACATAAAAAAGTTTTCTCCGAAAAGGAAAAAGGCGATAAAATCCAGGTGATCGGTGCTTATTCCGATTATGAAGAAGGATATGCCGTTGCCGCCAGGGTGGCAGAAATGCGTATGCTCAAACAGTATAACTACAGGGATTTTGCCATTCTCTACCGCACCAATGCGCAAAGCCGGATCTTCGAAGAAGCCCTGAGAAAACGGAGTATTCCCTATAAAATTTTCGGAGGATTGTCTTTTTACCAACGGAAAGAGATCAAAGACATTATCACTTACTTCCGGATGGCCGTGAATCCGCATGACGAGGAAGCACTGAAACGCACCATTAATTATCCATCGAGAGGGATAGGAGATACTACGGTCGGCAAAATCGGTGCGGCTGCCATTACACACAACGTCAGCCTCTGGCAAATACTCTCTGATCCCTTGAAATACAATTTACCGGTCAACGCCGGAACTGCCGGAAAATTAGCCGGATATAAAAACCTGATCCTCTCTTTTGCCGCCAAAAATCTGCAAGAAAATGCCTATGAAACCGGACGCTACATTATGCAGGAAACCGGTATTGTAGGAGAATTGTATGCGGACAAAACGCCCGAAGGACTCAGCCGGATCCAGAATATGGAAGAATTGCTGAACAGTTTGAAAGAATTTGTCGAAAACCGGCAGGAAGAAGGAATCGAAGGAATCAAACTGACTGATTTTTTAGCTGAAATTTCCCTGATGACCGATCAGGATACCGATACAGACGAAATTCCCGATTGGGTAACACTGATGACCGTTCACTCTTCCAAAGGATTGGAATTCAAGAATGTATTTGTAGTAGGAATGGAAGAAGACCTTTTCCCTTCATCCATGGCAAGAGAGGAGGCCAAAGGAATTGAAGAAGAAAGAAGGTTGTTCTACGTAGCTATTACCCGGGCAGAAGAAAGCTGCATTTTGAGTTATGCCAAATCCAGATTCATCCATGGGAAAACCGACACCAGGCGGCCTAGCCGCTTTCTGAAAGATGTCGATGCGGAATACCTGAAGATACCGCTGAGTATGGAACAGGAAATAACAACAGCAGAGCCTATGCAAGGCAAACTCGACCGGAACTTTTTTGAACGAAAAACCGGGAACTCCTCCTCAACGGGATGTGAATCACCGGCTCATACTTCCGGAAAAAACCGGGTACAACGGGAAAAAGAAACCTATACTCCACCTTGGGAAAAAGAAAAGACAACTGCACCTCCGGCCAAATTATCCAAAGTGGAAATACCCGCTGCGGCTTCCGTCGCACAGATCGGCGAGTTATCTGTTGGAAATACAATCATGCACGAACGGTTCGGTATGGGGAAAGTCACTGCCCTGGAAGGCGATAAGGAAAATGCCAAAGCAACGGTTGAGTTTGAGAGTTTTGGGAAGAAACAATTGCTGCTCAAGTTTGCGAAATTCATAATAGTTAAAAATTAAGAGTTAAGAGTTGGGATTCTTCGAATCTCTGAATGAGAACCATCATTTCAATCCTTTTGTTGAATGGAAGTGTTGCTTCTCCGAATTCCGTCAATTCTTAACTCTTAACTCTTAATTTATTCTGTATCTTTGCAGCAAACTAGAAAAAACATGATCAACAATATCGAGACTCCCTGTTATGTATTGGAAGAAGATTTATTCCGAAAGAATTTATCGTTGATCCGGTCTGTGAAAGAGCAGGCGGGCATTGAAATAATCCTGGCCTTCAAAGCTTTTGCTTTGTGGAAAACATTTCCGATAATCAGGGAATATATGCCGTATTCTACTGCCAGTTCGATATACGAGGCACAGCTTGCATTCGAGGAAATGGGGAATCCGGCGCATACCTTCTCTCCGGCCTACACCGAAAAAGATTTTACTGTTATTTTGCAATACAGTAGCCACATTACTTTTAATTCGTTGAATCAGTTCGAGCGGTTTTATCCGATGACACAGGCAAACGAAAAAAAAGTTTCCTGCGGTTTGCGGATCAATCCGGAATATTCGGAAATCGGCACGGATTTATACAATCCATGCGCACCGGGCTCACGGTTCGGTGTAACAAGTGATCAGTTAGGAGATCAACTTCCTGCAGGTGTTGAAGGACTACATTTTCATACTTTATGTGAATCCAGTTCATACGATCTGGAAAAAACGTTGCGGGTGGTAGAAGAAAAATTCGGCCGGTACCTGCCGCAAATCCAGTGGCTCAATATGGGAGGCGGTCACCTGATGACCCGGAAAGACTATGATACGGAACACCTGATCCGGCTGTTACAGGAATTCCGAAAAAAATACCCGAACCTGCAACTTATCCTGGAACCGGGCAGCGCTTTTGCCTGGCAAACCGGATACCTGATCTCTTCCGTGGTAGATATCGTAGAAAACCAAGGGATACAAACCGCTATTGTAGATGCTTCTTTTACCTGTCACATGCCTGATTGCTTAGAAATGCCGTATAAACCCGTTATACGCGGTGCATATCAGGAACCGGTAGCAGGAAAACCAACCTATAGGATCGGCGGAAATTCCTGCCTGAGCGGTGACTTTATGGGCAACTGGTCGTTCGACCGGCCTATTCAAATCGGCGACAAGATCATTTTTGAAGATATGATCCACTATACCACCGTTAAAACCAATATGTTCAACGGTATCCCCCACCCTTCGATCGCCCTGCTGAAGAGCAACGGAAAGGTAGAGATGCTCAGGGAATTCGGATACGAAGATTATAAAAACCGGATGGATTGAAAACAAGGTATCAAAGTGTTACCTCCGTCACCAACTGCCCATCGAACAAATTAATAATCCGGGAAGCATAACCCGCATCATGCTGACTGTGAGTCACCATCACGATCGTAGTTCCTTCTTTATTGAGTTCGGTAAGTAAATCCATGACTTCCTTTCCGTTCTTCGAATCGAGGTTACCTGTCGGCTCATCTGCCAGGATCAGTTTAGGACCGGCAACGACCGCCCGGGCAATGGCTACACGCTGCTGCTGACCGCCCGAAAGCTGTTGCGGAAAATGTTTCGACCGGTGTGAAATCTGCATCCTGTCCATCGCTGCCTGTACTCTTTTTTTCCGTTCCGAAGCAGAAATACCCATATACAACAACGGTAATTCAATATTTTCGAACACATCGAGTTCCTCGATCAGGTTAAAACTCTGGAAAACAAATCCGATAACACCCTTCCGGAGATTGGTTCGCCGTTTTTCGGAATATTTCCCCACTTCCGTTCCATTCAGGAAATACTCACCCCCCGTAGGATTATCCAATAATCCCAGGACATTGAGCATAGTCGATTTTCCACATCCCGAAGGCCCCATTACAGCCACAAATTCTCCTTCCTTAATTTCCAGGCTGACATTATTTAACGCCCAGGTTTCTACTTCTTCCGTACGGAAGATCTTTTGAAGATTGATTGTTTTGATCATAACTTTATAATTGAGAATTGAGAATTGAGAATTGAAAACCATTAGATCAGACTTAGGCAATTAAGAATTGAAAAAGCATTCCATAATTTTCAATTCTCAATTTTCAATTTTTAATTAGTTTCATCCCTTCCACCGGATTCTCCCCCGCCACCTTCAATACCCTGAAAATAACAGTCAGCAGCACCAAAAGAAGCGCAACAATATAGATTCCAAGAAAGAAAATCCAGTTCAGGGATACTCTTTCGATATATTGTTCCAGCCAATTGTTTCCTATGGCATATACCAGGAGGAAAACCAACAGGCTGGCTATTGTAAGCATTATGAAATATTTCCGGACAAAAAGAAAAACGATATTCCGGATGTTTGCTCCGTTGATCTTACGGATCGCCACTTCTTTCCTTCTTCGCTCGGTATTTAATGTAACAGAAGAGTACAGGCTCATAAAACAGATAGCCAGTGCAATACAAGCGAACAAAGTACCGGTTTTACGCAGTGCACTTTCATTTTCCAGTACTCTCTCCCTGATCTGCGAGTCTAAAGTTCGGATTTCAACGTCAATCGTCTCCGGAACAAACTCCCTGAGACATTGATTTATATATTTTTTCACTTCGTTTTCTTTTCCCGGCAGTGCTTTTACATATATATAGGGACTATTCCAGGGATCTTCTTCCGAAAGATAATAAACAAGAGGATTATTCTCATTGTGAAATTGGCTGTTTTTCAAATTCCTGAAATAGGTCACATTTTGCACAACACCTATAATCGTATAACGATTTTCCGTACCGGATAAAAAAGTTTTACCTATCGCTCCTTCCTCCCCATACAAAGCTGCAAATCGTTCATCAACCACAGCTAAGCCGGGAATCTGCCGATCATCAAAAAATCTTCCCGAAAGTAATTTCACATGAAAAAAATCAAGAAATTCCGGTGAAATATACATACGGGTTGCCCAGGGGAAACGTCCTCCGGTTTCCATGTCTATCCCCGTAAACGAATTATGATAAAAATCCGTATTGGTAAAGATGGCTTTTTCAACCAAGGGAGAAAGTTGTATCTTGCGAAGAATTATTTCCCGATTCTCCATCAAGGGTTTCTTTTTATAGCATGGGATCAGAAAAATTTCCGTTTTTTCCTGTGGAGTTAAAGTAGCAAAAATACCCGAATAAGTTTTATTCATTTGCAGGGATACCAATGCTAAGGCTGACATAAAACCGAGGAAAATAAGCATTTGTATGAATAACAGAATATCTCTGACTATCATCCTGTTACCCTTCCCTACTATTCCCAGTAAAGTCGTTTTAACACTCAGTTTCTCCACACTCAGTACCGGAGCAATACACAACAGAGCGATACAGGGAATCCCGAGTAAAACATATTCAAACAACTGCATCCTTACAATAGAAGCATCATAATAGACAAACTGGCCTTTCAGCAACTCAAAATAAGGAATAAATAAATCCTTCAGGAAAAAACTCAGGATACCTGCCAATAACCAGATGATCAGAAAATCTGAAAAGATCTGAAAAAAGAGATTCTTACGCCCAGCTCCATTGACTTTTCGAATAGCATAATTATCGAGACGATTATAACATTGCGTCGTTAAAAAAGAGATATAATTTAGCAGTCCGGTCAGCAGGATTAAAAAACCGATAATTACGATGATCGACACTCGTGTCTTTTGATTCTCCAGCATAAATGGAAAATCATAAGGGCCTATCAGTATATCTTCTTCAGGTCCTTTCAAGCGGGCAAACTCATGTAATTCTTTCTGTAAATGAGTAGTAGAAGCTCCTTTCTTCAATAAAATGAGCGGACTTAGTACATCCACATCATACCTGACCGGTTCTGTTTTTGCCCGTTCAAAAAATCCATCAGAGACATTGAAAACAAATCCACCGGGATCTTCCATCCTGAGAAATGAATTTTTAGGAATATCTTTAAGAATTCCGGTGATATAAAAGACCTTTTCATGTGTAATGATTTTCTGTCCCAGCAGATCCTTCGGTTTTCCTATTTTTTTTGCAAAACTTTCGAATAAAATAATACTATTAGCACTGTGGGTCGTCTGATGAATGCTTCCGGCAAGCAATTTGAGCGAGAAAAACGAAATTAGAGACGTATCGGCTTCCACAAGTTTCAATTCATATTCTCTGTTTGGACTGTTATTACTCTCAAACGAAGAATGATAGTTCATATAGGGAAAGAAAAAAGTGACCTTTTCTATTTCCCCGGGAAAACGGTCTTTAAGTTCCTGCCGAAGATCGATGGAAGGGAAGTCTCCTTTGTAGGTCACTACATACATCCGGTCTACATCCGGATGAAATCGATCCCAGCCGGCCAGAAAACGGGGAATATAGCTACAAAGGGTAAAACAGACCAATCCTACGGCGACTCCGAGGACTCCGATCAGGTTTTGAATCTTGTATTCCCAAAGACTCCTACATGCGGTTTTTAAATAATGCAATAATAACATGATCAGATTTCTTCTTAATAATTCAAACTTACAAATTTTCACTATATTTTATTCTATTTTCAATGAATCTACCGGATTAGACACAGCCGCCCGCCAACTTTGCCAGGAAAGGGAGACGACCGATACCAGAAGTACCGACAAGCCTGCCAATACAAATATCCACCAGTCGAGAGAAATCTTACAGGTAAAGTTCTCCAGCCAGAGACGCATTACATACCAGCCTGCCGGAAGGGCAATCACAAAAGCCAGTATAATCCAACGAATGTATTCTATATTCAGCATACGGATAATACTTCCTGCTGTGGCCCCATTGACTTTCCGTATGCCGATTTCCTTCGTTCTCCGCTTGATGGCAAAAGCCATGAAAATGATCAAGCCAAGGTTGGCTATTATCAGACATAACAAGGTAAAAATGTATACCAGCTTCTCTGCATTCAATTCATTGCGGTATTTTTCATTGAAAATGTCTTTCATAAATGTATAATCGGCCGGATAATCAGGATTGACATCTTTCCACACCCGGTTGAAAACAGCCAGTGACTCCTGAAAACGATCCGGATCCAGACGCACCAGGATACAATGCAGGAAGTATTTCCGTTGCATAATCAGCATCGGAATAGATGCATCATGCAAAGCCGTATAATAAAAATCATCGGTAACGCCACAGATAATCCCTTCACGAATATAATCCAGAACGTTACTCTCGATCATCAATTTTTTCCCTATAGCCTCTTCAGGAGTCCGGAAACCCAATGCCTGCATCGCTTTAGAATTGATCATATATTCTTCGGTATAATCTGTATGTTTTTTATGATTGAGACGATCGAGCAGCAAGGTATCTTCTTCTTTATAACTATATTTCCCGGGAGAAAAAATAGTTCCTGCAACAGGATCGATCCGGAAGAAAGGGAAAAAATCTTCTCCTACCACTAACAGGGGCAAGACCTGCCAATCCAGAGTATCTGTCCGGCTTACCTGAATGCCATCCCGGATGGCGTCTCCGGGAAGTTGAAAAGAGGCCGTCACCGCCTGTATTCCGGTATGCTTCAGGAGTTCTTTCTTCAGGAGTTCATATCTTTCCTTGATCGGCTCGGCTTGTTCTTTCATCGCCAGAATGGAAGCGTCATTTCCTCCCACCTGTACATTTCTGACCAGATGCATCTGCCTGGAAATTCCAAAAGCAAGGATTACCACCATCATAACAATTGTGTATTGGGCAGTGAGCATATATTGTATATTCCTGTATGGAGTTTTTCCGAATTTCAGTTCTTCATCGGCATACCCGAATAATGTGGAAGACAAATGCATCACAACCGGAATTAACGAAACAACAAGAATCAACAGCAGGAAACACAATGAAAGGCCGATAATATCTATCCGGGAGAGCTCCAGTAAAAGTCCTGAAGCCGAAGAAGCGCACCAGGCAAGTCCCCCTCCCGTAAGCCAAGCCAGACAAGCCAACAATGCTGCCAGTGTACCTTCATCTCTTACGACGGTAAAAGAAGAAGCTCCATTCAAACGGAGAAGCTGATAATACTTTCTGTTAAAAGAAAAAATCAGACTCGTATTCAACCATAAGTTAAACAAAACGATCAGTAACAACAACACATTGGCGCCTGCAATCAGGTAAATGTAATAAATATTTCCGTTCGGTTCCATTTCCCTGACTATGCGACTATGTAAATGAATATCCGTTAAAGGCATCAGGTGAACCCGCAAACGGGTTTTCTCTCCAAAAATAGTCCGGCCATACTCTAGTATTTTCGGTTCCAGATCCGGCAGGTTCGTATGTTCTTTCAACAAGAGGTAATTATACGACCAAAGGTCATCTGTTTCCTGAGCATGCAACAGTATATCCGTATAAAAATGCGAGGTTGCCGGAATATCTTCGAATACACCGGAAACAAAAAAAACACTATCAAGAAACTGCCTACCCGTTAACTGGAATTCCTGTCCGACAGCCTGTTCAACGCCACCAAAGAACTGCCGGGCAAAGCTTTCGCTTACAACCGCCTGGTTAGGAGCCTGTAATACATGATTCTTATCCTCTCCGGCAATCAAAGGAATGGTAAATACATTAAAAAAGTTATAACTGACAAAATAAAAACTGTTGACCACCCGGGGTACTCCCTGGTATGTGAGTAGTCCTGTATGGATTTTGACCATCTTCACAATTTCTTCTACCTCCGGAATCTGCCCGGTCATTCCTCCTAATTTTTCGGAATAAATCCGCCCGTCTACCGGTTCTTCACCGAATTGAAATGACAGGCGCACCATCCGGTCGGCATTCAGATTATACCTGTCATACGAATACTCCCTTTTTACATAAGCATACGACAACAACAAGCATGCAAACATTACCGACAATCCCAGCAAGTTTACTACCCGCAAAGAAACACTCTTACCAAATCTCCTGAAAATCTTCATATTCAACTCCTTTTCCTCTAATTTTTCACTTTTCGTTTTTCACTTTTCACTTCAAGACGATTTCCTCCGAATCCCCAAAGTTATCATATCCCGAGACAATAACGAGTTCTCCGGCCTTTAATCCTCCGGTTATTTCATATTGTTGAGGGTTCTGACGCCCGATGGAAACAGGGATTTTTACAGCTTTCGTCTTCGATTCGTTGAGTTTGAAGATCCACTGCCCGCCTGTCGACTGGAAAAAATTCCCTTTAGAGATAACCAATGCATCTTCCGGACTTCCCAATTCAACTTGTATACGATAGTTTTTACCGATACGGATATTGTCGGGTTTCCGGTCTGAAAATACCAAATCGACGGCAAACTGGCGATCTTTGATCTCCGGATTTATCCGGGATATCTTCAAAGGATATCTTTCTCCCTGGTAGATAACGGTGGCCGGTAAGCCCAAAAAGATCCGGTCGATATAATATTCGCTGATTTTTGTGTGCAATTTGAATTGATCCACTACTTTCAGTTCGCCGACAGAGGTACCCAGGCCAATGCGTTCTCCGGGAATAACGCTCACAAAGCTGAGTTGCCCGGCGATAGGCGCCCGTACGACCAGGTGATCCATCCGTTCGGCACTCCTGCGGAAACGTTTTTCTTCCCTTTCCATGTCGTTTTTCATCAGATCCCTTTGGATCAGGCTCATCAGGGAATCCTGCTTCAACTCGTTCAGTAACAGTTCAGTTGTTTTTTCATTCAGGTGATATTCATCGGACGACACTTCCAATTGCGCTTTGCTCCGGATACCGATGGTATATTCTTCCTGATCCAGGGCATATTGCTTGCCGAGCCGTTGCATCTTATAAACCGTTTCCAAACTCTGGCGTTTGAGCTGGGAGGATTTCCTTTCCATTTCGAGCAGATTTTCCCGGTATGAAATCCGTTTTTTCTCCAGTTCATCGCGGTTGTCGTCTATTTCCCTGACCAGTTCCGGATTGGAGAGCAAGAGAATCGTATCGCCCTGTGCCAGCATGCTACCGTCTTCCGAAACAATCCGTTCTACAATTCCTCCTTCCAAAGTGTTCAGTCGAATAGTCAGGATGGGCAATACCATTCCTTCCGCATCCAGATATTCCAGAAATTTGCTTTGCTGCACTTCAGACACTTCCAGTTTTTCAAGATCATATCTCAGCCTTTTCGGACCGGAAGCCGAAATAATCATATAAATAAACAGTGCCAGGAAAAGCAGTCCTGCTATAATATAGTACTTATAGCGGATAAACGGATGTTTTTTCCGGATCGCCCGGTCCATATTGTCTTTTATTTCCATAGAACCATTTTTTCTATCTCAGGATTAAATCATAATCTTCCGTAACCGGCAGATTTTTCTCAAAATCAAACAATGTCATACTTCTCAAACCGTAATATAAACTCCAGTAATTTGACAACGCATTGATATAGCTTCGCTTTGCCGCATCTTTCTCCGCTATCGATGCATTCAGGTCGAGAATGGTCGATTTACCGAGAATATAAAGTTTACGGGCCACTTCACTGCGCCGTTCCGCCGTTTTATCGGTTTTATCGGCAATTTGAATATTTCCCTCCTGTATATTGAATTGTTTGACTATTTTCCGCACATTTTGTTCAAAAGTAATCCGCTCCTGTTCTACCTGCGTCCGTACCATTTCGCGGTTGGATTCGGCTACTTTGACCTGTCCCTTGCCTCTTCCCCAGTCCAGCACAGGAAGACGGATCCCTAATTGCACATATTGCTGGTTCATCAGGTCTTTATAAGCATTTCCCGGTTGATCCGCTTTCTGTGTCAGCCCGAATTCCGCATACAAGTCGACCTTCAATCCCCGGTTAGCTTTAGCCTGTGCAACCTGACTGTCACTCTCCAGGAAACGCCTTTTCATCGACAATATATCCGGACTATTGGCCAGGGCTAACTGCAAAGCCCGGTCGATATCCACCTTCAGCGAAGGAATCCCGGAAGCCAGAGAAACTTCAATTAGCTGATCATCTGCCATTCCCAGATAAGTTTTCAGGTTATGCATGCAGTCATCCAGATGAATACGTGCATTCAACAGATTACTTTCTTCGGTTAAGCGGTTGATTTCCAGTTGCAGCATTTCATTTTCCGTAATAGTCCCTATATTATATCTTCCTTGGGCAAAATGATAAAGAGTATCTGCATTGGCATGATTGGTCCGGGCAATTTGCAGGTTAGTTTGCGCCATAGCCAGGTCAAAAAACAAAGAAACTGTCCGGGCTGCTACCAGTTCCAGGGTTTCAGTATACGTTCTTTTTGCTTCTTCAAACCGTAAGGGTTCTATTTTCCTATCCCATTTCAGACTGTTATATCCAAGAAGCGACTGACTATAACCAATCATAAAAGGAACCGTTTTATAAGATACCTCGTCATTTTCAAAGGCATCCATTCTCTGAAGACTCGAAGTTATAAAGAAATTACCACCTGTCAGCGATACATTTTGATTCAGTGTCAGATTAGCATCTGTCATCAATTGATTTTGCTGAAGATAGGCAGATGTACCATCCGGCTGAATGATCGGATTGATACTATGGTTAAAATTAGGCGTGGAAGAAAACGACAGGGAAGGCAGATAATTGGCCTTGTAATAACAATAATTCCAGTACTTCGAACGGAAATTATGACGGGCAGAGATAACATCCGGGGAGTGTTGTTGTGCCGTTTCTATCGACTTTTTCAGGTCTAATGTTACTACTGATGCTTCTTGTGTAAAACAGGGAAGAAAGAGAAATTGAAAATTGAAAATTAAAAATTGAAAATTAAAAGCTGAAAAATGAGAATTGGGGATTGCTTGTTTGCGATTAAAAAAGGAAAACTGACAAAAGGTGCCTTTCGACAGAGAACCGGGAAGTAGGAAAAACACAATACTCCGGATCAGGTTCTTTACGATTGAAGATATGTTAAATCTCAATGATTCCATATTAGTATAGGTATGACAATTATCATACCAATAATACAACTAGATATATATCAATCTATTATGCATGATTCATTTAAATAAAATACGTGCGAATACGCACAAATAAAGTTCAATAGCGCACATTTGGAAAGTAAAAAAATACCTATATTTGCCGGGAAGATATAAACATGGAAAAAAAAGGAAAAATACTGATTATCGATGACAATGAGGACGTACTATTGGCCCTTAATATTTTACTTTCTCCTTATATTGAACAGATAAGGGTAAGTGCTAATCCTGAGAAAATACCTCATTTCATCGACCAATTCCAACCCGATATCATCTTACTGGATATGAATTTCAGCAGGGATGTGAGCAGCGGACAAGAAGGATTTATGTGGTTAGACAAAATCCTGCAAACCGATCCTCAGGCAGTAGTGGTACTGATGACAGCTTATGCGGATACAGAAAAAGCAGTGCAAGCCATCAAGGCCGGGGCAACGGACTTTATTTCGAAACCCTGGGAAAAAGAAAAGCTATTGGCAACTCTTTTTTCGGCTTTTAAACTTCGAGATTCCCGGAAAGAAGTCGACACCCTCAAAAAGCAAATGGAAACGCTGACAAATTCAGATACCGGTTATGAAATTATAGGGGAATCGGATGCCATGCAGGAAATTTATTCTTTGATAAAAAAGCTATCGGATACCGATGCAAATATACTGATCCTGGGAGAAAATGGTACCGGAAAAGATTTAGTAGCCAGAGCCCTCTATCATCATTCTCCCCGCTCCGGTAAAATTTTTACAGGCATCGATCTGGGAAGTATTCCGGAGAATTTATTTGAAAGCGAACTTTTCGGTTATGAAAAAGGAGCATTTACAGATGCAAAAAAAGAGAAACCAGGAAGAATGGAAGCTGCATCCGGAGGAACCCTTTTTCTCGATGAGATCGGAAATCTCGCCATGCCGATGCAAGCCAAATTGCTGACGGCTATTGAAAAGAAACAAATATCCCGTTTAGGTTCAAACCGGAATATCCCGATCGATATCCGCCTGATATGTGCTACCAATGCGGATATCTACAAAGAAGTATCTGAAGGGCGTTTCCGGCAGGATTTACTATACCGTATCAATACAATCGAAATCCATATTCCTCCGCTACGAAACCGGGGAAAAGATGTTATACTCCTGGCTGAATATTTTATCCGTAAATATACCTTCAAGTACAGAAAAAATATCAAAGGGTTGTCACAGGATGCCCAAAAAAAGTTATTGACTTACATCTGGCCTGGGAATGTGAGGGAACTGCAAAACGCTGTGGAAAGGGCGATTATTTTATCGACAGGTCAATGGTTGACCGGAAATGACTTTCTTTTGCAGGCTGCTGTAATCAATCATTCAGGCAAAGCGAGAGAAATCCTCAATCTTGAATTACTGGAAAGAGAAGCAATCGATAAGGCTCTGCAACAAAGCGATGGGAATATGAACAAAGCGGCAGAATTATTGGGAATTTCACGTTTTGCGCTTTATAGGAAAACAAAAAAATAATTGTCAATTTTCAATTGTTTTTAATGAAAAAGTATCGTACATATCTGATTTTAAAAATAATAACAATTTCCGGGCTATCGGTCGGCACAGGTTATTTGGCCGGCATACAACAGTATTGGATTGCTTTACTTTTCTTTGTCATTCTTATTTATTTTATATACAACCTGTTTGTTTTCATCAAACGAAACATCAAAGATACCAGCCGGTTAATTGATGCCATTCGATTTTCGGAAACCAATATTTCTTTCCGGCGACTGGAATCCAAGGGATTACCGGAAGAATTATCCCTTCAAATGGAAGAAGCGGTCGCCCTGCTGAATAAAAGGCTGACACAAAGTGCTATTGAGCAACAGTTTTACGATACACTTCTGAACCGGATAGATACGGCTATCATCGTTTTTGATAAAAAGGGAAAAATACACTGGATCAACAAGCTGGCATTGGATCTTTTCGGCAAACCTCAGCCTAAGCATATTGCTGATTTTCAATCAATTGATCCTGATCTACCGGTTGTACTTGAAAAAATACTACCCAAGGAAAATAAGATTATCAAGTTCATGCGTAATGAACAATTGTACGCTCTGGCAGTTTCGGCGGTTCTATTTTCTTCCAAAGGCAATGAATTAAAGCTGGTAAGTTTCAAAAATATAGAATCGGTGATCGAAGAAAGTGAAAGTGAGGCCTGGAAGAAGCTGACACGAGTGCTTACTCATGAAATTATGAATTCCCTCACGCCCATTATCTCCCTGTCGGAAAGTCTTTCCGAAAATGAAATAAACGAAGAAGAAAAGCAATCTTTGATGAACCGGGCTATGCAAAGTATCCATAGAAGAAGTAAAGGTCTGGTAGAATTCGTGCAAAGTTACCAGCAACTGACCCGGATACCCGAGCCGGTTCTCCGGCAGGAAAGTATCCGCCGGATACTGGAAGATATTACAGGACTGATGCAGGCCGAGAATATCCGGTTTTTATTTGAAATCAAAGGAGAAGACTTGCTGATGTTAATCGACAGGATCCAAATCGAGCAGGTATTGATCAACCTGATCAAAAATGCCTGGGAAGCCTGCAGGGATATAGATTATCCATCTGTCCGCCTACTAATATCCAAAGATGAATACCAACGACCGGTCATTCAGATTTTCGATAACGGACATGGTATTTTGCCGGAAGTGATGGATAAGATTTTTGTTCCCTTTTTCACCACCAAGACAGGTGGCTCGGGTATCGGGCTCAGCGTCTGCCGCCAGATTATGAGTATGCATGGAGGTATTATAATGATCACTTCCGTACCGGATCACGGTACGGAAGTGATATTAAGGTTCTGAACATCTTGAGAGAAACTTGAATTATCTTACTAAGTGGAATATTATTTTAGCTGCAATTTGTAGGTTCCGATAGTATCCATTGCTTTCACTTTCACAATAACAACCTGTTTTCCTACAGGTACCTTCAGCCGGCATCTTTTTTCATAGACATCTAATTCTGAAGCAATCAGGCGCCCTTGGGTATCATAACAATCCACTTGTGTAATGAGCGCTCCGGCACTATGCACATGTATTTCATTTTCAAGGGAAAAAACAGAGAAACACTCTTTAATTTCATTCAAATCCGTTTGATCCTGTTCCCAATGGAGAAAAAAACGCTGACGAATATCTCCCGTTTCATTTTCAAATGTATATTCAAATCCTTTTGTTAGCGGATAAATGCCGGAATTCCTGTCTTCCAGATATATGCTGACCGACGGATCGAACGATCCTACATTCCGGAACGAAAGAGTCTGCGGTCCTTTTAGCGAAGTGGAAATTCCCAGTTCCAAGGGTTCGGAAAGGTCCCCAATAGTATGGATGGAAGCCGCCTTACCCTCCAATACACTATAAATTACCACAGAAGACGTAACATTATCCGCAAACATAGTCCAGACATCTTTGGCCGGATCGTATGCGTTATTCTCCCCTTTCAGGTAACGAACAGCTACAGCGCTATGTTTTTCTCCTCCTGATAAAACCGATATATTCAACACATTCGGCATCCGATGTTCCGAAGTACGGAGAGTTACTTCCGGAGCCACAACCGACATTTCCGGAGTAAATAACAAGTTTCCTACCGGTTCATAAATGAAATCACCGGGATTTGCTGTTGGATTCAGTGGTTTTTTATTAACAATGAAAGCCTGCATAGGAGCAATGTAATTAGCATCATCCTCCGGAGAAAGAATGCTACCATCTTCGATAACCAGGACAGGGACAAACGAATTTCCGTTATTTCCCCAGATATGATAGCTATTTTCAATTTTTTCCTGATTTTCAGTATAAAACCGTTCAAAATCCAGATGAGATAGATATGGATTTCCTATAATTGCACTTGAAAATTCGCCGTTTGCACCATCAGATAACACCGGTACCCTAAAAGAAGGTTTCAACTGGTCCCAGCCGGTAGTTGTTTCATAAATAAACCTGCCGGTATGAGCACGGTCTAAATTGCCCGAAAGTGTGGTTTTCCGGCCGGTTTTATCATAATTGAAATAGTTGACGGAATCTTTCGGAAAATGGAAAGTAAATGATGGATGTGTTTCTTTGTCATATTGTCCATTATCTACCCAAATGGCATATCCCATGCCCGCTTGAAAGGGGATATCCACATTCTTGTAGCTTTTCGACCATTGTCCCGAAGCTGCCCGGATGTCATTTTTTTGCGGATTATTGGTTTGATACAGCATAGACCATACGGCCGGACTCCAGCGGGGAATAGCCAAAGCATCCGAAGAAAAACATTCATCCAGGAAATAATCGCCGGAATACATACTGCCTAAAGGCGGAGATAAAATATACCAACGGTTGATATCCAGTTTCAGGTCTGCTTTGGCATACTGGTAATTCAGATAAGCAGTTTTAGCCAACGTGCTTCCCGGAGCAAAAAATACGGTATCGCAAATTGCCTGTTCAGAAGCATTTAATTCCGGATAAGCAGTTAAACTCCCCGGAAGACAAACAGATGTACAGGCTTGAGGAATATCATTTTCCCAGTTCCGGTAATCGTTCCAATCGTTATTTCCGGGTTGGGGAGTCCAGGTATTGTAATGTCGCAGGAAAGCCGCCGGATGAACATCCGCTCCGGCTGCATTGTTACAGACCGTTCTCATCTCTCCTTCAAAATCCATTTCTACTTTGTTCCGCAAATAACGGGCACTGAGAAGAGGATCGGTCAGCGAAACACCGGACAAATGCAGATCGTTATCCGAACGGAACTCCGGCAAATGAAACCTTGAATGGTCGTTCATCACTGTATTCCATGCAGCAATATTCCGGTAAAGCAATCCTCCCGTTCCATCGCGGCCTAAATTTCCGTTTCCGGAAAAATATATATTTCCGAACAGTTTTACCGGCCGGCAGACGCATAACAAAAAACTGCCGTCATTTTCATAAGTATCTCTATTGATCAGTATATTATTCGCGATCACAGCATCTTCAGAAGGAAGTGCCGAAGAACAATAAACAGCGGCAATCTGCCCGTTGCCGGAGAGAGGATACGGCATTACAACCGTATTATGCAATACCTCGAATAAATCCGAACGAAGATTGATACCATAAGCGCCGTATTTCCCGGCAATCGTATCGGTTTGCGGGTATGCACTTACCTGATGGATGATATTATTGGCAACAAATAGATTTCCCTTCATCCCGAGATTTAGCCCGTAGGCATAATATCCCGGTCGCCAGATATCATTCCGGATATTTTCCAGGACATTTTCTGTAATTTCCGCTCTTCCGCCGGTTTCTCCGATATCCTGTGTAATCTCGATTCCGGAGGCATAGAATCCGAAGGTATCGTTATATATGTCTTTAATAGAATTACCGGTAATTTTATAATCGGCATCCGGAACAGAAACTGTATTCCGGATACAGATTCCCGTTTCATACATATTCTTCAAAACATTGCTCCTGCAATAAAAGCTTTTTACATTTCCGGCCATAATACCACACGCAGTTGTATGCAGATAACATCCGGAAACAATAACAGAATCGGTAGTAACCCTGATAGCCGTACTGGAAGAAACAGTATCGGTAGAAACCGAAATATTACTGATTGTTATATTTTTCCCGGGGTTTCCATCTGCATCTTTCTCTATGCTGAACAAAGGTTGACGCCAAAGTGTATTTCCGTTGAAACGCAGGCGGGTATTTTCCTGTTGATTGTCTATGAGCTCCGCATCTGCCTTTACTCCTCCGTCGATAGTAATATTTCTGGCTCCTTCCATCCGGAAGAATGTACGTGTGTGATTGGCTGTTATGATCTTTGGGCCACCATCCGGATGAGGCATGATAATCAGGGTATATCGGTCCGATCCCGGAGCCGATCCCCGGGCAACGATAGTACCCCAGTTAATAAAACTTTCTGTGATGAGGAAACGGGTATTTCCTCTCAATCCGCAAATATTATAAACATTGACGGCCGACTGCAAGTTTTCATAATCACCTCCAGTACCAATCAGGTAATCACCCGAAAGCCAGCAATCTGAAGGAGGTATAAAACTGAAAAAGGGTAACGTATTGCCTTCAATGATTGCCCATATATTATCAAAATTCCAATTTAATCCGGCATAAAAAACCCGGGTTTTCAGTTCTTCCAGACTTTTTCCCGCTCCGTCTTTTTCATTCAAACCGATAATCAGGGGAACAGTATATGTTGCCGAACCAGCTTTCCGGGACATAGACGATAAAGCATAATTAGTTCGAAGAAGTGCACTTCCGGCCGTGTTCGCAACTCTGCGGAGAGAAGCACCGGAAGCTGTATTGGTGATAGTAAGAACTGCATTTGCAGCCACTGATTGCTGTACAACGGTCGAAGTTACCGTAGGATCGGTATACCCGATCAAACCTCCCACAAAATCATATGCGGTAACATTTCCGGAAGCATAGCAATTGGTTACCGGATAATAAGTTGCAGATGCAATACTGACATAACCGACCAGACCTCCGGACCTGACACCTCCTCCTGCAACATTTCCCGTGGCATAACAATCCGATAATTTAGCCGGAGCAACTAATGTACCTACCAAGCCACCTGTATCCGTAGATTTCTTGGCAGCAGTAAAATTAGAGGTATTTACATTCCCAAAAGCGCAGCAAACAGAAACAGAGCCATTGTTAAGCCTTCCAATCAGACCACCGGTACTGAGCGAATTAGAAGTTCTGGCAGTAACCTGACTTGAAGAATAGCAATTTGACACTTTACCTGAAGCTGCCGAAAATTGTCCGATCAAACCACCTGTATAGTTTATCCCGTTAATATCACCCATAGTACTACAAGCATATACCGAATCACAAGCATTTACTCTTCCAATCAAACCACCGATAGATTCTGCTCCAGTAACCTGACAGGAAGAGCTGCACTTTATAACTTTAGCAGAATTACCGTTCATCCGTCCGATCAAACCACCGGCAATTGTTCCACCACCAATTTCGCTCCCCACATTCGAAGCTGTTACATTTCCCGTGGTAGTACAGTCACGAATGGCCGTTCCATAAAATATTTCACCAGCCAGGGCTCCTACATATGTTTTTCCCTGTATGCCTACATCAGTGGTATGAATTGTCAGGCTGTCAATCGTTGCATTACTCAAAGCACCGAATAATCCGATATATTCATTATTTGAGTTTCTAACCTTGCTCCATAAACCCGTAATTTCATAACCTCCTCCATGTAGAGTACCCTGAAAAGTATAGTTATAATTACCACTGTATGGTACATAATAACCAATCCGTAGCCATCCGTTTTGCTGTATATCGGTATTCGTATGTGTAGATATAAATACAGAAAGGTCTATATGATCAACCAAACGGAAATGAGTACTTGCATAGTTTGGGCCTAAATATTTCCGGAGATTATCAAATTGCTGGGCGGTTTGTATCTGGTAGGGATCGCCGGAAGTTCCGTTTCCTCCCGAAAAATCCGGATTCTGGGCTGCTAAGCCGAAAGAAAAAAAAGAAAAGAAGAGGAGACAGTAGCAGGCGATATGTTGTAGTTTATAATTGTACATTTCCAATATTTTTATGTTTCAAAAAAAAGAACCGCAATAGAGTAAAATAACATATTTAATATGTAATTGCTTATTTTTAATAGTACCTTTATACTTAAATAAATAGAAAAAATAAAGAAACAGAAAAGACAAAAAGGTAAGTAGTTCATTTTCTCCGGCAGGAATAGAATAAGGGTCATCTCCACCGATAGGTTCTTCATCTTCAGTATCGGGAGGTGGATCACGTAAAATAGGATAATCAGAATCCTCCACAAAAGCAAATGGATCTGGTGGAGGGTTAATATTCGAAATTCCAGAGGATTGAGACAATGCATCCTTCGAAGGAAATGATTGTAACTGTTCATCAGCCGCACAAATCCGGCAGCTATACAAAAAGGAAAAGACAAAGATTCCTACAAGGCCAATATGCCAAAAAAAATGGCATTTCCATCGCTTCGTTTTCATTGGTTAAGAGTATTTAATACTATATGTGTAAGATATTCCAAAGGAATAGCAAGGTACAAAGATAGTTTATTCTATTTTTTACACCAAAACTATAAAGTTATTTTTATTTAATTTATATTTAAAAGACTGCATTTTGAATTTGATATATCAATAAATAATTTCAAAAAAAAGCAATAAATTACGTCACATTTGCTTCGGATTCAACACAAAAAAAAGCTGCAGCAAAATTTCACTTTTGCAGCAGCTTTAATCTTATTACAGAGCCTATTTGTTTTTGCTGAAATCAAAGGTAATGATCAGCAACAAAACACAACAAGAAGGCGTATTAAAAGTTAATGTTACTCTTCAAGGAGTATTTCCAAAATCTGGCAGGCAGCCTTGGAAACCGGAGAACCGGGTCCAAAAATAGCAGCCACACCAGCTTTATAGAGATAATCGTAATCCTGCGCAGGAATTACGCCTCCGGCAATAACCAGGATATCTTCGCGGCCTAATTTTTTCAGTTCCGCGATAACCTGGGGTACCAGTGTTTTATGTCCTGCAGCCAGAGAAGAGACTCCGAGCACATGCACATCGTTTTCAACAGCCTGACGGGCGGCTTCTTCCGGAGTCTGAAACAAAGGCCCCATATCCACATCGAATCCACAATCGGCATAGCCGGTTGCCACTACTTTGGCACCACGGTCGTGACCGTCCTGTCCCATTTTAGCGATCATGATACGCGGCTGACGCCCTTCTTTTTTCGCAAATTTTTCCGCCAGTTCGCAAGCACGGCGGAAGGTCGGATCTTGTTTGGTTTCTGATGAATACACGCCTGATATTGTTCTGATAATTGCTTTATATCTTCCACATACTTTTTCGCAGGCATCGGAAATTTCACCTAAAGATGCACGGACATGAGCAGCTTCCACCGCCAGTTCAAGCAGATTTCCTTCTCCTGTTTCAGCACATTTTGTAATAGCAGCCAATGCTTTCTGCACGGCAACTTCATCCCGGTTCGCACGAAGCTCGTTCAGGCGGGTAATTTGTTGCTCGCGAACTGCCGTATTATCTACTTCGAGAATATCGATCGGATCTTCTTTTTCCAAGCGGTATTTATTCACTCCGATAATCGTTTGGTTTCCGGAGTCGATCTTCGCCTGTGTACGGGCAGCAGCTTCTTCAATACGCATTTTAGGCAGACCGGTTTCAATAGCTTTAGCCATTCCGCCGAGTTCTTCCACTTCCTGTATCAAAGCCCAGGCTTTATTTGCTAACTCGTGTGTCAGCGATTCTACATAATAAGAACCTGCCCAAGGGTCAATTTCCTTACAGATATACGTTTCCTCCTGGATATAGATCTGGGTATTACGGGCGATACGGGCAGAAAAATCGGTCGGCAACGCAATCGCTTCATCCAGGGCATTGGTGTGCAGGGACTGCGTATGCCCGAGGGCAGCTGCCATAGCTTCAATACAGGTACGTCCCACATTATTGAACGGATCCTGTTCGGTAAGCGACCAACCGGAAGTCTGCGAGTGCGTACGCAAGGCCAATGATTTCGGATTTTTAGCGCCAAAACCTTTTACGATCTTCGCCCAGAGCAGACGAGCCGCACGCATTTTGGCAATCTCCATGAAATGATTCATTCCAATGGCCCAGAAGAACGACAGGCGGGGAGCGAAAGCATCCACATCGATTCCGGCATTGATTCCAGCCCGAAGATATTCCATTCCATCGGCCAATGTATAAGCCAGCTCTATATCTGCCGTTGCACCTGCTTCCTGCATGTGATACCCGGAAATAGAAATCGAGTTGAACTTCGGCATTTTTTGCGATGTATATTCGAAAATATCGGCAATAATCTGCATGGAAAATTCGGGCGGATAGATATAGGTATTACGCACCATGAATTCCTTGAGGATATCATTCTGGATGGTTCCGGCCATTTCTTCCAGTTTCGCTCCCTGTTCCAGTCCGGCATTGATATAAAACGCCAAAATGGGTAATACAGCTCCGTTCATAGTCATAGACACAGACATATCCCTCAATGGGATACCGGCGAAAAGCACTTTCATATCTTCCAGGGAACAGATAGAAACCCCTGCTTTGCCCACATCTCCCACTACCCTGGGATGATCGGCATCGTACCCCCGGTGTGTAGCCAGGTCAAAGGCCACGGAAAGTCCTTTTTGCCCGGAAGCCAGGTTTCTGCGGTAAAAAGCATTCGATTCTTCTGCAGTAGAGAATCCGGCATACTGGCGGATCGTCCACGGACGGGTAGCATACATCCCCGAATACGGTCCCCGGAGAAAAGGCGGCAATCCGGAAGCATACCCGAGATGTTCCATTCCTTCCAGGTCTTCTTTAGTATATACCGGTTTTACGGCAATATGTTCGGGAGTCAGCCAGTCTGCTTTGATCCCGTTTTCCTGCGACCATTTGGCAGCATTGGTTGCTACAAATCCGTCGTTGTTGATATTGATATTTTTGAAATTCGGTTTCATTGTATTCCTAATTTTACGTTAAACGCCTTCAATGTTTCCAGAACATTGCTACGAACATTGATGAAATTCTCGATTCCCTGCGCTTTCAATTCGTCCATTGAAGCAGGTGCACCTGCCACAGCCAGGATCTCTTTCCCTTTAGTCAGCGCATAAGCTTCAGGAGCAAAAGCAGCATATTCATCATCACTGGAACAAACCACGATGATATCGGCTTTGGCTTCACGGGCAGCCTTAATTCCGGCTTCCACTGTCTCGAAGCCGAGATTGTCAATCACCTGGTAACCTGCACAGGCAAAGAAATTGCAGGAAAATTGAGAACGGGCTAAACGCATGGCTAAGCTTCCGATAGTCAGCATGAAGGCTTTAGGTGTTTTACCTGATTTCTCTGTAGTCAAACGCAAGGCTTCATATTCGCTGCTTAAGCGATTCAATTTCAAAGTTTCAACAGCAGAATCGCAAGAACCGCCACAGCAACAACAACTGTCTTCTTCAATTTTAGAAGCAGCTTTTTCGGTAAAATTAGGAAACTGATTAGTTCCCAGCAAGGTTTCCCGGCGTTGCGCCAGTGCTTTGAAACGAGCATTGGCCGATTCGTTGACGGCATGTTGAATTTCACCGGCTTGAACCGCTTCATAAAATCCTTTTTCTTCGGTTGCCAGGAAAAGGTTCCAGGCTTGTTCGGCAATAGAAGCAGTTAATGTTTCAATATAATAAGAACCGCCGGACACATCGGTAATTTTATCTAAATGCGCTTCTTCCTTCAGCAAAAGCTGTTGGTTACGGGCAATTCTCTCTGAAAATTCATCCGGTGTTTTGAACGATTCGTCGAAAGGAGAAACCAAAATGGAATCCACTCCGGCAATCCCTGCCGACATTGCTTCGGTTTGCGTACGCAACATATTCACATGTGCATCGTATACTGTTTGATTAAAATAAGACGTTTGAGCAAAAATATTCATTTTTGCAGCCTCATCCGAAGCGCCATAAGCTTTAGCGATCTCCGCCCACAGCCAACGGGCAGCACGGAATTTGGCGATTTCCATAAAATAATTGGAAGAAATGCCGAAGTTGAATTTGATTTTAGAAGCCGCCAATGAAGCATCTGCACCGGCTTCGGTGAGTTGTTTCATCAATTCGCTCCCCCAGGCCAGAGCATATCCTAATTCCTGGGTAATGTATGAACCGGCATTATTAAATAAATACGCATTGACTCCTAATACGCGGAAAGCCGGGAATTTTTTAGAAGCTTCGAGGGCTTCTTTCATCAGACTTACCCAATTTTCATTTACCTTTCCTTTTCTCAGCATAGGACCAATCAAATCCAGGTTTACAGAAACCTTGCAGGTAGCAGGATCAGTACCCTTATCTGTCAGATAATCTGAAAGTATCCGGACCAGGTCGACCGAAACACGGCTACAGGTACGGAAATTCAGCTCTACACAACAGGGACGAATTCCTTCCAGCAGAAGAGCAATATTTCCTGGGTTAACATCCTCACGATCTATACAAAAACCGAGGGAAGTCACTCCTTTATTCAGGAGATCCAAGGCTTTTTGATTAGCCGCTTTGAAATCTTCCACTTCGATATCCTGACGCACAAGCCAGTCGTTATTCTTCTTAGTGCCGCGAACATACGGAAATTCACCGGGAAGAACATCCGTAGTTTTCAATCCCTGGATATCTTCCGCCCTGTAAAACGGATTGACACTGAATCCTTCATTGGTTTTCCAAACCATTTTTTTCTCATAATCGGCGCCTTTGAGGTCAGCCACAATCTTTTCCTTCCATGCGTCCGCACTCACAGAAGGAAATTCAGAGAAAAGTTTTCCTTTTGATTCTGACATAATGTTATCGTATTCGTTAGTTTAATTTTTTAAGTGTACAAAAGTAATACAAATTGTTGTGAGGGAAAAAGAAAAAGAGAGGAATTAGCCAAAAATCCGGCAAAGGTGAAAATTATATGCAAGTCTCAGGAAAAACAAGAAGCACCTCTAAGAGATACTTCTTGTTTAGTTAAATAGAAAAAATATCATTTAAGAGATCTGTCACTCCAAATATTAAAGAAGAAAACACATCCTGTTTCTATAAATTCATTCACAAACGCCATCTATTGAACAAGAAGGAGCATTCCCTTCACTTCTCTCCTTTCCGGCAAAAAATTCCTTCGACTTCCATTTTTCATAAGATTGCGTCAGGGCATCTAAGAAAACTTCCGGAGATTGCGCACCGGTAAGTATCAGGTGATCGTCGAAAAGGAAGAACGGTACCACATCTACATCAATATTTTCAGCCTCTTCAAAATCAGCAAAAACTTCATCTTCGAGCAAATCCGTATCGAGAGTCCTGCGAACTTCCGCAACATCCAAGCCGATAGACTTCCCTATTTGAACAAGAGTTTCCAAATCGTTGATATCTTTTCCCTCTGTAAAAAAAGCTTTGAAAAGATGTTCTTCAGCAGCATCCTGCAAACCATTCTGTTTAGCCAGATGACTCAGCCGGTGAGCGTTGAAAGTATTGGCAACTACTGCCCGGTCAAAATGATAATCGAGTCCGACCTCCTTAGCCAACTGTTCCAACTCCCGGTGAAGGGTAATCGATTCTTTCCGGGAACAGCCTTTCATTCCGGCAATATAATCATATTGGTCCTGAGTAGGCTCTGCCGGAAGTTCCGGATCGAGTTGGTAACTGTGCCATTCTGTTTCAATCTCGGATGCATGGGGAAACATCCGGAGCGCCTGTTCGTATTTTCTTTTTCCGATGTAGCAATACGGACATACAATATCCGACCATATTTTCACTTTCATGATTATTCTTGATTTTATTTATTCTCAATAAAATGTCTCCTAAAATAGATTTCGTTCATAGTTTTACCGGGCTGCTCCACTTTTTTTCGGGGGAGAGGCATCTGGGCACCAACGTTCTGTCTCCAGGCAACCAGATCGGCGTACAATTCGGCTGCTTTTTCCGGATAAAGGCTTATCAGGTCATTAGACTCAGATAAATCATCTTTCAAATTATACAATTGAAATGCTCCGGGTAAGAAATATATAGATTTATTGAAATCTTCTATCAGCTTCCAATCTCCCTTCCTGATAGCACCCGAATATTCACCATGCCGGTGATAATGCGGATAATGCCAGCAAAGGTATTCTCTGTCAATCCGGGTCGCCGGATCTTTCAACAGGTTGTTGGCAAAACTCATTCCATCGAGATTTTTTTCATCCGATACGGAAAAGCCACAAATATCAGCTAATGTAGGAAGAAAATCATTTGCAATTACCGGAATATCAGAGGTAGAACCGGCTTTAATTTTCCCTTTCCAGCGAACTAACAATGGCTCACGAATGCCTCCTTCCCAGTAATTACCTTTAGAACCACGCAAAGGAGAAGCTCCTCTCCTCTCCACGGGAGACAACTGTCCGTTATCCGAGAATACAATCAACAGGGTGTTTTCCTCTAATTTCCATTTTTTGAGGGAATCAAGCAAAATACCCGTATAATTGTCCACCCTTTCTACCATGGCTCCCTGTACCGGATTCAGAAAACCTTTAGGGTTGGTTCCCGGTTTTTGTTCGTATTTGCTCACCAAAGCTGGATCTTCATATTCAGGAGTATGAATGGCATTGTGGGAAAGAAAACAGAAAAACGGCTGTCCCGCATCAGCATTCCGCCGGATAAAAGCCAGTGCAGAATCGGTATACTGAGCCACCCGGTGACAATCAATACCTTCACATTCATCGCTTTTTTGGGGACCATCGAACCTCAGCACCTCATCCCAAACCGATGTAGATTTACTTACATGCCATTTGCCGATCAATGAGGTTCGATAACCGGCTTTTTTCATATATTGAGGGAGCAAAATATCCTTATCCGCCAATCCTTTGATGGACCAGTCAGGAATATCCAAGACTGCATTTCCCGGGTTTTTCTGTCCTGGAATCCAGTCTGTTACATGTGTCCGGGCCGGATATTTTCCCGACATGATTGCCGACCGGGTAGGAGAACTGACAGCACAAGCGGCATAAGCATTGGTGAACTGCATTCCTTCAGCGGCAATCTGGTCGAAGTTAGGGGTTTCATAATATTCACTGCCATAGCATCCCATCTGATGATATCCGTAATCATCGAGCAAAATAAATATTACATTCGGCTTTTCGGTTTGTGCAAACGCACATAAATGAACAGCTGCGGTTCCGGCAACAATTCCAAGGATTTTCTTCTCCATACAGGTAAGAATTTACTATTGCATTGAATTAAACTATCGTTCGAAAGTACAAATGTACGTAAAGTTTTGGATTTTGGAAATTATTTCAAACTGGGGGCTAAGGGAATGTTTTTTTGTGTAAAAACATTTTGAATAAAAATACTTTTTGTATCTTTTTTTGTTGCGCCAAAAAAAGGTACCAAAAAAAGGCGCTTCGTCGAAAAGAACTCGTTCGCTCGCTGCGCTCTCTCCCTCAGACAGCTTTTCGACTATAAGGTATTGTCCCCCTGACCCCCAACGGGGGATTGACCGGGCTTTGCCCGGGTGGAATTGGGCAACATTGCGGGGTAATATTGTTTGCGAAGTCTCGTCATTGCGATTCCCCACCCCGTCATCGCGAGGAGGAACGACGAAGCAATCTCCTGCCAATCGCAAGGGATTGCTTCGCTGTCGCTCGCAATGACGGTTATCTTCATCAGAATAAACCTTATGCAAAATGTTCATTTGATTAAACGAACAACCGATGCGGCTCCACCTCCGGCCTCGGGCCAGTGGCGTAAAGAAAAATACGCAGTGTAGGCGTTAAAAGAGAAAAGCTGTTTGAGCACCGCAGGTGCGAGTTCTTTTCTCTTAGCCGGAACGCAGTATTTTTTAGCCAATGGGACGCAGCCTTGAATTTTTTGATCCTTTTTGTTTCAAGACAAAAAGGATATAATCCCAAGGCGATAGCCTTGACCTATTTGTGATTTTAAAAAATATCCTCCAAGGCGATAACCTTGTACAAATCAAATAGTTCCCAATTCCAAACAAAAATCAAATTTCCCAAATATCCCTAACTCTCCGGACTATTAAAAAAAGGAAGACAAAAAAGAACAAATACCTCTCAAATGTTTAATTAGTCTTAAATTTTCACATTTCCATGTCCAAAAAACCATAGATTCCATTAAAAAATTTTAGATTTGTACCCAGAAATAGGCAAAACAAAAATTATTAATTTTTTAATCTATAAGAAAATGAAACAAAGGCTGGTTTTGCCGCTTTTTTTATTAGCGGTAATCGTAGGATTCAGTTCCTGTTCCAAAAAACTTAATCCGCTTTCTTCGGATTATATCAAAGCAACACCTCAGCCACTTGAGGTAACTGCACAAAAGATTCCTGTAACCATTGACGCTACTTTCCCTCCGAAATGGTTCAACAAAAATGCTACAGTTAAAGTAACTCCCGTATTGAGATATGCCGGAGGTGAAGCATGGGGTACTTCTTATACATATCAGGGAGAAAAAGTCGCCGGAAACGGACAGGTAATTCCACAGGATGCAGGTGGAAACGTAACAATGAAATCAACATTCGATTATGTTCCTGCTATGGATAAATCGGAACTTTACCTTACGTTCGAAGCTAAAATCGGAAGTAAAGTAGTTCCTCTTCCCGACGTTAAAATCGGTGATGGTGTAATTGCTACTTCTACTTTAGCAGATGCCGGAACAGCTAATGCTGCTATCGCTCCGGATGCATTCCAGAGAGTGATCAAGGAAGCTTACAACGCCAACATCATGTTCTTGATTCAACAAGCTGAACTTCGTTCCAGCGAATTGAAAAAAGGTGAATTGGCCGACTGGAAAAACACAGTTAAAAGTGCCAATGAAGCTTCTAATCAGAAAGTAAATGTTGAGATTTCTGCTTACGCTTCTCCTGACGGGGGCCAGGCTTTGAATGATAAACTGGCTGCCAGCCGTGAAAAAAATACCAACAAGTATTTGGCCGACGATCTGAAAAAATCGAAAATCAGTGTTCCCCTCAGTGCTCATTATACTGCACAGGACTGGGAAGGTTTCAAAGAATTGGTTGAAAAATCTAACATCCAGGATAAAAACCTGATTCTTCGTGTACTTTCTACTTACTCTGATCCGGCAGAAAGAGAACAACAGATCAAAAATATCTCCAGCGTTTATTCTACCCTGGCTGACGAAATCCTTCCGCAATTGAGACGTTCACGTCTGACTGCCAATGTTGAAATTATCGGTAAAAGCGATGCTGAAATCAGCCAACTGGCTGCTTCTAACCCTAGTGCATTGTCGGTAGAAGAATTATTGTATGCTGCTACATTGACACAAAATAATGCTCAAAAAGAAGCAATCTATCAAAAAGTAACCCAACTGTACAGCAGTGATTATCGCGGATTCAACAACCTGGGTGTTACTCAGTTTATTAGCGGTAAAGTGGCCGATGCAGAAAAATCGTTCAACCAGGCTTTGAAATTGTCTTCCAAAACTCCGGAAACAAATATGAACCTCGGTTTGGTTGCTTTAACTAAAGGCGACAATGCAACTGCAGAACAGTATTTCGGTAAAGCAGGTGGTGTACCTGAATTGAGCCAATCTATGGCTATCCTCGCTTTGGAAAAAGGCGATTACAGCAAAGCTGTCAGCAGCTTCGGCAATACGGCCAGCAACAATGCCGCTTTGGCTCAGATCCTGACCAAAGATTATAACAAAGCTCAGACTACATTAAATAATGTATCTAATGCCGATGCTACTACTTCTTATTTGAAAGCGATCGTTGCTGCCCGCACAAATAACCTGAACGGTGTGGTAACTAACTTGACAGATGCAGTAGCTAAAGACAAGAGCATGGCTAAAAAAGCTTTGAACGATAACGAATTTATCAAATATGTTACTAACTCTCAGTTCCTGAATGTAGTAAAATAAATTGAAAATTCACCTTATATGAAAGCTGTCTCCTGTGAGGCAGCTTTTTTTATGCTTTGAATCTGAAAATAAGTTCAATAGAAAGAATAATCCTTTAGAAAATTTGATTATGAACAAAAAAGGCGACCGATCGGGCCGCCTTTTTTGTTATTTTTTCGCTAAACGTTTCCGTTCATTTTCATCCAGGACAATTTTCCGGATCCTCATCGAGTGAGGAGTTACCTCTACATATTCGTCTTCCTTGATATATTCTAAAGCTTGTTCCAGACTGAAAATTACAGGAGGAGCCAATCGTACCTTATCGTCAGTACCGGAAGCGCGGACATTTGTAAGTTTCTTGGATTTGGTAACATTTACCACCAGATCACCTTCTTTAGTGTGTTCTCCTACGATCTGTCCGGCATAAACATCGGTTTGCGGATCGATAAAGAACCGGCCGCGATCCTGTAACTTATCCAAAGCATATGCAAAGGCATTTCCGGTTTCCATGGCAATAATAGAACCATTCTGCCGGCGCTCTATTTCTCCTTTCCAGGGTTGGTATTCCAGAAAACGGTGTGCCATTACAGCTTCTCCGGCAGAAACCGTCAGTACCTGGTTGGTCAGGCCGATAATTCCCCGGGAAGGAATATTGAATTCTAAGAAAATACGGTCACTTTTACTTTCCATGGAGATCATTTCTCCTTTCCGGCGGGTAACCATATCGATAATTTTGCTGGAAGTCTCTTCCGGCAAGTTGATGGTGAGATGCTCTACCGGCTCACATTTTTCCCCGTTGATCTCTTTGATCAATACCTGAGGCTGGCCTACCTGTAACTCATAACCTTCCCTGCGCATGGTCTCGATCAGAACAGAGAGGTGCAGAACACCTCGTCCGTACACCACCCAGGCGTCGGCACTCTCTGAAGGCAGTACCCGCAAAGCTAAGTTTTTATCTAATTCCCGCTGCAAGCGTTCGTAAATGTGGCGGGAAGTAACATATTTTCCATCTTTTCCGAAAAACGGCGAATTATTGATGGTAAAAAGCATGGACATAGTCGGCTCATCGATCGCGATGGGAGGCAAAGCTTCCGGTTCCTGCAGGTCTGCAATGGAATCCCCGATTTCAAAGCCCTCAATGCCTACCAATGCACAGATATCACCGGAACTTACACTTTCCACACGGGTACGTCCCAATCCTTCAAAAACATTGAGTTCTTTAATCCGCACTTTTTGTTTACCGCCATCTCTTTTACAGAGGGTGTAATCCTGTCCTTCGAAAATAGCACCCCGGTGTACCCGGCCTACGGCAATGCGCCCTACATAGTTGGAATAGTCGAGAGAAGTAATCAGCATCTGGGGAGTTCCCTGCAGTGCTTCGGGCGCGGGAATATGCTCTACGATTGCATCTAACAGCATGTAAATGTCTTCCCGGGGCGTTTTCCAGTCATCACTCATCCAGCCTTGTTTGGCAGATCCGTAGATGGTGGGGAAATCCAACTGCTCTTCCGTTGCATCCAGGCTGAACATCAGGTCGAAAACCATTTCCTGTACTTCTTCCGGACGGCAATTGGGTTTGTCTACTTTATTGATCACCACGATCGGTTTCAGCCCGATCTGAATAGCCTTCTGCAACACAAAACGGGTTTGCGGCATCGGCCCTTCGAAAGCGTCTACAAGCAATAAACAGCCATCAGCCATATTCAATACCCGTTCTAATTCTCCTCCGAAATCGGCGTGGCCCGGAGTGTCGATAATATTGATCTTATAATCTTTGTAATTGATGGAAACGTTTTTGGCTAAAATCGTGATGCCTCGCTCTCTTTCCAGGTCATTGTTGTCCAGAAACTGGTCCAGATCGGCCTTGTCGTCTCTGAATAACTTTCCGGCTAACAGCATCTTATCTACCAGGGTAGTCTTCCCGTGGTCTACATGTGCAATGATTGCAATATTTCTAATGTTTGACATCGATAATTTTTTGAGGGTGCAAAGGTACGGAATTCTTATCACTTTTAAATACATCTGTCTTTATAGTTTGAGGTTTTTGTTTAAAGTTAGTGAAATTATTTGTCATTGCAGTATTCCAAACAATCACAACATCTTCTATCACAAAATATTTCACACCACACCATTGTTATTTAAAAAGGATTGCTTATCTTTGCCCCTCATTTTATAAATATCTATTAATTACGTACAGATTATGTATTTAGATTCTGAAAAAAAGAAAGAAATCTTCGCAAAGTACGGAACGTCTAACACTGATACTGGCTCACCTGAAGCACAGATAGCATTGTTTTCATACCGTATTTCGCATTTGACTGAACATCTCAAGTCGAATAAGAAAGATTATAGCACAGAAAGGTCATTGAAGATGTTGGTTGGTAAACGTCGCCGTTTATTGGATTACCTGATAAAGGTTGATATCACGAGATACCGTGCCATCATTAAGGAATTGGGTATCCGTAAGTAAGGATATACCGGTACCGGACAACAAAAAAGGCTGCTTCGAAAGAGGTGGCCTTTTTTATTTCAACTCCGGGAATAGGAATCTTATTCTGTTTTATAGTTGCATGTACCCTTTAAGGTGGTTTATTAATAGAGAATTAAAGAAGAAGGTCTATCAAAAGTAGTTATTTCAAACTTTTGATAGACCTTCTTCTTGTAAGAGTTTATCGTTAAGCGATTAAGCTTTTTTTCCCTGGTTAGCCACAGCCGCCATTTTTTTAGCGATTTCATCGGCATCGCCTAAGAAATAATCTTTCACTAAGTTGAAGTTATCATCGAATTCAAATACATAAGGAACTGCTGTCGGCAGGTTCAGCTTGATAATATCTTCATTGGAAATATTTTTCAGGTGTTTGATAATACCGCGCAGGCTGTTTCCGTGAGCGGCAACAATAATCTGGTCGTACTCTTTCAATGCCGGAAGAATATTGTTTTCCCAGTAAGGAACAATGCGATTTACCGTATCTAAGAGAGATTCTGTCAATGGGATTTGTGCATCGCTCAATTCGTTGTAACGGATATCCTGGCGCGGGCTTCTCGGATCGTTCATTTCCAGTGGGGTAGGAGCGATATCGTAGCTTCTTCTCCAGATAAGCACCTGTTCGTCGCCATATTTTTCAGCAGTCTCGGCTTTATTCAGGCCTTGCAGCATACCATAATGTTTTTCGTTCAAACGCCAGGATTTTTCTACCGGGATCCAGTCCAGATCCATGATATCCAATACCTGGTTCAAGGTTTTTACTGCCCGTTTCAGGTAAGAAGTATAGGCTTTACCGAAAACAAAACCATTTTCTTTTAATGATTTTCCGGCAGCTTTGGCTTCTTCCACACCTACTTCCGACAAATCGACATCGGTCCATCCGGTAAAACGGTTCTCTTTATTCCACACACTTTCTCCGTGACGGAGTAAAACTACTTTTTTCATTGTTCAAAATATATTAATCATTAAATAACTGTTTTCTCCACTTTTAAGAGCACAAAAGTAATCAAAAAACGGGAAAATTCCGCCCGGCTTCACTATCTTTGTTCGAAAATCCAAAAACAGTCCTGAAAGTGAAGAATATACCGGCGAAAAATCGGAATACTTACTGGCTATGGGGAGTTATCCTCCTTTTTGTTGCTGCCAGACTGTGTCTGCTGGATACTTATTTCTTCTGGGACAGTGTGGCTACCTTGTCCGGACCCACCCATTTTTTATTCGAAAATCAATTTTCTTCCATCGCTTTTCCTTCTAATATTGTAGATGATAATCTGTTTACCAGTGGATTGCTAGCCGGTGTATGGACTCTGTTCGGAAGAAACCTGGTAGTGACTCATCTGTTTTTTACGGGTATAGGCATTGCTTTGATTTATCAGCTCTATAGTTTGTGCCGGTATTTTATCAGGGAGGTTACCGCTTTCCCTTTCATCTTTTTGCTGGTATTTTCAGACCCGGCCCTGGTAACACAGTCGCTGCTGATTATGACCGATCTGCTATTGTTGTTATTTGCGATTATGAGTATCCGTTATATGCTAACCGGTAAAAAGGGTGCATTCATCATATCTTTGTTTTTCCTTTCCATGATCCGGGAACGGGGTTTGGTGCTGTGTGCCGGTATCGGACTTTGTTATTATCTCCTGCTTTTACGACAAAACCAGTGGAAAGATCCTTTCCGGTTATTAGGAAAAGCCGTCCTGCCGTTTATCCCGGTATTCGGCTATTTTCTTTTCTTATACCTGTACAGGATATATATGAATCAATCGATCAGTTTATTGCGTGAAAATACTCCCTGGTCGGAAGGAAGAAAATGGGTAGATGCCCGTCAATTTATAATCAATGTAGCTGTAGTGGGTCGCTTTTTCTTAGACAACGGCCGGTGCTTTATCTGGCTTGTCTTTGCCTTCCTGTTTTATAAATATAAGAAGAGAATTTTTACGGATTATCCGCTCGTCTGGACTTTATTCGGGTGTATTATGCTTCTCTTGCTTCTGGTAACATTACCTGTGACCAATCCGATGGGCCCCCGCTATTTCATTATTCCGTTCCTGTTGTTTTCTTTTGTTTCCGGATTATTGATTTTCCGGACATTCAGCCTGAAACGAGCCCGGATCATTTGTATCTTACTCGTTATCGGACTTTGGAGTGGCCATTACTGGGTCCACCCGGAAAGACTTTCCGTAGCCTGGGATACTACCCTGGCTCATCTGCCTTATTATCAGTTGAGGAAAGATGCCCTGCAATATATTGACGATCAGCAAATAAATTATGCTGATATCAGTTCCTTTTTTCCTGCTACTGCAGAAGGCAAGTACATTGAGTTGAACAATGACGAAAGAAAATTTGCTCCACAGGATTTTTTGCATAATAAATATGTGATATATAGCAACATCGCCAATTGGAACGATGAAGAAATAGAAAGAATACAGGAATGGCCCATTGAAAAAGAATTCAGGAAAAATCATGTTTTCATCCGGATTTGCAAAAATCCAACATTTTCGTTAAGCAAATGAGCAGAAGCAAAATTATTTTGATATCCCCACCCGGGCGAAGCCCGGTAATCCCCCTTAAATAAGGGGGTAGGGGGTTGGTTCTTAACCTTGTTGTCAAAACGCTGTCCGAAGTGAGTGAGCGTAGCGATCGAGCAAGTTCGTTTTGACGAAGCGCCTTTTTTTGGTTCCTTTTTTTGCGCAACAAAAAAAGGAACACCATCTTAAAATAAAAAAATATGAAAAGAAGCTATTTAGTCCCATTAGCCCTATTAGTCTACCTAATAGGAATTTCCATCTACGCCTATCCGGGAAGGATGCCAAACATCACCTGGACACAATACGGACTGACCATCGGTATCACCCTGGTCTGTATCGTCATTTTGTATTTTCTTTTGAAAAAAAGAGATCAAATGAGAGATCAAAGAAGGAAAAAATAATAAAATTTCCGCAAGTCTCCTCTGGAATATATCGAGCGCTAAAGTTTTTCAGATAAGAACTTACCGGTATAGGAGGCCGGGCAGGAAGCAACTTCCTCCGGAGTCCCTGTGCAAACGATCATTCCACCGTTTTTTCCTCCTTCAGGGCCGATATCAATGATATAATCGGCACATTTGATCACATCCATGTTGTGTTCGATGATCACAATGGTATGTCCTCTGGCAACCAAAGCATCGAAGGTTTTCAATAATGTTTTGATGTCATGGAAATGCAAACCGGTAGTCGGTTCGTCAAAAATAAAGATGGAGGGTTCCTGCTTTTCTTCGCCGAGGAAATAAGCCAGCTTTACCCGTTGATTTTCTCCTCCCGAGAGGGTGGAAGAGGCTTGCCCCAGTTTGATATATCCCAAACCTACATCCTGCAAGGGTTTTAATCGTTTCAGAATTTTCTTTTCCTGGCTTCCCTTATGTTCTCCGAAAAACTCTATGGCCTGGTTGATCGTCATTTCCAATACATCGTGAATACTGGCTCCCCGGTACTCCACTTCCAGGATCTCCTGCTGGAACCGTTTTCCATGACAGGCTTCGCATTCCAGTGTCAGATCGGCCATGAATTGCATTTCGACAGTAATACTGCCGTCTCCTTTACATTCTTCACATCTTCCGCCGGGAACGTTGAAAGAGAAGAATGCCGGGGTGAATCCCATTTGTTTTGATAAAGCCTGATCGGCAAAAAGCTTCCGGATCTCATCGTAAGCCTTGATATAAGTCACCGGATTCGAACGGGAAGATTTTCCGATCGGATTCTGGTCGACAAACTCGACGTGTTTCACCAGATGTATGTCTCCCGATACTGAAGAACAATTGACTGGTATGCCTGTGGGTTCTCCCAAATCACGTCGCACGGCCTGATAAAAAACATCCCTGACCAAGGATGATTTCCCTGATCCACTCACCCCTGTAACCACAGTAATTACATTCAATGGGAATTTGACATCTACAGATTGCAGGTTATTCTGGCGGGCACCCTTGATCTCGATATAATTGTTCCATTTCCTCCGGGGAAAGGTGGGGAGAATCTGCTCTTCTCCGGTCAGGTAGCGCACAGTAAAGCTTTCCGTTGCTTTTTCCAGATGATTCACATCTCCTTGGTAGACAATTTCTCCACCCAGGCGACCGGCTAAAGGCCCAATATCGATGATATAATCGGCCGAACGGATAATCTCTTCATCATGTTCCACTACCACCACAGTATTTCCTAATTGTTGAAGCTGGCGGAGTACCTTGATCAGCAAACCGGTGTCCCGGGAATGCAATCCGATGCTCGGTTCATCCAATACATATAATGATCCTACTAAGCTGCTTCCCAGAGAGGTGGAAAGGTTAATCCGCTGACTTTCTCCTCCCGACAGGGAAGATGAAAGCCGGTTCAAAGTCAGATACCCTAGTCCTACATCCAATAAAAACTGGATCCGGGATTCGATTTCCTTCATGATTCTTTTAGAAACCAAAACTTCCTGTTCGGTTAGTTCCAGGCTTGAAAAAAAAGCTTTCAGGTCGGTGATCGGCATCAATACCAGGTCGGTAATCGATTTCCCGCCGATTTTTACATACTGAGCTTCCGGTTTGAGCCGCGTACCTTTACAGGTGGGACAGATGGTTTTTCCGCGGTAACGTGCCAACATTACACGGAATTGTACTTTATAGAGATTTTCTTCCACATAATGATGAAAGAAATAATTAATACCATATAAATCGGGTTTGCCCTCCCAAAGCAATTCCTTTTCTTCGTCTGAAAGTTCTATGTACGGTTTATGGATAGGGAAATTGTATTTACCGGATTTTTCAATAAACCAGCGTTTGAATTCGCCCATCTTTTCACCTTTCCAACAGGCTATCGCGTCGTCGTACAATGACAAGGTTTTATTGGGAATTACCAGATCTTCATCAATCCCGATCGTTCTGCCGAATCCCTCACAGCGGGGGCAGGCACCTGCCGGGCTGTTGAAATTGAACATCATCTCTGTCGGCTCTTCGAACAACATCCCGTCTGCTTCGAATTTCTTGGAAAAAGTTTTGGATTCCACGCCCTTCTCCGTATAAAACCGGACGATACAAGTGTTGTTCCCCTCAAAAAAAGCAGTCTCCACCGAGTCGAACAGACGGCTTATGGTTTGTTTTTCGGAAGATGCCGTTAAACGGTCGATTACCAACAGTATCTTGTTGGCGGGAGGGATTTGTTCCATCCCGAGGACTTCATCTATCCGGTAAGCCGTATCTCCCACTTCCAGCCGCGAATAGCCTTCTTTCTGAAGAATTTCCAATTGTTCGCGGATATTCCGGTTTTGCCGGATCTGAACCGGAGCCAGCACCATGATACGGGTGCCTTCCGGATATTTCAGCATTTTGTTGATTACATCGCCTGCCTGGTGCTTTTTCACAACACTTCCCGAAACGGGAGAAATTGTCCTTCCGATGCGGGCGAACAGCAAGCGCATATAATCATATATTTCAGTCGATGTTCCTACGGTGGAGCGGGGATTGCGGGTATTAACCTTTTGTTCGATAGCAATGGCAGGTGGAATACCTTTGATATAATCGCATTCCGGTTTTCCCATCCGTCCGAGAAACTGGCGGGCGTACGAAGACAGGCTTTCCACATACCTGCGTTGCCCTTCCGCATATAAAGTATCGAATGCCAGAGAAGATTTTCCGGAACCGGATAAACCGGTAATCACCACAAATTGATTCCGGGGAATCTCGACATCTACGTTTTTGAGATTGTTGACTCTTGCTCCTTTGATAAGGATATGTTGATTTTCACTCATTCGTCTAAGAAAAATTGATACAAGTCTTTCATCGCAGTGAAATCATCTTCTAACTGCAAACGGATCCTTTCATCGAAAACTTCGTCTCCTATAGGGCAATTTTTCATCAACCAGACACTTTTACGTTGCATCCAGGGTTGGAAGTAATCGTCTAATTCGTTGGATAATGCACGTTTGTACAGTTCTCCATCTACCTGGAATTTTCTTTTTCCCGTTAATCCGGATGTGATCGATTGGAAATAGGAGGGATCTTCTACTACTCTGGAACGAAAATCTTCCATGGTTTGCTTATTAGCCATATAGAGCCCCATTCCATACAGGTATCCCTTTGCGGAGAGCTCCATAAAAAAACCGGGGAAATTCTCCCAGTTTGTCACCGGACGTTGAAAAGTCATCCATAAACAGGTTTTATAAGGAGTCTTATCTTTTGAAAAGCGGGTATCCCTGTATATCCGTGATAACACACGGTGAGGCCGGAGTTCGAATCTCGGGTCTATGCCGTACATAGCGGGGGTCATTGCAGCGATCATTGCCCTGAACGGTTCCAACAATTCTTTTTCATAGACTTGCTTATTGGCGTCGAACCAGGGTTTATAATTGTTTTCTTCCAAATCCTTGAAAAATTGTATGGTTGCGGGTGTAAAACCACTGAATTTTACTGTTTCCATGTTGGATAATTTTAATCTGCAAAGATAGGATATTTCTCAAAATTTCGTATTATCGGCAAGAAACAATTATCTTTGTAACCTTAACAATATGCTAATAAAATCTATACATACCAATTATATACCAAACAATGCATCCAGAATTCATTGTCAACCGAACACGACCTTAACCAATTTTCAATTCTCAATTTTCAATTTTCAATTCATATGAAACGAATACTATTCCTGCTACTTTCTCTTTTTCTGGCATTTTGCCTGACGGCCCAAATTACGGCTAAACGTGAATTCCGTGGTGTTTGGGTACATGTTATCGGCCAATCGCATTATCAGAATATGACGCCCGAAGAAATGAAAGATTATTTTGTCCGGATGCTGGATGATTTTCAGCGGGATCATATCAATGCCATTATTTTTCAGGTAAGACCTACCGCCGATGCTTTTTATTATTCGGAAATTGAACCCTGGAGCCGGTATTTCACCGGAAAACAGGGACTTTCTCCCGTTACGCCTTTCGATCCGATGGCTTTTATGATCGAAGCCTGCCATGAAAGGAATATGGAGTTCCATGCCTGGCTTAATCCTTACCGGGTAACAGCCGGAAGCAGTGATGTTCTTCATGAATCGCATATTTACTATCAACATCCCGAATGGTTTGTTAAACATGGTAAACAAATTTATTTTGACCCTGGTATCCCGGAGTGCCGGAAGCATATTTGCCGGGTGGTTCGTGATATTGTCAAAAGATATGATGTGGATGCTATACACATGGACGACTATTTCTATCCGTATCCTATTCCCGGGGAACCATTTCCGGATGATAACAGTTTCCTGAGATATGGAAGGCTACAGGGTTTTCTTCCTTCTCAAAAAGACGATTGGCGCCGGAACAATGTCAACCAATTGATTCAGGAGATACGTCACAACATTATTGTAGAAAAACCGTGGGTGCGTTTCGGTATCAGTCCTTTCGGAATTTATAGAAATAAAAAAAGTACCCCGGACGGTTCAGGAAGCGATACTAATGGATTGCAAAACTACGACGAGCTTTATGCCGATATCAAACTCTGGGTGGAAAAAGGCTGGATCGATTACAACCTGCCACAGATTTACTGGAACATAGGTACACAGGCAGCCGACTACGAAACCCTGATCAAATGGTGGAGCCAAAATAATTTCGGAGCGCACCTGTACATCGGACAAGATGTGGGTCGTACCATGAAAGCTCCGGAATCCGAACATCAACTTACCCGGAAAATGCAGTTGGAACGAAGTACACCGGCTGTTTACGGCAATTGCTTTTGGCCAGGTTACGAACTGATGAAAAATACGGGAGGCATCCGGGACAGTCTCAGGGATAATTATCAACGCTATCCGGCTTTGATCCCTGCCTATCAGCATTTGCATAACAAACAACCCAAAGATGTCAAAAGCCTGAAAGAGGAATGGACCGCGCAGGGATATCTGCTTCATTGGAAGAGAAACGGTGACCTGTCGAATCCGGAAGCCGTTCAATATTTTGTTATCTATCGCTTTGCAGATAAGGAAAAAGTGAATCTGGAAGACCCTTCCAAAATAGTAAAAATCACCCGGAATACGTATTATCAATTACCATATAATGATGGAAAAGAGAAATACAAATATGTGGTAACAACGGTCGACCGCTTTCATAACGAATCTAAAAAAGGGAAATCAAAGACCGTGAAGTTGTAAAAACAAGTTTCCCGGGAAACAAAATCTTTTTAGATTTGTTGTTTATTTGGGTATTATGTACTTTTTTATATAACTTAAAATTTTATTTCTATGAAATCAACAATCATTTCTGCCTTAGCTTTACTGGCAATTCTTGTATCCTGTTCCAACAAAACTACGAAAACTGAAACACAAACGCCAGCAGGTCAACCGGCAGTTGTTGCTCCAGGCCCTGTAATTACACAGGAATTGACAGGCTACTTCCTCAAAAATACCTATCAACAGAAAGAAGATGTTAAATTGCTGATTTTTAACAATGAAACATCCTTTAAAGATGTTTTCGGAATGGGTAAAACGATGACAAATCAGATTATCGAACCGGATTTCGCAACCAGTTTCGTTGGTGCGATTGCTATGAAGTCCACCCCGATGCAAACGACTATTACGCTGGAAAAAGCGAATATAGAAAATGGCACCTGCAATGTATATGTAAACGTAAAAACAGGAGAAAAGCAAAGCTTTACTTCTACTCCAGTTTATATTTTTACACTGGAAAAAGCAATTCCGGCTAAACAGGTTCAACTGTTTGTGAATGGGGAGAAGAAGGATCTTGTGAGTTTTTAAAATTAAAAAATCGTGTAAGCCTTTTTGAAATTGGTTTACACGATTTTTATCGAATAACGAATTTTAATACAAAAATCCGAATAACCACAGCGGAATTTTATTTTCGTATCCGTATTCAATATCATCGGCAACCACAAAGGCATTGGTAATTGAATAAATTTGCCGGTTGTTTTTACTTTTTCCGCCAATTTCAAATGTATATTTTTTATCAATCATGAAATCACCTTTTTCGGGGTATTCTATTGTATGCTTATAACTTAGCTGATTAAGGAAAAAAGTTTCACGTACATTTCCCAAATTCGCACGATTGTCAGCCAAAAGGTATGACAAATTTGTATTTTCTAGAAAAATTTTATCAGGTTTTTGCAATTTGCTCATCCCTATATTATTACGGTAAAGATGTTTCGTTAAATGTGTTTCCTGTAAATAGTGTAGATAACTGACCAAAGTGCTGCGATTGATGCCAATATGTTCACTGATTTTCTGTACATTAGGCGTAAACGGTGCACTTTCGGCAATAACCAAAAGCAATTGCTTCAATCGTTTAATGTACGAAATATCGACATTACGCAAAAGAGGTAATTCAATTTCGAGGATAAGGTTTATAACTTCCTCCAGTTGACTGTAATACAAGTCATCCATTTCAAAAGAAAACGGATAATAACCTTTTTCAAGATAATCAGTAAAGTACTGTAGGGGTTTTATTTTTTTCAAAATTTCAGTAGAACATTCACGTTGATTTTCCAATATTTCCTGTAATGTATAAATTGGAAAATTTTCCGTCCGGCTCATATTCAGATATTCCCGAAACGACAAGCCCTGCATTTCATAAGTCACAGCACGGCGACTCAAATCAGTACGGGCATTCAGGATTTCGAGCAATGATGAACCGGTAAAAACAATTTTCAGTTCAGGAAAATCATCATAGGCATTCTTCAACTCCTGTGACCAATTGGGATATTTATGCACTTCATCAAGAAAAAGGTGTGTTCCACCACGTTTGACAAAGCGATCGATCAACTCACTTAGCTTGTGTTCTGCAAACCAAATATTATCCAAACTTGCATATAAAACCGAATTGTCTTTAGGAAAAGCAAGTTTTATCCGTTGCAAAAGCAACGTAGTTTTACCAACACCTCGTGCTCCGCGAATACCAATCAGTCGACTATTCCATTGAATATCATTCATTAAACTACGTACGAAGTTTGTTTGAACTCGTTCTGTTTTTTGGTATGATTTTTCAAATAAGGTTTCCATATTTCAATTTTGCTTATTATGATAGACAAAATTACTGTATTTTGCTTATTGTAACAAGCAAAATTGAATATTTTTTGTATGTTTTAATAATTACAATCTGATTACTTCTACCTTTACCTGTTTGTAATCTTCCATGGCCATCCCGATTCCGGCACCAATGTAAGTAGGATCACATACGACAAACTTTTTGTTGTCAATAGTCAAGTAATCTCCGGGGATATCTTCCGGGAGATGAACCGCTGTAGCTAAATGGTTGGGATATAATAACAGCACAGTTTCTAAATTTAATAAATCCTTGACCAATATCGAGTATAAAATGGAGCGATCTTCACAATCATTGTAAGGATAAAAGAAATTTTCATCAGCAAAGAAAGCCCGTTCATAGCCAAATTGCTGGTCGTCTGTTTGATATTTGAAGGCTGTTTGAAGAAAGTTGAGCAATATTCCGGCGGCTTCCGTTTTACTTTTTCCGGTAATAATGTGCATCAATGCGGGATAAAGCGTTTGCTTTATGGTTTCGCTCAAACCGGCTAATGCATATAAATCATACCTGGAAGACAAAGGATAGTTGTTATAAAAATCGATCAGATTTTGATTGGTTTGTACTGTTATTTGGATTTCAGGATGGCGTTTCGATGTGAAAATTTTGGGTATTGTTAACTTCTCTGTCAGCTTAGGTTGTCCGGTCTGCCATGAAAAATATTGCTCTTTTGGAAATTCGTGATTACAGATATAAAATGCTTGCCCTTTCAGTTCTTTGTTCATCACATAGTATTTTACTCCGTTGATATTTAGGAACGTATACTCATAAATGGGTTCCTGAAAAGGGATCAGTAAGGCTAAACGATTGTTTGTCCGGGCAAGGCGTACTTTGTAACCCGATTGAGTGAGAATGAACATCTGCAATAAAACCGCTTCGTTACTTTCTTTACCTAAAAATCTATCGGATAAGTTTTTGAGCAATTGCATATAACCCCAATCGCACAAATTCAGTTGGTTACGCAGATTGAGACAATCACTTATCAAAGCATCATATTGATTACCGGCTAAGATTTCCCAAGCCTTTGCTGTACTTTCTTCAGAAGCATCGCGTAACGAAAATAGTAATGTGTTATCCAGGGTTACTTTACATTCCGTATTATAAAAGAGAAACGAAAACTCAGGCTTAACAATCTCCGGTAATGGAGTTTCCGGTGGTGTCGGTATTTGAATGGGTGATATAGGTTTTGGACGAGGTGTTGGGGTAGGTAAAGGTATTACTTTCCCAAATGGTAATGGTTCTGTAGTCGGTTTATTTTCCGGTTCCACTACCGGTGGTGTTATGGGATCGGGCGATGGGGGAATAGGAATACCTTCTGAAGCCTGAAATTTTTCCCACGATTGGCTCATAAATTCGGCGAACTCAGCGTTGACTTGTGCCCGGAAATCCCGGAATTCTTGCTCGCTTTTCGCTTTGAATGTTTCGAATTCCTGGTTGCTTTGTTTACGCCAGTTGTCGAAATCATTTTGGGCGTATATACCGGAAGATGTGAAACAAAAGATTCCGATAGTCAATAATATGTTTTTCTTCATTTTATGAGTTTTTAAAATTAAAAAATCGTGTAAGCTTTTGGAGATTGGTTTACACGATTTTTACAGCAATTTGTTTGTTATGCTGATAATATGTTGTACCTTTGTCAAACAAAATATAAACTACTTTTTAGTAGCAATGCACGACCCTGCGGCGTAAATCTAAAAGGTAGTTTTTTTATTCTACTGATTCAATAGCTGTTATTGAATATTGAATTTTTTTCGCATTCTTCTTTTGCTTTGTTATTCTAACCAATAGCTTTATTTACAGTTTCCTGCATTCCGTCAAACCTTATATAAAGGTAATCATCCAAATTGATGTTTTTCTTTCTTTTCAGTGGATTTTTGGAAAGCCATTGGCTAAGCATTGACCAAATAACGATTTCTCTTGCTTTTATATCAACTTTTTCTTTTCCTTTAAGGATAGTGTAATTTTCAATATAAACATTGTGGCGATCTTCTTTGGTTGTCATGATTTTGGTTATTTCTGCAAAGAAATAAACTTTGAATAAATAATTTGCGTTTCTCTTGTGTAAACCAATATATCAAAGAGCGTTAATTATCTAAACCATGATTTTTACAAGTTTTTTTGATTACCTGGATATAAGTCTTGATAATCTTTTGGAATTGAAAGATCATGGTTTGGATGATTGCATTATGGTAAGGTGCGGACACAGCGACAGCTATGATAATAATTGCCGCTGGTGTAGGTGCTCTGTCCTCCGTTGCTGAAATTCTGCCACCAATAATAGTAATTACCAGCGACACCATAAGTAGAACTCCAGTAGTAGCTATATGTACCACTTGTTGTAAATCCTCCTATTTTATTACGTTCATTGTACAACACGGCTAATTCGTCCTTTGTAGGCATGCGCCAGTCGGTATAACCATCTAAAATAGAATTATTGCACAACGAATTCATCGTACTCCAATAACCTGTACCAATATCCGTTTTTTGTACCATCAGTTTTGATGCTTGTAATATCACAACATTGGGATTGCTTGGCGTAAAACTTACTTCTCCTCCATAAGCTGTGCCTTTGCTCGTGGTGGCATAAGCGCGTATATAAAGCAAAGTGCCTATGGTTAATCCTGTAATATTTGCATTATACGCGCCTGTACTTGTGCCGGATACAATTTTCTTAGAATTATCCTCTATCGTAGGATTACGCAGTGTACCATACACAAATCCCCTTTCGGTATAAGCAGGGTCGCCTACACTAACAATCGTTCCATTAAGAGTAGCGGTTGTTCCTGTTATTTCCGTTACATCCTGAGTAGTAACCATAGGCATTACTGCATTGAAATTGAGCGTAATCTCTTCTCCGTAGGCTGTTCCCGCTGCATTGGTAGCATAAGCGCGAACATAATACATCGTTCCTTCCGTTATTCCTGTTGCGTTTACGCTGAAAGCACCGATACCATTTCCTGGAGCAATTTTTTTCGTATCATCTTCTACCGTTGGGTTATGAACTGTGCCATACACGAAACCCCGTTCTGTATAAACAGGGTCTCCATTAGTCAGTATGGTGCCGTTGAAAGTCGCTCTTTTATTGGTAATGCTTATATTGCTGACTGCTTGTGTGGAAAGTGTCGGTAATACGGTGGCGGTTGTAAAGCTGACTTCGTTGGTGCTGTATACAGTATCTACGCTATTAATAGCATAAGCTCTTACGAAATAGATATTTCCCAATGTTAAACCTAAAACATTGGTGGAAAATTTAGCTATACCGGTTACCTCTACTGTTCTTTTAGCAATGGTGTTTTTCAACGAAGGATTTGTGATTGTTGAATATACAAATCCTCTTTCGGTATAGGCGGGTGATCCGGCATCCATAATTTCACCATTAAACGTAGCAGTTGTGGCGGCAATATTGGTAGTGGCTAACGTATTAAGAACAGGCGCTTTTCTCCCATTAGTAACCTTTATTGTTAAATCCTTGCTACCGTTATCGGAAGTTATGTGGATGGTGGTTGTATTGCCTCCGCTTGCCAGTTTGGAGCGGTTAACAGTTACAATAATTGCTTGCGTAGCACCAGCATTAAGTGTTCCGCCTGTCTTGCTTATCCCGGAAATCCACTCGCTTGTTTTGGTTATTTCCCATTCTAACTTTTCCGGTCCATCGTTAAAAATGCTAAACGAGCGTGTTACATCTGCTTCGGCACTACCAAAATCCAACTCATTAATATCTTGAGGTGGTTTGTTATCGTTAACTACACGCAGAGAGGGTGGTAGTTTTTCCATTTGTACGCTACCCTGATTGCTTTTTCCAGACACAACTGTAATTTTATGATTTGCCAGGTCGTTATAACCGGTTTTCGTGACTTGCAGCGTATATTCTCCTGCCTTCAAATCGGTAAATTCGTATTGTCCGTCGTTTCCTGTAATGGTTTTTATTCCGACAGGATTCAGTTGCACACCAGCCGAGCGAATCAGTTCGCCGGTAGCTTTGTCGGTAATTGTTCCGTGAATACTTCCGAGTTTTTCAGTTCCGCTTTCATCTTTGGTGCAGCAGCACAATAAAGAAGCCATAGCTATGAAATACAATATTTTTCTCATTGCTTTCTGCTTTTTATAGAACTATGTCTTTCATATTTCACATAGAATTTTAGAGCCGAAATCCTATGCAACTGAGATTCTTATTAAATTAATTGTGTGTTCTCACTGCTCTAACGTGAAAAGTATATGTAGTACTTGGATAAGTAGCTGTAGAAACAGAGGAATAATTTTGATTATGATATGTTGTTGCTCCGCTACTGTTAGAGTAAGTACTATTAAATACCATCTGGTAATAATAGTTAGTATTGTATGGGGTACTTGACCAATAGTAATATCCAGAAAGTCCTCCAATTATTCCCTTATTGGCATATATCAACCCTAACTCTCCTACAGTTGGTAATCGCCAATCGAAATGTCCTCCAACAGCGCTTTGTTCACATAACATTTTTGCAGTAATCCAGTTTGATTGGTTACTAATATCTGTTTGTTGTATGTCTATGCTGCCGATAGTAATGTAATCAGCTGCGATAAAACTTATTTCATTACTGTAATCTATTGCTATACCATTATTTATTGAACTTTTAATAAATGCTTGTACATAATAGGTTGAATTGGGAATTAATCCCGTAGCGGTTGAGTTAAATCCATAAGCTGTAAAATTCAGTCCCCCTCCTATAGAGTATTTGGTAGCAACCATTTTACTGCCACCATTTGAAGGATTTTTGTGTTTTGCATAGAAAAAACCAACTTCCGAGATTTGAGGAGGTGAATAACTACTAACAGTGTATGAAGCTTGTATTGTGGCAAAATTAGTGCTTATTTGTGATATATTCGCAGATATGGATACCCCTATTACAAGCCGTTCCAATTGCATATCACCTTTGGATGTTTTACTTCCATCCACTAAAACATCATGTGTAATATTTTTATACCCCTCAGCATTTAAAACAAGTCGATATGATCCAGTGCTCAAATTGTTAAATTCATAATGTCCATCATCATATGTTACTGTTTTTGTTAACAATAAATAATTACTATTGTTGCTTTTAGAATGAAGTTCTACGCTTGTTGCACGCATAGGTTCGGCAGAATCCATCTCAGTAATTACTCCATAAATACTTCCCTGTGTCTCGTTTTCTTCTTTGGTACAACTGCAAAAAAGTGCGGTTACCATCATAAAACAAAATATCCTTCTCATTACCCTGAAAAATTAATCGTTAATTATTTTTTTCAATGGAATATTTGCTTCCGTTTTTTCGGAAATAACGGCAGTAACTGTTTTTCGATTAGTCTGATATCCTGCTTTTTGCACCGTAATAGTATATTGTGCAGGATCTAAATCAGGGAACTCGAACGTACCATCGCTACCAGTGGTTTTTGTTTTTCCTCCGGGACTCAGAACTACACTTACGTTACCGATTGGCTCCCCTGTTTCGTGGTCGCTAATTACGCCGTAAAGTGTAGCAGACAGATTGTGTTCTTCTTTAGAACAGCTGTTGAACACTCCTAACAGGAATATACAGCTTAATAAGAGTACTATTTGTCTCATTGTTTATTTTTTTTACGATTAAAAATTGAACGATAACGATATCCCTCCTGTTATACTTCCCTCCAACTGAGGAGCGATATATGGTACAATACTTAAATGTTTGTTTTCTTGTATTGTAATATGTGGTTTACCTTTAGCTACAATACCATCTATCACATTCCATACATATAGCAGTGTTGTTCCTGCTATAAAACCGTTGCGCAGATTTTGCATATCATCGGCATTGTTGATATAGTTTTGCTTATCCTGAGCATTGTATGTTGTGTTGATTTTAGATTGGTAGGATGTACGAAGTCCTTCACAAGCTACTATGCCACCGATACAAGCTACTTCTCCGACAATAAACAAGAGGCCTTTGGTTGTGCTGCCTTTGTGAATTTGCACCATACCGGGAACCAGAAAACGTAATCCTACATCAGAAAGAGGATAATCGTTAGTGCTAACAACTTTTTCTGGTATGTATTTCGGATCTGGGTTTCTGCGTGTTTGATACAAAAAATAAAATGTACCGGAACCACATTCCGGATATTCAGCAATAGGTTGAGCTTTTATCCAAGGATCATTTGTCCCAACTGTGATTTTACGTCTGCGTTCAATCTCCGCTTGAGCTTTATCTCGGGCCTCTTCTCTAGAACGACCATCTTCTACAACTACCTCCAAATAAGTTCTTTCTAAATCTTTATAGAAATCACTTCTTGCCCAAGTGGGTTTTCCTCCTCCACATTGTGCCGATACCGAAAAAGATAGTATGAACATGCTGGTAAATAATATTATTTTTTTCATTGCTCAAAAACTTTAAAAGCAGACTCCCTGAACTTTTCTTCATCGAAACGAACCTTTAATTGTTCATCTTCTGAAAGTCCTTTGGCTATTTGTTCGATAACTACCGATTTTTTCACTTGGATTCCCATATACAGCATTGCATAGCCAGCTTCGTCCATCTCTCCATATTCCTCACATGCAACTTGGGTATCATTAATTACCTGTTCTATTATTTTTTCGCCTGCACTTTCAATTTTTGAAGCAATGGAACTTTTGCTGTCGAGATCGATTTGAATAAAATAATCATGAGCAACAGCTTTATAGCTACTTTTGAATTTCATTTGCAACTGTTGTTGGCAAGTAGCCAAAAGTTTATTTTTCTGAACTGTAAAATCTTTTTCGCCCATATCATTTCCTCCCATTTTAACTCGTAGCATACCGCTTGCCGTATAGTACTCGTCATCATCGGGCATAAAACAATTTTGTTCTTTGGCTTTTTTGTCAAGTACTCCATTTTTTTCGGCTCTTTCTTCGGTAGCAGCAATTCTCTTCTCGCGTCTGCTTTGTGCATTTGATATTTGTGCATTATTCAAACCCAATAAAATAAGGGTTACAACTATTAAATTTTTCATATCTGATTTTTATGATTAATATTTTTGATTTTCTTGAAATTTGTTAAACTCTTCTTTGTTTGAGTCCTTGAAAATTTTAAGTGCGCTATCCCTAAATTGTTTTTCGTTAAAACGGACTTCCATTTGCTTATCTTTGCTAATTTCCTTTACAACATCGTCAACGAATTTCTTTTTGCTTACCTTAATTGACATATACATTGTAGCATTGTTATTGGCATCTGGAGCTGTTTGTTTGCGGCATACTTCATAAGTTTCATTAATTTTTGTTTTGATTACCAAATCTCCTGCACTTTCGATATGTTCATTCGCATAACCACCTTCGTCAGTACTCATTTGGTCAAAATAATCGCGCAAAACAGCTTTGTAAACACCCGAAAGTTTTTGTCTCATTTGCAATTGAGTAGAACGTAATAATGCGGTAGGAGCTGTATTAATACTACTCATTTTGAACTGGCGGACTCCTGTTGCATAAAACCAGTCATCATCATCATACATCTGACATGGGGTTTCGTATACCTCTCCTCCCGTAATAGGTTTGTAATCTGTTTTTGTTTGCTTGCTTCCCCCGCAACTTGTCAACATCACGCTTGCTAATATCACAGAAAAGATAATAAAATAAAAGGTCTTAATAATTTTCATCTTTTTTTGTTTTAAGTCTGTTTTATACTGTAATGTGTAATTTATTTTTTGCCCTTCAAATATCTCACATACCCACATAAAAAAAGCGCGGACAAAACTCTGATTATCTGTTCTTGAGGTCTTAGGATACCTTGCTACCAAATAAATGAGTAAAGCCCACGCCTATACAGCGTGAGCGTCATCGCTTTACTCTTGGTAGCTCTGAAATTTCCTAAGTTTCAAGAACAAGAATCTAAGCTAAACGCTTTTTCCAAATATGTCTTAAAATGTGTGTATTATTCTACACTTTTTTATTTCATAGGCATAATTTTTATGTAATGTGTAAAAACAAAAATATTCTTCATTTTAAATTCAGGCTTCCAAGTTTTCGTCGATGGCCTGTATTTTCTTCACAATCAAATCCAATTCCGTTTTCAGGTCTTCAATTTTGCGGTTCATTTCTTTCACCAAACCGCCACCTCCTTTAGAAGAGACCGATAAGAATCCGATGTTATTTTCGTATGTTTGGATATCTGATTTCAACTTTTCGAAAGTCCTCATCAGTTTTTCCCTTTCGCTGAGGAGTTTGCCCTTGGGTTTTTCTCCGCCTGCAATTTCAGAAAGATTGGTTCGGAAAGATTGTAGTCTTCTTTCTGCATGATCGATTTTCAACCGGTCGAAATGATTATCTACAACAGAACGGTATTCTTTATACAACTTATCTTTATCCCGGAAGGGTACATAGCCGATATTGTTCCATTCGCCCATCAGGTCACGGATCAATACCAATGTTTCTTCTGCCGGCAGACTTTCGTCGATTGATTTAATTTTTTCAATGACTTCTTTTTTCAGCCGGAGATTTTCCAGTTCTTCAGATTTCTGGTCGGCAAAATTCTTATTTTTCTGTTCGAAGAAGTAGTCGCAGGCTGCAATAAAACGGGTCCAGACAGCATCCGAATGTTTACGGGAAACTGTTCCGATAGTTTTCCATTCTTTCTGCAACGCAATCATTTTTTCGGTCGTTTCCTTCCAATCTGTGCTGTCTTTCAAAGCTTCCGCTTGGACACATAAAGCTTTTTTCTTTTCCAGATTGGAGTCCATATTTTCTTTGACCGATTTATAGAATTCGCTTTTTTTCTGAAAAAAGACATCACAGGCAGCCCGGAAACGTTCGAATATTTTAACGTTGAATTTTTTCGGTGCAAATCCGATGGTTTTCCATTTATGCTGAAGATCGAGGACCTGTTGATTTCTTTCATCCCAATCCTTGAACGTAGTCAATTCATCGTAATTGATCTTTTCTATTTCTTCGCAAATGGCTGTTTTTTCATCTAAGTTCTGCTGTTCTCCGGCACGCAGGGTTTCAAAGAAAGCCTGGTGTTTTTTGTTGATCACAGAAGAAGCTTCTTTGAAGCGGGTCCAGATATCTTCCCGTAATTCTTTAGTGACCGGACCTATTTCGCGCCATTCCTGGTGGAATTTCTGTAATTGATGGAAAGCGGAAACCACATCCTGTTCGGCATCCAGTTTTTCTACGGCTTCGATCAGGGTGGTTTTTAATTCCAGGTTTTTCTTGAAATCGTATATCCGCATTTCATTATTGATCTTCAGCAAATCGTAGAATTTTTCGCTGTAATGCTGATATTCTTTCCAAAGATCGTTAACCTGTGATTGGGGAACTAATTTAATTTCTTTCCAGCGTTGTTGCAAACGACGGAATTCATTGTATATTTTATTGAAATCGTCCTGACTGTCGATCAAGGTTTTTAATTCTTCCAGAATTGCTTTTTTCTCAGCAAGATTAGCCTCTTTCTGTTTGTCTTCTTCTTCCAGCAGCAAAGCCTTTTTATCCCGGAATCCGGTTAGTAATTCTTTTAGCTTTGTTTCTGTTTCGTCTATGGGAGCCTGAAAATCAGCTTCAACGCCTCCGGCTTCCATGTAGGCTTTTTTAGCTTCTTCCACTTCATTTTTCCGGAGTTTGTAATATGCTTGTTTCAGGGAGTCCACTTCATTCCTGACGGTTTCCACATCGCCCTCTACCAATGATTGCAAACGTTCTACGATTTCTTCCCGGGTTAATTTATCAATGAGTTCCGTTGTAGCTTCTGCCGGAGCAGTAACCTCAGGAGTTTCCACTGCAGTTGCAGGTGCTTCTTCCGGTTCTGCAACCGGAACTGCTTCTTCGGAAGCAACTTCTTCAGCAGCAATTTGCTGAATTGGTTCAGCCTTTTCTTCAACAGCAGGTTGTTCGATCAATTCTGCCGCCTCTTCTTCAAGGGCAGGCTGTTCGATTGATTCAGTAACCACATCTTCTACTGTTTCTACTGTTGGTTCAGCCACAGGTTCTTCCGGTAACGGTTCGGTAGCCGGTTCTTCTGCAGGTCCTTCAGGAAGAGCTTCTTCCGGAACAACATCATTTACTTCTTCCGGAGTTGTTATTTCTTCCGGTAAGCTTTCTGATTCACTGATAACGTTTTCAACTTCCTCTTGTTCGGGAGTTTCTGGCAGACTGTTCTCTACAGCTTTTTTTTCTTCGGCTGAGAGTTTGGGATCAAGGACTTCATTCATAATACATCAAATTTCTAAACGAGTAATTGGCTGTAAAACAGCTTTGATATGACAACTGAGCCACAAATTAAAGAAAAAAAAATGATAAAAGGGCGGTTTTTGTGTTTTTTTTGTAAAAATGTGCTTAATCAGGCATTCTCTCCGGTTGCCAGTCGCCATATTTTTGGATCAATTGGATCAATTTGTCCACAGCTTCTTCCTCCGGAATGTTTTTTTCAAGCTTTTCTTTGCCTTTGTAGAGGTCTACTTTTCCTTTCCCGGAACCTACATAGCCATAATCGGCATCGGCCATTTCTCCGGGACCATTCACGATACAACCCATAATTCCGATTTTCAGTCCTTTGAGGTGTGAAGTGGCCTCTTTTACCCGTTTGATTGTATTTTTCAGATCGAAAAGGGTTCTTCCGCAACTTGGACAGGAAATATATTCCGTTTTACTGATGCGCAGCCGGGCGGCTTGCAGGATGCCATACATGCATGACAGGAGTGACCCGGGCATGATTTTTCCGATGTTTGAGAGCATGATCCCTTCTCCGAATCCATTTAGCAGGACAGATCCGAAATCTGCTGCAGCTTTGATTTGTAAATCTTCCGTAAGGTCTTCGTTGTACTGCCGGTGTACGATTACCGGAATATCGCACCGGTTGATTTGTAGCCAATGGAAAAAGGCTTGTTGTTCGGCACTTCCGTTTGGATGGAATGTGTCGAGAATCACAGCTAAGCTGGTGTCTTTTGTGAGTAAGGCGGCTATTTCCGGGGAGCGATCCTGGTATGTCAGCCGGAGAAATTTCAGGGGACTGTTACAAGCCTGCATGGCATAGATTTCCGAAACCTGGAATAAGGGATAGCTATTCGTCTGTTTTTTCCATTTGGCAAAATCAAGAATAAAATTCTTTTCCTGATCTGATACCGGAATATTTCCGTCCTTCAGGTACCAGTAATCGGCAGAGAATGGTTGTAAGGCATGACTTTGTGAGCCTGCCCATTCTGCAACCACGACCGGAATAGCATCTCCTCCCATATTTTTCAGGGAGCGGGTTTTCCGCCTTTCCATAGACGCCGGATCGAATGCTGGATCTGCCTGTGCATCGATGAAGAGATGATTTTCTTTGGAAATGATATAGTCCACTAATTTGCGGGCAACCGGAATTTCTTCTTCCGGGTCTTCACTGAGTGATACACGGATGGTATCTCCAATACCGGCAGAAAGCAAAGCGCCGATACCCAGAGCCGATTTGATTCGTCCGTCTTCTCCGTCACCGGCTTCTGTTACGCCCAGATGCAGGGGGAATGACATGCCTTCCGACTCCATCCGGTCGACCAGCAGGTGTACGGTTTTAACCATTACCACTGTATTGGACGATTTGATGGAAATCACCACATTGAAAAATTTCTCTGCTACAAAAATCCGGAGGAACTCCATACAAGACTCTACCATTCCGGCAGGAGTATCTCCATAACGGCTCATGATCCGGTCGGACAGCGAACCGTGGTTCACTCCCAGCCTGACAGCCGTATGGTGTTCCCGGCAAATTTCCAGGAAAGGAAGCAGCCGTGTTCTTATTTTTTCAATTTCAGCAGCATATTCCCCATCGGTGTATTCAAATGTTTTGAATGTTTTGACGGGATCGACGAAATTTCCGGGATTGATGCGGACTTTTTCAACATATTTTGCAGCGGTTTCTGCTGCTTTAGGATTAAAATGGATATCTGCAATCAAAGGGGCCTGATATCCTCTTTGCCGCAAAGCCGCATGGATATGCGACAGGTTTTCGGCTTCACGTACACCCTGTGCGGTCAGGCGGACATAGTCTGAACCTGCATCGATGATCCGGATGCATTGTTCCGTACTTGCTCCGGTATCCAGTGTTGAAGTATTGGTCATCGACTGGATCCGGATCGGGTAATCTCCTCCCAATGGTGTATTTCCGATGGAGACGACTACCGATGTACGGCGTTTGTAATTGAACAGGTTCAATTCGTTTTATATTTGAATGTCACCGTAGCCAATTCTTCATTGGCTTTTACGATTTTTTTCTTGAGATCTTCCTTGTAGTCGGCTAATTTTTGTTGCAATTTTTCATCGCTGTTTGCCAATATCTGTACTGCCAGGATAGCAGCATTCAGGGAGGCATTTATGCCTACTGTGGCAACCGGAATTCCAGGGGGCATTTGAACGATGGCCAGCAATGCATCCATGCCGTCGAGTGTGGAATTGACCGGAACGCCGATTACGGGGAGAGTGGTCATTGAAGCGATCACCCCTGGTAAATGGGCGGCCATACCTGCAGCTGCAATAATCACCCGGATACCCCTGTTTTGGGCTCCTTTGGCGAAATCTTCCACTTCTGCAGGTGTTCTGTGAGCCGACAAGGCATTCATTTCGAAGGGAATTTCGAAATCATCGAACAGTTTGGCAGCTTTTTCCATCACGGGCAGATCGGAAGTACTGCCCATGATTATACTTACAACAGGTTTCATTTATTTTCCGATGAGTTTTTTGTAATCCGCAGCCGTTAATAGTTTTTCGTATTCGGCAACATCACTGACTTCCAGTTTGATAATCCAGCCTTTACCATACGGATCGGTATTTACCAGTTCCGGATGATCTTCCAGTTCGGCATTCAGTTCGGATACTGTGCCGGAAATAGGTAAAAAGAGGTCGGACACTGTTTTTACAGCCTCGATTGTTCCGAAAACTTCTTCTTTCGACAGGGATTCTCCTTCAGTGGGAACATCCACATAAACGATTTCACCCAATTCACTTTGAGCATAATCAGTGATACCGATTACCGCTTCATTACCTGTTAATTTGATCCATTCATGATCTTTGGTGTACCTGAGTTCTTCCGGAAATTGCATAATTTTATTTTTAGATAATAGTTTGAATATTATATTTCTTTTCTCAAACGAGCCACGGGAATATCTAATTGTTCCCGGTATTTGGCAACCGTTCTTCGTGCCAGCTCATACCCTTTGGCCTTCAGGAGTTCCACTAATTTTTCGTCTGTAAGCGGAGTCGATTTATCTTCTTCGTTGATACATTCTTTGAGGATAGTCTTGATTTCACGGGTGGAAACTTCTTCCCCCTTTTCATTGGGTAAACCTTCTGAAAAAAAGTACTTCAGCGAATAAATACCGGAATCCGTTTGTACATATTTACTGTTACTGACTCTGGAGATCGTCGATATGTCGTATCCGCAAAGTTCAGAAACATCTTTGAGTATCATCGGCTTCAAATCGGTTTCGTCTCCTGAAAGGAAAAAATCCCGCTGCAGGGTCATAATGGAAAACATCACATTTTTTAAGGTCCCCTGCCGTTGTTTGACCGCATCGATAAACCATTTGGCAGCATCTAATTTCTGCTTGACAAAAAGAGCGGCTTCTTTATTATCTGCCGATTGGTTTTTTTTGTTGGAAACGTATTCCGTAAGCATTTCCGCATATTCACGGCTGACTTTCAAATTCGGGACATTCTGATTGTTCATATGCAGGACCAATTCCCCATTTGAATTCTCCACAACAAAATCAGGGATTACCTGAGAAAGTTTGGATGTAAGGTCGCTTTCCCATGCATTCCCCGGCTTCGGGTTCAATTGTATGATTTCCTTGATACAATCGCGTAAATCGTCATCCGAAAGTCCCAGACCCCTTTGGATCTTATCATAATGTTTTTTAATAAAATCCTCAAAGTATTCGCTTAATATTTTATAGGCATTTTCCCAGGCAGGCGAGGGTTCCTTTTTATCCATTTGCAGCAATAGACATTCCTGCAGATTACGGGCGCCAATACCCGGAGGATCCAGGTCCTGGATAATTTCCAGTATTTTTCCCAATTCTTCTTCCGTTACTTCAAGCCCGTTCTGGAATAACATATCGTCGGTAATTGCCGAAAATTCACGTCGCAGATAGCCGTCGTCATCAATACTTCCGATCAGATATTCTCCGACAAGGTATTCCTTTTCCGTAAGATCGCGCAAACGAAGCTGGTCCAAAACATGCTCCTGAAAAGATTCCGATTCGGAATACGGAATTTGTTCATATTGCTGTTCTTTATAATAGTTGCTGTTCTGGAGTTTATAATCAGGGATATCATCTTCCGTAAGATAATCTCCGAGAGAAATATCTTCAGCTGTTTCCCGTGTGTTTTCGTAATCATTTTCCGCATAGTTGTCATCTCCGGATATTTCAGAATCCGGATTTTCCCAATCATCTGCCTGCTCGAGCGCCGGATTTTCTTCCAGTTCCTGCCGGATCCGGTCTTCCATCTCCAGCGAATTCAATTCCAGCATTTTAATCTGTTGAATTTGAAGAGGCGATAATTTTTGTTGTAGCTGCTGATTAAGCTGCTGTTTGATCATACGGCAAAACTACTGTAATGAATACTAATAACCATGCAAATATACGTGATAAAAATGACTTGACCAATGGAGGGGTACAAAAAATAACCATCCCGGACTTTACATATTATTAAATCTATGCCTTGTCTCAGGATGGTTTAAAGATGTGTTATCTTCTTTTTTCACTTAAACCGTCATACAAAAAATCGGGGAAAACGTACGCTTAGTTTCCCCCAATTCCCTTACACATACATACATACTTAGAGTGTCTTCAACAGACATCCTCTAAAAAGAAACGATGAAAAGTAAATAAGAATTCAACTGTTTTCCCGATATCGCATCGCAAAAACACTTTAGTAGATCAGACAATCTACAATCTCTAAACTTTCATTCCCTATGAGTATCTCATATTCTCCGGTTTCTTCAACCGGAATAATAGTTATAACAAATTCATTCTCATTAAGGGTGGGTTCTATTTCCGACAGGATGAATTCTACAACATCATCTTCATCGTCTGAATAAACCGGGATGTCATTCCTTAATTTATTTTCGTTAGCATACCCGTTAATACGCATTTTGTCGCTTCCGGTTAATTTTCTTCTGGGAGGGTCTGCTGCCAAAACATTTGTAACTAAAACCGAACATACAAACATGATAACTGATATTGCTAACATTTTTGATTTCATGACCTTGGTGTTTTTATTATATTAATGAAAGTTTACGTTTTGCTAAATTGCCTGATAATTTTGATCATTCAGGTTTTACAAAGTTAAGGGGAAAAGGACTTTAAATCGACAAAAAATATAAAAAAAAATTGTTACAATTGGTTTTTTAAAATATTAATAATCAGTGTATTATATTTTTAAAACCAGTAAAAATGTTACATGTGAATAAACGTTAAAAAAGAGGAGGCTTTTCCGGTCGGTTTTTGGGATAAATTTTTATTCCTGAGACAAAAATTCCATAAATTCGGCATTGGTTTCAAAACCCATTTTTTTACGCAAATCGACTTTTCTTACCCGGGCGGATTCATAAGTATAAGATAAGATAAATCCGATTTCGTTGATCGAAAATCCGGCATGGATCAAACAACACATTTGCATTTCTTTTTCCGAAAGACCGGGATACTGCGCAGTTATCTTATCTATAAATCCTTTGTACAAGTCGTTTATCACAGGATAAAGGTTTTCCCAGTCCAATACGTTGATCAGGTCTTTATTGAAAACAGCATTGTATCTTTTCAGAAACATGTTGTGATCTTTGGTTGGTGCCAGTTCCATTTGTGCGACTCTTCTGGCAATATCTAATTTTTCAATCAGTAAAGATTTAAACTGATTATCGATACCGTTTTTTTCGGAAATCATCTTATTCAGCATTTCCAATGTATCTTCTGCTTCCATGATATTCAGGTTTTTTTTCTTAACCAGATTAGAAAAGAAACGAATTACAATGATACTGATAAGAATTACTATGATAATAACGATAATCAGGAACTGTCGGTGGACAATGATTTTATTATAAGCATTTTGAATGCGTTCCGCATGATATTTTTCCCGGATTTCGGCAACGGAATTCTGCATATTGTCTGCATACATTTCATCCAGGTTTGCAGATAAATTTTCGTAGTTTTTCAGTGCATCGGCATTTCTTCCGGCCTGCTTATTAATCTCGTACAGTAAGGAGTAGTACCGTTGATCGTAATATGCATCATGACTGGCAGAATCGGCGGAGTGTAGTTTTTCGGCATAGAAAAAAGCGGAGTCATATTTTGATTCGAGCAGATAAGTTCTGGCTAACAGCTCATAACAAGAATTTTCAAACTGTCCGCTATTGTCCAGTTGCATGGCTTGCCGCAGGAATATCCGGGATTGATGATAATCTTTACTTTCCTGCGAAGCGACTCCCATCCCTTTGAGAATACTGGAAGCTGCTGTCGAATCTTTTTGCTGTATGGCATATTCGAGCGCTTTGCGATAATAAAAAAAAGCGCTGTCTTTCGGCATCCCTTCCAATACATACAAATATCCGATTGCTTCGTATATATAATGGGCATTTTTTTTATTTCCTGATTTCAGAAAATAAGATTGCGACAAATCATAGTTGGTCCGTGCCTGTTTGAAATTAAATTCTTTTTGGAACATAAATCCCAAATCGTAGGAAATCAGTCCCAATAAATTGTAATCATTAAGTTTCAAGGCATTTTCCCGGGCCTTAACGAGATAATTATTCGTTTTTTGCGATTCTTTGTTTTGATAGGCAACTCTTCCGGCATAAAACTGCGACCAGGCCGATTTCCTGATATCGTTTTTTTTCTCATAATAGTCGGCCGATTGATAAATAAGCGTATCCGATGCAATATCCTGCTTACATTTATCCCTGGTGCAGGTGAGGAGTAAAAAATATTCCGCCCGTTGCGGATTTTTCAATTCTTCGGGATTTTCGATGGTTTTCAGCAAAGATAAGGAACTGTCCGGGCAAATCTCAATAAGGGCCTCGGCTGAAGTCAATATTCTTTTTACATGATGATACCTGCATGAGCAGAAAAGAATCAGAAGCAACGCAAACGGCAACTTTCTTCCCATCTTATTTGGATATTACAGCGCATCTTTGGTGTCTAATGTGTCAAATTCTGCTTTCAGAGACAAAAGTTCTGTTTTTATGGTTTCAAGTTTTGAAACTATTTCTGCCATTTTTACAACAGTTTCCTTGTTGTCTTTCAGTTTTTGCCGGGCACCTGCCAGAGTCATTCCCCTCTGTTTTACCAAATAGTGTACCAGCCGGATCGCTTCAATGTCTTCTCTATTGTATTGCCGGGTACCTTTTGCGGTTTTACCCGGATTGATCGTTTTGAATTCTTTTTCCCAGTAGCGGAGGAGCGATTCGTTTACATCGAACATTGTGGCCACCTCGCTGATGGAGTAAAATAATTTCTCTGTTTTAAACGGTTTCAAAGCCATTTTCTTTCTCTTCTTATCTGTTATTTAATCCATTACCTGTCCATGATTTTCGGCAATCTGGAACATCCTATCATACTCTTCGGGCGTCAAATCCATGAAAAAATATTTTGCCGGATTATCGGGTTGACCTTTCACATGTACTTCATAATGAAGATGCGAACCGGTTGATTTTCCGGTATTTCCCACTGTTGCGATTACTTCTCCCCTGGTAACATGCTGTCCGTCTCTGACAAGCACGGTGTTGCAATGCCCGTAAAGTGTTTCATAACCATATCCATGGTCGATGACCACACAATTTCCATATCCCTGTTTCCATTCGGAAAGTGTAACAACTCCGTTTCCGGTTGCATATATTTCGATTCCTGTTTCAGCCTTGAAATCGAGTCCGGCGTGGAACTTGGGAAATCCGTAAACCGGATCCATCCGCATGCCGAAGCCGGAAGCGATCCGGGTCAGGTCTTTGTTGGCGATCGGTTGGATACCGGGAATACATTTCAACCGTTCTTCCTGGTTTTTTACTAAACCGACAATTTCATCATACGAATTATTCTGAACGTATAATTGCTTGGAGAGCATGTCCATTTTCTGGGTAGTGGAAACAACCAACTGGGCATTGGGCATGTTGAGCAGGGCCTCATAACGATTGGAGCCTCCGAAACCTGACTCACGAACCGATAGAGGGATCGGATCGGCCTGATAGATTATCCGGTAGAGTTTATCATCGCGTTGTTGAAGATCTCTCAATACCAGAAACGCTTCATCCATCCGCCGGGAAAGGATTTCGTATTGTGTTTGGAGCAGTTGGTTCTTTTTTTTCATTTCCTGCTCACGGGGGGAGCCGAAAAAATGCATGGCGCTGAAAAAAATACCGACTCCAATCAAAACCCCGATGAATAAATGCCGGCATACCGTCCAGATTCGCTGCTTCCAGGAAGGATATACACGTTCGTAATTTAACGTATACGGATTGTAAAGGTAATATACTTTCCTCATCGTTTAATTTTCTGTTTTTTTTCAGGGCGTGACTGGCAAAAGTAATTTATTTGCCGTATTTTTGCAAATTATTTTAAGAAAAATATGAAAGCTAAAGAAATCCGCCAGTCTTTTAAAGACTTTTTCGAATCGAAAAATCATAAAATAGTTCCCTCTGCCCCGATGGTTATCAAAGACGACCCAACCCTGATGTTTACCAATGCGGGAATGAACCAGTTCAAGGATATCATCCTGGGAAACGTTCCTATTAAATATTCCCGGATAGCCGATTCCCAGAAGTGTCTGCGTGTAAGTGGCAAACATAATGACCTGGAAGAGGTGGGGCACGATACCTATCACCACACGATGTTCGAAATGCTCGGAAACTGGTCGTTCGGCGATTATTTTAAGAAAGAAGCGATCGAGTGGTCGTGGGAATACCTGACGGATGTGCTTAAAATAGATAAAAACCGGCTATATGTTACCGTGTTCGAAGGGAGCGCGGCCGAAGGACTGGAACGTGACGACGAAGCATCCGGTTATTGGGAAAAGTATTTACCGAAAGACCGGATTATTAATGGGAATAAAAAAGATAATTTCTGGGAAATGGGAGATACGGGCCCTTGCGGACCTTGTTCGGAAATACATGTAGATCTTCGGTCGGATGCCGAAAGAGTGGAAGTGCCTGGGGTAACACTTGTCAACCACGATCACCCGCAGGTAATCGAAATCTGGAACCTGGTGTTTATGCAGTTTAACCGGAAAGCCGACGGTTCTCTGGAAGGACTCCCTGCAAAAGTGATCGATACCGGAATGGGATTCGAACGCCTGTGCATGGCTATACAAGGTAAAATTTCCAATTATGATACGGATGTTTTCCAGCCGATTATCCAGTCTATCGGGCAAATTACCGGGAACCCTTATGGGGAAGACCAGAAAAAAGATATAGCTATGCGCGTGATTGCAGACCATATCCGAACGATATCTTTCTCGATCACCGACGGGCAATTGCCTTCGAATGCCAAGGCCGGATATGTAATCCGCAGGATCCTTCGCCGGGCAGTTCGTTATGGCTATACTTTCCTCGGACAGAAAAAGGCTTTCATGTACCGGATCCTCCCTGCTTTGATAGATACTATGGGAGATGCCTACCCTGAATTGTCGGCCCAGAAAGGCCTGATAGAAAAAGTGATCAGAGAAGAAGAAGATTCTTTTCTCCGTACCTTGGAAACCGGTATCAAACTGCTGGATAAAGTGATGGAAGAAACCCGGACAAACGGAAAGAATACCATCGATGGAGCCGGCGCTTTCACTTTGTATGATACTTATGGGTTTCCTCTGGATTTAACAGAGCTGATCCTCCGGGAACAACAAATGGAAGTGGATAAGGCTGGGTTCGATGTGGAAATGCAGAAACAAAAAGACCGGGCACGCAATGCTGCTGCTGTTGAGACCGGCGACTGGGTTGTTCTGAAAGAAAGAGAACCAAAATTTACAGGATACGATGCGACTTCGTGTGATGTGGAAATTCTGCGTTACCGGCAGGTTAAACAAAAAAATCAGGAATTCTACCAGATTGTTCTCGATTATACACCTTTTTATGCGGAGATGGGAGGTCAGGTAGGCGATAAAGGCCGGCTGATCGGAGAATCGGGAGAAATAATCGAAATATTCGATACCAAACGCGAAAACAATCTGGCGGTGCATCTGGCAAAGAAATTGCCATCGGATGTTACTGCTGTTTTCAGAGCGGAAATTGATCTGAAAAAACGTACGGCAACAGAATGCAATCATACGGCTACCCACTTGTTGCATGAGGCTTTGCGGGAAGTACTGGGTTCTCATGTAGAGCAGAAGGGTTCCTTTGTTTCCCCGGAAATACTGCGTTTCGACTTTTCACATTTTCAAAAAATAACAGATGAGGAACTCCGCGAAGTGGAAAGAAAGGTAACCTCCCGGATCCGTGAAAATATTGCGATCGATGAACATCGCAATGTTCCTATCAGTGAGGCAAAAGCCATGGGTGCCATGGCCTTGTTCGGAGAAAAATACGGGGATGAGGTTCGTGTAATCCGTTTCGGAAGTTCTGTGGAACTTTGTGGAGGTACACATATTTCTTCCACCGGGCGGATCGGGACTTTCCGGATTATCGGAGAGAGCTCTATCGCTGCCGGTATTCGCCGGATTGAAGCTATCACGGCCGAATCTTGCGAAAATTTCTTCTATGCACAGCAGGATCTGATCCGTGACATGCGGGCGATGTTTAACAATACGCCCAATTTGGCACAATCTTTGCAAAAATTTATTGAAGAAAATACCGATCTGAAAAAACAGATAGACGAGTACGTTAAGGAGAAAGCCATTGCTTTGAAAAAAATGATTGTAGACAACAAAAAGGAAGTCAACGGTGTTAATTTGTTTGTAGTGAAAGGATTCTTCCCGGCAGATATTGTCAAAGATATCGCTTTTCAGTTGAAGGGGGAATATCCTGAAAAAATGTATTTTGTAGGCGGGACAATGGCAGACGGGAAACCGACACTGACCCTGATGATTACTGATGATCTGGTAGCTCAGGGAATGAATGCCGGACAATTGGTTCGCGAAGCAGCTAAAAAAATCCAGGGAGGCGGCGGAGGTCAACCGCATTTCGCCACAGCAGGAGGAAAAGATATTAACGGACTCGTCGCTGCAATGGAAGAGCTTATTAGTCATTTATAAAACGCATGCGTTATGAAAAAAATTATCTGTATTATGTGCTTTGCCTTTACCTGTGGCTTTATTATGGCCCAGGATAATATTGAAAAAGGAGAAGGAAGCGTAAGGTTTGTGGATAACGATGAACAGGTGGATGATTCCAATACACTCGATCTGGCACTGCAATCGCCTAAATTGACGGTTATTCCCGATTATGTGTTTGAAAAAACCAATCTGGTGAGACTGGACCTCGGCTACAACCGTATCGGTAAAATTTCCGAGAAAATACTGAATCTGACCAAACTGGAAGTATTGATCCTTTCCGGAAATCAGTATTTGACGGAGCTACCGGATTTTCTTGCGGAAATGAAGAGTTTGAAAACCATTTATCTGCAGGGAATGGGGACCTGGAGCGAGCAAAAGAAAAAAGATACCGTAGCACGGTTCAAAGAAAAGGGAATTGAAGTGATTACGCAAAAGATGCAGTAATTTTCTTTCCAACAAAAAATGGGATTAAACATTGATTTTGTTTAATCCCATTTTGTTTTTAATAACAAACAATCTGTTGTTATTTTGAAGCCTCGATAGAAACTTTACGAAATTCTTTCAATGCTTTTTCGATAGCCAAAGAAGCTTTTCTTGCGCGAGTACCTGCTGCTTTGTTACCGTTTTCTACTTGTGCTGTTGCATCTTTTGCAAATTCTGCAAAAAGTTGGTTCAAGTTTCCTACTAAATTTTTCATGTTCTTTTAAATTTTTAAATTCAACGCAAAGATAATTGAAGAGTTCATATATTGGCGCTTCAACAGGAGGAAAAAACAAAATATTTTCACGAAAACATGAAAATAATGTTGAGTATCCACCAATCAAACAACAATATTCACAATTTTACCCGGTACCACTATCACTTTTTTGGGTGTTTTACCTTCCAGCCATTTTTGAGAACTCTCATGAGCAAGTACTGTTTGCTCGATAGCTTTCGGATCGGCATCTGCCGGGAATTCTAAAGTAAAACGTGCTTTCCCGTTAAAGGAAATCGTATAGTTGATGCTGTTTTCTTTCAGGTATTCTTCGTTGAATACCGGATAGGAAGCATCGCAAACAGAAGTTTGATGGCCCAGTGTATGCCACAGTTCTTCTGCGATATGGGGAGCAAAAGGAGCCAGTACAACGATCAGTTCGTCGAGGATTGATTTTTTGTTGCACTTAAGGCTGCTCAGTTCATTGACACAGATCATAAATGCAGCCACTGAAGTATTGAAAGAGAAGTTTTCAATGTCGTAAGCTACTTTTTTGATCAGTTTGTGAAGAGATTTGAGTTCTTCGGGAGTAGCCGGTTCCTCGCTCAGGCTTAGTTCTTCTCCTTTATAGAAAAGATTCCATAATTTACGCAGGAAACGGTGTACGCCGTCGATTCCGTTGGTATCCCAGGGTTTGGATTGTTCCAGCGGTCCGAGGAACATTTCATACAGGCGCAGGGTATCTGCTCCGTATTTTTCGGCAATCATATCCGGATTAACCACATTATAGTAGGATTTCGACATTTTTTCTACGGCCCATCCGCAAATGTATTTACCGTCTTCCATGATAAATTCTGCTGTTTGGTATTCCGGGTTCCAGGCTTTGAACGCTTCTATGTCCAGGGTGTCGTTGGAAACGATGTTCACATCCACATGGAGAGGAGTGGTTTCGTATTTGTCCCTGAGATTCAGGGATACGAAAGTATTGGTATCCTTGATCCGGTATACAAAATTCGATCGTCCCTGGATCATTCCCTGGTTGATCAGTTTTTTGAAAGGTTCTTCTTCGCAAATCAATCCCAGATCAAAAAGAAATTTGTTCCAAAACCGACTGTAAATCAGGTGACCGGTGGCATGTTCCGTTCCACCTATATATAGGTCGACATTTTTCCAGTATTGGTTGGCTTCTTTGGAAACCAGGGCCTGGTCGTTACGGGGATCTTCATACCGCAGGTAATAAGCGGAAGATCCGGCAAATCCCGGCATAGTGCAGAGTTCCAGCGGATAGCCGTTATACGTCCAGTTTTTTGCCCTTCCCAAAGGAGGCTCACCTTTTTCCGTCGGCAGGAATTTATCGATTTCCGGGAGTTCCAGCGGCAGGTCTTTTTCATCTACCGTGTAAGGCATTCCGTCTTTATAATAGATAGGGAAAGGTTCTCCCCAATAGCGCTGGCGGCTGAAAATAGCATCCCGCAGGCGGAAATTCACTTTTACCTTACCTAATTGGTTTTCCCGGACATATTCTTTGGTTTTTTCGATCGCTTCTTTCACGGTCAGTCCATTCAGGAATCCTGAATTTATCATAATACCTTCTTTGGCATCGAAACTTTCTTCAGAGATATCGCATCCTTCGATCAGCGGGATGATGGGCAGGTTGAAATGCCTGGCAAAAGCATAGTCACGGCTGTCGTGAGCCGGAACAGCCATGATGGCCCCGGTTCCGTAACCGGCCAATACATAATCGGAAATCCAAATGGGGATAGCTTCTCCATTGAAAGGATTGATGGCATACGAACCGGTGAAAACACCCGTTACCCTCCGGTCGGCGATCCGTTCGCGTTCCGTCCGGCGTTTCACATTTTCCAGGTAGGCATCTACTTCGGCCTGTTGTGCCGGAGTAACCACCTGTTTTACATAATCCGATTCGGGCGCCAGCACCATAAAGGTACCACCGAAGATAGTGTCTGCCCGTGTTGTAAAAACGGTAAATTCCACATCCGAATCTTTGATTTTGAAGTGGATTTCGGCCCCTTCGCTTCGTCCGATCCAGTTTTTCTGTGTCTCTTTGAGAGAATCGGTCCAGTCTACCTGATCTAATCCGTTGAGCAGGCGTTGTGCATAGGCGGATACCCGGAGGCTCCACTGACGCATCAATTTCTGTTCCACAGGATGTCCCCCGCGAACGGAAACCCCTTCGCTGACTTCATCGTTAGCTAATACCGTACCTAAGGCAGGACACCAATTAACCATGGTATCTGCTAAGTAAGCGATCCGGTAGTTCAGCAATATTTCCTGTTGTTCTTTTTCGGACTTATTATTCCATTCATCTGCCGTAAAGCTCAGTTCTTCCGAACAGGCAATATTCATATCCTGGGTTCCCTGGGTTCTGAATACTTCTATCAATTCTTCAATCGGGCGGGCCTGTTGTGCGTCATAACAATAATACGAATGGAACATTTTTACGAATGCCCACTGGGTCCATTTATAATATCCGGGCTCGCAGGTCTGGATTTCCCGGTCCCAATCAAAAGAGAATCCGATTTTATCCAATTGCTCCCGGTAGCGGGCGATATTGTTTCTGGTAGTAATGGCCGGATGCTGACCTGTTTGGATAGCATACTGCTCTGCGGGAAGTCCGTATGCGTCATAACCCATCGGATGGAGGACATTATAACCCTGTAATCTTTTAAATCTGGAATAGATATCGGAAGCGATATACCCTAGCGGATGTCCCACATGCAAACCAGCTCCGGAAGGATAAGGAAACATATCCAGGACATAATACTTCGGTTTGGCAGGATCTTCTTTTACCTGGTAAATTTTATTTCTTTTCCAGTATTCCTGCCATTTTTGCTCGATCTCGTTAAAATTATACTCCATGATTTTTCTGATTATATCGTATGAGGACGCAAAGGTAAAAAGTTTTATCGATTGAGGGAAATGTATGGGGAAAAACTGGAGATGATATGTTATTGTGAGCTGGAACTTATGTATTTCTATATCTCCTAATTTTCATTTGCATAACGTAAAAAATGTTTATCATTTGTCTTTTTTATCCGAAAAGACTTATCTTGCACGTTTAAATCACAAGCCTGAATCCAGCAAAGTTACAAATGCAGGTAAGAAGAACTGAATCAGTACATTTCTGTAATCTGTATTTTTCATTTGGGAGATTTAGGATAATAGAAAAACAGTAATATGCGATGATATAGGTTTTAAATAAAATACATTTTTTGTGTTAACATCCCGATTCAACCTTATTTTATACCTGATATTACTCTTGCTTCTTTCTTCATGTTCCCATGGAGATACAAATCTATTGACTTATTCTGTTTCAAGCCGGGATTTTGAAGATATTTTAACCATAGACGGATTTGTGGAACCGGTAAAGTCGACCACTTTGGTATGCCCCAGGGATCTGGAGGGTACTATTACTTTTATTGTTGAAGACGGGACTTATGTGGAAGAAGGAGATGTGGTGTGTACCATAGAGATGAAGGAATTACAAACCAGCTATGATGAATTACAGACCAGCCTGGAAAATGCCGAAGCCGACCTGAGTAAAACAATAGCCGATTTAAACCTCCAGTATGCTTTGCTGGAAGCCCAGGTCAAAAATAACGATGCTGATACGAAAATTGCTGCATTAGATTCCCTGCAGTTGGCTTACCTCACTCCCTCACAAAGAAAAATCAAAGAACTGGAATTGGAAAAAGTATCTATTGAAAAGATCCGGTATGATAAAAAGTTACAGGCTCTCCGGGTGATCCAGCAATCGGAAATCAAAAAACAGGAATTGGGAATTCAACGTTTTCACAACCGGATCCAGTACACTAAGGATAGGTTGGAAGAATTAACGTTAAGATCTCCCCAAAAAGGAATGGCGATCAGGTCCCGTAATTTTATGACCTGGCAAAAGAACCAGGTAGGAGATCTGGTATGGAGTAATATGCCTTTGGTAATTATTCCGGAATTGGCACAAATGAAAGTAAAAATCCTGGCATCTGAGAAAGATTTCAAGCTGATCAGTGTGAATGATTCGATCCACTATACTTTTGATGCTATGCCGGATCACACAGCCTGGGGTAAGATCCTGAAAAAAGCACCTATCGGCCAACCCCAGAAGCAAGGCTCCAAAGTGAAATTTTTTGAGATAGAAGCTTCGGTAGATAGTATGACCGCCCTTCCGGAACCGGGATTTACCGCTAATTGCCGGATTTTGTTGAAACAGGTGAAAGATACGATTGTCATTCCTCAGATTGCCATTTTTGAAGAAGATTCGATGAAAGTGGTGTTTGTAAAAAGGAACAAATCGTATGAGATGAGGCAGATACAAACCGGCCTCTCATCGCCCAAAGAAGCTGTTGTATCTTCCGGACTCCGGAGAAAAGAGACGATTGCGCTGACAAGGCCTCCATCGTCTATGCTAAAAGGAACTTCATTGTTGTCGGATTCGATAGCGAAACGGCATAAATTAATGAAATGGCATATCGATTCTAACTTTTAATTTTCTATTATGAGTGTAAAACAAAAATATATTCTATCCATGAAAAATTCAGTTTTTCTTTTTCTTTTACTGATTGTGGTTCTGGCAGGTTCCTGCAAAAAGAAAGAAACACAACAGGATGTTCCCGTAGGATCGGTAATGAAAGGAACTCTTTATTTAGATATACACGAAGAAGGAGAAATAGAGGCTATCCGTTCCATTCATCTGGCATCTCCCAATATTTCATGGAGATATGGAAACCTCAAAATTACGGAAATAGTGAAAGACGGACAAGAAGTAAAAGCTGGAGATACCTTGCTCGTTTTCGATCCCTCTGAGGTGCAGAAAGGAATTGTAGAAGCCGAATCCAGGTTGGAAATCAGCAAAGCAGAACTGGAAAAGATCAATGCACAGCAACAGTCTGATATGGAAGAACTGAAGGCCGATTACGAAATAACCCGGATTTCGCAGGAAATATCAAAAATCCGTTTCGAATCGGCAGGATACGAATCGAATATCAAGAAAAAAGAAATACAGCTAAATCTGGAGAAAGCCGATATTGCACTTGAAAAAGCCAAAGAACAAATTGAGAATCGGATCAAGATACAAAAAGAAGAGATCAAACAGAAGAATCTTTCTATCGAACAGGATAAATCCAGGTTGAAAGAAGCGTATGAAACCCTGGAGAAACTTCTTGTGGTAACTCCTGCTCCGGGAATTGCCATCATCAACCGGAATTGGAGTAGCGGAAATAAATTTCAGGTAGGCGACCAGTGTTGGGCCGGCTCTCCGTTGATTCAATTGCCGGACTTGTCGGCGTTGAAAGCCACAGTCAACATCAATGAAGTCGATATAGCCAAAATAATCAAAGGCCTTCGGGTGGAAATCAAGCCGGATGCTTTTTCAGACAGTATTTTTACCGGTTCCGTAAACGCGGTGGCCAATTTAGCCATAAATAAAGAAAAGTCGACTAAAATCAAGGTCTTTCCGGTGGAAATACTGATCAATGAAGCCGATAAAAATTTATTGCCAGGCATGACCGTCAGTTGCCGTATTATTATTGACAAAATCGAAGATGTTCTTTATGTTCCCATCGATGCAGTCCGCTCTGAAGAAGGAAAAACCTTCGTTTACAGGAAAACATCCGGCGGATACGAAAAAACAGAAGTGGAAACCGGATCTTCCAATTCCGATTACATTGTTATCACGAAAGGATTGAAGGAAAAAGATAAAGTAGCTTTAACCGATCCTTTTGCCGGAGAGAAAACTAAAGAAGAAAAAGCAAAAGAGAAGAAATGATGAAATATTTGCATTTTATTTTTCAAAAGGATGAAAACAACCGGCTATTCTTTATTTCCCGTTTGTCATTGATCTGTTTCTTTTCTATTACATGTTGCTTTATAGCCTGTAACCGGGGAGAAAAAGGGGTAGACGCAGAGGAAGATAAGGCCGGTAAAACCATCATTGAAACCGGAGAATTGGCTGCTGTGAATTCACAATCGTTTGTTTTGCCACGTTATGGCCGTTATTGGTATGAAATGAGGGTGATCGGTATTCTGGAACATGGAGCTATTGTGAAGGCCGGCGATTCGATTATTCAATTGGATCCCACGGAAATCAAAAAATTCATTATCGAACGCGAAAGTAACCTGGAGACACAACTGGCCTCACTGGAAAAACTGAAAGTGGACCAGGACAACCGGATGAATGAACAGGAATCGAATATCAAAAGCGGTATTGCGTCGTTCAATCTTAAAAAAATAGAATTGGAATCTTCCCGATTCGAATCGGAAAGATTCCGGAAAATTAAAGAACTCGAATTCGAACAGGCTAAAATAACGCTTGCCAAGGATGAAAAAAAATTGAAATTTGCAGAAGTTATCAATTATAATGATCTGAAAATCCAGGAAATCCGGGTGAAACAAATTCAGGATGAAATTAAAAATGCGTATGGTATATTACCTACCCTTACCCTGCGGACTCCTATTTCAGGTGTATTCCAAATTGCTCAAAACAGAAGAACCGGTACCTTGGTGAAAATAGGCGATAATCTCTATTTTGGTAATAATCTGGCTAATGTTCCTGAACTGGCAAAAATGAAAGTGAATACTTTTATCAATGAGAACGATTTTCTGAAAATCAGGATAGGACAGAAGGTGGCAATCCGCTTAGATGCAATGCCTGCTGTGGTTTTTGACGGTGAAATTACTTATATCGGGAAATTATGTCATCGAAGGGATGAGAAATCCAAAGAAAAAGTATTCGATGTAGAGGTGAAAATAGCAAAACCTGATGAGAGGTTGAAGCCGGGTATGACGGTTAGTTGTGAATTTTTAGAAAACGATTGATCATGCAATATGAAGAGAATATACGGTTAGCAATCCGGGGACTGGCCGATCACAAGTTCCGTTCCTTCCTGACAATGTTGGGGATCATTTTCGGTGTGGCATCTGTTATCACCATGCTGTCTATCGGCGAAGGAGCCAAGCGCGAAGCGATTGCCAAGTACCAGGATCTCGGGGTGAATAATGTCATTGTCCGGGAAAAAAAGTTATCGGATGAGGAATTGGAAGAGGTCAGGGCAAAATTTTCTCCGGGTTTATCCATCCAGGATGGAGCTGTGATCAAGGAAATTGTTCCGGGAGTTGTCAATGTATCCTCCCAGGCGGAAATTACGGCAGATGTGAAATATGCCGATAAATCGGTTAAATCGACGGTTATCGGCATTACCCCGGCATTTTTCGGTATGATGAATTATAAGCCGCAAAAGGGAGATTTTATCGATGATCGCCAGTACAAAGAGAAACTCAAAGTCTGTATACTGGGATCCGGAGCTGCTACCACTTTATTCCAACAGGAAGATGCGTTGGGGAAAATGGTAAAAATAGAAGACCAGTGGCTGGAAGTTATCGGGGTGCTCGAATCGAAAACACTCTTTACAGAAACTGTAGGGGAGCTGGCTGCCAGAGACCTGAATACGGATGTTTATGTTCCCTTATCGACATTCCTGAATCGCTTTACCCGGGAAAATGAACTGTCGAGCGAGATCCAGCAAATCACGGTGCAGATAGATAATTCCAATCGCTTGGTGGAGGCTTCCGGGCTGATCGATGAAATCCTGAAAAGGCATCATTTCAATAATAACGATTACAGTATTGTAATTCCTTACGAACTCCTCAAACAGGAAGAAAAGGAGAAGGAGATCTATAATTTCCTGTTAGGGGCCATTGCCGCTATTTCCCTTATTGTAGGAGGTATAGGAATTATGAATATCATGCTGGCCACGGTCATGGAACGTACCCGCGAGATCGGTATCCGGAGGGCTATCGGTGCCCGCAAGGCAGATATCATGAGCCAATTTGTGAGCGAGGCTGTTGCAATCAGTATTACAGGAGGAATTATCGGGGTATTATTGGGTATTACTCTTTCGGTGACTGTTTCTTTTTTTACCGATGTGAAAACCTACATCCAGCTGTATTCCATCCTGATTGCCTTTGCTTTTTCGGTGATCGTGGGTATCAGTTTCGGTTATCTTCCGGCTAAAAATGCGGCGAACCTGAAGCCGGTCGACTCCATCCGTTACGAATAAATAATGCAGGCCATGTTGATAGAAATCAAAAAACTGACAAAAAATTATGCTATCGGGGAAAGTGAGATCCCCGCTTTACAGGATATAGATCTCCGGATCGAAAAGAATGAATATGTGGCAATTATGGGTCCTTCCGGTTCCGGGAAATCTACCCTGATGAATATTCTTGGTTGCCTGGATACACCTTCAAGCGGGCATTATTATTTCAATGGAATGGATGTGAGTAGCCTGGACGACGACGCTCTTTCCCGGATGAGGAACAAGGAAATCGGGTTCATTTTCCAGAACTTCAACCTGCTTCCGCGCCTGAATTCCCTGCAGAATGTGGAGCTTCCTCTGATTTATGCGGGGACTCCCGGACATGAACGAAGGGAAAGAGCCCTGAAAGCATTGGAAAGAGTCGGTTTATCGGATCGTATCGATCACAAACCCAGTGAATTGAGTGGAGGACAACGCCAACGGGTAGCCATAGCCAGGGCTCTGGTAACCAATCCGGGAATCCTGCTGGCAGATGAGCCTACAGGAGCTTTGGACTCCAGGACAGGAGAAGATATCATGCGGCTGTTCCATGACCTTCACCAGGAAGGAAACACTATCATCCTCATTACCCATGAGCAGGAAATAGCCGATTATGCCAACCGGAATATCTATATCAAAGATGGGATGATTCATTCCGACCGGTTGAACGGGAATAAGAAACGGATTATATAATTTAAGGCAAGGACATATAAATCAATTGAGTATGAAAAAAATAGTTGTAGCAGTCCTGATCTCAGTCATTTGCAGTTCCGTATCCGGATCTGACACGTATCATCTTACTTTGGAGCAAAGTATTGAAATTGCTAAGGAGAAAAGTTATAGGATGTTACAATTAAAACAAAGTCTGCAAATTGCAGAATACAATTTGCAGACAATCACTAACAGGCTGAAGACCCATATAGACCTGAATATCACTGCACCCCAATATTCCGAAGAAATACGTACTACGCCGGATACAACAGCTACATATTACTCGGTTAAACAATTGAATTATAACGGCAACCTCACTATTAACCAACCGCTTCCGACTGATGGACGCATATATGTTGAAAATAAATTATCTGCCTTCGATGACCTGAAAAATGAAAAAAGATCATCGAATATGAGTACACGTATAGGTTTTGAGCAACCTTTAGATGCATTTTATGGATACAACAATATCAAATCTACCCTTAAAAAGGCACAATTAGCATATGAACAATCCAATAAGTCATTGAAAAGAGAAGAACTGGAGCTGATTTATCTGATTAGCAGGTCATATTATAATTTATTATCCTTGCAGAAAAGTGTGGAAATAGCTTATTTAAACCTGGAACGTCAAACGGAGGCTTTTGAAATATCGAAAAATAAATATGAAGCCGGCTTGATCCGGGAAGTGGATGCTTTGCAAATGGAAGTGGATCTGGCTGAGGCTCACAGCAGTTACGATATCGCAATCCTTAGCCAGTCGTCGTCATTAAATTCATTTAAAGAATCACTCGGGATAAATCTGACCGACAGTGTTATTTTGAATAGTGAAATGAAATATAAAATCGTTGCTATTGATCCTGAGAAAGCGGTTAGCCTGGCATTGGAGAATCGTTTGGAAATCCGGGAGCAGGAAATTCAGATCGAGCTCCAAAAATTGACGATCAAAGAACAGAAAGCCAATGGAATGATCAGTAGTAAAATCAATGCTTACTGGGGTAAAGAAGGTGCATATACCGATCCCTATAAAGAGGATATTTACTCTTCTCTTTCAAACTCCATTAACTATTCTTACAGGAATATGATTGACCGGCCTTACAGTTATGGCGTCGGGTTTACCATATCCGTTCCCATCTTGGATTGGGGAGAAAACCGTTCAATGGTCAGGGCTGCAGAGGCCCGTCTGAAACAGAATACTTACAGAAAAGAAGAAGTGGAACGAGAAATAGAAACCAAAGTCCGGAACCTGGTATCCAGTGTACAAAGCAATTTAAAACGATTGCAATTACTTGAAAAAAACGTATCAGTGGCCGAAAAAAGCTTTGAAATCACCCGTCAGCGTTTTTCCGACGGGGATATCGACAGCCAGTCACTGGCTTTGGAAAGGAACCGTTTGAATAATGCCTACACAACTCATTTAGGAGCCTATATCAATTATCAGTTGACATTGACGGAATTGATGAAAGATACTTATTACGATTTCCAGAACGAATCGATGATGAAATAACCGGGATTATTCATACCTTAAGGCATTGATCGGATCGAGCGATGCCGCTTTTTTCGCCGGATACCAACCGAAGAAGATACCGGTTGCCGCACAAACTAAAAAGGAGATTCCGACTGCCGGAGCGCTGACAATATACGGCCAGCCCAGCATACTCGAAGCCACATACGATAGCGCCAATCCTAAAAGGATACCGATAATTCCACCTATCAGGCTGAGAATGGTACTTTCGCATAAAAATTGCAGCAAAATATCCTGGTTGCGGGCTCCGATCGACATACGTAGACCGATTTCTTTGGTGCGTTCGGTAACGGTGACGTACATGATATTCATAATTCCTATTCCTCCGACTACCAATGAAATAGATGCAATAGCAGCCAGCAATACCGTTAAAAAACCACTTACGGAATTCATCATTTGCAGCATTTCCTGTTGGGTACGTACCTGGAAATCGTCTTCCTGTCCGGTTTTTAATTTGTGCTCCTTGCGTAAAATAGTTTCTATCTCGTCTGTTGCGAGTGATGCCACCTCTTCCGATTGTGCGGAAGCCATGATCATATGAATGTATGTAATAGCCAATATCCTTTTTTGGACAGTGGAATAAGGAGCGATCACCACATCGTCCTGATCCTGTCCCATTTGATTTTGTCCTTTGGGTTCCAATACCCCGATAATCTTGAAGGGTATTTTTCCGAAACGGATGGTTTGTCCGATAGGATTTTCTCCATTCGGGAAAAGATTTTCGACGACGGTTTCTCCTACCAGGCAGACTTTAGCCGCTGCCCGCACGTCCTGTTCGGTAAAATTAGTCCCGGAGGCAATTTCATATTTACGGATTTTCAGAATGTCGGAATTTCCTCCCTGGATGCTTCCCGGCCAGTTATTCGCTCCGTTGACCAACTGTCCCGAGGCATTGACTACCGGAGAAGCCATACTAACGTATTTTGCCTGGTGCATAATAGCATCCACATCTTTTTCCGTGAGTGTCTGCACATTTCCTGATCCGACATTTACTCCTCCCTGGCGTTGGCTGGCACGCATCACCATAATCAGATTCGTTCCCATTGTGGAGATCTGGTCGTTGATGCTTTTTGATGAACTTTGTCCGAGGCTGACCATCGCAATCACCGAAGAAATACCGATAATAATTCCCAGCATGGTTAGCATAGCCCGTGTTTTATTACGCATCAGGGCTTTTATTGCTATTTTTAAAAGATTCAGAATGTTCATGTGCAGTTGATTTTAATAATCTTCACTTACCGGCAGAGTAGCCAGGGCGGCTTTTGCCGATTGGGGAATCACGGCTATGTCTTTTACAATGTGCCCGTCACGTAATTGGATCGTACGCGAGGTAAATACGGCAATATCCGGCTCATGTGTAACAAAAGCGATCGTTTTCCCTCCGGCGTGCAACTCTTGGAATAAACTCATAATTTCATAAGAGGTCCGGGTATCCAGGTTCCCGGTTGCTTCATCGGCTAATAAAATTACCGGATCGTTGACCAATGCCCGGGCAATAGCCACCCGTTGCTGTTGTCCTCCGGAAAGTTGATTCGGCATATGTTCCATCCGGTCTTGCAGTCCTACCTGTTCCAGGGCATGTATAGCCCGCTCCCTGCGTTCCTTACTTGAAACCGCAGGATTATATAATAGAGGGAGTTCCACATTCTCCAAAGCAGAAGTCCGGGCCAGGAGGTTATACGACTGGAAAACAAAGCCTATTTTCCGGTTCCGGAGCGTGGATAGTTCGTCTTTTGTGCGTTGACTCATAGCTATCCCGTCTATAAAATATTCTCCGGAAGTTGGCCGGTCTAAGCAACCCAGGATATTCAGCAGGGTAGATTTTCCACTGCCGCTTGTGCCCATGATGCTCACGAATTCTCCTTCATCGATGGAAAAAGAAATTCCTTTCAGGGCATGCACCTGTTCACTTCCCACCTGGAAAGTCCGGCGAAGCTGATCTATTCGGATGATGTTATTGTCCATTGTTCAATCAATTTAGTCGTTTTCTTGCAATAACAGATTCCAAGTAAACTTGGTTTCTGTCTATTGCTTAACGAAAACGTTTAAAGATATGCTGTGCAGATTTGACCGGGTTATTTTTTTGAAGGCCGTTTCGGCATCAGCGGATTGGCTGCCGCTTCGGTATTTTTTTTGCTTTTTTTCTCAACTGATGCCGAAAGAATTACGGTGTCACCTTTGGATAATCCCTCGGAAACGATTGTATGAATCCCATCGGATAATCCTGTTTGAATGGTTTTCGGATGCATTCCTTCCGGAGTTTGGAGCCAAACATTTTTTTGCCGGGCATGATTTTCCGTTTTTGGTTTTGCCGGTTCTTCTTTCTTCTTCGAAAACATTTCCGGAGTCGGTTCGAAGTGCAGGGCTTCTGCAGGAACTACCAAACCCGTTTCCGAATGAGTGATGATAGAAACACTGGCCGTCATTCCCGGAAAGAGTTTTTCTTCCGGGTTGGGAGCTTCGATGATAACGGTATAGGTTACCACGTTATTGGTTACGGTGGGTTGCAGACGGATTTGTGATACGGTTCCATCGAATGTATCCTCGCTATATGAATCTACAGTGAAAGTAACTTTTTGCCCCAGTCTTACCTGACCGATATCGGCTTCATCGACATTGGCTTCCACCTGCATTTTTTTGAGGTCGTTGGCAATGGTGAATAATGTCGGTGTACTGAATGATGCAGCCACTGTTTGTCCCTGTTCTACCGAGCGGGCGAGTACCACCCCGTCGATCGGTGAATAAATTTCCGCATAAGCCAGGTTCACCTGTGCCTGATGTACATTGGCCTTGGCATTGGCTACACTGGTCTTGGCCTGTTCCAGGCGGTTGACAGCGTCTTCGTATGCGGCTTCCGTAGCAGCACTGACATCATATAATTGCTTGGTACGATCGTAATTCTGCCGGGCATAGGTCAGGTCGCTTTGAGCACTCGACAGACTGGCATTAGCCTGGGAAAGTTTTTCACTCAAAGTGGATTTGTCTAATTCTGCCAATAACTGACCCTTTTTTACCTGCGAATTATAATCCACATAGATCTTTTCGATCACACCGGAAACCTGCGTACCGACATCCACTTTATCTACCGGTTGTACATAACCTGTAGCCGTAACAGTAGTTTCCACTGTTTGTTCTTCTACTGTTGCGGTATTGAATACAACCTCTTTTTTTCTTGCACCTATCAAGAAAAACACAATGACGATAACAGCAAGGAGTCCGGTGATGCTGATAATAATTATTTTCTTTCTCATATAATTAAATTTTTCACTTTTCTTTTTACACTTACATAACTATTTTTTCACCTATATACACGTCGAGTATTTTACGTTTCAGCATGAATCCGTATTTACTCTGGATGTAATCGTTCAGGGCACTGATATAGTTATTTTGTTGTTGGAGCAGGTCGACTGCAGTAATTGCACCGGCCTTGAATTGTGCATTATACACTTCGTATGTTTTCAGATAAGCTTGTTGGCGGACATCTGTAGTCTGGTATTTATTAGATGCCGAAACCACATTCTGATATTCTGTCGCAACATTCTGCAGTATATCCAGTTCTGTCTGTTTCTGATCCAACTCAGCTTGTTTCACGGCAATACGGCTTTGTGTGACTTTCGATTTTGTCCGTTTATTATCAAAAATAGGAATACTCAGTGAAACTCCGATCTGCTCGTTCAATCGATCGGATAATTGATTCCCGTAATTGGAAAAGTCGTTGATATGCCCTGTTCCGATGCTCCCGCTTAAGGAAATGGAAGGATAATATCCGGATTTTGCTAATTTAACACCGACATTGGCAATATCCACATTATATTGGCTGATTTTTATATCCGGAAGTGTTTGTACTGCCCTTTCCATTACATAACTTCTGGTAGGGAGTACAGACATGGCCGTTATCGAAGATGTATCCGGATAAACGATTTCGAGGTTTTCCTCCGGATGCATTGAAAGCAGACTTTTCAGGTTCAACAAACTGTTATCCCTGCTGATCCGGGTATCGGTAACATTGTTTTTGTCGTTGGCGTATTGCGCATCCAGAAGCAGGTAATCGCTTTCTAATATTTTTCCTGCTTTGTATTGTTCTTTTCCCTGTTTTGACTGTTCTTCACTTGCCTTAACTACTGCTTCCTGGTATTTCATCAACTCCTCATTCCCTAAAACACTCAAAAAAGCCTGCAGAATCTGAATGGTCAGGTCGTTTTCATACTGGGACGTTTTATAGACCGATTGTTGCATTTTCAGTTTATTCTGTTCAATCGTATTACTGATGCTTCCTCCCTGATAGAGCGTTACACCGGCATTCAGCCCGTAATTTCCGTTCCAGGCCGACGAATTATCTTTGCTGCTACTAAAATTTTCTCCGAGTGAAGCGCTTAGAGAAGGCAATCGCTCCATTTTCGATTGTTGCCATGTGTCTTCCGAGGCCTCTTCCGAAAGTTTGAGCGATTGCCGGTTGTAGTTGTTGCCTAAAGCATAATCCAGGCACTGTTCCAAAGTAAATTTTCTGATGGTTTGTGATGCATCCTGTGCCTTCACAGGCAGTAGAAATAAAACCGATAAGGAAACTAAAACAATCTTTTTCATATCTAAATAACAGACTATTAAAATTACAAAGAAAATAGGAATCTAAAACAGCATGTTTTCGCTAAGCAATGAGCAGAAGTAAAATTTATTTTGATAATGCCATTGCGAGAAAACGACTAAATTTATTCAACAAATGTATGGGGGATATGGTTTATGTTAAAATGTTTTTCGACCAAATGAATATTTTCAGGGACGAAAAAACAAAATTAAAAATTAAGAGTTGTGATTCTTCAATCCCTGGCATGGGGGATTTATTTTCTGTCTTTTTACAGGTACAGAGACTTAATTTTGACAAATATCGAAAAATATAACTCTTAACTCTTAATTCTTAACTCTTAATTCATAATTTTGTGTTTGATAAAATGCAAAATTATGAGATTGTTATTATTGAGTAATTCTACAAATCCCGGAGAAGCTTATCTGGAATATCCGAAGCTTCATATCCGATCGTTTTTGGGAGAAAAATCCGTCAGGGTCCTGTTTATTCCTTATGCAGCTGTTTCTTTCAGTTATGATGAGTATGAAAAAAAGGTTGGTGAACGTTTCTGTGAAATCGGCTATGAGATACAAAGTATCCATCATTTTGCAGATCCTGTAAAAGCCATTGAACAGGCAGAGGCTATTGCTGTAGGCGGAGGGAATACCTGGCAATTGGTAAAGATGTTACAGGAAAAGCATCTGTTAGAGCCTATTAGAAGGAAAGTATCCGCAGGAACTCCTTATATCGGTTGGAGTGCAGGAAGCAATATTGCTTGTCCAACACTCAGAACTACCAACGATATGCCTATTATCCAACCGGTTGATTTCCATACATTGAATCTTCTACCTTTCCAGATCAATCCCCACTATACGGATGCTCATCCGGAAGGTTTGGGAGGAGAAACCCGCGAAGACCGGATCATGGAATTCATTACACTCAACCAGGATGTATATGTGGTCGGATTAAGGGAAGGTACCCTTCTGAATTATGAAAACGGCCGGCTACGGTTGATAGGAAAGCGCAGTGCCCGGATTTTCAGATATGGAATGGAAACGGTGGAGTTGGCGGAAAAAGATGATTTTTCTTTCCTGGCAAGAGTCTGAAATAGTGATTAATAAAAACGCATGTTTATTTTATAAATCAGAACATTCTTTTTGGAAAGATTTATGTTCCAAGTTAATTCTCAATCATTGTTTTAACGGTTTTTAAAATTTCTACCGGCCGGAGTACAAAATAATTCGTATCTTTGCAGCAACGTTTTTATTAATTTTAATACTTAGCAAGTATGAAAAAAGTTTTAATGTCTCTGGCAATTGCCGTTATTTGTACTTTAGGGCTTTCGGCCCAGGAAATGAGTCCTAATGCTTTGGGGCTTAAATTAGGAGGAAGCACCGGTAATATATCTGGTGTAGATGTAGAGTTTTCTTACCAAAAAGCATTGAGTTCCAACAACCGTCTGGAATTAGACCTTGGATTCAGCAGTGGAGATGGATACAACGGTTTTTCTCTTTCCGGATACTATCAATGGGTGTGGAACATCCAGGGTGGTTTTAACTGGTATGCGGCTCCGGGAGCATCTGTAGGATATCTTAATTTCAAAAATGCAGATGATTATGTATCCGTAGGAGTAGCCGGACAAGTGGGTATCGAGTATCGTTTCTCGGAAATTCCCCTGCAGTTAACACTGGATTATAATCCTTATATCGGTTTTACCAATAGTGAAGGATATAGCGGTTCATTCTGCCTGGGTATCAGGTATATGTTCTGATCTGTATCTGAAGTATTATAAAAAAACCCGGAAATTGCCTTCCGGGTTTTTTTATGCGATGTGTCCGGACAATCCCGTTGATATCTATTGTTTTTTGAGATTATACTATTCCTTTGCGATATATCTCCATTCCAGGTCTTTCCATTCTTCTGCATAAGCTATTCCGATCCGGGGAGTAGTGGTATATTCCGGGGTATACCCATCGTCTTCCAGCCAGATCCTTCCGGAGCATAAGTTTTCACTGTAAAATCCGGCATTCAGTTGTAATTTCCGGCCTACACGTCCCGGCCCTGAAAAATTCCGGATGCCCCGGATCAATACTGCTTGCGGATCATTTTCATGGCCGGTGACGAAGTTCAGCATCCAGTACATTCCATAAATCAGGTAAACGTATATTTTTCCTCCTTCATGATACATCACTTCGGTTCTTTTGGTTCGTCCTTTGCAGGCATGACAGGCTTTATCTTCTTCTCCCCGGTAAGCTTCTGTTTCTGTAATACGGAAGCGCTCTTCGTGCCCGTCGTCGAAACGGCGGACCAGAATTTTGCCTAGCAGGTCCGGAGCGACTAATAAAACATCTCTCCGGAAAAATTTTTCATCAAGTTTTGTCATTTGCTGTTTCTTGTTTGATTCTATCCAGAAAATCGCTCGCTATCCTGTTAAATTCTTCCGGTTTTTTACTGGTAAGAAAATGATCTGCTCCGGGAAGGATAATCCGTTCGGAATTGATAATAGAACGGTGTATCTCATCGTTCTGCTTTTGAGTCACCATGTCGTTTTCTCCTGTTACCACCAGACAGGGAGTCTTAATCCGGTCAATATCGCCTGTTTGTAGCTTCGGATGGTGTACCATCAGATTCCATATTTCTTTTTTTCTTTTTTCTTTTGTTGAAAATACCGCAGCAAAACACAAGAACAGATAAACCCAATAAATTTCTATGCGTATAAGAAAACGGAGTCCTGACGAATTGTAATTGGCTCCTACCAGAATCATTGATTGCAAACGCTCCGGAGATAGTAATGCCAGATGAAGAGCCGTATTGGCACCATCGCTAAACCCGAGAATGTGAGCCTTTTTAATTTGAAGGACATCCAACACGGACAGCACATCACCTGCCAGGGTATTGAAATCCAGAGGGAGTTTCCCTCTTTCCGATTTTCCGTGGGCGCGGCTATCTATTGCGATTACATAGTATTTTTTTGAAAAATAGGAAATCTGAGGATCGAAAATATGCAAATCTTCTCCGTTACCATGTAAGAACAAAAGGACAGAGTGTTTTTTGTTTCCATAGCATTCTATATAGATCCGGGCGTCTCCGGATACGATATAATGGGTATCGTTAGGTGAAATTTTCTTCATAAATTTTAGAATCCTGTTACAAGCAACCTTCTCGCCGCATTTTCCCCGCACTTCTGATATTTGGCATAGGCTTTTGCCGCACTTGTTCTCACGCTTTCCGGATTTCCTCCTTTGATATAGGCACTGATAGCATCATGTAAAGTATAAGCTTCCGGGCACATCAATCCTGTAGTCCAAACCAGTGGATAGGCTTTTGCAGATTGGAGGAACGGAGCAAAATATTTCTTACTGATACACGCCAGAATAATAGCATCCCGGCGAAAATCATCTGCAGGTGTATAGGTGTTTTTTAACGAAAAATCCATCAATCCGTCATGCCCGATATAGGCAAGTAATCTGGAATTTCCCTCGATTCCAATAACCCGGCTGTCAATATGCAGGGTGTCTTTTTTTTGTCCTGAACAGGAATAAAGGAAATCTTTGGTGCATTGTTTGATTTCTTTTCCATCATAAGCATCGGCTACTAAATAATATTTATGGGTTTTGTGCTCGAAAATGATTCTTTGTAATACGATATCGTTTGGAGAATATCGTTTGATTTCTTTCCATTCCGGGCTTTGGCGGAAAAAAGTACGGATGCCGTAACCGCATCCCCAGTACAAGTTGTTGTCCGGATCCTGCCCATTGCCTATTTTCTTGGGAACAGGCACGATTCCCTGATATTGATTGTCGCATAAAGCTACCAATACATGGATTGTTGTATATGTGCTGTCGAACTCCAGTTTTTCCGAATCGACGGGTCTTTGTCCGGAAACATTTTTGCAGCAGCAAAAACAAATGACCAAAAGAAAAAAATAAGAAATTTTATTCATGATACACATTGTATAAATGGATAGATAGATAAAATTCTGTCATTAAAAAATTTCCAGGCCATCTTCGAATGTCCTGTATTTTAGCGATGGGAGCAATTCCTTTCTCATCCGGGAAGTATCTCTGTAATATGAGATCCGGCCGCTCCGGTTATAAGTATGGTTTTGTTATTCATCAGGTATTTATATTTGGTCCAAATATAAATATATTTTATGTTTTATCCACGTCTTCCTCCAATCGTTTTAGTTGTTTGTTGAAATAAATGTATATTCGTTTTGCATAATGAAATTCGGATCAGCATACACAATGGATAATTGTGTGCAAATAAATAACTGAAAAAAAATATCAAAAAAAACAGAATTGAATATTGCAGAGCAGAATAAAAATCATATTTTTGTTGTTTACTGTTATAAAAACAGGATGAATGAGTAACATTGAACTGAAGTTGCAATCTGTCACCCGGTCATTTTTCCAGAAAGCTACATTTTGGAAAGTGATTTTTTTTATTGCGTTATCGTTATTGTTACGCTTATCCCTTTTTAATACCGAATCGGGTGATTACCGGGGATTTTTATCTCTCTGGTATGATTATATTGTGAATAACGGTTTCTTCCTGAGCCTGAAAGATCGCTTCCATAACTACCAGATGCCTTATCTCTATTTACTGACCCTGGCTTCTTTTTTACCGGTAAAGAAAATATATGCGATTAAACTGGTTTCGGTAATATTCGATTATATTGCTGCTTATTTTGTCTACAAAACCGTTAGGGTGCGTTACGGAAAGCAATCGTACATACCGGTTACTGCTATGATTTTTTTTCTGTTTACTCCTACTGTTTTTCTGAATAGTTCGGGATGGGGGCAATGCGATGTGATTTATTCCACATTTTTGTTGATAGCCGCCTATTATTGCCTGAAAAGACGCTATCATTATGTATTTCTCTTTTTTTCCATTGCTTTTTCTTTCAAGTTGCAGGCGATGTTTTTTGCTCCGGTTTTATTGATTCTCTGTTATAAAAAAGAGTTGAGTATATTGTATTTTTTGTATATTCCGGCGGTCTATTTTCTTTCTGTTATCCCAGCCTGGATTGCAGGCAGGGGAATAAACGATCTTTTAACGACTTATCTGAAACAAGGCTCTAATTATGCCTATTTGAATATGAATGCCCCTAATCTGTATGCCTGGATTTCGAACGATTATTATGATGTAGTGACTATTTTAGGGTTGATTTTCACGATATCATTAATAGTTTTCGCCTGCTACTATATATCTAGGTATGTCCGGTTCGATTCTTCTTCCCGCTGGTTGGAAATTATCTTGTTTTTCCTGATATTGATACCTTACTTCCTTCCGAAGATGCATGACAGGTTTTTCTTTCCTGCCGATTTGTTTTCTGTTATATACTTGTTTTACTTCCCGCGGAGGTGGTATATTCCTTTATCCATGCTGCTTGCATCTGTATTTGTATATCCTCCTTTGAATCATCTAATGAATTGGCCTCCATTGGTTGCACCCCTCCCGTTGGTTGCTTTAACGGGAATAGCTTACTATCTTGTACAATATGACAAAAAAAGTGTGCCGGTGAAAAAATAAGCCGATTACAGCAGATATTATATAATTTTTGTCTTCTCAATCCGTTATCAAAAAGGATATCGAGTAAATCCGGAACAAAGGGCCGGGATTAATTGTTCAATAAATTTAGTCGTTTTTCGTGACTCGGCAAATTCCAAACAAGTTTGGCCTTTGCTCTCGCTACTTAAGACGTTCAATAAATTTAGTCGTTTTCTCGCAATAACATAACCCCAAGTAAACTTGGTTTCTGTCTATTGCTTAACGAAAACGTTCAATTTAAATTCAATGAGGAAAATTGTTTTTGCAACAAATAATGCGCATAAACTACAGGAAGTACAGGATATTCTGGGCAGGACTGTAGAAATTGTCAACTTGAACAGCATAGATTGTCATGATGATATTCCGGAAACGGCAGAAACTTTAGAAGGAAATGCGTTGCAAAAAGCTCGTTTTATTTGGAATAAATATGGACTGGATTGTTTTGCAGACGATACAGGACTGGAAGTGAAGGCCTTGAATAATGCGCCCGGTGTTTATTCTGCGAGGTATGCGGGAGAAAGCAAGAGTGCAGAGGCCAATATGGCGAAAGTGCTCAGGGAATTAGAAGGCAAAGATGACCGGAGCGCCCGTTTTCGAACAGTTATTGCGTTGATTGTTAATGGAGAGGAATATCTTTTTGAGGGGATTGTGAATGGACATTTGATCGACCGGAAAAAGGGAAACCAGGGATTCGGATATGATCCGATATTTATTCCGGAGAACTACGATAAAACATTTGCAGAACTGGGAAATGATATTAAGAATACGATTAGCCACAGAGCGCTTGCAACCGACCGGTTAAAATCATTTATCATTCAATTGCCCGGATAAAGAATTAGATATTACATTGTTATATGAGAAATTATCAACATAAACTCAGGATATCATTCACAGGAATTTTCCTGTTTGTACTTATAACGTTTATACAGGCACAGGGTATAGGTAGTTGGAGAAATCATCTGGCGTATACCAATACCACGCAGGTAGTGGAAACTCCTAACAAAGTGTTTGCCCTGGCATCCGGAGATTTGTTTTCATATTCTCCGGAAGACGATGAGATCAAAGCATATTCCAAATATGATGGCTTGAACGATTCCAGGATTCAGTTTATTGCATATTCCGAGTATTCCAATTCATTACTCCTGGTGTATGAAAATGGGAATATGGATATTTTTACCAATGCAGGCATTTATAACCTTCCTTCTGTTATGGTTAATACAAATATACAGGATAAGACGCTGAATAGGGTGGATGTATATGGCAGGTTTGCTTACGTTTCTGCTGCATTTGGTATTGTAAAGGTAGATATGCAGAAAAGAGAAACTACATCTGTGTACACATGGAAGAATACCAGTTCGGTTTGTGTTATCGGAGATTATATATATGCGTCTACTAATGAAGGAATTTTCAAAGCTTTACTTAGCAAGAACCTGTCTGTAAATGAAAATTGGGAAGTATACGACCCCCAGATTCAGGGTATGGATCCTCTCAAATTAACAGCAATATTTCTTTTTAAGGGGACACTGATTTTTTGGGATCAAAAAAACAACACTATTTTTTATAAAAAAGAAGACGGATCATCCGGAATTTTAATATTCTGGGGATTTAAAAGAGTGACGGTTGCGAATGATTATCTTATTACTGTTTCGTGGAACAATACGTTTGTGTGGACCGATCTGAATAATTACATGAATTTGGAAGGGTTAAGCGCGATAGATGTTTCATGCAGAAATAATAATAATATTTTTTGGATAGCCCGGGAAAAAAATGGACTGGCAGCTGTAAAAAAAGAAAAAGACTCCAAGAATTACAGTCTATATAAATCGGATATTAAAATAAACAGTCCTTATAATAACCACTCTTACCGTCTTTCTTTTCAACAAAACAAACTGCTCATAGCCGGGGGAAGCGCTTGGGGAGACAGGCACTTTGTCGAAGGAACTGTTATGACATTGGAAAATGGAACCTGGACCTACGTTGATCCCGACACGGTAAATCAATTTATGAGAGATCGGTTTACCCCGACCCAGATCCCGGTTCGGGAATTCAGAGATGTTATGGATGTTGTTGTGGATCCCAGGGACCCTTCTCATTATTTTGCAACAAGTTACGGAGAGGGGCTTTATGAGTTTAAGGATGAACAACCTGTAGCACTTTATAATACAACTAATAGTATTCTGGAGACTGTTCTTCCATCAAAAACGGATCCGAATAGGAATAATTATATCCGTCTGGCCGGGTTGGCATATGATTCTAATAATAATTTGTATATATGCTCTTCCTCAGAGGGGGGAACTGCAACTATGTTATATATTCTTACCAATGATAATCAATGGGTTAAGGTCCCTTATTGGGTTGACCAGCTTGCTGCCTTAAAAGAATCTATTGGTCCTTTGGACGGAATGCTTATTACCTCTAAAAATCATAAATGGATATTTTCCAAACGTTTTAATAAGATTTACATATTGGATGATAACAATACACCTACTAATTTTACGGATGATAAAACGGCGATACTGGGAGGTACAATTAAAGATCAAAAAGGTGAAAGTGTAACTTTTTCCTCTTTTTTCTGTATTGTTGAAGATAAGAAAGGAACACTTTGGGCAGGAACAAATAAAGGCCCAGTACTGTTTTATAATCACCAGAATGCAGTCAAAGATCCCAGTAGTTATTATTGTACCCGTCCCATTCTCCCTTATAATGATGGAAGCGATAATGGCTATTACTTGCTGGAATCAGCACAAATTAACGCTATTGCGGTAGATGGAGCAAATCGCAAATGGCTGGCCAGCGAGAATTCCGGAGTATTTCTTGTGAGTGAAAACGGAATGGAAGTTTTGCAGAATTTTACGGCGGAAAATAGTCCCCTGCTTTCTAACAAGGTCACATCGATAGCCATCGACCCGAATACGGGAGAAGTATATTTTGCTACAGATAAGGGCCTGGTTTCTTATATGGGAGATGCGAGTACCGGAAAATCTGATTTTTCGGAAGTTCGCGCTTATCCGAACCCTGTGAGGCCGGAGTACAATGATGTTGTTACTGTTATTAATTTAGTAAAAGACTCCAATGTGAAAATAACGGATCTGAGAGGCAACCTGATTTACCAGGGTACTTCCAAAGGCGGGATGTTTACATGGAACTGCACCGATAAAAACGGAGCGCGGGTAAAAACCGGTGTTTACCTGGTTATTGCCGCTAATTCCGATGGATCGGAAGGAGTAGTTACCAAGATCATGGTTGTCAAGTAATATGAGGGTCTTTTGCCTAGAATTTATACTTTATCAATCCGTAAAAATCCATTTTATTTTTACCTTCGATCGCTTCCAGTGAGGAGCTGATAGTTTCCCTGTCGGTATAGTGTGTCCATGCGAACTTTATGTAGAGGGAAAGTTGTGAGGTAACTGGCCATTTACAATTCAAGCAACTTCTCAATCCTTCTCCTGAAAATGAAGGTGCACTGAAAGCATAAAGGATGCTTTTTTCATAGGTACTGATCCGGGAGTTCCAATCGGAGGTGTGGAAGTAGGCAACATACAATTCGGGATGGAGGGGAAACTCTGCAGCAGCATAACCGATGCTTTCCGAAAGCATCCATCCTTTGCTTGTAGAATTACCGGTCGACAGGTAAAGGTTTCCATTGAGCTGTGTTTTAGAATAGATCCCGTTATTTTTCTGTATATTTAACTGATACCGCAAGCTGTGTTGTTTAGATGGAACAACCGCTTTGGTTGCCTGACCCGGTATTTCCGTATTTTTCATTTTTTCTTTTTGTTTATATCTTATGCTCATTGAGCAGGAACTTTGGGGTATATATTCTAATTGTGCCAATAGGTTGGCTGCTTTTGAGGGAGAATCGATTAAATATTTCAGCCAGGGATATTCGATCCGGTCGGCAGATACCGAGATTTTCCATCCGGATAAAGGTTGGAGAACAGCACCTACATACCAGCTGTTGATATTCTGTACGGAAGAACTTCCGGCAGCCGAAGCATATTGCGCCTGATAATTTTTTGCAAAATAACATTGTCTCAGTATAAAATTGAAAAAAGATGCCGGATATACCTGCAGACTGTTCTGACTGGCCCAGGCGCCATTCTTTCCCATGGCGGTTTCTCCCTGGAAAAGGAATTTTTTTCTCCTCCAGAGATAATTACATCCGGCATTATAGAAGGAACTGCCGCGTAAGTAGTATAGGTTGTAAGGTTTGGGATCAGGATCTGATTTCAGTCCTCCGTAATCATAATAGGCAGCTGTAAGTCCGCATGACAGGAAATCATTTTTCCACTGGATATTCCCGCCGGTTACACGGGCCTTTGCCTTGTCTTTTTTCAGCAGATCGTCAGGTGTTCTGTGGTAACCGTCTGTTTTGATCGAAGAAAGGATTTGGTTGTCTACCGAAGCATCGATCTTTCTTTGGGAATAAAAAAGAGAGATTATTGTGTTTCTTAATTCTACTGTTGCTGCGGCTCCCCTGAAGTAATTCGCTTCACTTGTGGAGTAATGTCTTTTAAATCCTCCTCCGTTTCTTCCGGTATTCATTACATCAGAAGTGTTAAGCATCGAAAAGTCGGTATTGATTACCAGACCCTGACCAAATGCCGGACGATAATCTCCCAGAAACAGGGATTTCAGGATGCCGAACTCCCGGATCACGGCATGTACGGAATAATAATCGAACCCTTTGTGTTGTTTGTTCCAGAAAGCTTCTCCCGGATCTTTTTCTCCGACCAGGCCGAATTGCAGCCGGTCTTTGTACTGGAATCCATATTTCAGGGAAGTGTAGTAAGGTTCTCCCAGGTAATAGCGGTTGGGATGTGCCGCTTTTTCTTCTTCCGGATCGTTACGATAGCCTGCTTTTTCCTGGAAACAACGGTCGTAACGGAGTAATACTTCTTGTTTCCCGTACCGTAAAATATTTTTTGTATTGAAAGTATTCCGGGAGTTTCCTTTTTCCCCTATATAAATAAAAGGAAGCAGATATTCAATGGTTTGCATATCTAAGCCATCTATGTTTTTCAGTTCATAGATACTGGTTAGCGGAGCATAACGGTACACATAGTATAGCAGGTTTTCTATTTGCATATCCGACAGGAAGGGTAATTTTTCCAGATCTTGTTTACGAACCGTATGTAAATCGAACGGATTTTCGGAAAGGTGTGACAGATCGGAGAACAGATTTTCCAGTGTATTTTCATCGGCTTCGTTTTCAGCCATTTCCTCGATGTATTCCATCCATTTGGAATGTCCGGGATCTGTTTGGGCAGAAAGAGAACAAACCGACCCAAGAATAAAAAGGGTTGCGATAAATTTTTTCATAATTATTAAGGGTTAAATAATTTATTTTTAAAATTGATAGGAGAGACCAATACCGGTACTGTATCCCAAAGAGGCATGTTTGTCACAGGATATATCCAGAATGAGATTTCCCCGGGCAACTGCCAGCCCGAAGGTAGGCGTCAGCGGTTCTGAATAAAGTCCTGTACGAATATAAAAACGATCTGCCAGTTCGTAATTTATTCCGGCTGAAAAACGGGTTGATCCGTCAATTCCGGCACCACCTTCCAATAAGAAATCGCAGGCTGTTGAGATGGAATAATCTACTCCTGCATGTATGGAAGTTGTATTTTCTTTGGAATTATCTGCAGCATTTTTTACCAATAGGGCCCATCGGAAGTGGGGATTCATTTGAAAAGTCAGCCCGATATCAAAACCAACTACCGGGTCTATTTCTTCATCGCCGGCACTACTGATCTTTTCATAATGCAAAATTGCCCCTATCGATAATTTGGGATGTATTTTCTTGGAAAATCCACCCTGTATCAGCCATTTCCGGTAATCTTCTATTCCGGAAGAGGACATGCGAAAACCACTGTCCAGCCATTTGTTCGGAAAGATAACATACCCAGAGAGGGTGTTCAGTTCTTTAATCTCAAAATGATTCATGACAGAAATGCCGGCGGCAGGTACCTGATAAAACGACAACGCCGAGGGATTTGGGAATGATTCACTCAATGCTTGTATCCGGCCTAAGGCTGAAGAGTGCGGATCGGATTCTGTACTATCGGAAGAAAAAGCCGGCAGGGAAAGCCAGCACAGGTAAAAAATAAAAACGTTTTTCATTTTCTGGCAGTTAAGGAGATGGAACAATTGTTTGGTTAATATGGGTACTGTTTAATTTTAAACAGTTACCAAGTGCAAATATAAAAAAGATTTACAGAATCGCCAAAAGAATCCGGAAACTATCCCCATTTATTGATAATTTCTACTTCTTTATTTCTGTCGAACTGGGCAGCTAACGATTTAATCCTGGCTTTTAGTACGGTTTTTCTTCCGGCAATGTTCCGGGTATACACGAGTTCGCATTTGCCTACCTGGTTTTCCCACTGGCGCCGGAAATAGTCGGCAGAAGTTTTTTTCTGTCCCAATACTTCCGGAACACTGTGATAATCCCGCTGGGTAATGATAAATCCCCGGCGGCTTTTGCGGATGATTACATAACGGGGATTGACAACCGGTCCTACAATTTCCTGCAAAGCTTTAATGAATATCAGTTTTTCATAATTTTCTGCACCATTGAGGTGACAGTATACTGTTCCGGAAGCGTCGGACGAAGTAATGACTTCCAATTTTTCCTTTCTGCTGCGGATATTGTTATTGGTCCACAAAGAATCCAACAGGACTTCTCCTATTTTCTGAATATCATTGGTAATATCCCTGTATTTGAAATACAGGCGACCCGCCCTGTACATTTTCCGGCCGAAAATAAAGCATCCTATCAGTCCCATTACAGGAAACCACCAGGAATAATGACTCCGGTGTACCGTAAAGAATTCGCGGAAGAAGAATTCTCCAAAGGCAAATAATGCCGATAGAAATTCTCCGATAGCAAAGGCAACCGTTTTACGAAGATGGAATTCCTTAATCTCTTTGAAGGGTTTTTCTTCCTGGAAAGGAACTTTAATCTCATTGACCAGGGAGATTCCTGTATGCAAAGCGTTCTTCCATCTTTTTTCCAGGAGTGGGCGGTCGGCTGCCAACATAAAAGTCTTTTTGTTGAATGTATTTGCTTCTTCACGACTCCTGATATATTGTGGAATCTGCAGCCTTTTGATCCCGTTCTGGATACTTGGGAGGTCGTCGAAATACGAAATACCCACAAAGCCCCTAAACCTGCGGGCAAGTACATTGAGGTCATCGCCTATTTCCAGTGAATGCGGATCCACGCAAACCAGATGCCAGATATTTCCGGTTTTTCCTCCGTTGTTCCTTTGGGTACGGATGGCTCTTCCCCTCATTTGGTTGGAAAGGACAAAGGAACCGACAAAACTGGCTAATATCAGCGCATTAATTGCGGGGGCATCCCATCCTTCGCCTAATAAAGATTTAGTTCCGATTAATACCTCTATCTCTCCTTGTTGGAAAATATGGGTGACTACCGAAACGATCACATGTTTTAATTGTTCTGTTTGAGGGACGATTACGTAATTTTCGTCTGTTCCCAACGGACAGAAAGATAATTTTTCCAGCCCTTCTGTTTCAGCCCGATCTTCAAATGCGGAAATTGCCGATACGGGGATAATAACCAAAGTACCTGTCAGCACCCCGAGCTTTTTTTCATTGGTATTTTCCCGTCGCAATTTTTCAAAAATGGGCACTACTCCTATTTTACTCAGAGGGATGGTCGTATCGGATAAAAATTCATTCCTGATAAAGTCCGATAGGATCACCATTCGCAAATCTTTTCCCATTTGCCGGTATTCGAAATTAACAATATCGGTCACTGCGTTCATCTTGCCGATACTGGTTCCCAATATTTTAGCTATTTTATTATTATCGCTCAGCCGGATTTGCTTCTGTTCTATCACTCCATACCTTTTCAGCTTATTCTCCATGGAGATCATGTGCTCTTCATATTGCTGTTCTATGAAATGATCTTTTCCTTTGTTGAGATAGAAATCCAGTACGGTTTCCATCCATTTATAATCCAGTACCGGTATAGGCATTTTTTTATCCCCCAGCACTTCCAGATGAATTTCTGGTATTTCCCGGCCTGTTTCATGAAGGAAAATCAGAAAAGATGCGTAGATATTCAGGTGGTCATATATCCATTCCAAGTGCGTTTCGGGCGTTTGATAAACCGGATAGGTTTCGATGGCCTGGATCAGTGTACTGTCATTTTTAAGTTCCAGGAAGACCTGGTGGATGTTCTGATAGATCACCCGTAGTTTTTCCTGTTCATCTTCCGAAGGAAAAGAGAAATAGATGTAATCCTGGTGTGGACACAGATCTCCTTCAGCAATAAGTTCCGGAACGGCTATTTCTACATCTATCGGTCCGTTCAGATCAATGTACCGGTTCCATTCTACCGGTGTGGAGTCGTAGGGAGGGGTGGCAGTTAAGCCGACAAAAGAGGGATTCAGTTCTTTCTTTATGTAATTCAGTGTTTGCCACCATTCATTCTTTAGATGATGCGCTTCATCGGCGATAATGGTTTTAACTCCGGCTTCCCTGAGTTTTTTCAGGAGGGTCGGCAGGCGGCTTTCTTCAGCGGCAGCATGTAAACCCTGGTAGGTGACTACTGTCATCAGACCCGGATTTTTTACATCTTCGGAAATCCAGTCCGGTACCTGGTCTTCCTGCAAAAATAATTCACAGAACCGTTCCACCCATTGGTTCCGGATGGCAAGTGTAGGAGATACAATCAGTACGGGATGACCCAGCCGGAGCATGACCTCCAGTCCTAATACCGTCTTCCCTGATCCGGGAGGTGCAATGACGTGCAAGTGCTCGTTTTCCAGATGTACGGACAATTCGTCGAGCACCCGTTGCTGGTATTTACGCCAGGGGTATTTAAAGGTAATATTTGCCGGAAAATTTTTCAACAATGCAAAAAAGGGTTATAAAAATCAATTGCGTTGCAAAAGTAAGAAAAATTGAGGATTGATAGCAGACAATTACAGAGAATCGGAATTTATCTTGTTTTTGAGTATGCTAAAATGCTAAATATTTTGGCCCGAATTTTATTTTTTCTCAAAAGATATTTAATTTAGGAGTCACATATTTTCACAAAAACAGCCTGAATCTCTTTGTATCTTAATATAAACAAATAATAAATAATAATTATTTACACAAAAAGATGTTCAAAAACATGTTTTTAGCAAAAAAAGCCTTACATTTGCCCCGTTTTTCAAAACAATGCGGAAGCCGAAAAGCATAAACAGAGTAGGCAACTAAATTATTGCAAAAAATTTTTAGTATGAAAAAGTTGATCATGATGGCTACCCTTGCTTTGTGTGTAGCTGGTGTTAGTGCTCAAAAAGGAACTATGTATTTAGGAACAACTGGAGTATCCTTGGGATTGAATGGAGATGATAATTTTACTCCTATTACCGGGTTTACTTTCGGTACAGATGAAAGCAATCAGTACCTGGGACTTGATGATGATCTCGAGCCTGTTTATGGTGACGTAAAAACAAAAAATATGTCTGTTGGATTAGCTCCTGAAATCGGATATTTTGTATCTGACAATCTTGCTATTGGTGCTGCTTTGATGTTCAAATATTCTACAACAGAAACAGAAGATGCAGACAATAAAGTAGCAACTACTACTTTTGGAATTTCTCCTTACGCCCGTTATTATTTCTTGACTTCTGGTAAATTCAAAATGTATGGACAAGCTGGTTTTACTTATGCAAGCAGCAATACAGATGTTGATGGTTCTAAAGCTACCAACTATCTGAATGTAGGTGTACTTCCGGGGGTTTCTTATAATCTGTCTGATCGCGTTGCTATCAATGCTACTTATGGATTTTTGGGCTACGATTCTTATAATGACAAAAATACGGATTCTAAAGAATCAAACTTTGGTTTGACATTAGACATGAGCTCTTTGAGATTTGGTTTCTCAGTAGCTTTCTAATTCAGAAATCCTGAAAATATTAAAAATGCCTTGGTTATACCGGGGCATTTTCTTTTTAAATGATTTAAACCAAACTAGAGTTTTAATCTGTGAAATCTGCAATCTTCACTATTCATATTTTCTCTTCACTGGCGCAATATTAAAATGAAAACCAAGTGTCAGGAAAACGACATCCCCTGAATATAAATGTCCTTCTCCGTTCAATACGGAAGGAAGATAACTAACCCGCAGGTTCATCCCCCAATCACCAAACACATATGATGCATGGTTAGGCGATTTTATTTTTGTAGGATTCCAAAACCGGCACCTAACGTCTAAGGCAAGTAGAGCAGAAGTGGAAGTTCCGATTTTAAAACCATCTAAATATTCGGGAGGTTCCGATTCTGATGTTTCGGCTGAGTTAAAAGAAACTCCTGCTAAGGGAGTGACCCGGAGCATATTGCTTTTGAATATAGAATAGCCTAAGCATAAACCGAAACCACCCAAAGACATGCGGCTTCCTCTTGTCCATACATCATAGTCGTTTACAGGAATATCCTCTCGGAGTTTAGCATGCCCAATGTTCACTACCAAAGAAAAAGCATTTCGTTTGTAGAACAAATCCATGCTTGCATTGAAAGCTCCCTTTGGTTTGAAAAAATCAGTATAGTTACCGGAAGGGAATCCTACTCCTCCTCCAAAACCTATTCCGAATTCCCAATCATCGAGTTCTAATTTATAGGAAATTTCTTTTTTGACTATTTCCGTCATCGGCGAATGAGGATAAGCAGCAATAAACCGGTCGGCTTCCTGGTTAATGGTATCCATGGAAATAAAATCCGAACGGGAATCGTACAAAATCCGGTCCATCAGTAACTTCATAAAATCTTTGGCATCCGGAGTAAAAACAGATTGTTCTATTCCAATTCTCAGTGAATCGTACGATTCTTTGGTTTTCCGTATAATCTCATCATACAGAATATCGTTGGGAGGATATACCTCGTACCGGTGGGGGGATTCATCTGAAATACGCTGGTAGATCGACGGATCGATAATTTTATAATACTCATGCGTCCAGTAGCACAACAGGATATATTCTGCCGGCCAGATCCCGAGATGGTCTTCATCATTAATATCGGTATCGAAAAAGTCCAGGATGTTTTTTACTTCTTCTATGTTCCCTTTCCGGAAATCGTCTAATAGCAAACGTCTTCCTTTGGAGATCAGATCGTATTTGGAAGATTTGTAGTTCTGTATCCGTTCTCCGACAGGGATGGAATCGGTTTGAGAAAAACAGGTACATGCAGAGAGGAGGCTGAGAAACAAAAAGAATTTTTTCATTGTATGATTGTTTAAGATCAGGCAAATATACATGAAAATTGGAAAATTTGCAGATAATCAATGAAAAAATATGGTTTTGGAAAAGATATGTAATAGAAACACGGTTCAACCGGTCAGCAGCTTACCATTTAAACCCGGCATTCAGGTAGATTTCATGAAAAGGGCTCCCGGACAAAGCATTATAGGAATATTTATAATTCGGAGCGATGCGTAATTGTTTGAAAGGGTGAAATTCAAATCCACCGATGGCAGTATGGCGGGCATCCATGTACCAGGCATTTTGTTCGATGTCTTTGGAATTAATATTGTCATAGCGGCCAAACAGGTTCCATTTTTTTGCCAGGGGGATATTCGTATAAATCGAATAACCATAATAATCGTTGCCTGAAGTACCTTTAACATCCGACTGGTAGTTATATTCGGTTCCCAAAGAAAATACCTTACATTTGTAACCTGCGAATAAAGAAATTGTTCTCTGATCTTTTACATAATCAACGTTATAGAAGTCTCCATATATCCGAAATGTAAAGCAGGAAAGAGGAGAAACGGTAATCCCGGCTCCATACCGGTAGTTATTATCCCTGTTGATCCTCCGGTATCCTTCTCCATTCGTAAAACTTAAATCGGCTGAAATCCAGGGTGCGAACTGATATTGTGCGGTAATTCCGAGATCGGCGCTCGACCCCATTTTGTATAAATCCTGAAATGAAGCGATAATGTAGCGGTAATTCCAAAAGTCTTCCTGTAAATTGAATTCCAGCAGACTGATCAATCCCGCATTGACTGTAAAGCCATAGTCTTTCCAGCAAAGCATGGCATTTTTCAACATCACTTCATGTGACGCTGATTCCGAAGGAGGGATGCCTGCATCCACGAATACTTTTCCGCTCACGGTAGGCAAGAGGTTGAATTGATAGCCCAGGTATGCCCGGGTCAGTTCGAATCCGGATACTTCATTATGGCTTCCTATTCCGGCATGATAGTTGGCAAAAACAGTAATGACGGGAGAGCCTGTGATTTTCAACTCAGGGAGGCCATTTTCTGTTTCTTCATCCTGACCAAAGCAAAAGCTGACGGATGTACAGATACACAGGCAAATAAGGATAATTTTTTTCGTCATACTGAGGAAGTATTAAATTTTGGGCGCAAAGTACTAACTTTTTTGTTAAGAAAATGCTAAGAGAGAATTAAGAATGAAGAATTATTTCTGATAATCCTTATTCCAGGGATTCGAAGAATCCAAACTCCTAACTCTTAATTCTTAACTTTTTACGCAAGTTTCTCCAACACTTCCGTAGTCCGGGCAATCTCTTCATCCGTAAGCTTATAGTTCGTCATCTGGCCACTGTGGTATTGATCGTATGCCGACATATCGATCAGTCCGTGTCCGGAAAGGCAGAAGAGGATATTTTTCTGTACGCCTTCTTCTTTGGCAATTTTGGCTTCGCGGATGGCTGAGGCGATGGCATGGGTGGACTCCGGCGCGGGAATGATTCCCTCAGTATTGGCGAAAAGCAATCCGGCTTCGAATGTTTCTAATTGGGGGATGTCCTGTACTTCCACATAATCGTCTTTACGCAGTTGGCTGACGATGGTTCCGGCTCCGTGATACCGGAGACCTCCGGCATGAATGTCTGCCGGTTGAAAATCATGCCCCAGGGTATACATGGGCAGGAGAGGAGTCAATCCTTCGGTATCTCCGAAGTCGTATTCAAATTTTCCCCGGCTGAGTTTGGGACAGCTGGCCGGTTCGGCGGCGATGATACGGATGTCTTTTCCTTCCGTGAATTTGTGACGCAGGAAAGGAAAACTGATTCCTGAGAAGTTAGAGCCTCCCCCGAAGCAGCCGATCACCATGTCGGGATATTCTCCGGCGATTTCCATTTGTTTTTCAGCTTCCAATCCGATCACTGTCTGATGCAGGATCACATGGTTTAAGACACTTCCCAGCGTATAACGGGCATCCGGGTCTTTTACAGCTACCTCGACGGCTTCAGAAATGGCTATGCCTAAGCTTCCGGAATTGTGGGGATCTTTAGCCAGGGAATGTAAACCGGCTTCGGTGGTTGTGCTGGGAGAAGGGATTACTTCCGCTCCCCAGGTTTGCATCATCATCCGGCGATAAGGTTTTTGTTCATAGCTTACCTTGACCATATAGACCAGCAGGTCCAGGTTGAAAAGGCTGCAGGCAAAGCTCAGGGCGGCACCCCATTGTCCGGCTCCCGTTTCGGTAGTGAGCCGTTTTACACCCTGCATTTTATTATAATACGCCTGTGGAAGGGCGGAGTTCAGCTTGTGAGAACCAATCGGACTTACACCTTCGTTTTTGAAGTATATATGGGCCGGTGTATCCAATGCTTTTTCCAGTCCGGTGGCACGTACCAACGGGGTGGGGCGCCAGATTTTGTAGAGTTCGCGGACTTCATCCGGGATTTCGATCCATCTTTCCTGTGAAACTTCCTGTTTAACCAATTCTTTGGCGAAAATTCCTTCCAAATCTTCCGGGTTCAATGGTTTTTTTGTAGCCGGATTCAGGGGAGGAAGGGGTTTGTTAACCATATCCGCTGTAATGTTATACCATGCTTTGGGAATATCGTTTTCGCTTAATAAAATCTTTTTTCTACTCATAACGGGTTATTTTTATAACTTTTGTAAGATTGAACGGCAAATTTACATCAAATATCTCAATAATTGGCAAATCCAAGGTAAAAATCGATATTTTTATGAATCAGAATGTCCATCGGCATATAATTGATGGTTTCCACTTGTTTTTTGAAGATCAGGTGGTCGCTTAATGCTTTGATTCCCCGGTATCCCTGCACTTCGGGGCGTTGTGCGATCAGGTAGGCGATAGAATCGTTCCGGAGACTTGCAATATTTCTTTCCAACAGGTCGTAGCCGATCAGGGTAATATGGTTCAGTTTGTATTTTTTCAGAAATTCTGCTACGACATAAGCCCGGGAAGAAAAAATGACAGCACCTTCTATATTTTTATTTTTTTCGAAGATATCGTACATGACTTGTTCATTCTTTTCGGGGCTGTCGAGTTCCAGTGTAGCCCGGTGCAAGCGGCACGATTCTTTTTTCTCCATCATATGGGAAACAAACCCCGCCATGCGTTGACTGATCTGGTTAGACGGTACCTGTCCGAGATGGTAAAAACTGAAAATAGCGATCTCTTCTGTTTGAGGTTTTTCCGTTAACATCAATTTTCCGGCCAGGCATCCGCTCAGGTACGAGTGTTGTCCGTAATATGCCAGCGGGTGCGCTTCTTCTATCCGGGAGTCAATAAATATATAAGGGATACCAGCGGCATCCATTTTGCAGGCAAATTCGAAAGTAACCGATTTCAGGGAGGGAGGCAGTAAAATTCCATCAGGCCTTTCTTCCAGAGCCGTTTCCATCACTTTACAAAAAGAGGCGATATTATATTGTTCGAAATAAAGGATTTCCACTTTTACCCGGAAATCTGTGAGCTCCCGGGCGGCTTTGATGATGCCTTCTTCTATTTTGTCCCAGTAATCGCCTTTTTTATAAGCAGGAATAACGGCGATGAAGGAAAAAGTTTTTTTGGAAGCTAATGCACTCGCGTAAATATTGGGTGTATAATTAATTTCTTTCAGTACTTTTTCTACTTTTTCCCGGCTTTTCATGGAAACATCTCCCCGGTTGTGCAATACACGGTCCACCGTGCCTACCGAAACTCCAGCCATCTCGGCAATGTCTTTGATCTTGATTTTAGACAATATATTTTTCATTGTTTATCCAGTGACTTTTTAATCAAATGCAAAGGTAAGGATTTTTTTAGCCTTAAAAAGGAATAAATGAAAGGATTCTGAAAAAAATTCTTATCTTTGTGTGCGCGCACGGATTTGTGCGTCAAACATCGGATTTTATAACTTAAAAAGGAGATAATATGTATTTGGCAGAACAAACATGGAGATGGTACGGGCCGAATGATCCGGTAAACCTTTGGGATATCCGGCAAGCCGGTGCTACAGGTATTGTTACCGCTTTGCATCACGTTCCGAACGGAGAAGTGTGGACAGTGGAAGAGATCATGAAACGGAAAAAAATGATCGAAGAAACCGGTTTGAAATGGTCGGTGGTAGAAAGCGTTCCCGTGCACGAACACATCAAAACACAAACAGGAGATTTTCAAAAATATATAGAAAATTATAAGGAAAGTCTCAGGAACCTGGGCAAATGCGGTATATTTATCGTGACTTACAATTTTATGCCGGTACTCGACTGGACGCGGACGGATCTGGCCTATACGCTTCCCGACGGTTCTAAGGCACTTCGTTTTGAAAGGGCAGCTTTCCTGGCTTTCGATTTATTCATCCTGAAAAGGCCTGGCGCGGAAAAAGAATACAGTGCATCGGATATGGCTAAGGCCAAGGCTCGTTTTGAGCAAATGCCGGAGGAAGAAAAATATACCCTGACAAGGAATATTATCGCAGGGCTTCCCGGATCGGAAGAAAGTTTTACCCTGGCGCAGTTTCAGGAAGCATTAGACCGCTACCAGAATATCGATGCCGACCGGTTACGGTCGAATCTGATCTATTTCCTGAAAGCGATCTGTCCGGTAGCCGATGAGGCAGGGGTGAAGCTGGTGATCCATGCCGACGATCCTCCTTATCCTATCCTGGGTTTACCGCGTATCATGAGTACGGAGGACGATTTCAACAAAATTGTGGAAGCGGTGCCGAACCCATCCAACGGTCTATGCCTGTGCGCAGGCTCTTTCGGTGTGATTGCGGAAAACGATTTGCCGGGGATGATGGAGCGTTTGGGCGACCGGGTGAATTTTGTGCATCTGCGGAGTACACAACGGGATGAGGAAGGCAATTTCTATGAAGCCAATCACCTGGAAGGTGATGCGGATATGTATCACCTGATGAAAAACCTGCTGTTATTACAGCAAAGAAGAAAATGCTCTATCCCTTTCCGTCCGGATCACGGACATCAAATGATAGACGATTTGCGGAAGAAAACTAATCCGGGGTATTCCTGTATCGGGAGATTGCGTGGGTTGGCAGAATTGCGTGGATTGGAGATGGGGATTGCAAAGTCTATGGCTGGGGAGTGATTTCGTATCTTCGTGTTTTAATCCCATTATCCGAATAAAACAATTAATTATCCGGAAGTTTCCTTCCCCGGAGACTTCCGGATAATCGTTTTAAATAATGGTTATTCCCTGTTCTTTGCACAGTTGCAGTGCAATATCTTTCAGTTTATATTTCTGTATCTTTCCGCTTCCCGTCATCGGGAATTCATTCACAAAAAATATGTATCTGGGAATTTTGTGCCGGGCGATTTGTCCCCGGCAGAAAGACTGTACATCTTCCGGCGTCATCGACGTTCCTTCTTGCAGGATGATAAAGGCGCCGACTTCTTCCCCGTATTTCTCCGAAGGGACTGCGGCAACCTGGATGTCTTTGATTCCTTCCATGTGGTAAAGGAATTCCTCAATCTCGCGGGGATAGACATTTTCTCCTCCGCGGATAATCATATCCTTGATCCTGCCGGTAATCCGGTAATAACCGTTTTCATCTTTGATACCCAGATCGCCCGAATGTAACCAGCCGTCTTTGTCAATCGCTTCGGCAGTGGCCTGAGGGTTTTTGTAATATCCTTTCATCACTAAATATCCACGGCAACAGATTTCACCCTGTACGCCCGGAGCGCATTCTTCTCCTGTTTCCGGATTGACTACCCTGACTTCGGTGAAAGGGTATTCTTTGCCTACTGTGGTGCAGCGGACTTCAAAAGGATCTTCAATGACGGAATGGGTCATTCCGGGAGCAGATTCGGTCAGTCCGTATACACTGGTGATGTGGGTGATATGCAATTTTTCGGTGACTTTCCGCATCAATTCGATCGGACAGAGGGCACCTGCCATAATTCCCGTCCGCAGGGATGAAACATCGAATAGGTCGAACATCGGATGATTCAGCTCGGCAATGAACATGGTCGGCACGCCGTACAATGCGGTACATCGTTCTTTATGAACAGAGGCCAGCACGGTCAACGGGTCGAAACGTTCTACCATTACCTGGGTACAGCCGTGTGTCAGGACATTCATGGTAGCCAACGTAACACCGAAGCAATGGAACAAGGGCACGCAGCAACACAATTTATCTTCCTGTGTAAAGTGCATCCCTTCCCCTGTGAAATAGCCGTTGTTGACAATATTGTAGTGGGTAAGCATTACCCCTTTTGGAAATCCGGTGGTTCCCGAAGTATATTGCATATTGACCACATCGTGGCAATTGAATTTTTCTTTTTGGGCTGTCAGGGTTTCATCATCGATGTTCTGTCCGAGCAACAGCAATTCCGGTGTATTGTACATTCCGCGGAACTTTTCCTGTCCGATAAAGACAATATTTTTCAAAAACGGGAAACGCTTGCTTTGCAGATGTCCCCGTTGGGAGGTCTTCAGTTCGGGCAGCATTTCGTACGTCATATCGATATAACTTCCGTCGAATACTCCTTCGGTGATGCAAAGGGTGTGGATGTCTGCATTTTCTACCAGGTATTCCAGCTCGTGTTGTTTATAATTGGTGTTAACCGTTACCGCTACCGCACCGATTTTAGCTGTGGCATACAGAAAAGTCAGCCAATCGGGGACATTGGTCGCCCAGATTCCCACATGCGTGCCTTTTTCTACTCCGATGGACAGGAGTCCTTTGGCCATATTGTCGATTCGCCGGTTAAATTGTTCCCAGGTGAAACGCAGGTTGCGATCGGAATATACCAGACATTCTTTATCGGGAGTCGTTACGGCCCAATGCTCGAGCCAGTCGCCGACCGTTTTTTCAGTCAGCTTCAATACAGATGATTCGCTCATAACAGGAGATTAAACGGGGGTGTATACAACAGCCAGGATTTTTGCCCCCTGTTCGTCGGCTGCATGAACATGGTGGGCAACAATCGAATCGTAATAAATACTATCGCCTTCTTCCAGGATATAATGAGTTTTGCCGTAATTAATCTCGACAATTCCGGAGAGGCAATAAATAAATTCCTCCCCTTCATGTGTGGAGAGGATAAAATCGGCTCCTTCCCGTACCGGTTCAATATCGATGATAAACGGTTCCATGTGCCTTCCCGATTTGGCTTTCGCTAAGGAGAAGTATTCCATGTGCCGGTGCTCTCCGGTAGTGTTATTGCTGAAGCTGATACTCATATCCCGTTCGGTCTTGCGGGAAACAGCCGGTCCCAGTTCATCCTGGTCGTCCAGAAAAGTTCCCAGCCGGCAACCGAGTACCCGTGCAATTTTAATCAGTGGTGCAAGCGAAGGGAAATGCATATTTTCTTCGATTCCTTCTATCTGTTGTATGCTGAGTCCGGTCCTTTCCGCCACCTCTTCCACAGAAATATTTTTGCTTTCGCGGATGGCTTTGATTTTATCGCCGACGATTTTGTTTTTATTCATTTTTATTAATAATTTGATGTATTTTGATCGTTTTTGTTTTTAAAAAATCAGATTTGAGTGCAAAAATAGAATAAATTATTAGAAATACAAAATGGCTGGAGGGTTTTGAGGGATTGGGATGTTTTTATTAAAAAAATAAGCCAATAATTTTGAATAAGGAATTTTGTTATAAATCCTCACATTTCTTGATCAATCACTTATAAAGTAACATGCAAATGAAACGGAAAATTCTCCTCCACCAGATTTTTCCCTTTTCTTGTTATACAGGAATCTTCCGTTGTTGACACTGTTCTTTGCGTTTCTTTTTTCTTCCGGAAGTTTTGATCTTGTTGAGAAGAAAGGAGATCAGGTGTAAGTGGAATTCGGGATGGTGTAATGGTTTGTTGCAGTTTGTTACCAGTCATCGGTAGTTGTTTTTCATAAAAAACAGTATCTATCCTGCATTCGATTACCCGGATAGTATCGGTAACGGCAAACAAACTTTTTTCTTTTTCCTTTTCGAAAGGAATACCTTTTCCTATCAGGATTCCGGTCAAACAGGCTGCAACCAGCCACCAAGGCGATATGCCACGGCGTACCGGTTGTGCTTTTTTCCAGAGTTCATCGAATCCGTTCCGGGAAAGCGAAGCTTTATCCTGTTCATACAAACGGTGGAGTGATTCCTTGATACGTTCTTCTGTAGATGATTGTTCTGTATTTTTCAAATGTTCCTCTTTCATAAAATGATTATTTTGATGGATGATACTGTGAGAGTTCCTGCGCGAGATAACGCAGCGCATAATGGATTCTTGATTTCACGGTTCCTTCCGGGCAGGAAAGTATTCTGGCGATTTCACTTATCGGGAGTTCTTCTTCATAACGTAAAGTGAGTATTGCCAATGACTCAGGTGATAACTGTTGCATGGCCTGCTTTAGTGCCTGGTCGAAAAGCTCTTTGTCATATTCTTTTTCGAACAATGGACCTTCGGCAAGTATCGGCTCTGTAAGTTGGAAAGCCACGTGCTCTTCTACTACTGCCAAATGTCTGTATTCATTCTTGCACATGTTATATGCCATGGTAAATATCCATGATGAGAATGTTTGACTGTTATCATATTGGGTTCGCATATAGTAGATTTTAAGAAAAATCTCTTGGGTAAAGTCTCGTGCTTTTTCATAATTACGCCCTAGCATCCGGGAAAAGAATCCCTGCAGGCGGGGTGCATAGCGAGTATAAAGTACTTCAAAAGCCATTTTTTCACCATGTGCCACACATTGCATGAGATATTCGTCTGTCGCTGTTTCCAGGGAACAAGATGATTTCAGTTTCATTCTGATTTTCCAATATATTCCCAAAATGCTTTTTGTTCCTCAGGATTTATCTTAGAGATGATTCTGTCCAAAGTACTATACAACCGCTTATAACGATCCGTATCTTTGTTTTTGTAGTATAACATCAGGGGCTGAAAACCGTAAATATAGCTTAAGTTGATACGTTGTGTAACGTCTTCGTATGTATCTTTATAAAAAGATTGGGAAAGGTAATCCAGTAAATACACCTGTTCATAATTTCGTTGCTTTACAGCCATATTGTCGTACGGCGTTACAGAATACTTTGTCGTTAGTCCTTCGGAATAAAGATTTTTTTCAAAAGCTTTTACAATGTGGTTTCCCATACCCCATGAAAAATAAACGGATTGTTTGGTGTTGTCAATGATATGTTTTATAATATCTATTTCCTGTTCATCTTGTGATATATATGTTTTTTCTTCTACAAAAGGGGGAAGCTGAAGGGATTCGATTAACGCACGTCGATATTCTTCTTTCCAGAGGAGAGGTATTGCCACTATTTTGCGGTTACAGAATAAACCTTTACCGTTTTGTATCAATAGTTTCGGGTAGATAGTTGCATCTCCGTATGAAAAGATAATTGCATTCTCCTCTGTTCCGGCCAATTCATTATAAGCATAATTCAGGATGGAAGGTGAATATTCTCCGGTGTCATACCATTTTTTGCAAACCTCTTGCATTTCCGGGATTTTGTTTGTGAGTAATAGGAAAGTAATATAACGATCAAAATTATTGACATCATCCGGACGCATTTCGTAAGCCTTTTGCATGTCATTTTCATATTCTTTTCCCCAGCCGTTATAGAAGTATCTAAACAAATAAAGAGTAAATGTTCCGGGTATGGACAGCTCCATTTTCCCGACGATTTCCTGTAAAGAGTTATGGGCCTTTTTTGCTTCTTCCTTATCAGTGGTACATATCGATAGGTATCTCGTTGCCCGGAAATAATACTCCCATGCTGTTTCATTGTCCGGATTCTTTAATGTCTCTTTCTCCCATAATCCGGATTGAATGCGATACCAGTCGGCATCATGTATTTCTTTACCCAAAGATTCGACCGGCTCGGGTTGTTGCGATTGAATTGGCAATGAGATAAATAAAGCGGCAATCCACAAAAAAGATTTCATTGTTTTCATACGATTCATTTTATGGTGTTTAATTGTTTCTTTGCGATGCATACACCTGATGTTATGAAACGTTCAAAGATAATGAAAAAGAAATTTAAGAATTAATGGAATTAGGAGAATCAGTTCTTTTATTGTACTATAGAAGGAATTTGAAATAGCAATTTTTAATCAGTTTCTTAATTCGGGGATTCGAAAAATCACAACTCTTAATTCTTAACTTTTTTCAAACGCCCGATCAAATCATCCCCTAACTTCGTCTTTTTCTCAATATGCAGCAAAACCGCCTCGACAAAAGCATTTTTCTCAAAAGCGCCACGTACCTGTTCAAAGTCTAATTTCTGTTCCCGGCTGTTTCCATCAGCGCCAAAACCGGTACGGGACGAGAGTGAAAATTCTTTTTTAGCATCTTCATAGATCATCCGGTCGAGGCCGACTACTGCCTCTTTCCATTGTTCTACGATTTTAATGATATCCGAAGCCGTGATTTTGGCGGGCGACAGGCGGTAATATTGTTGTATTTTTTCCCAGGCCCAGGTCCATTCTAAGGAGTAATATTGTTCGTGTAAGCGGGCCAGTACTTCGTTGATTTCTTTCAGTTTGGAGATCTTTCCCGATTCTATGTCTGCGATCAGTTGGTCGATTTCCGAGCGGGGAGCCAATAATCCCGCAATATCGCGCCATTCGCCGTTTCCTGCCTGAGTATCGGGCTGCAAACATTGGCGGATATCGTCGTCGCTTTTGAAATCACAATTTTCTAAGCGGGAGATAATAGAGTTTCCCAGGAATTTATTGATGGCAATGTCGTACAAGGCCAGTCCTTTTTTCAGAGATTCGTTTTTGATGATACAACTCTGATAGGTATAAGTGTCCGATGTTTCTCCGCAGGTACGCTGTAATTCCCTCAGAACGTCTACGGCAGCAAACATTTTCTGCACGGTGTAAGGACTTAACAGGTTGAAGTTGAGCTGGTCCAGTTTATTCGGATCTTTGCGGTTATCCCGTTTGGGGAATTTCTGTGCATCGCGGATCGTTCCTACACTGCGCAGGTTCGCTCCGGGCACCAGTATAGAATCGTCGTTCGATTCGATAAGGTAGGAGAACGGCATGTTGGAAGTGTCCGAATTGCGGTAGTGCCGCCCCATGATCAGTGAAAAAGCACCGATCTTAGCGGGCCAGAGAATGTAGGAATCGCTCGTAGTTTTCCCCCCTCGTTCGATAATTCCCTGGTGGATAGGCCCTAATTTATACATGTGATTGCTCTGGTTGGAACCCGATCCTGCATTCATAAACGAGAACATGCCGGCAATCAGCAAAGTCGATTTGTGGTGGGTAACGGTATACGGGCCTGCAAAGATGGCGCAGGCTTCTCCGTTTTCTCCCTGGCAATTACTGAAAAACAACGAATGGCTGGCGGAATAGTTATGTCCGAGGTGGCAACCCTGGCCTACAAAACAGCGCGTCAGCATTGTTCCGTCTTCCACATGGGCGCCTGAGCAGAGGATAAAATCTTCGGCAATCACTCCATAACCGATATGAACCGGATCGTATTCATTGCTGTTCAGGGTACCGTTTTCCAGGCGGCAGGCGCCTGAGATCCGGGCATGGCTCAGGATACGTACGTTCCGGATCGAACCGGAGTTCAGGATTGTTACATGATCGCTGATTTCTCCCCGGTCGGAAGCATGTTTATCGGAATAGAAACGGACCAGTTCCTGCAACTTTTTGATCAATACCGGACGGTGCCGGTACAGCGACATGATATAGGCAAAATGGGAGGATAATTTGTCGTTGATCATCACTTCCCGTCCGCCGGTTTCATTCAGTACATTTACTTCCACTCCATTGCCGAATGTAGAGTGGCGGTCTACTACCATCAGGTCGAGGTTCTGAATAAAAACATCATTTCCGATGGTATAGTTTGCGATATAATTCTGGACGTTTTCAATCAGGACATTGTTTCCCAGGCTGCAGTTATGCAGGGTAACGTGCCGGAGTCCGGCATGTTTTTTCAATCCTCCGGGAAGCGTGAATTCTTTTTCAAATACCCCCAGGATGATCTCTCCGGAGAAACGGGTATGGAAGATATAATCAGGTGAAAAACGTTCATCTACGGAGATTTGACCCCAATTCTCTGCTAAACAGGCCTGTGCCTGCAATTGTTCTATTTCCTGATTCGTTAATTTTCTCATTCTTCTTCCATGTCATCATATTGTTGATACAAAAAATCGTTGTAAGGAAAGCGGGTAACGTGTATTTCCCTGACTTTCCGGTATACGATTTCCTTCAATTCATCGATATTCAGTTTTTCCTTCGCCGAAATAAAAATACAATTTTCGTGCATTTTGGCCATCCATGTCTGCCGCAATTCGTCTAATGTAATATTTTCTTTTGTTCTCGGTGTCAGGTCGTCTTCCTCCTTTTCCACATGAGAAAAGGCATCTATTTTGTTGAAGACCAGGATTACCGGTTTTTCTGTTTTGTCTATTTCTTTCAGTGTATTGTTAACTACATGGATATGGTCTTCGAACGATGGGTGGGAGATATCTACCACATGTACCAGCAGGTCGGCTTCCCGTACTTCATCCAATGTAGATTTGAACGATTCCACCAGTTCTGTGGGTAATTTCCGGATAAAACCTACGGTATCCGATAGCAGGAACGGAAGATTCTCCACGATCACTTTGCGGACAGTCGTATCTAATGTTGCAAACAATTTGTTCTCTGCAAAAACATCCGATTTGCTCAAAAGGTTCATTAAAGTCGATTTTCCGACATTTGTATAACCTACCAGGGCTACCCGCACCATTTTTCCCCGGTTTTTGCGTTGCACCGCCATCTGTTTATCGATGGCGACCAGGTCTTTCTTGAGTTTGGCTATTTTTTCGAGGATGATCCGGCGGTCGGTTTCTATCTGGGTTTCCCCTGTACCGCGGGAAATAAGACCTCCTCCCCGTTGCCGGTCCAGGTGGCTCCATAAGCGGGTCAACCGGGGCAGCATATACTGATATTGTGCCAGTTCAACCTGTGTTTTGGCATGCGCCGTTTGTGCCCGTTGCCCGAAAATATCAAGTATCAGGATAGTCCGGTCTACGATCTTTACCTTGAGCTCCTGTTCTATGTTGCGGAGTTGTTTGGGAGAGAGTTCATCGTCGAAAATGACCATACCGATCTCGTTATCTTCAATATATTGTTTGATTTCCGCCAGTTTTCCCGATCCGACAAAAGTCACCGGATGCGCCATGTCTAACCGCTGTGTAAAATTCTTGACCGGCTCGATCCCTGCTGTTTCCGCCAGGAATGCCAGTTCTTCAAGATATTCCGCTACGGTGGCTTCATTCTGAAGTGCTGTGATAAGTCCCACCAGCACTGCCTTTTCTGTAATTGCTTCTGTAATGATAAATTCTTTCACCTGATAATTTTGAATAACGGGCAAAAATACAAAAAAATAGGGGAATGACAATATTTTGATTATCTTTGCCTGTTGTCTAAACATTTACAAAACCATGAACAGAAAAAAGCAAATCCAAACCCCGGAGAAAAAATATGTGGTTCCGGAATCAGAATCGTTATCTGTTAACGAACCGGAAGCACTATATGAAATATGCCCTAAAGATACATTAGCCAAACCCGATAATCAGTCATATTATACTGTAGATGAATATTTTTCCTTTTTAAAAAATGAAATAAATAAGCGTGCCGGATATGAATTAATTTCCGGAAACAGTTGACATGACTTATACCGTTTTTATCGTTGCGGAAGCCAAACAGGATATTTCGCAGATTGTTGATTATATCGAAACCTTTTTATGCGCCCCATTAACTGCTGTTCGCTTTTATTCCGGTTTAAGGAAAAAAGTGGAGGATTTGGCTTTTACTGCAGATATTTATTCTGTTTTGCACAGGGAAAGTCTTCAGGGATATGGAAAGGAAGTCCGTAGAGTCAATTATAAAAAGTTTGCCGTCATTTATACGATTGAGGGGAGTAAAGTAATAATTCACAGAATAATACACGGCAGTTTGATAGTATAAGAAAATAATTTAATTACTTTTGCTTTGTCGTTTCAACATTTACAAAACCGTAAACAGAAAAAGCAGATCCAAACCCCGGAGAAAAAATATGTGATTTTAATATATTGTTCGTATGAAAAATAGAATCTTATCCCTAACAATCCTGCTGACTGTATTGTCGGCAATTACCTTTACATCCTGTAAGAAAAACAAAGAAATTGTACCTCCTGCCGAATTCGCGCCTTATGTCAGCGCTTACACCGGTGGGATGATCTCTTCTGTTTCAACTATTCGTATAGAGTTGACACAGGGACTTCCTTCTGTGGAACTGAATACGGAAGTCAAAGACAAACTGTTCAGTTTCAGTCCCGGTCTCAAGGGAAAAGCTTACTGGATCAATAACAAGACCATCGAGTTTGTGCCCGATTCCGGACAACTCAAACAGGGAAAACTCTACAATGCTACTTTCAAGCTCGGAGAAGTGGTTAAAGTGGAGAAAAACCTTAAAAATTTTGATTTTTCATTCAGGGTAGCCGCACAGAATTTTGTTTTCAAGGAGTTATCCACTTCGATCCGTTCGGGATCTCCCCATGCGGCAACTGTTACCGGAGAGATCCGTTTCAGCGATCCGGTCTCCCTGGAAAAAGTGCAGGAAGTGGTCTCCGCTAAAATCAATCATTCGCAAAAGTTGAACTTGCTGATCGAACCCACAAACGAACCTACCCGCTTCTCTTTTTCTGTTACCGATATCGAACGGGCGGATAAAGACCTGGAATTAAAAATCATAGGAAAAGGAAAAGCTTTGGGAATCGATAAAGAAGAAGAGGAAAAAATAGAAATTCCGGCCAAAACGCCTTTCCGTTTCCTGTATGCCAAGACTATCGGGGAAGAACGGAATTGTATCCAGGTAGCTTTTTCCGATCCCGTTGACCAGGAAAGGGATTTGAGAGGCTTAATTACGGTAGCCGACCTCTCAAACTATAATTTCCAGATAGCCGACAATAAAGTGAATATTTTCTTCGAACCCAGTTCGAGGACCGATTATTCGGTTACTGTTTATCCCGGTATCCGCAGTGAAGGCGGAGATGTGCTTGATAGGGAATCTAATGTTTCCCTTTATATAGATTCCTACAAACCGGCAGTGGAAATTCCCCTCAAAGGAAATATCCTGCCTGATTCTAAAAATCTGATCTTGCCTTTCCGGGCGGTCAGCCTCTCGGCGGTAGACATGAAAGTGATCCGGATTTTTGAAAGCAATGTGTTGTCGTTCATGCAGGATAATAACCTTTCGGGATCTAACGAACTGAGACGTTCCGGTCGGCTGGTGTATAAAAAAACATTGCGGCTGGATTCCGATCCGCAAAAAGACCTCCATGCCTGGGAAGATTACTCCGTTGACCTGGCCGATATTATCAAACAGGAACCCGGTGCGATCTACCGGATCGAACTGTCGTTCAAACAGGCTTATTCTGTCTATCCCTGTGGAGGAAATGAGAAACTCGGCTCTGCAACGGATGCCTCACAAGGGTTGACGCGTGTATTATCCGGTGAATTGACCGAAGAAGAGGAAGAAGTATGGGACAGGCCCAATACCTATTATTATGATGAAAGCAGCTACGATTGGGATGTCTATAATTGGAACGATACCGAAAACCCCTGTACGCCCAGTTATTATATGACCTCCAAATGTAAGGTACAATATAACCTGCTGGCAACCAACCTGGGACTGATCGTGAAAGCCGGTTCCGACCGGAAGATGTGGGTGGCGGTAAACAATATCCTGACGACCGACCCGGTGAAAGATGCCGAAGTAAAAGCCTATAATTTCCAGTTGCAGGTAATCGGTTCCGGGAAAACGGATTCCGAAGGTTTTGCCGTTTTCGATGTGAAAGGCAAACCGTTTGCCGTGGTAGCGCAACAAGGCGACCAGAAAACCTATCTTAAGGTGATCGACGGAGCGGAAAACTCGCTCAGCCGTTTCGATACCGAAGGAAAAGAAATCAAAAAAGGACTCAAAGGTTATGTGTATGGTGAAAGAGGTGTATGGCGCCCGGGAGATACTCTTCATATCGGATTTATACTGGAAGATAAACAAGGGAATATGCCCGACAGTCACCCGGTATCCATCGAAATTTATAATCCGAAAGGGCAATTTTACAGTAAACAAATATCCTCCAGCGGAGTGAATGGTTTTTATACATTCAATATTCCTACCAAACAGGAGGATCCTACCGGTATGTGGAATGCCTATGTAAAAGTAGGCGGAGCTACTTTCCATAAATCCCTGCGCATTGAAACCGTTAAGCCTAACCGCCTGAAAATTGCTTTGAATATCGATGGGGAGAGGATCGATGCGGTCAAAGGAAATATTCCGGTAACGATTACTTCTTCCTGGCTAACAGGCGCTACGGCGGGTAACCTGAAAACCAAAGTGGAAATGTCACTTTCCAAATCCAAAACCAAATTCAAAGGATATGGGAATTATATTTTCGATAATCCGGCTTCGAATTTCTATACCAGCGAGTCGAATCTGTTCGAAGGAGCTTTGAATGGAGAAGGAAAAGCTTCTTTCAACCTGAAAGTTCCGCAGGCTAAAAATGCACCGGGAATGCTTAGTGCCAATATTATCTGCCGGGTATTTGAACAGGGAGGAGATGCAAGTATTTATACACAAACCATTCCTTTTTCTCCTTTCTATAATTATGTAGGAATCAACCTCAACAATGATGATAAAGGAAAATGGATAGAAACTGATACCGACCATGTATTCGATATTGTTACGCTCACTCCCGATGGTAAACCTATCGACAGGAGTAACCTGCATTACGATATCTATAAACTCAACTGGAGCTGGTGGTGGGAAAGCGGAAGCGAATCGCTCGATTCGTATGTCAACGGAACTTCGGCCAAATCGGTAGCTTCCGGGTCGTTGAGTACCACAGGTGGTAAGGGAAAGATTAAATTCCGTGTCAATTATCCTGATTGGGGAAGATACCTCGTGTATGTGAAAGACCGTGATTACGGGCATGCTACCGGTGGTATTGTGTATGTGGACTGGCCGGATTGGAGAGGCCGTTCTTCCAAATCCGACCCGGACGGCATAACCATGCTGACATTCTCTACCGATAAAACATCTTACGAAGTAGGAGAGGAAGTTTCCGTAATAATTCCTGCTTCTGCCGATGGCCGTGCGTTGGTTGCCCTGGAAAACGGATCTGCCGTCCTCAAAAGGGAATGGGTAAAAGTCAGCAAAGGCAGCGATACGAAATACAAATTCAAGGTAACGGAAGATATGGCACCGAACTTTTATGTCCATATCAGTCTGTTGCAGCCGCATGAACAAACCGTGAACGATCTTCCGATCCGGATGTACGGAGTAATGCCGGTGTTTGTCTCCAATAAAGCTTCGGAACTGACCCCGCAGATCACTATGCCGGATGTCTTGCGTCCGGAAAAAGAGTTCGAAGTAAAGGTATCGGAAAAAGAAGGTAAGCCGATGACTTATACCCTGGCGATCGTCGACGACGGATTGTTGGATCTGACAAACTTCAAGACCCCGAATCCCTGGAATGAATTCTATGCCCGGGAAGCTTTGGGTATCCGTACCTGGGATATGTACGACGATGTGATCGGCGCTTTCGGCGGCAAGTACAGCCCGCTGTTCAGCGTGGGCGGCGATGAGTCCGGAAAACCGGCCAACCAGAAAGCCAACCGCTTCAAACCGGTGGTGAAATTCATTGGCCCGTTCAGCATAGGCAAAGGCGGATCGGGAAAACATAAGATCCAACTGCCGATGTATGTGGGTTCGGTGCGCGTGATGGTGGTGGCAGGACAGAACTCGGCTTACGGATGTGCGGAAAAAACAGTCCCTGTACGCAGTCCGCTGATGATCCTGGCATCTTTACCAAGGGTAGTCAGTACTGGAGAAGAAATCCTCCTGCCGGTAAATGTATTTGCGATGGAGAAGGAAGTGAATAAAGTAACCGTAAAAGTGGAAACTTCCGGTAAACTGCAATTGGCAGAAACAGCTGCCAAGACTGTAAGTTTCTCTAAACCAGGTGACCAGATGGTATTTTTTGCCCTTAAATCGGGCGCAAAACCAGGAGTGGAAACGGTTAAGGTAACAGCTACAGGCCCGGGACAAACAGCTACGGAAACCATCGAAATAGATGTCCGTAACCCAAACCCCTCTTCCGTTATTTCACAGGATACTTTACTGAGTGCCGGAAATGAAGTACAATTAGCCTATCAGTTGGGTGATCTTTCCGAAGAAAACTGGGTGAAACTGGAGGTATCCCGTATCCCCTCGGTCGATATCAGCCGCCGTTTTGACTTCCTGTACGATTACCAGCATTATTGCTCGGAACAGCTCACATCGCGCGCGCTTCCGTTGTTATTCATCTCCCAGTTCAAAGATGTAGACAAAAAAGAAGATGAAACGATCAAACAAAATATCCGGGAAGCGATCAAAAACCTTTACGGACGGCAATTGATGAACGGAGGTTTCGTTTACTGGCCGGGACAGGCCGATGCCAACGAATGGATCACTTCCTATGCGGGAAACTTTTTAGTCGAGGCACAACGCAGAGGATATGAAGTAAATCCTTCCGTTATTAAAAAATGGAAAGATTACCAGAGAAAAGCGGCACAGAACTGGTCGCCGAATTATAAATCGAGCTCCCGGTATGGATACAATCAATATGATCTGCAACAAGCATACCGTTTGTACACACTGGCATTGTCAGGCTCTGCTGAGTTGGGAGCTATGAATCGTCTGAGGGAATTACAGGATATTTCTATTTCTGCTAAATGGCGGTTGGCAGCTGCTTATGCAGTAAATGGAAAAACCAAAGCCGCTAATGAAGTGATTTTCAACCTGCAGAATACGGTAGAACCCTATTCGCTCAGTAATTTCACTTACGGTTCGGCTGAACGGGACGAGGCTATGATCCTGGAAACCATGGTGTTGATGGGGAACTTACAGGAAGCTTTCCGCCAGGCACAGGTTGTCTCTAAAAATCTGTCGCGTGAATCTTATTTCAGTACGCAATCTACAGCTTTCTCTCTGATCGCCATGGGCCGGTTGGCTGAAAAGATCGATAAAGGTGATATCTCATTTGAGTGGACATTGAACGGAAAGGCGCAGAAAGCAGTCAAAAGCGGGCGGCCAGTATTCCAGATCGATATTCCGGCTGATGTACAGGAGGGTGCTATCGCTATTAAAAATACAGGTAAAGGTGATTTGTTTGTCAATTTAGTTTCCAAAACGAAACCAATTATCGACCGCTTACCGGCTGTGGCCAATAACCTGAAGTTAGATGTGACTTACACCGACCTGAACGGGAAATCCGTTAATATCAGTTCAATGAAGCAGGGTATGGATTTTGTAGCTCATGTCCGCGTATCCAATATCAGCGGAACAACAGACTATACCGATCTGGCGCTGACCCACATCGTACCGTCCGGCTGGGAAATTTTCAACGAAAGGATGATGAACCAGAATGAACAGGCTGTAACTGTGGCTCCGGATTACATTTATAAAGATATTCGTGACGATAGGGTACTGACCTATTTCGACCTGGGAAGGGGAACGTCTAAAACATTTAATGTTCGCCTGCAGGCTGCTTATGCAGGAAAATTCATTCTTCCTGCTATCCAGTGCGAGGCGATGTACGATACGGCTGCGCAAGCCAGGACTACTGCCGGAACGGCAGAGGTTAGCAGATAGATTCAGGAACTAAAAACTAGAAGTTAAAAACTAAAAATTATGCTTGTATATTGAAGATGATTCAAACTTAACCGGCATTTAGTTTAAATAGTTTTTATTCTAAACTTGAGAACTTCTCCTCCCGCTTGTAGTACATAAAATCCGGGAGGTAGGCTAATCCGGAAATACTCATTTTCTTTTATTTTTTCCGTATGGATAAGAACACCCTGTAAGTTGAAAACTTTCAACAGATTTTCTGCCTGAAGACCATAAATACGGGTGTCTCCTCTTGTAGAAACTATTTTAAGTGTATGCTTATCCGGATTCTTCAGGGGTATATCACTGTCAGATGAAAACTCATAAGCTCCCAGGTCGACATGTGTACCCTGGATCCGTTTCGTCTTTGCAAGATCGTATTCGATTTCCTTTACTTCATCATCGAGCCCGTAATCTATGCAGCGGGATTCTGCAACTAATCGATAGGATGCCCCGATAATTTCATCATTTTCGGCTTCCGTATTTCCCTTTCCGATAACATTTGCAGGGGAAACAAAACCCGGAGCGACTGTCCTTGAAAGAATCATGTGGTTGATATCATCCGCATCGCCGAACTTGGAGCTTGTACTTTCTATGGCGCTATGGATGGATTTGATGGTTCCTCCTCCGTTGATATTGGTATTTTGCCCATAACTGTTGTATACGGAAGTTCCGTAAAGGTTATTGTATGCAATGGAGTTAATGAAAGCCACATGAGAATTGGCTGTCCCTGTTCCGACAGCCCCTCCGGGGTTATTAGATTTGTTATTGGCAAAAGTGCAGTTCAATAATGTTACGGAAACACCATCTCCGGCTTGTATTCCACCTCCGTTCCCTGTAGAGGTATTATTGATAAATAAAGAATTTTCAATCAGAAAATTACCATAATGACAATGTATGGCAGCTCCGTTTTTATTGTTTTGGGTTTCATTGTTCCTGAAAATACAGTTTTTGATGACTGCTCCATTATTGATAAGCATACCTCCTCCGTTTTCACCGGAAGAATTTATTCCGTTTTGGATGATAATGCCATCTAAAAGGCAGGGAATCGATGCTGCGTTTCCTCCTGTACGCGCAGTTCCCGTTGTGTTTCTTAAGGGAGAAACACTTCCTTTTCCATCGAGAATGGTTGGGTTGAGATTCCAGTTCCGGTTACCCAGGTTGATTTCATCTCCCCTGAAGCCGCCATAAATGAAGAGGTCGTCAAAGTTGATAGAAGAAGTAATATTGTATATTCCCGATTTGAGCCATAACTGTGAATATTGCCCTGCCTGTACCAGCATGGCGGCATTGGACAGTGTTGTACTGTTTGTCCACGAATTACCGCTTTTCGACCCGGATCCCTCCGGCGAAACATAGATAGTATCCCTGGCATACACGGGAACAATCAAAGAAGACAGATCGGCGTATACCTGCTCATATCCCAATGATGAATTATACGTAAAATTCAATCCGATAATACGTGTTTTCCTGGTTTCAACAGTGGTTGATGAATTATGCACATGGTAAACATAGCGGGCTTTTCCTTCATTATCGAAAAACAGGTCGCCATGGCCGGAACCATTTTCACCGACAATATTTCTGCTGATAATGGGATTATTGGGGTATTTCGTCCAGGGCCCTAATGGAGATTTGGCTGTAGCATAACCCACTGCGTAATCGATGCTCTTAAAATGGTTTGCCGAATAAAACAGGTAGTAAATATCATTTCGTTTGATCACTGTAGGTCCCTCCATAATATTACCATCGTATTCATCATCCGGTGAATTTTCCCAGGTCTGGGTTTTCGATAAACATTGTCTTAAGGTTCCGCTTTTGATCTTATTGGTTACCGGATCAAATTCAGCCACCCAAATATAATTTCCGTTATTGAAACGTACATGGTACAAATAATATTTCCCGTCATCATCCTTGAAAACAAACGGGTCTATATTTCTCGCGGAAGCATCGACCGGCTCAATAAGCGTTTGGGTAAAAGGACCGGTAATTTTGTCGGATTTAGCAACAGCCACTTGTTCACTGGCAGTGTAAGAAATGTAGTAGACATCTCCGATTTTATAAAATTGAGGGGCCCAGAATCCAGAGGTTCCATAAACATTGTAATCTTTGGAAAGGACATTGCCGCCCGCCATTGTTCCCTTGGCAACGCTCCAATTTTTCAAATCGTCTGATACCAATAATGCAAATCCGGCAGTACTGCTATTTTTTGTTCCACTTAAATAATACAAGCCATCTTCCGCATAAATAGTCGGATCGGCATAGTATATCTCTTTCAATTGAGGAAATACCATATAGGAAATTGAAAGAAATAAAAAAATCAGTTTGGTTTTCATATAAGTATGTTTTTATTTCAGGACAAAAATACAAAATAGATTACATTATTACTCAATCGTTTAGGAGAAAAGTATGTATTTAACATGAATCAAACACTTGGGGTATTTTTGTTTCTACATTATGCTGGTTTAAGGTGGCTATTTTGAAAAATCTGGGATCTATTTTTTAGTGCAAATTATTTTATAATATGCAATCATAAATGAATATTATTGATTTATATTTGCATATTATTTAGTTATATTTTATATTTGCAAAATAATTAATACAGAAAATCATGTTACCTTGTCAATGTCCGTCTTGTCAATCGCAGTTAAAAGTCAAAAGTTTGGCTTGTGAAAATTGCGGAACAGAAGTTACCGGCTTGTATGATCTGCCGGTATTGGCCCGTTTGTCTCCCGAAAACCAGGAGTTTATCCTGCAATTTGTAAAATGCAGCGGCAGTCTGAAAGACATGTCTAAGCATTTGGGTTTGAGTTATCCCACTGTGCGAAATTTATTAGATGAAATTATCAATACAATCAATTATCATGGAAAATAAAAAAACTGTTTGGAGTTATCTGTTCACTCCGTTTCGTTATGTAGCCGGGATACAATCATTACTGACCGGTATTGCAGTTTTGCTGCTATTATCGTTATTGGGATATCTTACCCATACTTTTTTTGATGGGGTGTTGGATGTTCATTATGGTTGTCTGTCGGAGCCCAGCCTTTATCCGACCCACCTGTCGTTACTGGCAATTTCCTGGGTTTCGGTAACGCTTGTACTGTATGTAGCTGCACGTATTTATTCTTCTTCTTCTGTTCGGATAGTTGATATGGCCGGGACTCTGGCTTTGGCCAAGGCTCCTTTGGTTATTCCGGCTTTATATGGTTTTGTCCCTTCTATTCATTTGTGTATGGGCGATATTAATACAAAGGATATTCAGGCGATGCAGGCCATGCTAATAGATAAAATCGGTCCGATTATGATTATGGCCCTTTTAAGTATTGTTATCCTGATCTGGTATGTTGTTTTGATGTATAATGCATTTTCTGTTTCCGGAAACCTGAAAGGGAGCAAGGGAGGTTGGATTTTTGCAATCGGGCTGTTGGTTAGTGAGGTTTTGTCGAAGGTTTTGATTTATTTTGTTTTGTAGTGGGAACGATTTGATTTGTGCAAGGCTTTCGCCTTGGATGATATTTTTTTAAAATTACAAATAGGTCAAGGCTACCGCCTTGAGATTATATCCTTTTTGTCTTGAAACAAAAAGGATCAAAAAATTCAAGGCTGCGTTCCATTGGCTAAAAAATACTGCGTTGCGGCTAAGAGAAAAGAACTCGCACCTGCGGTGCTCAAACAGCTTTTCTCTTTTAACGCCTCCACTGCGTATTTTTCTTCACGCCACTGGCCCGAG
>JAVBLA010000070.1:0-28178 GCA_031553775.1 Bacteroidales bacterium
AATCGAACTCGCACCTCCGGTGCTCAAACAGCGCTTCGTTTTTAACGCCTCCACTACGTATTTTTCTTCACGCCACTGGCCCGAGGCCGGGGGCGGAACCGCATCGGCAACTCGTTTAATCAGTAAACATTTTGTAGAAGGGTTATTCTGTTTGACAATAACCATCATTGCGAGCGAGAACGAAGTAATCTACTGATAATCATGAAATTGCTTCAGGATTTGCCTTCACAATGACGATCAATTGATGGGAGATTGTAATGATGAAATTCGGAAAACCCTGCCAATTACAGCCGGGCAAAGCCCGGTCAATCCCCCGTTGGGGGGCAGGGGGGACAATACCTTGTTGTCAAAACGCTGTTTGAAGTGAAAGAGCGTAGCGATTGAGCAAGTTCGTTTTGACAAAGCGCCTTTTTTTGGTACCTTTTTTTGGCGCAGCAAAAAAAGATACAGAAAGTATTTTTATTCAAAATGTTTTTACACAAAAAAACATTCAAACCCTTCCCGTTTTGAAATAAAAACCAATACAAAAAAAATAAACCTTTTTAAGATTCAAATGTTTCAAGATGAAAAGGAAACAAAAGATATAAAAAATTAAAATTCGGCAGGAAGAATGGCACACTATTTGACCAATGCTATTTTAATAAGTATATTTGCAAACAACTAAACTTGACATATCATCATGAAAAAGAATGAAAAAAATTTTTCAAATAACGTGAAGGAAGTCATAAATTATAGCCGGGAAGAAGCCGGCAGACTACATAATAACTACGTGGGAGTCGAACATTTACTGTTAGGTATCCTGCGGAACGACAACTGCATGGCCGTAGAACTTCTCCGGATTGCAGGTGCCGATCCTGCCGATATCAAGCGGGAAATTGAACAGGCCATCCGTTCCAATGATACAGCCTATTATTCCGATACGAATATCACCATCGATAAAAACGTAGAAAAAGTACTAAGACTCAGCATGTTAGAATCTATGAACCTGAATAATGATCAAACAGATACAGAACATTTATTGTTAGGTATCCTGAAAGAAACCGAAAATATCGCTACAAAAACATTGTTGCAACATGGTATCGATTACCAGAGTATCTATCAGATGCTGAACGAAGACAGCATCCGGGAAGATGAAACTTCTTCTCCTCAATTCGGACCGGGATTTACCGACGATGAAGAGGATGAAGATGATTTTGCAAAGAAAAAAGAATCATCCAAGGGAAACCCGGGACAGCAACGTTCTACCAGCGATACACCCGTACTGGACAACTTCGGAACAGATATGACACGTGCCGCCGAAGAAAACCGTCTGGATCCGATCGTGGGAAGGGAAAAAGAAATCGAACGGCTGGCACAGATCCTGAGCCGCCGGAAGAAAAACAACCCGGTATTGATCGGGGAACCGGGTGTGGGAAAATCTGCCATAGTAGAGGGATTAGCCCTGCGTATCGTCCAAAAGAAAGTATCCCGCGTACTATTCGATAAACGGATTATCAACCTGGATATGGCTTCGGTTGTGGCCGGAACCAAATACCGGGGACAATTTGAAGAGCGTATCAAAGCGATAATGAACGAATTATCCAAGAACCCGAACGTCATCCTGTTTATCGATGAAATTCATACGATTGTAGGTGCCGGCGGTGCTGCAGGTTCCATGGATGCCGCCAATATGTTGAAGCCGGCTCTTTCGCGGGGAGAAATTCAATGTATCGGAGCTACGACTCTCGACGAGTACCGGAAAAACATTGAAAAAGACGGTGCCCTGGAAAGAAGATTCCAGAAAGTGATTGTAGATCCTACAACGGCAGAAGAGACACTGCAGATACTGGAAAACATCAAACCCAAATATGAAGATCATCACAATGTGACATATACGGAAGATGCTTTGAAAGCGTGTGTCAATTTGACAGAACGATACATCAGCGACCGCAATTTTCCGGACAAAGCTATCGATGCGTTGGACGAAGCGGGTTCCCGTGTACATATCACCAATATCGTTGTTCCGAAAAATATAGAAGAGCTGGAAGAAGCTATCGAAGAAACCCGGAAACATAAACTGGAAGCCGTTAAATCGCAAAATTTCGAATTGGCGGCCAGCTACCGGGACAAAGAAAGGAAAGAATTGCTGCAACTCGATACTGCTAAAGCAAAATGGGAAGAAGACCTGCAGCAAAACAGGCAAATGGTCGACGAAGAAAAAGTAGCGGAAGTAATCGCCATGATGTCAGGAGTTCCTGTACAACGGATTGCTAAAGCGGAAAACCAGAAACTACTGGAAATGAAAGACCTGTTAAAGGGGCGTATCATCGGACAGGACGAAGCGGTAGACAAAGTAGTAAAAGCTATCCAGCGGAACCGTGTCGGATTGAAAGATCCGAATAAACCGATCGGCACTTTCATGTTCCTTGGCCCTACAGGCGTCGGTAAGACACACCTGGCTAAAGTACTGGCTGAATACCTGTTCGACTCGGCAGATACCCTGATCCGGATCGATATGAGTGAATATATGGAAAAATTCACGGTATCCCGCCTGATCGGAGCTCCTCCGGGATATGTCGGATATGAAGAAGGAGGACAACTCACAGAGAAAGTCCGCCGTAAACCCTATTCCGTAGTTTTGCTGGACGAAATAGAAAAAGCACATCCGGATGTATTCAACCTGTTGTTGCAAGTGTTAGACGAAGGCCGCCTGACGGACAGCCTGGGAAGAAGGATAGACTTTAAGAACACCCTGTTGATTATGACTTCCAATGTCGGAACCCGTCAGTTGAAAGATTTCGGAAAAGGAGTAGGGTTCTCCACGCCGACTACGACTGATGACGACAGGGAATTTTCACGGGGAGTGATCCAGAAAGCCTTGCATCGTGCCTTTGCGCCCGAATTCCTGAACCGGGTAGACGATATCGTGATGTTTGATCAACTGGAAAAAGAATCCATATACAAAATCATCGACCTGGAACTGAAAGGTTTCTACAAACGGGTGGATAATCTCGGCTATAAACTGATAATCACAGATGAAGCCAAGGAATTCATTGCTTCCAAGGGATACGACGTACAATACGGTGCACGTCCACTGAAAAGAGCTATCCAGAAATACCTGGAAGATGAACTGGCTGAACTGATTATACAGGCTACCGTAAGTGAAGGAGATACAATCCTGGTCGATTTCGACAAAGAAAACCAGAAGGTTATTTCCAAAATTGAAAAGGTAGTGCAGGCATAAATTTTTCCGGGAAATTTTCAAAAAAAATCATATAAAACCCCGTCATTGCGTTGCTATTGCTTCGGATGACGGGGTTTTATTATATATACAGGATTTTACAATTGAGAACAAACACAAGGATTACCCTTACTCGACATATAATACCAGGCCCTTCAGGTATTCGCTTTCAGGATGGTAAATATTGACCGGATGATCGGCCGGTTGGGTTAGTTGGTGAAGAATCCTTACTTTCCGTCCCGATTGAGCGGCAGCACTGAACACCGCCAGACGGAAATCCTGGCGGCTGACTACCTGAGAACAGGAAAAAGTAAATAAAATTCCTCCCGATTTGATTTTTTCAAAAGCTACGGCATTGAGCTTCCTGTATCCCTGCAAAGCATTACGCAATACATTCCGGTGTTTGGCAAATGCAGGTGGATCCAATATGATCAGATCATAAGAAGCATCCATATTTTCCATATATTTGAATGCATCTTCCGCAAATGCCTGGTGACGGGTATCTCCCGGAAAATTCAACTCTACATTCTTACAGGTTACATCGATGGCTTTCGACGAACTGTCTACCGAATGGACAACTTCCGCCCCACCCCGCATCGCATAAAAGGAAAATCCGCCTGTATAACAAAACATATTCAATACACGGCGGCCTTTGGCATAGCTTTCCAACAGCATCCGGTTTTCACGCTGATCTACAAAAAAACCGGTCTTCTGCCCTTTTTCCCAATCCACATAAAATTTCAGCCCTTTTTCCATGGAAACATGGCTGACGTCTTTTCCACCGTACAGGTAATCATTTTCAGCTCCTAAATTGGCCTTAAAAGGTAAAGTAGTTTCCGATTTATAGTAAATATTCCGGATTTTATCCCCGAAAATATCTTTCAAAACTTCCGTTACATTCATCCTGGAGAGGTGCATACCCACAGAATGCGCCTGTATCACGGCTGTTTGTCCGTACATATCGATGATCAAACCGGGTAACCCGTCGCCCTCTCCGTGTACCAGACGATAAGTATCATTGGCGGGATTATTTGCAAGACCGAGAGCTACGCGAAGATTCCAGGCCGACAGGATCCGTTCTTTCCAGAAAGACAGATCGATGGGAATCGCTTCAAAAGCAAGAATCCTGATAGCAATACTGCCGATCTGGTAATGTCCTACTGCCAGAAAACGGTTATCGGAACTGTACACTTCCACAACTTCTCCTTCTTCCGGAACACCTTCTTTTCTTTTGATGGCACCGGAAAAAATCCAGGGATGGAAACGAAGGATGGATTCTTCTTTTTTAGGAAGCAGGTAGATTTTCTTCATGGAAAATTGAAAATTGAAAATGTTACTATCAATTCATTTGTTGGATGGCCTGGTAGATTTTCAGACAGGCCCAGGCATCGAGGGCTGCATATTTTTTCTGCGCATCGGTCAGGATATCAGCCTCCCAGTTAGTCAGTCGTTGACCTTTGGAAATTTTTTTACCAAAAAGCAATGCATACATTTTTTGTAAACTGATGTCCGCAATCCCATAGGCAGGAACAATTTGCTGTAAATCGATAAAGCCTTTAGGTTCTATTTTCGTACGACGGTTCATGGACAAAAAATCGTCCCGTAACGACAAGCCGATCTTTTTAATATCGGGATTCGATAAAAAACGAATCAGGCAGGGCGGAAAATCCGTCAGGTTCAAACGGATCAGGAAACAAGTATCATCAGTAGATAATTGCATCAATGCTACTCCTCTTACGGTTCCTTTCTTATAGGCGGGACGGGTTTCCGTATCAAATCCCACCATCGGAAGATCTTCCAGATACTGCACCGCTTTTTCCACTTCTTTCTCCGTTTGTGCAACAATAATGCGTCCGGAAAATTCTTCTACTGGAAAAGAGGCGATTTCTTCTTTCGTTATACTTTTTGTTTCTTCCACAAATATCTTTAATTTCTCAAATGATGAACTGCCCGCAAAACATTTACCAGATTTTGCCCCCAGTAATCCTTGAAATTCCGGAGACAAGCAACCAATGCATCATTCATAGTTTCCATAATTCCTAACTGAAATACCGCTATAAAATTGCCCAGATCCTGATAAATATCGGCTAAGTTTTCAGAAACAGTTACCGCAACCGGCGTATCGCTGTACGGCATATCCGGATGGAACGTTTCCAGAAACAAGTCCTTTTCACCCAACAGATCAGCAATACCAGCAGTCACCCAGGCATATTTTTCTTCGGTAACTCCGATCTCCAGGTCTGAATCGTAATATTCTTCCGGCTCCTCCATCAGCAAAGTTTTAATATACAACAATGGAAGAATTTTCGATGTCTTATCGATAAAATCCGCCTCTTCCTGCTCCCGGACATGTTCCATTAACAGGCAATATTCCATGGCTGCTTTCGCAAACTCCAACGTACGATCGGAAAAGAGAATATTCGTCATTTGTTACCAAATATCTTATTGACCTGCAAAAGTAGCATTTTTTAGGATGAATGGCAAAAAAAATGTATCTTTGCACGTTAAATATTATTTCGGCATATGGCTAAACGAATATCAAAAGAAGACTCTAAACAAAAGCAAAAAGCTACAAATCAGGGAGATGAAAAACCTTCCGGTTTGATGGGATTTTTTAAAAGCGAGGTCACTCAGTTTATTTTAGGTCTTATTATACTGATGCTTACCGTGTATTGCGGATTAGCCATGATTTCATTTCTATTCTCTGCTGCCGACGACCAAAGTATTGTTGGCGACATCCCGGGAAATGTCAGAAAATTTGAAAACTGGACAGGCGCCCGCGGGGCATATATCAGCAACCTTCTGATCAACGAATGGTTCGGTATCGCAACATTCTTTATGCTGTATTTTCTGGCATCCGTAGGATTGAAGCTGATGCGGGTAAAAAAAATCAGACTCCTCAAAAGATTTATATTTTGTTCCCTGGCAACCATCTGGTTATCGGTAGCCTCTGCTTTTTTCTTTGGTCCGCTCTTCCGGGAAACCGCTATTTATATCGGAGGAAATCATGGATTCTGGATATCGGATACATTGGTAAACAACATCGGAATACCCGGTACTTTCATCCTGCTGATCACGATACTGGCTGTTATCATGATTTTTGTAAGCGCCCGGACCATTCCTTTCTTACGGAAAATGTTCAATATCAAATATACTCCACGGGTCAAAGGGAATACAATATCAGGGAAAAATACTGAAATTGATGATGAACTGGAAGAAGATCAGGAGTATGAAGACGAACAACCCAATATTTTAGTTGTAGACAAAGCGAAAGACGAAAATCCTTTCATCAGGATAGAAGACGTGAAGCCGGAAGAGGAATTCGAAGTGATACTGCCGGAAGAAGAAGAATACCAGGTGCCGGAAAACAACCAAACGGAAGAAGAAGTTCCTTTTTCTGTTGAAAGACAGGAAGAAGAAATTTTTGACGATCTGGAAAATTTAGGCGTTTACGATCCGAGATTAGACCTGTCCAGCTACAAGTTCCCCGGCCTGGATTTGCTGAAAAAATACGATACCGGCGACAAGATGGTGGACATGGAAGAGCAAAACACCAACAAGAACAGGATCACCACAACGCTGGAACACTACGGAATTAAGATCAAATCCATCAAAGCAACCGTCGGTCCGACTATTACGCTCTACGAAATCATCCCGGAAGACGGTGTTAGGATATCTAAGATACGTAACCTGGAAGACGACATCGCCATGAGTTTATCCGCCCTCGGTATCCGGATCATTGCTCCAATGCCCGGAAAAGGAACTATCGGAATCGAAGTGCCGAACCGGGAACCGCAGATCGTATCCATGCAATCGATCATCGCTTCGAAAAAATTTCAGGAAACAACTTTCGACCTGCCTATCGCTATCGGTAAGACTATTACCAATGAAGTTTTCATGGTCGACTTATGCAAAATGCCGCACGTGCTCGTAGCCGGAGCCACCGGACAGGGAAAATCGGTAGGTCTGAATGCGATCATCACTTCATTATTGTACAAAAAGCATCCTGCTGAACTGAAATTTGTACTGGTCGACCCCAAAATGGTGGAATTCAATATCTATTCCACAATAGAAAAACATTTTCTGGCAAAATTGCCGGATTCCGATAAAGCCATTATCACGGATTTTACAAAAGTAATTCATACACTGAATTCACTGACCAAGGAAATGGACGACCGCTACGACCTGTTGATGAAGGCCGGTACGCGCAACATCAAAGAGTACAACGATAAATTTATCAACCGGAGACTGAATCCGCAGAAAGGCCATAAATTTATGCCTTATATCGTTGTGGTAATCGATGAGTTCGGCGACCTGATCATGACTGCCGGCAAAGAAATAGAATTGCCGATTGCCCGTATCGCTCAGAAAGCAAGGGCTGTAGGTATTCATATGGTAATCGCTACACAGCGCCCCACTACCAATATCATTACCGGTACCATCAAGGCCAACTTTCCTGCCCGCATTGCTTTCCGTGTGACATCCATGATCGACTCGCGGACTATTCTCGATGCACCGGGAGCCAATCAGTTAATCGGCCGGGGTGACCTGCTGTTCTCGCAAGGTAGCGACATGAGCCGTGTACAATGTGCCTTCGTGGATACTCCTGAAGTGGAACTGATCTCTAAATATATTGAAAGGCAGCAAGGTTATCCGAGTGCATTTATGCTACCGGAATACGTAGGTGAAGAAAGTGGAGACAGACCAGGTGCCGTAGATTTAAGCGACCGGGACGGACTGTTCGAAGAAGCCGCCCGCCTGATCGTAATCCACCAGCAAGGCTCCACCTCTCTGATCCAACGTAAATTCTCTATCGGTTACAACCGCGCCGGAAGAATTATGGACCAATTGGAAGCTGCCGGCATTGTCGGCCCCTTCGAGGGAAGTAAAGCGCGTCAGGTTTTAATACCCGACGAATATCATTTGGAGCAGATTTTGAATAACATCTGAATAATTAAGAGTTAAGAGTTAAGAGTTAAGAGTTAGCGGTATTTGGAAAAGTAGTTCTTTTACTCTATATAAGTTTTGAACTGATAATTGATATACAGGGATTCGAAGAATCTTAACTCTTAATTCTTAATTACAAAAGGACTTTTTTATGAAAAATATTTGTATTCTTTTCTTAGCATTTTTACCAATATTCGCTTTCTCCCAGAAAGATTCGAAAGCAAAAGAAGTGTTGGATAAATCATCTGAAGTTTTCTCCAAAGCCGGAGGGGTTTCCGCCGCTTTTACATTGAATGTAAAAAATATCAAGACAAAAGTCACCGAAAGTTTTGACGGATCTATCCAGATGAAAGGAGATAAATTTTATCTGTCAACTCCTGAAGCCGATTCCTGGTTCGATGGAAAAACACAATGGGTATATATGAAAGGAAGTGAAGAAGTAAATGTAAGCGAACCTTCCAAAGAAGAACTGCAGATGCTGAGTCCTTCCGTTCTTTTCAATATTTATAAAAAAGGATTCAATTATAAATATGTAGGCGAAAGAACCGACATCAAAGGAAAGCAGGTCTATGAAGTGGAACTGATCCCGCAGAAAAAAGCCGATATGCAGAAAATGGTCATTCAGATCAATAAAATCAGCTGGATGCCCACCATGATCACGATTGTAAATAAAAATGAAATCAATAATATCATTTATATCAACAAATACGAAGCCGGGAAAAACTATACCGACAGTTTTTTTGTTTTTGATAAAAAGAAATATCCGGAAGTAGAAATTATAGATCTAAGATAAACATATGAGTACTGAAAAAACAAGATGCCTGATTATCGGATCGGGTCCGGCAGGATATACTGCTGCCATTTATGCCTCGCGTGCCAACCTTGCTCCCGTATTGTACGAAGGATTGCAACCAGGGGGACAGCTTACCACCACCACCGAAATCGAAAATTTTCCGGGATATCCCGAAGGAATTACAGGTCCCCAACTGATGGAAGACCTGAAAGCCCAGGCAATCCGTTTTGGCGCTGATATCAGAAGTGGCATCGCTGTAGCAGCCGATTTATCTTCCAGACCCTATCGAATAACAATCGATAACGGACAGGTCATTGAAACCCATACATTGATTATCTGTACAGGCGCTACAGCCAAATATCTCGGCTTGCCGGACGAAAAAAAATATGCCGGACAGGGAGTTTCAGCCTGTGCCACCTGCGATGGCTTCTTCTATCGAAAGAAAACGGTAGCCGTAGTGGGCGGAGGTGATACCGCTTGTGAAGAAGCGATCTATCTGGCCGGTTTGGCTGCAAAAGTATATATGATCGTAAGAAAACCATTCCTGAGAGCCTCTAAGATTATGCAGGAAAGGGTAATGAATCATCCGAAAATCGAAATACTCTTCGAACATAATACCATCGGTCTATTCGGTGAAAACGGAGTGGAAGGCGCTCACCTGGTTAAAAAAGCAGGTACTCCGGAAGAAGAAAAAGTAGACATCAGCATCGATGGCTTTTTCTTAGCTATCGGACACACTCCCAACTCGGGAATATTCAAACCATTCCTGGAAACAGATGAAACCGGATATATCAAAGTCATTCCAGGAACTCCTAAAACGGCCATTCCGGGTGTATTTGCCTCTGGAGATGTAGCGGATCCTGTTTACAGACAGGCAATTACAGCTGCGGGAACGGGATGCCAGGCAGCTATTGAGGCAGAGCGGTATTTGACGGCCTCAGGAGTTTAAAGTTAAGAATCGACGACAAACCGAATGCCATCAAGCTTGCTTGCATGACTGAGGTGCGAACGAGATCAAGATCAACTTTTAATATATTCTTATAATTAAAGATTGTTGTGGAAGTGAGTAGTTTTCCGGGTATAGAGGATTTAGAGATTAAGTGGAGGAAGTTACAGGGACAAATGCTTGAAAAGGGAGTGGATGCCTGTCTGGTTTGTTCCAATGTGAATATCTATTATTTAACAGGAGAGATTTTTTCCGGGTATTTTTATCTGGGGACTACGGGAAAACCGCTTTGTTTTTCCAAAAGGGAAACTTCGATGCGTTCTGACATGACGGTTATTCCTATCCGAAAACCGGAAGATATTTCCATTTTATTAAAGGAAAAAGGTTGTGCATTACCCAGGAAATTGATGTTGGAGGGAGACCAGCTTACATACAATGAATATATCCGTTTGCAGCGGGCATTCAATGTTGAGGTCATACCTGATGCCACGACTGTTCTCCGCAACCTCAGAAAAATTAAAACACCCTGGGAAATAGAACAGCTCAGGTATTCCGCGCAAAAACAGATGGAGGTATACCGGCTAATACCTTCCTGCTATCAACAGGGAATTTCAGATATTGTTTTTCAGGCCAATATAGAGAACCTGTTCAGGAAACATGGATCGATCGGTATTTTCCGCGGCTTCGGAAGTAATATGGAAATCCACATGGGAAGTCTTCTGGCCGGGGATAATGCCGAAGCGCCCACACCATACGATTTCGCACTGGGAGGTGCCGGTGTTCATCCTGCTGCACCGATCGGCGCCAACGGAACCATCCTGAAAGAAGGCATGGCGGTAATGGTCGATATGGCTGGAAATTATACGGCTTACATATCCGACATGACGCGAACCTATTCCATCGGGCAATTACCGGAAATAGCATACAAAGCCCACCAGACATCTATCGATATACAAAAAACGATCATGAAGGTTGCATTGCCCGGAACTTTCTGTGCATTTCTTTATAATCTGGCGATTGAAATAGTACAATCAGCCGGACTTGCTGATTTTTTCATGGGAACAAAATTCCAGGCTAAATTCATCGGACACGGATTGGGAATAGAGATCAATGAACCTCCAGTATTGACCGGCCGCTCGGAGGAAATCCTGGAAGAGAATATGACATTCGCACTGGAACCTAAATTCGTTTTACCCGGAATCGGAGCCGTTGGAGTTGAAAATACCTTCCTGGTTACTCCCGGAGGATTGGAATTATTAACCGCTTTTCCGGAGAATATCATTGAACTCATATAATAAGCAGGATTATTCATTTTTTTTCAGTACTTTTGCACTTCAAAAATAAAAATAATGAGTGACCAAAGGTATAACTTGCGTGGCGTTTCCGCTTCCAAGGAAGATGTCCACAATGCCATCAAAAACATAGATAAAGGTATTTTTCCGCAGGCTTTCTGCAAAATCATCCCGGATATACTGGGAGGTGACCCGGAATATTGCAATATCATGCATGCCGACGGAGCAGGAACCAAATCTTCCCTTGCCTATATGTATTGGAAAGAAACCGGCGACCTGTCGGTATGGAAAGGCATTGCACAGGATGCACTGATCATGAATATCGACGATTTGCTGTGCGTGGGTGCCATCGACAATATCCTGGTATCATCTACCATCGGTCGCAATAAATTATTAATCCCCGGAGAAGTTATTTCTGCCATTATCAACGGAACAGACGAATTACTGGCTGAATTACGGGAAATGGGTGTAGGCGTATACGCCACCGGCGGAGAAACTGCCGATGTAGGCGACCTGGTACGGACAATTATTGTAGACAGTACCGTTACCTGCCGGATGAAACGCTCGGATGTGATCGATAACGCCAACATACAAGCCGGAGATGTCATCGTAGGCTTAGCCTCCTATGGACAGGCATCATACGAAAAATCGTACAACGGAGGAATGGGAAGCAACGGTCTGACCTCTGCCCGCCACGATGTTTTCGCCAAGTACCTGGCCAAACAATACCCGGAAAGTTATGATGCCGGCGTTCCGGAAGAACTGATCTATTCAGGAAACCTGAAACTAACAGATCCGGTAGAAGGCCTGGATGTGAATGCAGGAAAAATGGTGCTCTCCCCCACCCGCACCTATGCTCCCGTCATCAAAAAAATACTGGATCATCATCGTTCCCATATCCATGGCATGGTACATTGTTCAGGAGGAGCACAAACTAAAGTGCTGCACTTCATTAAGGACTTCAAAGACCTTAAAGTCGTAAAAAACAACCTCTTCCCCGTCCCGCCTCTGTTCCGGACTATCCAGGAACAATCCGGCACAGACTGGAAAGAAATGTATAAAGTATTCAACATGGGCCACAGAATGGAACTATACGTTCCTGCAGAAATCGCAGCCGATATCATCCGGATCTCAGAGTCCTTCAACATTGATGCGCGTATCATAGGCCACGTCGAATCTTCTTCTAAAACATCGCTTGAAATTACAAGCGAATTCGGACATTTTACCTATTAAACCATTAAAGAGGATTTGAAATGAATGCTATCGGAAAAATCTTATTGTTATCAATTGTTACAGTTGCTTTTTTTTCTTCCTGCAAAGAAAGTAATCAAAAAATTCTGGATCAGATAGCCATTGAAGCAAACAAACAATGTCCCAAGGCAATGGATGATTTCACTATAATGGATAGCATTGTATCCAAACCAGGTAATCAATTACACTACTATTACACAATTGCAGTAGATTCTATACCTGAGGATATTGACAAAAACACCTATACTCTTGAAGCAAAGCAACTTATACTGAACAATCTTAAAAACAATGTTGCAATCAAACCCTTGATTACAAGAAATATAATTTTTGTACACCGGTATAACGATAAACGAGGAAATCTTTTCATTCAGGTAAACATCACTCCCGAAGATTACAAATAAATGGCAGAAACATCCCTTATAGCAAAATTAAATGTATTGGTAGACCGTTTTGAAGAAATCGGGACGCTCATTACAGACCCGGACGTTATCGCCGATATGAAGCGATTTGTCAAACTCAACAAAGAATACCGCGACCTGGAAAAAATCGTTGCCGCACGGAATGAATACAAACAAGTGCTGACCGGTATCGAAGAGGCTAAAAACATCCTTGAAAACGAATCGGATACAGAATTAAGGGATATCGCCAAAGAGGAATTAGAGAGTTGTACCACCCGCCTACCTCAATTGGAAGAAGAAATCAAGCTGTTACTTGTTCCCGCCGATCCTCAAGATGGGAAAAATGCCATCGTGGAAATCAGAGGAGGAACAGGAGGCGACGAAGCAGCCATCTTTGCAGGCGATTTATACCGCATGTATGTCAAGTTCTGTGAGACCAAAGGATGGAAAATCAGCGTAACCAGCTACACGGAAGGCTCTTCCGGCGGTTTCAAAGAAATCATTTTTGAAGTCACCGGCGAAGGCGTTTATGGTGTGTTGAAATATGAATCGGGCGTACATCGCGTACAGCGCATACCGGCCACGGAAACCCAGGGCCGGGTACACACATCGGCAGCTACGGTAGCCGTACTTCCGGAAGCGGAAGAATTCGATGTGGAAGTCAAAGAATCGGATATCCGGGTAGATACGTTCTGTGCTTCTGGGCATGGGGGACAATCGGTCAATACGACCTATTCAGCCATCCGCCTCGTACACATCCCCACCGGAATTACCGTACAATGCCAGGACGAAAAATCCCAACTCAAAAATAAAGCCAAAGCCATGGTGGAATTACGCACCCGTATTTACAACATGGAATACCAGAAATATCTGGATGAAATAGCATCCAAACGGAAAACGATGGTTTCTACGGGAGACCGTTCTGCAAAAATCCGTACCTACAATTATCCGCAGGGACGGATTACCGACCATCGGATCAATTATACGATTTATAACCTGGCGGCTTTTATGGAAGGGGATATACAGGATGTGATAAACGAATTGACAATTGTGGAGAATGCGGAGAGGTTGAAAGAAAGCGAATTGTAAACACTATAAAACAATGACCAAACAAGAATTAATAGCAAACATCAAAAGAAAACAATCCTTCCTCTGCGTAGGATTAGATTCCGATATCAAAAAAATACCCGCTCATTTATTGAATGAAGAAGATCCCATTTTTTCGTTCAATAAAGCCATCATCGATGCCACAGCGCCTTATTGTGTTGCATACAAACCCAACCTGGCTTTTTACGAAAGCTTAGGTTCCAAAGGATTGACCACATTAGAAAAAACAGTGGCCTATATCCGGGAAAATTATCCCGACCAGTTTATCATTGCCGATGCGAAACGGGGAGATATAGGAAATACTTCAGAAATGTATGCCCGCGCTTTATTCGATTATTCCGATTTCGATTCGGTTACTGTCGCCCCTTATATGGGTGAAGACAGCGTGAAACCCTTCCTGGTGTATCCGGATAAATGGGTGATTCTCCTCGCGCTGACATCGAACAAAGGCTCGCAGGATTTTCAGCTGACCACAGACGAAAACGGAGAACGCCTGTTCGAAAAAGTACTTCGCAAGTCGCAGGAATGGGCCTCTAACGAACAGATGATGTATGTGGTAGGTGCCACGCAGGGAAAAATGTTCGAAGAAATCCGGAAAATCGCACCTGACCATTTTTTACTGGTACCGGGAGTAGGCGCTCAAGGCGGAAGCCTGGAAGAAGTAGTTAAATACGGCATGAATAAAGATTGCGGATTACTGGTCAATTCTTCCCGACAGATCATCTATGCCGACAGTACGGAAAATTTTGCACAGGCTGCTGCTGTTGAAGCTCGGAAAGTACAGGAAGAAATGTCTAAATACTTATTTAATTGAAAATAAAAAATTGAAAATCGAAAAATTAATAGTTATTTTCAATTTTCAATTTTCAATTTTCAATTTTCAATTATTCTGTGGATAACAAACGAAAAATAATCAACGACCCCGTTTTCGGATTCATCAACATCCCATCCGATTTCATATACGATGTGATCAAACATCCGTATCTGCAACGGTTGAACCGGATCAGGCAGCTGGGATTGGCCTCTTTGGTATATCCCGGAGCCCAGCATACGCGCTTCCACCATTCTGTCGGAGCGATGCACCTGATGAGCGAAGCCATCGCCCAGTTGCGTTCTAAAGGGCATGAAATCAGTCACGATGAAGCACAGGCCGTACAGGCCTGCATCCTGTTACATGATATTGGCCACGGGCCTTTTTCACATGTATTGGAGCATACCCTTATCCGGAACCTGAAGCATGAAAAAATTTCACTGATGTTGATGGAAGACATGAATGCAGAATTCGAGGGGAAATTAGATCTTACTCTTCAGATTTTCAACGACCAGTACCCGAAACATTTTCTACATCAACTGGTAAGCGGACAATTGGATATGGACCGCCTCGATTATCTCAGGAGAGACAGCTTTTTTACAGGTGTCAGCGAAGGAAATATCGGCTCCGCGCGCATCATCAAAATGCTCAATCTCAAAGACGACCGGCTGGTAGTGGAAGCCAAAGGCATTTATTCCATCGAAAACTTCCTGATGGCCAGGAGATTGATGTACTGGCAGGTTTACCTGCATAAAACGGCTATCGCAGCAGAGAAAATGCTGATCAATACGCTCAAAAGGGCCAAAGAACTGTCTCTGAAAGGGTTGGAATTGTTTGCCACTCCCGCCCTGGCATTTTTCCTACAGAACGATATAACAAATGAGAATTTTGACAAAGAAGCGTTAATTCATTTCAGCCAGTTAGACGATAATGATATCTGGAGTTCTCTCAAAGTATGGATGAACCATCCGGATTTTATTCTTTCCACACTAAGCAAATGTCTGGTCAACCGTGAACTCTTTAAAATAGAAATTGCGTCTAAGCCATTCGATAAAAGACGGATAAAAGAGATGAAAGTTACATTTGCCCAAAGATTCGGCATCACACAACAGGAAGCTTCTTATCTGATTTTGTCTGACTGCATATCGACAAATATGTACAGTGAATTCGACGATAGCATAGATATAGTCTACCATTCAGGAGAAATTAAAGATATCTCGGAAGCCTCGGATATGCTGAATATATCACTTTTGTCAAAAAATATTAAAAAATATTACTGCTGCTTTTTGCGGTATTCAAAATAATTTCCGAAATTTGCCGTTCGTTGGCAAGAAGTACTAACTTTATCTTATTTTAAATGGAGTTTACCGCACAACAAATTGCAAGCATCCTCAATGGAAAGATTGAAGGAGATCCTAACGTCAAAGTAAGCAACTTTTCTAAGATAGAAGAGGGAAAACCAGGTACGCTTTCGTTCCTTGCCAACCTCAAATATTCCCCATATCTATATGAAACACAAGCCAGCATCGTTTTGATCAACGATGATTTTACGCTTGAAAAGGAAGTCAAAACTACCCTGATACGGGTTCCCAATGCTTATATGGCACTGGCAGTACTGCTGGATATGGTCAATCAGGCAAAGAAAAAAAGGGGTATCGAACCCATGAGCTATATAGCGGTATCCGCCCGGGCCAACCAAGAGAAAATTTATCTCGGTGCCTTTGCTTATGTAGGAGAGAATGCTAAAATAGGCGACAATGTGGAAATTTACCCGCAAGTATATGTCGGCGACAATGTAGAAATAGGAAAAGACACTATTTTATATCCCGGAGTAAAAATATATGCCGGTTGTAAAATCGGGGAAAGATGTATCATCCATTCCGGTGTGGTGATCGGATCAGACGGATTTGGTTTTGCCCAGGAAGGCGACGTGTACAAAAAAATTCCCCAGACAGGGAATGTAATTATTGAAGATGATGTGGAAATCGGAGCCAATACCACTATAGATTGTGCCGTAATGGATTCAACTATTATCCGCAAAGGGGTTAAATTAGATAATCTGATTCAGATTGCACATAATGTGGAGATCGGTGAAAACACTGCATTGGCTGCACAGGTCGGAGTATCCGGATCTACTAAAATAGGAAAAAACTGTATGTTCGGCGGACAAGTGGGTTTAGGCGGACATATTAAGATAGGCGACCATGTTAGCATCGGCGCCCAATCCGGACTGATCAGCAATGTGGAAGACGGGAAAAACCTGATAGGAAGCCCCGCCATAGAAGTAAAAAACTTCTTCCGCTCCAGCATCATTTTCTCTAAATTACCGGAAATGTACAAGCAATTAGGCCAGATACAAAAAGATATAGAAACTCTTAAAAGCACAGATAAATCATGACAATGATCAAACAACAAACACTGAAAGACAGCTTTTCTTTATCGGGAAAGGGACTCCACACAGGTTTGGACATTACGGTTACCTTTAAACCGGCACCTGAAAACCACGGTTATAAATTCAAAAGGATCGATTTGGAAGGAGAACCGGTAGTCGACGCTTTAGCCGAAAACGTAAGCGGTACGCAAAGGGGAACCGTACTTTCTAAAAACGGTGTCAAAATAAGCACTGTAGAACATGCTCTGGCCGCCCTCTATGCTTATCAGATCGATAACTGCCTGATAGAAGTAAATGCACCGGAAGTACCGATACTCAACGGAAGTGCTGTTTTATATGCAGAAGAAATAGAACGGGTCGGAATCCTGGAGCAAGCAGCTCCCAGAGATTATTATATCGTAAAACAAAAAATAGAGGTCAGGGATGAAGAATCGGGTTCTTCCATCGTTGTTTTACCCGATGATAATCTTTGCATCAACACCCTGATATCTTTCGACTCTGTAATCCTCGACAGCCAATATGCCACATTGGAGAACCTATCTGATTTCAAAAAAGAAATTGCTGCCAGCCGGACTTTCGTTTTTGTAAGAGAAATAGAACCGCTGCTGGAAAACAACCTGATCAAAGGAGGTGACCTGGATAATGCTATCGTGATATACGAAAGACAAATCAGCCAGGAACATTTCGATCAGTTGGCCGATACCATGGGAGTACCCAGGAAAGATGCAACCCAATTAGGGTACATCATGAATAAGCCTTTGGTTTTCCCGAATGAACCTGCCAGACACAAATTATTGGATGTATTGGGTGATATAGCCCTGATCGGAAAACCGATCAAAGGCCGGATCATCGCTACACGTCCCGGACACAAAATCAACAATCAGCTGGCCCGTATGCTCCGTAAAGATATTAAACTGAACGACGTACAGGCCCCCGTATATAATCCGAACGTTCCACCACTTATGGATATCAACCGGATCAAACAATTGTTGCCGCATCGCTATCCTTTCCTGATGGTTGAGAAAATTATCGAAATCGGCGGACGGCATATTGTCGGAATCAAAAATGTATCGGTAAACGAACCGTTCTTCCAGGGACATTTTCCGGAAGAACCTGTTATGCCGGGTGTTTTACTGGTAGAAACAATGGCACAAACAGGTGGATTGCTGGTATTGAACCAGGTAGACGAACCACACAGATATTCTACTTATTTTATGAAGATAGATAATGTAAAATTCCGTCAGAAAGTAGTTCCGGGCGATACCGTTATCTTCCGGTTGGAATTCATAGACGAAATACGCAGGGGTATCGCCAATATGAAAGGCTATGCTTTTGTGGGGGAAAAAGTAGTCTGTGAAGCTGAATTTATGGCACAAATTGTCAAAAACAAATAAATCTTACACACTATGATTCATTCAATGGCATTAGTCGACCCGGAAGCAGTGATTGGTAAGGATGTAACCATCGATGCATTTGCGGTTGTTGAAAAAAACGTCGTAATCGGCGATGGAACACATATTTATAATCATGCAATTATCCATAGTGGCGCCCGCATTGGAAAAAATTGCAAGGTGTTTCCCGGTGCTGTTATTGCGGGAATACCCCAGGACCTGAAATTCCAGGGAGAAGACACAATTGCCGAAATCGGAGATAATACAACCGTCAGAGAATGTGTTACCATAAACCGGGGTACCGCTGCCAAAGGAAAAACAATAGTAGGAAGCAACTGCCTGTTGATGGCTTGCTGTCATGTAGCGCACGATTGCCTGTTGAAAGACAATGTTATTATCGGAAATGCCGTATTACTTGCGGGTGAAGTGGAAATCGACGAATGGGCGATTGTAAGCGGTGGAGCTCTGGTACACCAGTTTTCCCATATCGGAATGCACGCTATGGTACAGGGAGGAGCTCGCCTGGGAAAAGACATCCCGCCATATGTTACTGTCGGCAGGGAGCCGCTTTCTTATGCAGGAATTAATATCGTCGGACTTCGTCGCCGGGGATTCACCAGCGAACAGATCGGTAATATTTCTGAAATGTACAGGATCATCTATCAATCCGGTTTTAATAACTCCGCTGCTATCAGAAGAATAGAACTGGATTTTTCGGAATCGGAAGAAAAAGAAAACATTGTTAATTTCGTAAAGAATTCTCAACGGGGAATTATCCGTGGAAATATGGACTAAAAAACAAACGTTTTGATAACTAAATTTATTGAGTGTTTTTAACTTTCAAACTATGGTTTTCAAATTTTTATTATTATCGGATGAAGTCGACAATTTCAAAAGAGAAATTACGATCGACTCAGAGGCTTCCTTTCTGGATTTAAATAACGCCATTCTGGATGCCGTAGAATTTACCAAAGACCAGATGACTTCTTTCTTCCTTTGTGAAGACGATTGGAGTAAAACTACGGAAATTACACTGGTTGAAATGGATACCAGTTCGGAAGAGGATAACTATGTAATGGAAGATACTGTTTTAAGTGATTTGCTGGAAGATGAAAAACAAAAATTGCTTTTCGTTTTCGACTATTTCACGGAACGGGCCTTCTTTATGGAACTGAGCGAAATCATTACAGGGAAGAACCAGGCAAAAGCAGTTTGCTCCCTGTCGACCGGAAATCCTCCCGCGCAAATCATGGCTTTCGATGATACGGACTTCATAAGTACATCTTCCGACAGTACATTGGATGAAAACTTTTTCGGTGATGAAGATTTCGATATGGACGAAATAGACCGGGAAGGATTTGAAGGACTGGATGCAATCGAAGGAATGGCATCAAATCCGTATGACGATTAAAAAAAATAAGCATTTAATTGTTATCCTGGGACCTACAGGTGTCGGAAAAACCGAACTGAGCCTGCAGGTCGCAGAATATTTTCAAACTCCGGTCATTTCCTGCGATTCGCGTCAGCTATACAAAGGATTGACTATAGGTACTGCTGCACCCACCGCTGCTCAACTGGCGCGGGTGCAGCATTATTTTGTGGCAACCCTGAAGCCGGAAGAATATTACAGTGCCAGCCGTTTCGAAGAAGATGTGATTCAGTTACTGGATGAATTGTTTCAGCAACATGATACGGTGGTAATGACCGGCGGATCGATGATGTATATAGATGCCGTATGTAAAGGAATTGACGATATCCCAACGGTAGATGATACACTCCGGAAAGAGCTGCTGGATCTTTATGAACACGAAGGACTGGATCCGATCCGCAACCGGCTTAAACTTTTAGATCCCATATTTTACGGACAAGTCGATCTCCAAAACCACAAACGGGTAATTCACGGCCTGGAAGTATGCCTGATGACGGGCAAACCTTATTCATCCCTTCGTACCAACACAGCCAAAGATCGTCCGTTCAATATCATTAAGGTAGGACTGATACGGGACCGGGAGGAGTTATACGAACGGATCAACCAACGGGTAGACATGATGATGCAGGATGGACTGCTGGAAGAAGCAAGACAACTGTATCCTCTTAAATACCTGAATTCCCTGAATACAGTAGGGTATAAAGAACTGTTCAAATACTTCGATGGCGAATGGACACTGAATTTTGCCATTGAAAAAATCAAACAAAACTCGAGGATTTACTCCCGGAAACAGATGACCTGGTTTAAAAGAGACCCGGAAATCCGCTGGTTTCATCCCGACGAATTTCCGGATCCGGGTAGTCTTATCTGATAATACTGTCAAGCTCTATACAACATGGCTGCAGCCACTTCATCGGCTTTAGCCTGTCCATTAAGCAGGGATACTAATTTCAATCCGAAATCATACACCAGACCGGGACCTTTACCGGTAACGATATTTCCATCGCACACTACCGGAAGATCTTCAATAATAGCTCCTTTCAGCAAATGCTCCACACCGGGGTAGCAGATGGCTTTTTTACCCTGCAATATGCCTAAACCGCCAAAAACCAGGGGAGCGGCACAAATAGCTGCCACATATTTTCCCTGCCGGACATACGTTGTAATCAGATTTTTCAGAGGTTTATGAGAATTCAGGTTTGTAGAACCGGGAAGTCCCCCGGGAAGCATCAGCATATCTCCCTGAGTCAACTCGCTTTCTTCAAACAATCGATCGGCTACAACAGGAATTCCTTTGGCTCCTGTTACTTCTCTCTTTCCTGTAATGGAAATGGTAGTAACATCGGCTTCTCCCCTACGGAGAATATCGATGGTTCCTACGGCTTCCATTTCTTCAAATCCTTCTGCCAGGAATACAAATACTTTTTTCATAAGTTTTTTTTTAGATTGTTCGTTCCTTTTTTTGCTGCGCCAAAAAAAGGAACCAAAAAAAGGCGCTTTGTTGAAAAGAACTCGTTCGCTCGCTGTGCTCTCTCCCTCAAACAGCTTTTCAACAGCAAGGAAAAGAACCCCAACCCCTTATTTAAGGGGATAAACGGGCTACGCCCGGGTGGGATTGGCAGGGATGCTATGATTTCATCCTCCTCACCACACTAGTCAATGCCTCCACGGACCCGATATTATACCCCAACGAATAATAGAAAACCCGTCCGAAGGTATCGGCTACCATTACCAATGGACGATTTACCGGAAGGTCCGGACGCTCGAGCATTTCTGCCAATTCTTTAGAAACATTTCCATCCATTTCATATCCTAAATGCAGACCGGACGGAATTCCGTCCGGTTTCCGGAAACGTTGCATGGAAAGGGAATCTTTTAATATACAGACGATCGGAAGTCCGAGCGTTTCAAGTTCCCCTGCATACTTACCCAGGTCTTCAAGCAAATGGCGGCTGGGTTCTTTATCGGTATCTACTAATAATAACACAAAAAATCCTCTTCCGGTTGTCTGCAGAATCGAAATCGGCAAATTTCCTTCAGCCGGCATGTATCTGGCTTCCGGATTCATATTTCCGATCACTGCCACCTGCTGATCTACCTGTTCAAAAAGAAGTTCCATCGATTTATCGCTTCCCGGTTCCAGTACAAAATATTCCGTACGGGCCAATACCGAACCGTCAGACAATCTTCTACCTGTGATAATCCGGTAGTTCCCAGGTAAAACCTCTACGGTTGTTTCTACCTTACCTGTCCGCGGATTACGGCTCAAATCGGCTTCCTCGCTACTCAATCCCAGGGTACGGAATGTTCCGTTCTCCCATCGTCCCAAGGTATAATGGGTTTCATATCTGGGGACATTCAATCCATTCTGAGGGGTATATCTCAGGTTTAATTTTACTCTTTTTTCCACATCGGCTCCGGAAGATGAAGGTTGCCATACGGGTGCCCACGCTCCTTTGACAAAAGCTTCGAATCGTCCGGTTACGGGATCTATCCGCGAAGGGATTCCCAGGGTACGCAGCAAGGCTACCCCCAATACGTTTTTAGACCGGAGGTTCGCTTTCCAGGTTTGCAGGGTAGCCAACGGAGACTGTGTATAACAACGGATGAAATTGTTATCCGTTTCCTCTATGCCAGACAAGCATTCCCGGACAAAATCCAAAGTTTCCATTTCTTCTCCAGATTTGTTTCCAAACATTTTCCAAAGTTCCTGACGCCAGGCAATGATCAATTCATTATCTACCCGGGGTTGTAATACATATTGCTCATAAAGAGGAGTATCCTTATATTTTCCGGATAAACTTTCCACTCCTTTCAAATGATCGGTCAATATAGCTTCCGATACTTCCTGAAGATCTTTTTCCGGTAAAATCTCCAATAATTTCAAAGCACGTTTACGTTGACCAGGAGACGTTTTCCTCAAAAAAGATTCTACCTGGCTTCCATTGCAAAACGTTTGCTGCAAAAGAGGAATTGCTTCCTTGCCCAACTTCAGTTCTTCAGCCAGATTAGCTGCTTTTTCCTGATTGCTGAAAGGGAAAGTAGCAATATATGCCATCCTGATGGAATCTTCCTGCTCCAGGCGGGCTGCATGCCGTTGCGCATCTGCTTCGGATAATTTCAATAGCTTTCCTTCTGCCGGAGGTTTCAGGTGGTAATGTTCCACCTTTTCATTGACAAATGGACGCAAAACTAATAAAAGCGTATCCTTTTCATACACAGGGAAAGGGGCAATTGCCCGCAAATCGTCTTTCACAGCCTGGATAACCAGAGTACCCAATCCCGTAGTCAACGAAGCTTTTCCATCTTTATCGGAAACTTGTTTGGCAATAGGATAAAATTCGGCATAATTATATAACCCGAATTCTATGGTTGCTCCTTCCACAGGCAATCCCTGTTCATCGGTAAGCGTTACCTGTGCCAGCCTGGAAGCTGCATATACCGGTAATACATTAATTTCCGTATAACCGGCTTCTTCCCTCAGTATCTCTTCCGGTCCGCTATATTTCCCGAATACCCATGTATGTACCTGCATGGCCTGTTGCGCCACAGTGCTGAACCAGGCCCGGTTCAATTCAGGTTCCGGTTCGCAGGCTCCGAGATAATACCATTGACCATCTGCCCAGACTTCCACCCAAGCATGATTATCATCGGTATGCGCCCAGCGGGGCGTATAGACCTGCCGTGCAGGGATTCCCACCGAACGAAGGGCGGCTACTGTAAAAACAGACTCCTCTCCGCACCTTCCGTATGCTCTGGCTACAACGGCTAACGGACCTGATGTGCGTCCATCAGTCGGCCTGTAAATTACTTTTTCATGACACCAATGGTTCACTTCCAGGGCCGCCTGTTGCATAGTCATTCCCTGCAAACGAGGAGCAAGCTCTTTCATAAATACTGTGCGGCAACTATCCAGGTTTTCATTATTGACCCTTGGAGGTAAAACAAAATGTCTAAAAATAAGATCCGGTACCTGTTTTCCCCAGGAAAACGTTTTCTGGACTTCGAAAGAAGCACGCACCTGATCCAGGAAAAAACGGGGAGTATGCATCGACATATCGTTTAACGGCATGTATGCATAGAGGAAGACAAGAGCCTCTGTCTCCATCGAATTTAACCGGTCTCCTTCGCTTAAGCCACAGGCTTTTGTGAATAGTTCTCCGGGCGTACTAAGCGTATCTGCAAAAAAAGGCAATGAAGCAGACAGATAGATCCGTTTAGCAGAAAAGTCTTTTTCCGTTTGTTGCCGTATGGCTGTATCCTGTATTAAATGTTCCGTACGAGATCCGCAGGAACACAGGAGCAAAAAGATAAACAGGACGGATATAGATGAATAGGTCCGAATGTAGTGGTGTGTATTCATGTTTAATAATTGAAAATTGAAAATTAACAATTGAAAATTAGAATTTCATTACTTTATATCGACTTCCAGGATTGTATCGTATGGATTCATTGTATGGTCCAGTTCGATAGTTGTTTCCTTGGTTTTCTTATTGTATTTCCAGTTTACTTTCTGCGCTTTATCGAACCATTGCATGTTTTTTACCTGGGCAGGGAAAGTCAGTGTCAATGCTCCGGTTTCGGGTTGTTGAAGAATATGGATATAATATTTTTTACCCTTTTGGGTAATGGCTCCCCAAGCTTGAGGTTTAAGAAAGCCGCCTTGCGTGCCATAGATGGTTTCTCCATATCGGCTTGTCCATTCTCCTAATTGTTCAAGGCCGGCAACAAACTCCGGTTGTATTTTTCCATTCGGCATCGGGCCTACATTCAGCAATAAATTAGCCTCATATCCTGCTGCGCGGACCAGATAGTCGACAAGTTCCTTTTTGGATTTATACTTGTTATCAGTTATGCTGTATCCCCACGATCCGTTCATGGTTTCGCAAGTCTCCAGGGGCAAAGCTTCCGAAACAGCCTGTCCGCTGTATCCGGCTTTATTTTCTCCGGGCAGGTCACGTTCGAAAATTTGATAATCTTCTCCGGGGAACGGCGGCAGGTGATGATTATTGGCTATAAGGCATCCCGGTTGCAATTTGTGAATCAATTCGTAGATTTCTCCATAATGCCAGTCGACCTTTGTAGTCGGATCCGTCCGGTTTTCATCGGCAGTCTGATCCCAATGCCCGTCAAACCAGATACCACCGATAGGACCGTACTCCGTAAGTAATTCCGTTAGTTGAGCCTTCATGAAATTGATATAAGAGTTCCAATCGCTTTCTGCTGTTCGTCCGCTATCCTGTCCGGTGCGTCCGGTTCTCCATTGGTAATCATCCCTGGACCAATCTAATAACGAGTAATACAGAAATAGCTTGATTCCCTGTTTCTGGCATTCTTCCGATAGCTGTTTGATCAGGTCTTTTTGATAATGGGTACGGGTAATTTTCCAGTCGGATTGTTTTGTATCCCAGTTGCTGAAACCATCATGGTGGCGGGAAGTAAAAGTAATATACTTCATCCCTGCTTTTTTGGCCAGGGAAACCCATTCGGCAGCATTAAAATCCTGCGGGTCGAAAAAATCAATCAACCTGTGATAATCCTTTACTTTTATTTTCCGGGTATTCATAATCCATTCCCCGTTACTCAATACGGCATACGGGCCGAAATGTACAAACATTCCGAAACGAGCGTCAGAAAACCATTCTTTTGACTGTTTGACTTCAGGGGAAGGTACATAAGCATTCTGCGCCGGTAGAATTTGGCAGAAAAAAACGAAACTGATGACTAAAAGAAAATTTCTCATGTGTTAAATTAAATTTTGATGTTAACTATATTTTTATTTTAAAATATCATCTAAAACTTCTCCCCTTTCAGGAACGAGAGGCAGGGTGGTCTAAATCTTCTCTTACAATATATATGAAGTAGTTTACAAAGATAATATAAGTTTGGGAATCATCCCCTATTTATGAGTAAACAAGTAAAATCTTAGGAAGAGATTAAATCTTATCTGACAAAGCTTCCCTACAAGCCATGACCAACTGTTTGTCGGTCTGCCAATAATCGTATTCAGAAGCTGTATTTCCATCTCCCATAGCTACATTTTTCTGGATGAAGCGCATAGAGGATATAATTAGTTTTCGGGCTGATAAATGAACAGTTTGGGCGCCTGTTTCCCGTATAAATTGAGCGAGGTTATCCGGACGGATACCGCATCCCGGCATGATAGTAAGTCCGGTCTCCTGAGATAATCCTATTAACTTTTTAATCAGATCTGCTCCCTCCGGAGCGGTAGTTGCCTGTCCGGAAGTCAGGAGTGTATTCACTCCCAGTTCTATCAATACATCGAGTGATTTGAAAGGATTCCTGCAAAGATCGAACGCCCGGTGAAAAGTAAACGACATGCCCCTGGAGGCCTGCATCAGACGTTCCATGGCTTTCCGGTCTATATTCCCATCTGCATCCAGCGCTCCGCAGACTACTCCATCCACTCCTAAATCACGGGCAAGGGAGATGTCTTCGCACATAACATCCAGCTCTTCTTTGGAATAGAGAAAATCGCCTTCCCTCGGACGAATCAGCACATGCACCGGAATAGACAATTGCCGCCTTGTTTCTTTGATTGTAGCATACGAAGGAGTCAGGCCTCCTTCCGGCAGAGCCGTGCATAATTCCACCCTATCGGCGCCACCATCCCGGGCTGCTATTGCCGAAGGAACCGAAGCGGTACATATTTCCAGAAAAAGTTTCCCCATATTGTGATTCAATAAGATGAAGAAACCGTTCCATCCCAAAGGACAAAACGGTTTCAACTATTTATTACCGATTAAAATACTATTTACTTGATAATTTTTTCCGAATACGCTTTTTCTCCGAATACCATCTTCACAAAATAAATTCCTTCATTCTGAGCATAAGGAGCGATATTGGTAGTGATTTCCTGCGTTCCGTTCTGCATCTGGACAGGTTGGATATTGGTCAGTTTAACCCCCTGTGCATTATACAAATCGATGGAAACCTTCATTTCATAAGGTAACACATAACTGATTTTTATCATATCCTTGAAAGGATTAGGAGATATTTTATACGCAATTTCCGCATTCGGATCTTTTGTTGTTTTCAACTGCGGTTGTTCGATATTCATATTAAAATACGAACGTTTGGTTGCTTGAACAGATTTATCTCCTAAATTCTGGGTAGTAGTAATCATGGATACAAATACCGGATAGCGGGTATCCTGGGCATACCACAAATATTTTTCTGTTTCAACGATCGTATTTCCGCAAGCCCACTGTGTAAAACGTTCGGTAGTTTTTACACGCAATACAGGAAGAGTAACATTACCCGGTAACAACAGCGTTCCTGTCGCATCGGCCTGCGTGGAATAGGTTCCTGCAATGTTCCCGGTTGTTTTTCCATTATAGCTCATGGTCCCTTCAAAAGAACCGTTGAATGCAGTTCCGTAAGTCTGCGGATAAACCGTTTTTACCATCGGTTGATTGTAATATACCACAAATTCACCGGATTTATACCCCCTGTATTCGTTGGAAAGTTCGGTGTTACTGTAGAAAAAACGGATATCATCACTACCCCGGGTCACTCCCACATTGTATTCACTGTTATTTTCCGTACCCACCAAAGAATTATCCGCATCTTCCAACGGGTTCAGCGAACTGAAATCCCATACCAGGCCTTGTCCGCTCATACCGGGTTCTTTGAATTCAACCAACTGTGAAGAATGGGTATCTCCAGGTTTTAAACCATGGGATGAAAGGGTCATTGTTACTTGCGCCTGCATAACAGACAGGGCACATACCACTGAGAAAGCTAAAGTAAAAATCTTTTTCATAACCTATTGTTTATTGATTCATGTATAGTTTCATGTAAAACCAAGCAAAGGTAACTTTTTGGGATGAAAATTCCTAATGTTTTTTGTAAAATCATTCAAGGTTTTCTTTTAGATTCCATGAATTCTTCCTATGTTTATGGTCCCATCTGGTAATTTGTATGCTGTGTACTGTAATTTTACACTACCTAATTCGCAATTTCAAATCGCTTAAAAACATTTATTTTCCAATTTATTGTAATGCGTTTTTTTCTTCATACTTCATTATGGAGTTATAAACTCCTGTTTATAAACACCCGAATTACAAATTCGGGAAAACAGGGGTAATTCACATTATTCTCTATGACATATTCAAATAATTATAAATATATTTTAAAGAAGCCTAATAAAGCATCCTCGCATTAATTTTTGCCTAAAA
>JAVBLA010000050.1:0-90283 GCA_031553775.1 Bacteroidales bacterium
AGGCGTTAAAAGAGAAAAGCTGTTTGAGCACCGCAGGTGCGAGTTCTTTTCTCTTAGCCGCAACGCAGTATTTTTTAGCCAATGGGACGCAGCCTTGAAAAGTGCGTTTAAGCGAGAGCAATAAGCATGCTTGCATGGTTATTGTGGAGCGTAGCACTTTCAATTGAATTAACTTTTTGATCCTTTTTGTTTCAAGACAAAAAGGATATAATTTCCAAAGCAAAGGAATTCTCAAGAACCAAGAATCAATTTTTCAATCACCTGCGGAAAATATTTATACTCCAATGCATGTACCTTTTCCGCGACATCATCCGATGTATCGGAAGACAACACCTCACATTTGGCCTGGAAAATGATTTTTCCCTCATCATATTTTTCATTTACATAATGAATGGTAATTCCGGATTCTTTTTCCCCGGCAGCCACCACTGCTTCATGCACATGCGATCCGTACATGCCTTTTCCTCCGAATTTAGGAAGTAAGGACGGGTGAATATTGATGATTTTCCCGGGAAAAGCTTTCAGCAGGTTTTCCGGTACTTTCAGGAGAAAACCGGCCAGGATGATCCAGTCGATATCGTATTCCGACAAAGTATTCAATATCAGGTCGGTTTCTTCAAATTCTTTTTTGGAGAATGTAAAAGATGGGATACCAAGCTTTTTTGCCCGTTCGTGTACATATGCATCTTTTTTATTACTGATGATAACAGGGATAAACACATCCTCATTGCCGGAAAAATACTGAATAATGTTTTCGGCATTGGAACCCGAACCGGATGCAAAAATGGCTAATTTCTTCATTTTTTGGATGTTTTGTGCACACATACGATAAAAATGTGCAGTTTTCTTGCTTTTTTTTTTTTAGTTTCAAGAATAATGCTTTCCTTTGCACTGCAAAATTAAAAACTATATTTGTATTATTAATTTAAATTTAAAGTTATGTCTGAAATTGCATCAAAAGTAAAGGAGATTATCGTTGAGAAATTGAGCGTTGAAGAAACTGAAGTTACTCCCGAAGCTAGCTTTACTAATGACTTAGGAGCAGACTCACTTGACACTGTTGAGTTGATCATTGAATTTGAAAAAGCTTTCAGTATTTCTATTCCAGACGACCAAGCTGAAAAAATCGGCACTGTCGGTGACGCAATCGCTTATATCGAAGCAAACACAAAGTAATTTAAAATCACCTTATTTTAACCTTTTATGGAATTAAAAAGAGTGGTGGTAACAGGCCTGGGAGCAATTACTCCGGTAGGGAATACTGTTGAAGAAACATGGAAATCCCTGCTGAACGGAGTAAGTGGTGCCGGGCCTATTACTTTATTTGACGCATCGAAATTCAAGACTCAATTTGCCTGCGAAGTAAAAAACTTCAACCCGGAAGATCATTTTGATCGCAAAGAAGCGAGGAAGATCGACCGCTATGCACAATTGGGCATCGTTGCAGCCAAAGAAGCAGTAGAAGATTCCGGTTTGGATATCGAAAAAGAAGATACGGACAGAATAGGTGTTATATTTTCTTCGGGAATCGGAGGTATCAGTACCTTTGACCAGGAAGTAGGCGGCTATTTTAAACAAGAAGAACTGGGCCCGAAATTCAGCCCGTTTTTTATCCCTAAAATGATTGGAGATATAGCTGCAGGCCGTATTTCTATGTTATATGGTTTCAGAGGTCCCAACTACGGTACCGTTTCGGCATGTGCATCGTCTACAAACGGCGCAATCGATGCTTTTAACCTGATTCGTCTGGGAAAAGCCAATGCGATTGTTGCAGGAGGAGCTGAAGCTGCTATTTGCGTATCCGGTGTTGGAGGGTTTAATGCCCTGACGGCTTTATCCACCCGGAATGATTCTCCTCAAACAGCTTCCCGTCCGTTCAGCAAAAGCCGTGACGGTTTTGTGATGGGAGAAGGCGGAGTAGCTTTGGTTCTTGAAGAATTGGAGCATGCTTTGGCCCGTGGTGCTAAGATTTATGCAGAGATCGCAGGCGGTGGTATGTCGGCCGATGCTTATCACCTTACAGCTTCCCATCCTGAAGGCTTAGGAGCCATGCTGGTGATGCGGAATGCCTTGGAGGATGCAGGTATGCAGGCCAGTGATATCGATTATGTCAATGTTCATGGTACGTCAACTCCGGTAGGAGATCCTTCTGAAGTAAAAGCCATCAAAGAAGTTTTCGGCGATCATGCCTATAACCTTAATATCAGTTCTACAAAGTCTATGACAGGTCACCTGTTGGGCGCTGCCGGAGCTGTAGAGGCAATGGCTTGTATCTTGTCGATCCGAGATGGAATTATTCCTCCTACAATCAATTTCACAGAGGGTGACGAAGATCCGGAAATCGATTATAAGATGAATTATACATTCAATAAAGCTCAGAAACGTGAAGTACGTGCAGCTTTGTCTAATACTTTTGGTTTTGGTGGTCATAATGCTTGTTTAATCGTCAAGAAATTCGAAAAATAGTCAGTGATTTTTCAATCGATAATAAGAAGGATAAGGCTCATTGGAAATCCCAAAAAAGAGTCTTATCTTTCTGTTTATAGGGTGCTTGGATTCTTTCCCCATTCAATTGAATACTATGAGGAAGCGTTGTTGCACAAGTCTCTTTCCCGGGACCTGGGTGGAAACATGCACAATAACGAACGGCTGGAATTTCTGGGTGATGCGGTACTGGATACGATTGTTGCCGACATCTTGTACCGGCAATTTCCGGATAAAGACGAAGGTTTCCTTACCAATACCCGTTCCAAAATCGTACAACGGGAAACATTGAATCATGTGGCCATGGAATTGGGTCTGGATAAAATGATCCTGACAGCTACCCGTGCCAATACCCATAAGAACCACATTTATGGAAATGCCCTGGAAGCATTTATCGGAGCACTTTACCTGGATCAGGGATTTGAAAAAACCAGAATTTTTATTGAAAATAAGATACTTAAAACATATCTGAATATTGAAAAATTGGCCAAACAGGAAGTCAATTTCAAATCGAAACTGATCGAATGGAGCCAGAAGCACAAGATTGTTCTTAAATTTGAGCTGATCGAGCATTTCAAGGATAACGATAATAACCCTGTTTTCCAGACTCGGGCGGTTTTAGGCGAAATTCCGGTAGGAGTGGGGATCGGTTATTCGAAAAAAGAATCCCAACAGGAAGCTTCTAAAATGGCCATCAAAAAACTTCGTGCCGAAAGAGAATTTGCGACGGAAGTAAAGAGTCAGCGTAAGAAGCATGAATCGGTATCATTTGAATGTCAAATGACGATCGATCCGGAGTCTTATTGGCTGAATGGTATGACTCTGCCTGAATGATTTTGATATATTAAGAGCAGGTAAGTAATAACCCTAATCACATAAATGTATTGTTTTGGCATGTAATGTGTCGTATTTCCCCTTTCGAATTGAAATTTCACCAATGTTTGCCTGTTTGCACTAATAATTATTTCGGCGAGTATCGAAAAACGCATCCCCTACATTTGTCAAAGTATTTCCTGAATATTTTTAGAAACAAAAAATAAGAAAAGTTTAGCCATTGTTACATGGTTGAATTATTTTGTTACCATAATTAAGGTTTATATGACGGCAAATAAGCTACTTTGCACAATGAAATAGCGAGCGATTAACTTATATCAATAAATATGAAAAAACAATTCTTACTTTTTATCCTTATTCTTACTGTTTTAGGAGGCTGTAGTGACAGTGAAGATACCGCCGAATTAAACAATAATTACCTGAAACAAGGTTGGCAATTATCCCAATGGAGTATTAACGGAACAACGGTTGATATTAGTGGTATTCCATTATCCGAATTGATGTATTTTACTGATCAAAATCTGTGTTATTTGGCTATACCATCCGATAAGAGCGGAGTGTGGACATATACTGACATCCGGACTGCATGGAATTATGATTATCTGAATGCGATCCTTAATATTGCCAGTGTTTTGCCCGTGACCTATTATGTCAATTCCATTGAAAATGACCGATTGCAGCTACATTATTATGTCAATGATGATACGGGAAAATTAAATACCTATGAAAAAGAATTTATTCCTGCAAAGACGAAGGTTATTGATTTGAAACTCCGTTTATCGGAATAATTTTTTTCTCACAAACATAAAAAACACTGATGATGAAGAAATTACACTACCTCTTTTTAGCATTAATGCTCCTCTTCGTATTCTCCTGTAAAGATGAAGATACCGATTTATCTCCCCAATTAACCGGTTATTGGAAACAAGATCAGGTATATATTGATGATGTGGCACAGTCTCTGACTCCGGGAGAATTGAATACTACCTTATTGTTCGAAGCAAATGGTGTTTACCGCTTGTTTGACGGACTGAGAAATCAGGAGCATCCCGGTACCTGGTTATTTTCGGATGAAGAGTGGTTGAATTTATCGATGGATAAGATTCAGGGAAAAAATACTGACGGAACACCTAAGTTTGCACAGATACTTGTACGTTTTACAATCCTCGACGTAAACGAAAATACCCTCGAATTGCGAATCAAAACATATTTGTTCGAACGAAAGCTTACCGTGATGTTTAACCTGATGGATCAAGATAATACTACAGGCATGACTGGAGAACAGCTACTGGCATTAGACACAAAAAATAAAGAACTACATACCTACCGGTATATATTCAGGAGAGTTAATCTGTAATAAAATTGGGAAAATGAATAGAATACTATTATTAATTACAATGATATGGTTGCCTTTGATTGTATCGGCACAAGTTCCTTTAAAAGGAGTAGTGAAGGATGCAAGAACGAATGAACCTTTGACTGGCGTTTCTGTAATTGTTGAAGGAACATCTACAGGTACCATGACAGATATTGACGGTAATTTTTCCATTGCTACGCCGAAGAAAAATGTAACATTGCTTTTCAGTTATGTAGGATATAAAAAGTTGAGATTACCCGTTCAGGACAAAATGATGTTGCTTGTCGATATGGAAGAAGACTCACAGACTTTGTCTGAAGTCCTGGTGGTTGGATACGGTTTCCAGAAAAAGGAAACGGCTGTAGGGGCTATTTCCTCTATAAAAGCCAAAGAATTGGTGACCGTTCCGGCTTCCAACCTTACACAAACACTGGTAGGCCGGGCATCCGGTCTTTCCGTCGTGCAACCCTCGGGAGAAATTGGCCGTGATGAAGCTTTGATTTATATCCGTGGTCAGGTATCTTTTGATGCAAACGCCGTTCAACCCTTAGTTGTTGTCGACGGAATTATGCGAGAGGGTTTTTCTCAAATTGATCCTAATGAAGTTGAATCCATTAATATCTTGAAAGATGCTTCTGCAACTGCAGTTTTTGGGGTAAAGGGTGCCAATGGGGTGATTATTGTAACTACCAAAAGAGGTATGAACGATAAACCGCAGGTTTCTTTCACTTCTCAGGTGGCTATGAATGCACCTATGCGTTTACATATACCGATTGAAGGTTTTCGTACCGCTTTATTGCGAAATGAGCTGGATGATAACAAAGGTAACCAATCTCCTTATTCGGCCTCCAGGCTGATGAACTGGAGGACGGGGGTATCTCCTTACACGGAGCCCGATGTAGACTGGATGAATGAGCTTATGAAACCATTCTCCCTGCAACAGCAATACAATATCAATGTAAGAGGAGGAACAAATACCCTCCGCTATTTTATTTCAGGGGGATATTTTGACCAACAATCGCCGTTTAAGAATGATGATCTAACAAAATTCAGACGTTATAATTTCCGTTCGAATCTGGATTTGGATATCAGCAAAGATTTCACTGTTTCCTTGAATCTTGGTGCGAGAAATGAAGACCGGAGATATCCAACGGCCATGTTCTGGAATTCCTGGGATATTTATCATGGTGCTTTTGCTCAATCCGGAATAAAATACCCGATGTATAATATGAACGGTTCTTATGCTCCCAATAATATCATTGCCCGTATAAAAGATTCCGGGGCTTCTAAGGACAATCGTACGGTTATTGAACTCGGATTGAATATGGAGTATAGAATGGATTGGTTACTGAAAGGGCTTGCCGTCAGAGCCCAGGTTGCTTATGACGATAATTCCAACCGTCCGGTCAGATATGTACAGGAACCAGCTATTTACGATTATATTTATGCTACCGATACATATACACTTACCAAACCATCCAGACCTCTCCGGTATGAGTGGGATGATGTGCATAACAACCGGAAATATTATTGGGAAGGAGTAATGACTTATAACCGCGAATTTGGTAAACATAGCGTCAGCGGATTATTTTTATTCAATCAGATGTTGAGGGGTAGTGACTCCAATGCCTTGTATGCATTTCAGGGATTGGTCGGGCGTGTAGTGTATAATTACGATACTAAATATCTTGCTGAAGTAAATTTCGGATTGAATGGCACAGAAAATTTTTCTCCGGAAAACAGGTATGGTTTCTTTCCGTCTTTCTCCTTAGGATGGATTATTTCAAGAGAAAAATTTTGGACGGAAAGCGCTATCAACCGTGTGATGAATACACTCAAAATCAGATCATCGTTGGGATGGGTAGGGAACGACAGGGCATGGATAGATGGTACCGAGCAACGTTTCCTTTATTTGAATATGTATGATTATCAGGATCGGTCTGCCAGTGATTACAAAGGTGGTTATATGTTCGGAGATAATAAGATAAATGGAGTGCGTCAGAGCAAGATTCCAAATATAAACGTCGGTTGGGAAAATGCCCGTAAGTTCGATGTTGCTATTGAGACAGGATTTTTCGATAATCTATTTACATTTAACGTAGATTATTTTAACGAGCATCGTTGGGATATTTTACGGGTGAATGAAAAAATTCCGTCTTATGTCGGGGCGGAACTTCTTCCTTCTAATGTCGGAATTGTAGATAATCAGGGGATCGAATTTGAGCTCTCCCACCAAAACCGGGTCAATAAAAACTTTTCATATTTTGTAAAAGGAAATTACAGTTTCGCCCGCAATAAAATTATTGAAAGAGGAACGGCTGAAGGTACATTGCCTTATCAAAGACCGGAAGGTTTTCCTATCAATACTCCATTAAAATTCATCACATTAGGTTATTTTCAAACTTTTGAAGAAATTGAAAACAGTCCCTCACAAATGGGAATCTCAGGCAATACGGAAGTGCGTCCCGGGGATTTAAAATTTAAAGATGTGAACGGAGACGGCATTATAGATCGTTATGATCAGATTCGCACAGGGTATCCTAATGTTCCTGAGATTAACTATGGCATTACATTAGGTTTTAATTGGAAAGGTTTTGATTTTTCTTGTTTATTCCAGGGAGTTGCGAATGTGTCTTTTGATAAAAACTGGGAAGCCATGTGGGCTTTTTCCAATAATGACAATGTTTTTCCCCGTCATTGGTATTACTGGACCCCTGAAACAGGTGATGCCAATGCCCAATATACGGAACTTTACGGCAAATATCACAACAATGAGGCCGGAGCCGATTATACACTTTCTGACGGTAGTTATTTCCGCCTGAAAAATGTGGATATAGGTTATACGCTGCCTAATGCATGGACAAAGAAAGCGTATATGAGCAATGTCCGCTTGTATGTTTCTGCATTAAATGTTTACACTTGGTCTAAGGAAGACCATTTTGACCCCGACAACAGGAATAATCGTGCAGGAAATATACCGCCCATGCAAGCCTTGAATTTCGGATTGAATATTAATTTTTAATACTGCCGGCAATGAAAAATAGAATAATAAAATATACGGGTATTATCCTGATTGTTTTTTGCATAAGCTGTGACGATTTTCTTAATACCGCTCCCGATGTTAACCTGGACGAGAATGGGGTATTCAATAACTATGAAACAGCTTACAAATATCAGGCTGATATTTACTACAATTTGAGGAAGGGGTTCAACGTTTTGGGCAGCTTTCAGCCGGCACCTATAGCCTGTGCTTCGGATGAGGCGGAGGCAAGTTCGGGCTACCATACATCTAATGATTTAAATATAGGCTCTTATGAAGGAATTGATAATGTGTTGGATCGGAATTATGCAGGGATTCGAAAAGCCAATGTTTTTTTAAGCAAAAAGGATATTATTCCCTTTCCTGATTCCGATACTAAAAATCGCATGATTGGCGAAGTTTATTTTTTACGGGCATTTTTCTTCCATGATATTATCAAACGTTATGGCGGAATGCCGAATCTGAATGATAAAATCATTTATCCGAACGATAATATGAATTTGCCAAGAGACAGTTACAAAGATTGCGTGGGAGCTGTATTGGCTGATTTGGAAAAAGCCATTCCATTATTACCGCTTTCTGTTGCAGATAATGAGATCGGACGTGCAACCAAAGGGGCTGCAATGGCTTTGAAATCAAGGGTGTTACTCTATGCTGCCAGTCCGTTATGGGATGGTGAATTTACCAATGCCGATAAATGGCAACAGGCAGCTGATGCAGCATCAGAACTGATTAATCTCACGGAAAACGGTTCAAAGGTATATGCATTGTATGATACAGGCGCCGGTGCGGATGACTACGAACAACAATTTTTCATTCGTCCTCCTGTTAACAAGGAAGTTATTTTTTGGTATAATGATGAGTCCCGGAAGTTTTCTGCCGATGAAATCTATGTATGGTCTCCTGCCGGTGAAGGCTTTCTTGGAGCCGGTTCTATCTGGCCCACCCAAAATTTTGTGGACATGTTTGAAATGGCTAATGGTAAAACCATTGATGATCCGAGTGCAGGATATGATCCCCAGTATCCGTACATAGGCCGGGATCCTCGTTTTTACAAAACAATACTTCATAATGGAGCAATATGGCAAGGGATTGCTGTTCAGACATTTATCGGTGGATTGCATCGGTTGAAGGCAACTGATTGCAGAACCGGGTATTATGTGCGTAAATATCTTCCCGAATCAGTAAAATCATCAGCTTCAACGAGTGCTTATCACAATTGGCAATATATGCGGCTTGCCGAGGTCTATCTGAACTATGCCGAAGCGATCAATGAAGCGGAAGGCCCTGATAAAGCTTATTTCTACATAAATGCTGTTCGTAAACGTTCGAATATGCCGGAATTACCTTCAGGTTTAACTCAACCACAGATGAGGGAAAGGATTAAGCGGGAAAGAGCTATCGAATTATCATTCGAAGAACATCGCTGGTGGGATGTTCGCCGTTGGCTGGAAGGAGAAAAATATTTTAAAGGAGCATTCTACGGCATGGATATTACAAAGAATACAAATGGTTCTTTCAGCTATAACCGGATTACTTTTGAAACGCGTATTTTCACGCCTAAAATGAATCTTTATCCGATACCTATCTCTGATATGGATAAAAACACTGCATACGTTCAGAATCCGGGTTGGTAAACAAAAGATAACTTGTAATTAAGAATAAACATGATGATGAAGAATTTCTATATTATAAAAAAGTCCCTGTTAATAGTATTATTAGGATTTCAGGGAACTTTTATCCTGGCTCAGGATAAAGACAGTTTACTGCTTTCCGGAAACAAAGAACCAATCGTTTATCAAGTTGGTTACGGAACACGGACTTTATCCGAATTAACAACTGCAGTGTCGGTTGTCAGGTCCGCTGAATTGTCTAAACCACTTTCTATAAACACGACAGATGCATTGGCCGGTAAAGCCGCCGGATTGACGGTTTTGAAATTGTTGGGCGATGAGCCCGGATATGGAGCGGCATACCTTTACATAAGGGGAATCGGTTCGCAAAATAACATGCGCGCACCTTATATCCTGATAGATGATGTGGAACGCAGTTTTAATCAATTGGATATTGCCGAAATAGAATCGATAACCATCCTGAAAGACGGGGCTTCTAATGCTCAATACGGCCAACGGGGAGCAAACGGAACAATTTTGATTAAAACCAAAAGAGGCTTCGAAGGGAAACCCGAAGTCCATTTTATCAGCCAGATCGGAACTCAGCAGCCTACTAAACTTCCCCGATTTCTGGGCTCAAAAGAATATGTGACATTTTACAATAAGGCCATACAAAATGACGGTTTGATGATTCCTCCCAATGATAAATACAATCCCGATATATACAACGGCTCACAAGATCCTTTTCGTTATCCGGATGTGGATTGGTATAATGAATTTCTGAATGAAAATGCAATGCAGCAACAATATAAGTTAACATTCAGGGGAGGAACAAAAAAAGTTCGCTATTTTATGTTGCTCGGTTACCTCAATCAACAAGGTTTATATAACTACAGTGACCTGAATGACGGATATAATACAAATATTATTTACGACCGGATCAATGTCCGTACCAATTTGGATGCCAATGTAACCAAAGACCTGCTTGTTTCTCTTGATGTAGCAGGGAAAAAGGAGGACAGAAATATGCCGAATGTTACTTCAGGAGATCTTTTTAATGTGCTTTCTTCTTTGCTTCCCAATGCTATGCCGGTTCAATATAACGATACCATGTTGGCTGGAACTTCACAATATAGAAACAATCCTTTGGGGATGATTTCCCGCACAGGTTACCGAAATGACAGAACCGTCGGTTTGCAGATCAAGGCAAAAGCTACTTTAAATATGGATGTATTGCTTAAGGGGCTGAAAGCCGAGACGGCTTTTGGATATGACGGTTTGTCCACCTATGGTTTATTAAGGTCGGAGAAATATGCCACTTATGAGTTGCAGTCAAACGGAAGTTATACAAAATACGGAGAGTATGTTCCTTTATCGCTCGGAATGCAGGCAACCGGTAAGCAATATGAATATTTGATGAGTTTTTATGGGGGACTGAATTACAATCAAATCTTCAACAGACATCATTTAGGAGCAAGTTTACGCTATTATCAGGCCCAAACTTTTATCCGGGGAGACAATCCTCCTTTCGGAAAACAAGGTATCAATGGAGGAGCTTCTTACAGTTACAATAAGCGATATTTTGTTGATTTCTCCTTCTCATACGATGGTTCTGACGAATTTGCACCGGGACATCGTTTCGGGTTCTTCCCTGCCGTTTCCGCAGGATGGTTACTTTCCAATGAAGAATTTCTGAAAGAGAATAAAATAGTTACGTTCCTAAAACTTCGTGCATCTTACGGGGAGGCCGGAAACTGCAAAAACGACGGATTAGACCGTTATGCATATCAATCGCGCTGGTCTGGATACGACAGTTCTTATGGGGGATATATTTTTGGAACAGGTTTTGCCTGGAGCGACGGGGCCTGGGAAGGACGCATTGCCAACCCGAATCTGACCTGGGAGACCACCCATAATACCAATGTGGGAATTGACATTTCATTATTGCATAAATTGACGGTTAATGTAGATGGTTTTATCCATAATCGCGATAACATCATCATGGCATTGTCTAATATAATACCCTCGGCAATAGGGGCGCCTTCTCCTTATGCCAATATAGGGAAAGTTACCAACAAAGGTTTTGAAACGACACTGACCTATCATGACAGCTTCAATAAAGTAAATTTCTATGTGCAGGGGAATGCATCGTTTGCCCGCAATGAAATTAAAAAAACAGATGAATCGGATGCTATAGCTGATAATCTGAAACGGACAGGACATTCTATTACACAAACTTTCGGAATGCTTGCCTCCGGTTATTACAAAAATGCTGAGGATATTGCAAATAGTCCGTATAATTCTCTTTATTCAGTACGTCCCGGGGATATTAAGTACGTAGATATCAATAATGATAATATCATCAATTCCCAGGATGAAGTGGCCATCGGATCACCGCAAATCCCGGAGTGGACTTTGGGCCTGAGCGCCGGTGTAGAATATGCAGGTCTGGATTTTTCATTTTTATTATCAGGATATGCAGGACGTTCGGTGATATTGGATAATCCTGCTGTGTGGGTTCTTCAAAATAACGGAAATGTGACTGATCTGGCTTATGGAGCCTGGGAAGCAGGAGTCAGAGAAGATAACGCAACTTATCCCCGCCTGACTACGGAATCGAACAAGAATAACTATCGGACTTCTTCGTATTGGCAAAAAAATGGAAGTTTCCTTCGTGTAAGCAATATTGAGTTGGGGTACTCTTTCCCTCAAAAATGGATTCAGAAAGTCAAAATGCAGGAATTACGCCTGTATGTAAATGGACAAAACTTGTTGACTTTCGATCATTTGGGAGATTTTGGAGTAGATCCTGAAGTACTGAATGCCGGGATTACCGGTTATCCCATGACAAAAGCGTTGAATGTCGGACTTAGTATTAAATTTTAAATTGAAATACAATCATGAAATACTTAAATATAGTTCTATCCTTCCTTATTTCCTTGTTTGCTTTTATTTCCTGCGATTTATTGGATAAAGACATTGATTCCAATCTTACAGAGGAGCAAATATTTTCGGATTATCGATATGCTCCGGGATTTCTCAACAGCGCTTACCGGGAAGTGATCAATGGTTATAACCGTTTGGACGGAGCGATGTTTGCCTGTGCCACTGATGAGGCTGTTTGTTCTTATTCGGGATCTGCAGTACAGGGATACAATAATGGGGCGATCAATGCAAATTACAATCCTGAAGAAGGTATCTGGGAAACGATGTATGAAGGAATAAGGAAAACTAACGTTTTCTTTCAGGAACTGGAAGGGACGATTAAAACATCCGGACAACTCAACGACTCCAAAAATAAGGTCGTGTATAACAGGATGAAAGGAGAAGCGTTTTTCCTGCGGGCTTATTATCATTTTGAGCTGGCTAAACGTTGGGGGAATATCCAATTGGTGGACAAGGTTTTAGACGAAGAATCGGTTAAAGATTTAAAACAAAGCACGTTTGCTGATGCAATCCAGTTTATTGTCAATGATTGCGACAGTGCATCGGTTTATTTGCAAGATCCCTTAAAAGTAACGATTGAGAACGATAATAAAGGAAGAGCCACAACAGCCTCGGCTATCGCACTTAAATCCCGTGCATTGTTATATCTGGCAAGTCCCTGGAGTAATGAAACAAATGACAAACAACTCTGGAAAAAGGCTTCTGATGTGGCATATAATTTTATTGTCGCCACAGGAAGCGGCTCAAAAATAGGTCTGGATCCAACTACATTTACAGCCAGCATGGCCAATATCCTGTATATTTCTACTCCCTATGACAAAGAGGTCCTTTTTGCCACAGGTCATGATTTACGCAACGACATTGAGATTAATAATTTTCCCATCAGCTATGCAGGGAAAGGATATACCAATCCTACGCAGGAATTGATTGATTGCTTCGATATGCTGAAAGGGAAAGTATATAATCCGGCGAATCCCTATGCTGACAGGGATAGGCGGTTTCACCTGTATTTTTATTATAATGCACAAAAACCTTTGACAACAAAAACAGATTCTATTTTTACTTATATAGGAGGAAAAGATGGTATGGGACGTTCTTCAACGGCTACAAAAACAGGTTATTATATGCGGAAGTTTACTGATTTTACGCTGAACCTTTCCCAGGAAGCTAAATCACGGCGGGCATGGATTCATTTTCGTTTTGCAGAAATTATACTCAATTACTGTGAAGCGGAAAATGAATTCTTAGAAGTTCCGAGTGATGAAATATACCGTCAACTGAACAGGTTACGTACAAGAGGCGGAGTAGATACTTATACTGTAGGATCTATGGATAAAGGGCAAATGCGGGAAGCTATCCGGAAGGAACGCCGCGTAGAATTGGCATTTGAAGAGCATCGTTATTGGGATGTCCGCCGATGGAGGGAAGGAACACGCTACCTTCAAGGTGCGGTTCACGGGATGAAAATTGAAAAAAATACGGATGGTACATACAGCTATAACAAAATTGTAGTGGAAAATCGCACATTCGATCCCCGGACAGAATGGTATCCTATTCCGTACAAAGAATTACTGAAAAATCCGTATTTGAAGCAAAATCCGGCATGGAGATAGAAAACAATAGCATAAAAATGAAAGCAATGAAAAATATATTCAGTTTATTAGTTGTAGTTTGTATGGCGATTTTTGCCATATCATGCGATCATGATCTTAATGAAGGGTTTGATATCAGCTCGCCGCAAGCTTCTATTCCTGTCGATACATTTGAGGTAAATAAGGGAGAAACGGTGCAATTGAAGGCAATGTTATCGGATGAAAGTGGCTTGGAATCTACTTTGTTTAGTTATCCTGCGTGGAAAGTATCGGAAGAAAATAAATTGAGAGAGTCGGGCTATCCCACATCTTATGAATTTACATTCGATGTACTTGTCCCTCAGGATGCTGCTATTTCGTGGCTTGAAGATTACCAGAAGCATGACGGTGCAACCTTCAAAATTACCCAAACTTATCATAAGTTGTCCCTGACATTTTACGACAGAGTCAAGAATAAAAATGTTGTTTATTTTTACGTTAAAGTACGACCGTAATTTATGAAAAAAAGATTCTTTGCAGCGATAGTATTAGGACTGGTTTTTACTCATTTTACAACGATTTTCTCCCAATCTCCGGTAGATTATGTCGATTGCTTTATCGGCACGTCCAATTCCCGGTGGATGCTAGGCCCGTATGCCCAGCGTCCGATGGGGATGGTACAATTAGGCCCGGATAATCAGGGAAACCGTTGGATGGGAGGGTATGAATATGCTATTAACAGTGTTTCCGGATTCAGCCATATCCATGCCTGGACAATGGGAGGATTGATGATGATGCCGGCTACTGCCGATCTGGCGCTGAGCAATCCCGGTCCGGATGCTCCTTATCTGGGTGCTAATGCCGGTTATCACTCCCGTATTATCAAAGATTTGGAAAAAGCAGCGCCTGGTTATTATGAAGCATTTCTATACGATCATAAAGTGAAAGCAGAAATCACCGCTACCACTCGCTGTGGTTTTCAGCGCTATACTTTTCCGGAATGCAAAGAATCCCGTGTTTTGATCGATTTACTTTTTCCAACCGAATGGGATTATGGGTTTACTGTATCGGAAGCGACAATCGCAAAAGTAAATAATTCTGAAATAGAAGGTTATGCCGTTTGCCGATCCGGATCGTGGAGTAGTTGGAATAATTGGACACTTTACTTTGTTGTTCGCTTCAGTAAACCATTTGAGCAGCTGAACGGATGGAAACATGATTGTGCACCAATTGAAAATATATCAGAAATTTCCGGAAAAGACGATTTGGGCGTTTATGCTGTATGGAATACAAAAAAAGGAGAAGTGATCATGGCTCAAAGTGGAATTTCTTTAGTCGGTTTGGAAGGAGCCAGAGCGAACTTGAATGCCGAGTTGGATCCTTTTAACTGGGATTTTGATGCATGTGTGAAAGATGCCCGTGATGAATGGAATAAACTTCTGTCCACTATAAAGGTGGAAGGCAGTTCCGAAAAAAACCGAAAAAAATTCTATACAAATTTATATCGCACATTCTTTAAACAAACCTGGAATGATGTTGACGGCAGATACCGTGATGCCTGTGAGAATATACAGCGCCTGAAATCAGGGCAACAGATATATGGAGGTGATGCTTTCTGGAATTCATATTGGAATTTGAACGGGTTATGGTCTATTATGCAACCTGAAATAATAGATAACTGGGTTACTACGCAGTTGGAAATGTATAAACATACAGGCTGGACGTCCAAAGGTCCTGCAGGAATTGAGTATTCCGGAATTATGGAAGGTTCGCACGAAATAGCATTGATGGTTGCCGCTTATCAAAAAGGAATAAGGAAAGACGGAAATGAAATTTATCAGGCAATCAAAAAAATGGTTACTGAAGAGGGTATTCACCATCCTTGTGGGGGTCAGTGCGGACAGGTCAACCTCGATGCTTATGTGAAATATGGATATATGCCGATGGAAGTCGGTGTCGTATCGAAAACACTGGACTATGCCTATGATGATTTCTGTGTTGCTCAAATGGCTAAAGCGCTGAAAAACAAGAAAGATGCCGATTTTTTTGAAAAAAGGTCGATGAATTATAAGAATGTGATTCATCCTGAATACAAATATGTTTGTCGCCGGGATAAAAACGGCAATTGGGATAAAGATTTTGATGTATTTTCCAACAAAGGTTTTATAGAAGGAAATTCGTGGCAATATACCTGGTATGTTCCCCATGATGCTAACGGACTGTTGGATTTAATCGGCAGAGAAACCGCCCGAAAACGTTTGATCGAAGGTTTTGAAAAATCCCGTGCACATAATTTTGCCGCTCATGTTTTTGATCGTACGATGGGGCAATCGGCCGAATTTTATATCAACCAGGGAAATGAGGTTAATATGAGTTCTGCATTTATTTTTAATTACCTGAATATGCCTTGGTTATGCCAACAATACACAAGGGAGATCCTGGATCGTTTTTATGGAGATTCGCCATATCATGGTTGGGACGGTGACGAAGACGAGGGCCAGATGGGAGCATGGTTTGTAATGTCTTCGATCGGTTTGTTCGAAATGAATGGCGGGGTAACAGCCGGTTCTGAATTGGAAATTACAAGTCCTTTGTTTGATAAGGTAACTATTACACTAGACAAACGTTATTATCCCGGAAAAGAATTCACGATTGAAGCAAAAAATAATTCAGATAAAAGCCGCTATATCAAGACCGCTTACCTGAACGGACAGAAATTGGAAAAGCCTCGCATATCGTTCGAGGCGATCAAAAAAGGAGGACATCTTATTTTTGAAATGACCGATGATGTAGAACAGGCATGCTGGAAATCAATTAATTAAATCCGATGAAAAAACTAACTTTTCTTCTTTTATGTTATTTTGCATTGGCATCGCAATTATCGGCACAATTGAACTTGTTTGAGGGTGAGCAAAAACGGATTGTAGTCTTTGCCCGTTTTAACGGAGATCCGGATATAGATACACCAAGAAACACTTTCGAAAAGATGTTCAATGGAGAAAACCATTCATTGAAGTCCTATTTCAATGCGGTTTCGAATAATAAACTTTCTATTCATTCGCTGATGTATCCTGTAGATACGATAAGCTCCCATTCGTATGAATTAAAGTATTGTTATTATTGTTATGATACTGATTGGAAAGGATCGTATCCCAACTGTAAAGGTTCGGATATCACGGCTTTGTTTGATGTAAATATAGGATTTATCATCAAAGAATTGGCAGGAAACCTTGAAGGATCAGGAGATTTACCGGATGCAACAGAACTGGATTCTGACGACGACGGAAATGTGGATAATTTTGTAATTTTGTTCAGAGGTGCGGCTCGGGGTATGGGAAAAGGTGTTTATTCTCCGCAAGTAGGGGTGGTATCTCCGACTTTCACCAACGTACATGGAGATATCAAATTAAAAGGCAAAACAATCCGGAACTATTCCATCCTTTTTGAACGTAATTCGCTGGATACACATTCCCGGTATTTATTGACTTACATGGGTTTTCCTCCGCAATACAGGAATACCGGCTCATTGATACGCTCTGTTGGACCCTGGGATCCGATGGATGGTACGCATCTTTCATACCCTTTGGCATACAATCGGATGAAGTATACCAATGCCAAATGGGTTAACGATATTCCCCAAATTACGCAACCCGGGGTTTATACTCTTGCTCCGGTGAATCAGACAGGTAACAATGCATACAAGCTTCTGTCTTCAGATCCAAAGCAGTTCTGGGTTTTGGAATGCCGGGATAAATCGGCGGAATGGGAAAGCGATATCCCAGCATCCGGACTTCTCATTTATCGTGTAAATACCAATTATACAGGCTCTGTGACAGCTAATCCTGAAATCTACTTGTACCGGAAAAACGGCACCCCTGCTGTTGCTGGAGATATTAAGAGTGCGTCGTTTTCTAATCTGAACGGACAAATTGCTTTTAATGCGACATCAAATCCTTATGCTTTCCTGTCTGACGGATCTGTTTCAAATGACATCGATATTTCTGATATTACATTCGATGGGAATAATATATCTTTCAAAGTCAATAAAGTATATACAGACCTGGTAAATATCAGTCTCAATAAATGGAATGTATCTGTTGATTCAAAGAAGCATTTATTGAAGATTGAGGGAGAAAACCTTGAGCAATTATTTGTAGTGAATACAGCAGGAGTCCTTCTGAATACAATAGATTTGATGAATGTAAGGGATGTTGATCTATCTTATTTGCCCAGTGGAATTTATATCATCCAATTGACTGGAAAATCGGATAAAAAAACGTTCAAGATCAATCTTTTTTAATTAAAGTTATTCGAACTGTTGAAAGAGTCTTCCGGATTGCGACTCCGAGAGATGCTGGTATAAATGAATAAAATATTATTAATATGACATTTACGATACGCACAATAGTTTTTTTTATTTTCTTTGGGTTGGCCGTACCAATCATTGAGGCCACTGTTATTCCAAACGTAACTATTCTGAATTCTACCAGTTCCGTTACGGGAATGCCGGCTGCAAATACGATAAACGGATCGGGTATGTCTGCAATTTCCCTTTCCGGAACCCACGACAATTCCGCAACCGGAGCGAGCATGTGGAGTTCTAATTACTCATGGTCTGATATTTCCATTACATTTGATTTGGGAATTGCGTACAATGTAGATAAGATGTATGTATGGAATTTCAACCAATCGGGTTATAGCTTCAAAGGGATGAAGAATGTAAAAATCCAATACTCTCTCAATCAGCAGGTTTGGAATGATGTTCCGGCTCCTTCGAATCCTGGCTATGCCGTTAATGCGAATTATCCTTTTCAACTGGCGCAAGCATCAGGACAAAACAATATTACTGCAACCAACCTGAACGATGGCACAAGCTCTCCGGTCAATATTGGAGTCAAAGCTCAATATATAAAAATAACAGCGGCGCAGATGAGTTCTTCCAATGAAGGAAACTGGGGAGGAAACGCCGTAGGCTTGAGTGAGGTTTTATTTACCACTGATGATAAAGTACCGACCGGCTACCCGGTTGTTATTGATGCAGGAAATGTGGTGAATACTTGTGGAAATCTTGTGTTTGGAGGATGCCATAGTCCCTCGTATACGCATGTTCAAACGATTCTTCCCATGTATATTGATGCGGGAATGAATGCCATCCGGCTGGATTTCTGGCTGGAATCCATTGTCCCTGCGATATCGTCGGTCGATGATTATTATAATAATGTCAATGACTGTCAGAATGCCGATAAATGGAACTATTCCAATGTTGAATTATTGGTACTTGCCAAAAAAGCAGGAATGAAAACCACTATGATTATCGCATATTGTCCTGCATGGTTGGCATACAATGGTAAAACCAGCGGAGTTCCTAAAGATATGAATGTGTATACCGATATTCTCCGTAAAATTTACTCACGTTATGCACAGTATATTGATTATGTTGAATTTTATAATGAACCTGGTTATTTTTTCAAAATAGAAAATAGTCCTTATACTTCTGTCGGAAAAGCTTTGGCAGATATGTATATTCCTTGTTATGAGGTGATTCAATCCATTACACCGGGAAAACCCATGGGTGGATTATCTGTAGTGCCCTGGTCCGACGGAGGGGTCGGAGGAAAAACCAATCAGGATTTCTTTTCTGATCCGAGAATCAATTCATCTAACTTCAATTTTTACTCCCATCATGTTTACCGGGATTATGGCATTGATCCGGTTAATGAAACGGTTGGCCGTGTAAAAAGCGAATTGAGCAAATTCGGTTTCGGCGATTTGCCGGTTTGGTTTACCGAATGGAGTAAATCCATCAGCGATGCTTCGGATTCAATCTTTTATACAGGGACAAAATCCCATACTTTTGCCGGAAATTGCCTGATTAATTGGATGAAACAAGGAATAACCGGCGCTCATCACTGGAATTACATGCAGGGAGTTATCATTGGAGGCAAGGAATCCGGAGCCAATACAGATTCGCATGGCATGTATGCCTGGAACGCATCAACCAAAACCGGTTATCTCTTGCCGAAAGCATATGTATTTAAAATGATGTCGAAATCTCTGGGGCTCGGGAAAGGAGAAAATCAGGTGCTGGATTTGAGCATAGGTACTTCTGTGATAAATGCTGCAGCATTTACCAATATGGATGGAACCGCCTCCGTTATTTTTGTAAACGAAGGGAAAGATCCTGTTCCTGTTGATGTTCAGATAAATAATTTGTCAGGTGTTACTTCTGTTGAATCATATAGTGTTACCTATACCGGAAAAGGAGAGACGCCTGCATATCCCGCTTTCAGCACGGAAGAAGGGGTACGTGTTTCCTTTGAAATCCCTGCAATGTCGGTCAGCAGTCTCAAATTTAATAAATAATAATCTTCTGATACACAATTGAACGTAAAAGTTACCTGATTGAATGAATTAAACTTGAATTGTTTATTTTTTTGTATCGGTTTTATCCATAATTTGTTTTCACTAATAATTTAAAGTTATCCATTATGAGAAAATTATTTTTTACTTTTTTGTCGATGCTTGTAGCATCATTATTTGTCAATGTAAATGCCGACGATGTCTTTCTCGCAGGGTTTGAAGACGGAGAAACGGGTTATACGCTTAACAAGGAATCGTATAGCCAGTATACTCAATCGTTTGAGGCTAATCCTGAAAAGACAGGTATCAATAATTCCGATAAATGTATGATAGCAACTTCTACTGCTGTTACCGATCGTTGGGGGTATTGGTTTAATATCACATTAGATAACCCTGTCACAATCACTTCTGCAACACGGTATTTAAAAGTGATGGTAAAACGAAGCCCCAACAATACAAATATGGCGTTACACCTTAAGCATGGTTCTCCCTGGGGAAGAAATGTTTACGCAGGAATAGAAAAACCGAGTAAAACCGGTGTATGGTGCGATCTGGTTTTCGATTTATTTTATCCCGCTAAACCGGAACTAAGTTCTGAAAATAAGCCTTTTTATGATTTTCTGATCTGTTTTGGTACCTGGGAAGCAGGAGGAATAGAGCCCGGCGTGTGTATGTTGGATAATGTTGTGTTAAGTGATAATCCGAAGCCTCGTGGAGCGTATGAAGTCCCGGCAGGATTACTTGTTAATTTTGAAGATGAAGTAAAGACTACTACTAATTTTGAGAAATTTGATGTACAATCGGAGTCAGCATCAACGTCAATTGTCAGTAATCCGGCGCAGACAGGAGTAAATCCCAGCGCAAAATGTCTGATGTATAATAAACCGGAAAGTACAATTTGGTGGCATTCTTTACTTTGTACGGTCAATGGAATTATCCCCGTTGAATACCCTCAAAGTTATTTGCATGTGATGATGCATATACCAGATGCCTCTCCTACAACCATATTGATCAACTCCTTAGGAAAAAGTATAACAGAGAAGGTCTATCCGCCGGATGGAGAGGAATGGTATGATTATGTAGTCGATGTTTCCGAATTGCTTTATATCACTCAGATCAATTTCCGTTTCAATTCGGGAGAAGAGGCCGACTGGGCAAATCCTGCAGCAAGTTATTATGTTGATGATTTTGTATTGGATAATAATCCTGATCCGAGGGAAAAAGTCAATTCAGGTATTCTGGGAATAAAAACAGAGAATGTGAAGAAAATAGTTCAAAACGGACAATTACAACTTATTTCTGATGATATGAAAGCTGTTAGCGTTTATGGTGTTACCGGACAATTAATCAATCGGCAAACGGTTGCCGGATCGAGTACCAGTGTAAACTTATCGGCAGGAATGTATTTTATTCAGATAGAAAATAAATCCGGAGAACTTTCAGCATTCAAATTTGTGATGAAATAATCAACCTTCAAAAGGGATGGGGTAAAGAAAAAAATGTATGAAATCAGTCACGTACTCTTTTTATAACAGAGCATGTTACCACGGTGAATGTAAAAGTTACCTGATTGAATGTACAGGATTTGAATTATATATTCTTTTGTCTTTGATTTCAATATTTTTTTCTTTACCAAATTAAAATTATTCTTATGAGAAAATTGATTTCTACATCACTTTTAATGTTTATTACGTCTTGTTTTATTTGCAGTAATGCTGCCGATACATTTATTGCAGGATTCGAAGACGGTGAAACGGGTTATACTACTGATGGTTGGTATCAGGGATATACAATGGCCATCACGGATAACACAGAGACATCCGGTATCAATAATTCAGATAAATGTCTGATGGCAACAGTTACCGGTGCGAACCCCGATCGTTGGGGATTGTGGGTACATGTCACATTGGATAATCCGGTTACAATTACGGCCGATAATCGCTATTTTAAAGTAATGGTGAAACGGACTCCCAACAATGTGAATCTGGCATTGAGTATTGATCAGGGTGATCCTGATCCATGGGGAACAGGTTTTTATTTCGGACAAGCTAAGCCTCCTAAAGCGGGAGTATGGGGAGATATTGTATTTGACTTGTTCAATAACAATTCAGATAAAAGTTGCGAAAATAAGCAAGTTCAGAAATTCCTGATATGCCTGGGTACCTGGGATGGGACGGAACCCGGTGTATGTATGCTGGATAATGTGGCTTTGAGCGATAATTCAAAACCCCGCGGAGCCTATGAAGTTCCTTCCGGTTTGCTTGTTAATTTTGAAGATGAAGCATTGACTGCTGCTAATTTTTCAGGATTTGAGGTACAAACAGCCAATGCATCGGCACAAGTTGTCAACAATCCTAAAAATACCAGTGTAAATCCCAGCGCTAAAAGTCTTGTGTACAACAAGCCTGCAAAAGATACCTGGTGGTACTCCTTAATGGGTATGGTCAATGGAATTATTCCGGTACAATATCCCAATAGTTATTTACATATGATGATGTATATTCCCGATGCTTCTCCGGTTACAATTATGGTTAATTCGGCCAATAAAAGCCTTAGTGAAAAGGTGTATCCGGCGGATGGAGAGGGCTGGTATGATTATGTGATCGACGTTTCCGAATTGGATTATATCACTCAAATCAATTTCCGCTTTAACCAAACGCAGGAAGAAAATTGGGATAACCCTGCCGGACAGTATTATGTCGATGATTTTGTATTGGACAGCAACTATGAACCTAGGGCAAAGATCAATACTTCTATCCCGAAAGTAAGTATGGAGAACTTAAAGCTCATTGCTCGGAACGGGCAGTTGCAACTGATTTCTGATGATATGAAAACAGTAGTTGTTTATTCTGTTACAGGGCAACAGGTCGACCGGCAAATGGCTAAAGGTTCAATTGTAAATATTAATCTATCGACAGGAATGTATATTTTCAAGGTTGAGAATAAAGCTGGTGAGGTCGCTGCATTTAAATTTGTAATGAAATAATCAAATTTGAAGAAAAGATGTTCAACTGTCTGTTAAAATATACAGTTGAACATCTTTTACCTAAAATCAGCACTCACATATCCGTTAGAGAGTTTTTTTGTTATATTTCCGTTCTATTAATTCAATCTATCCATGAAAAATTTAATCTTGACAGTAGTCTTATTTTTTACCCTAAATTTGATTTGCACGGGAGAAGAAATTGTAAATCCTCTTTTATCCGAATCTGGAAAAGAAACCTCTGTGCCATTAGCACTGAATACGGGTGCTTCCGTCGCTGCTATGAAAATCCAAAGTGCGGATCAATGGACATCTCCGCAGTTGGCCGATTTTGAACAAGGTAGCATTACTCCGTTTGAATTTACTTTCGATGGAGCTTCCGCTGAAACCGCAAAAAGTAATCCAAACAAAGCCGGAATCAATAATTCAACGCAATGCCTTTATGCTAACTATAGCGGAATGGATTGGTGGTATAAAGCAAAACTCAATGTGAAGCAAAATTATGTGATTGTTCCCAATACCGCAAATCATAAGTATCTTCACTTTTTATTATATCGTAACGTCATTGCCCGTTCGGAAGTTCAGGTATATGACGACAGTAATTCTGATACCCGGATCTACCAGAAACAATTTACAAACACCATCACCAATGCGTGGGAAGAAGTCGTATTTGATCTGACTGCTTCAGATGCCGGATTACCTGGCATTGAAGGAAAAATGATCGGAAATCTTTGGATAATGACTAGTTTGGATTATATTGCAGGGCAGTTTTATTACGATTCTTTCGTGTTATCCGACAGTAAAGATCCGATAGGATTGGTTCGTAACATCACTAATCTCGGAGACTTTGAAAATGGTTTTTCAGGAGCAATTATCGCATTGGGGACTCAAACGGACGGAGCTACAGCTTCTATCGAAAATAATCCATTGGCAACAGATAAGTTGAATAAGACGTCGAAAGCGATCAAATACGTTCGTCCCGGAAGTGCTGCTAACTGGCAGTCGCTTCGTTTGTTTCTTGATGGTTTTACCGGAGTTGGTTCACCAAATAAATACCTCCATTTTATGATGTATAATCCTGCCAATCAGAAAATATCGGTTGTCATCAACAATGTTGCGGGAGACGAATTTATTCAGGAAGTCGTACCGGTTCAAAATACGGCGTGGGCGGATTATGTAGTTGATTTGGGAAGTTTTGAGAATTTGAGTAACATTAAAGCGATTAATATACGTATGCCTGAAGATCAGAATGACAATACGTATTATTTTGATCAGATCATTTTAAGTAACACAAGTACTCCCCATACAGCTTCTCAGACATCGTTCAATGCCGTTCCGGCAGAAGATGTTGTATCTCCTGTTTGCTCTTCCGGCAAAAAAGCAGTGAATATAACACAAATTGAAGCTGGAAATGAAGTAAAACTGTTCGATATGGTAGGCCGGTTGATCTATGAAGGATGCGCTTCCGGTAATCAGATAACTATTCCTTGTTTGTCAAAAGTAGGAATAATTCATGTAATCAAAGGTGGAAACAAATATATTTATAGAATTGCAGTCTTAGACTGACAATATATGATTTTAAATGAGACTGTGTCAAAAGGTAGAAAAATAACTTTTGACACAGCTTTTTTGTTGTGTCAGGTTTTTTCATTGCAAAAGCATAAAAAATGAACTTTTTTCATTCCGGACGTATTTTATTATTATGTCTATTCGCTTTATCCGCAGGCAAATTGAGCGGACAAACAAATTCGGTTTCCGAATATGAGAACGAGACAGTCACTGGTGTCAACCGGGAAGAAGGACGCTCCAGTTTTTGGTATTATACGAATAAAGACAATGCGATTAATGGCGGTTATCACGCATGTTCGGATAATGTTTTGCTCAATGGGAAATGGAAGTTTCAATATTGTGAAAAACCGGCTGATAGAATCAATGAATTTTATAAAATCAATTATGATGTTTCATCCTGGAATGAAATAGACGTTCCCGGCAGTTGGCCTTTGCAGGGATATGATAAGCCGCTGTATATGAATCATCCGTATGAATTCAACGTTACCAATCCCTATCCGTACCATGTACCTACAGACTGGAATCCGGTAGGAATCTATCGGCGCAATTTCAATGTTCCCGGAAATTGGAAGAATAAACGAATCGTATTGCATTTCGGGGCTGTAAAATCTTCATTCTACGTGTACGTAAACGGACAAAAAGTCGGTTATTCCCAAGACTCTAAAATGCAAGCCGAATTTGACATAACACCTTATGTGAAGGTCGATTCGGATAATGTACTGGCTGTTGAAGTGTATCGTTTTTCCAAAGGTTCTTATCTTGAAGGTCAGGACATGTGGCGTTTGGCAGGTATCAAACGAGATGTATGGCTGTATGCGACACCCCCTTTGTTTTTGCAGGATTTTTTTATTAAATCGGGTTTGGGGAATGACTACAAAGACGGTCTGCTGGATGTATTGTTTAGTTTGAAAAACAATCACAATAGAACAGAAAAGGCGGAAGTCAGTTTTTCTCTCTTGGATCAAAACAATATTTCTATCCTTGAAATAAAGCAGAGCCTCAAGCTGAAACCCAAACAAATTCTTTCCGGAGAAATCAATCAAATCATCAAAAATTGTAAACAATGGAATGCCGAAACTCCCAATCTCTACACATTACTGATTGCAGTTAAGAATGATGATGGAACAACAACGTATTCATCCTCAAAAGTCGGTTTCCGTTCGATTGAAATCAAAAATGCACAATTACTTGTCAACGGGCAATATATCTATGTGAAAGGAGCCAATCGCCATGAGCATCATCCGAAATACGGCCATTATATTCCTAAGGAAACAATGGAAAGGGATGTTGAGTTAATCAAGCAGTATAATCTGAATGCGATTCGGACGGCTCATTATCCGAATGATCCTTATTTTTATGAATTATGTGATCAATATGGAGTATATATAGTAGATGAAGCAAATATCGAGTCACATGGTCTTGGTGCTGCTCTTCAAAATGTAATCGATTGTTCCCATCATGTGGCCTGCGATCCGAATTGGAAGGCAATGCATCTTGACCGGATGAAAAGAATGTTTCAGCGTGATAAGAACCACCCGTCTGTCATTTTATGGTCTATGGGAAATGAATGCGGAGACGGTGCAAATTTTGTTGCAGGTTATGGTATGTTGCGGGAATTGGATCCTACCCGTTTTGTTCAATTTGAGCAAGCCGGAGCGCTCCCTCATACCGATATTTATTGTCCGATGTATATGAAAGCTGAGAATATGAAAAACTATGCCTTGGCAGGAAATACAAGCAAACCATTGATCCTGTGTGAATATGCACATGCCATGGGAAATAGTCTCGGAAATTTTCAGGATTATTGGGACCTGATAGAGTCGTATCCGGTCTTACAGGGAGGTTTCATTTGGGATTTTGTGGATCAAGGCATTGAAAATACCAGAAACGGACAGCGTTTTTTTGAATATGGCGGCGGATTTGGACTTGAACATATCCGGAATGATGCTGCTTTCTGCAACAATGGCCTTTTTAATCCGGATCGAACCCCCAATCCTCATGCATATGAAGCCCGGAAAGTCTATCAGAATATCCGTGTAAAAAATGATCCCTTGGGCAGCAAAAATCAATTCCTGATTGTAAACAACAATAGTTTTACAAACACAAATAAATATACCTGCAAGTGGTCTGTTTTAAAAAATGGAATTCCTGTTGAACGCGGGACCCTGAAAACGAGTATTGCACCTCTTTCTTCGGGATGGTTAACAATTCCATATCAAACAATTATTTCGAAAGATTCGGATTATTTTATTAATTTTGAATTCGTTACTGAACAAGCAGAAGGCTTGCTTCCTGAAAATTGGGTGGTTGCCTATGATCAGATAGCTATTCAATCGGCTACACGTACCTTTTCCGGATCAGATTCGGAAGGGACATTAAAATGTAATGAAACAACAAACTCGATAATGATTACAAGCAATAGAGGCTTGCAGATTGCATTTGATAAATTTACAGGAGCACTGAGCAATTATGTTTTCAATGGTTTTGATTTTGTTAAATCGCCCATGAACCCCGATTTCTATCGTGTAGCAATTGATAATGACGATTGGGATGCTATTAATAATTGTTGGTTGAACACAAGCGAAAAAATTAAGTCGGTTGACCTGACTCTTGAAAAAGAACCTGTAGCAAACATGAAAGATCAGTTTTCGAGCATTACGGTTTCAGTAAAATATCTGTTGGTTGCCGGAAACGAACCACAACAAACCATTGACTTTGAAAACGTTTATACAATTTATCCCGGAGGAAAAATCAATGTATTGAATCGTTTTAATCCGAAATATTACAATGGAGAGGCCAATATGTCTATTCCCAGAATAGGACAGGTTGTACAGATCAACGGCGATTTGAATCAGATAAAATGGTATGGGCGAGGGCCCTGGGAGAATTATTCCGACCGGAAAACATCTGCTCTGGTCGGAGTTTATTCCATGCAGATCAAAGATTTGGCTTACGATTATATCCGCCCACAGGAAAACGGTTACCGCACGGATGTCGGTTGGTTGGAGATAAGCAACGAAAAGGGAGTGGGAATGAGAATCGAAGGGATGCCCAAGATTTGTTTCAATGCGCAATATACATCGCAGAAAAACTTTTTTACACCGGAAGGGAAGCGAATCCGTTATACAGTCGATATGAAAAGGGAAAAAGATTATTATCTGAATATCGATTACAGGCAAAAAGGTGTAGGTGGCGATAATTCATGGGGAAAGCCCGTACATGTTGAATATTTAGTTTTGTTGCGGTATTATGAATACGGGTATAGTATTGAACCTTTATTGAAATAAGCATCTTGAAACGATTTTGCCTCATATTGTCCGTCTTTTTCCCGTTCATGTTGTGGTCGATGGAAATCGACTATCCGACAATTATTCACAAATATCGGATGCAAGACGGCTTGTCGAATGATATTGTATACGATGTTTGCCAGGATACCGACGGATGCATGTGGTTTGGTACGGCAGAAGGTATCTCTAAATTTGACGGTTCTGAATTTTCCTCTTATAATTGGAGCCAGGGAGGTGCCATGATGGCTAATCATCAAGCCATTAAAATTTTGTATCATGAAAAAAGACTTTATATAGCCAATCCCTTTGGATTGATTATTTACAATATGGAGATCAATAAGTTCAAATTAGTATTGCCGGAAGGAGTCAATGCTATGAGAATAAGAGCATTATCTCTTTCACGAGATGGAAATCTCTGGGTTGGCTCATACGACGGAGGTGGAGTTTATAAATACAATATCAAGAAAGAATCTTTCGAAATCCTTCAATATTCGCATACGGATAACCGGATTATTTCTCTTTATGAAGACAAAGACAATCAATTGTACATAGGAACTCATTTCGGAGGTTTGGATGTAGTGGATTTGAAAACGAATAAAGCCACGAATTTCAGTAATGAGAAAAATATGCAAGTTGAAAAAATAACGGAAGATTCTTTTGGGAATATTTGGTTAGGGACTTGGGGTGGTTTAATGATGTATGATAAACAAGATCGCCAGATAAGCTCTATTACAAACGGTTACCTGGAAAATTGCCAGATCAATGCCCTGGATGAAGATAAAACCGGAAATTTGTGGGTTGGAACCGAAAACGGATTAATTGCTTTCAGTATCCGGGAAGCCTGTGTCAATCCCCACGATTTTAAAATGAGCATTTATAGCGAAACGTTGGATAAATATGGGCTTTCATATAAAACAGTGCTTGATCTTCATTGTGATTCAGACAATAATATCTGGATTGCTACTAATTCCGGAGGAGTAAATTTTATTTCTGGTTTCCATTCCAGATTCGAACGGATAATTTATGATCCGCGATTGAAAAACAGCTTGTCTTACAGGCGAGTTACATCAATAAGCGAAGATCAGACCGGTAATTTATGGATTGCTACCGATGGAGGAGGAGTTGATTATTATGATAAAATTTCGAAACAAATTACGGCCATCAATAAAAGCAATTCCAATTTAAGCGATGATGCTGTCCTTTGTTCCTTAGTCGATTCGGACGGAGATGTTTGGTTAGGAACTTATAATAATAAATTAAATAGAAAAATATCGGGAAAAAGAGATTTTGTGGTTTACGAAGGCTCCAAATCATCTCAACACAATACTTTGATGCAAGGTGATTTACTTTGCCTGGAAGAAGATGCATATAATAGAATCTGGATCGGGCAGAGATCCGGTTTGGTTTTTTTTGACAAGAAACAGGACACATTTATTCAGATACCAGAACTGAAATGGGTGTCTATCAGGTGTATTTTCCCTACAAAAGATGGAGTTTACATTGGAGCTCACCCGAAAGTTTTATTTTATGATTTTGTGACAAAACGGTTGGTTTCCAAACACCCTGGATTGGATAACCTGTTTGCCAATTGTTTGTTTGTTGATGAAAAAGAGCATTTGTGGATAGGAACGAATGGTCAGGGACTTTTTTGTTATGATCCGGGCAATAATACGATTAAGAATTTCGATATTACAAGTGGTTTCCCAAGCGATAATGTCTGTAAAATATTACAAGACAGTGATAAAAACCTGTGGATAACAACCAACAAGGGGATTAGTAAATTTTCTAAAACAAACAGTAGCATACGAAATTTCAATAATAAAGATGGTGTTCAGCCTGGAATGTTTATTGAAAATTGTGGAATGAAAACCCGTTCAGGACAGATATTTTTTGGAGGAACGGAAGGTATAACCTTCTTCTATCCTGCTGAGATAAGCGGAAAACTTCATCATCCGAATATTATTTTTACAAACTTTCTGCTTTTCAATAATCCGGTAGAGATTTGTTCGGAAACCAACCCGCACTCTCCTTTGCATAAAACCATTAATTTTGTCAGCCAAATAACATTGGATTATAAAGAATCTGTATTTTCGATTGAATATGCTTCGGTTGATTATCAATCGGCCAATCAGATTAATTATGCTTATATCCTTGAAGGAGTGGACGCGGATTGGAGTTATGTGAAAAATAAGCGGACTGCCACTTACCGATACCTCGCTCCGGGGACTTATATATTCAAAGTGATGTCTTCTAACCTGGATGGTTTATTTGATCCTTCTCTTTGCAGACAAATAAAGATAATAATCAATCCTCCTTTTTACCTTACATGGTGGGCTTATTTTATTTATCTACTTACTTTTGGAGTCATCTGTTATTCTGTATGGAGTTTCTTGACAGTTAAGACACGAGCGTTGAACCGGATCCGCTATGAGCGTTTGGAAAGACAAAAATCGGAAGAATTGCATCAGGAAAAACTGGTTTTTTTCACCAATATATCACATGAATTAAGAACACCCCTGACGCTGATTGCTGCTCCCGTAGACCGTTTACTGGAAGAAGAAACTTCAGACGATAAAAAATATCTCCTTACGCTGATTAAACAAAATATTGTCCGTTTGCTGAATAGTATCAATCAAATAATGGACATTCGAAAAATAGACCGGAGCCAAATGAAATTGAAAGTGGAAAAACTTGAAATTATTTCGTTTGTAGGCAAAATTGTCGGCTTATTCCGGGACATGGCTCAATCCAAACAAATTGAACTTGAATACAGCCATCATAAAAATGAGCTTTGGGGATGGATAGATCCGGAGTTTTTGGATAAGATTTTATGTAATATCCTGTCGAATGCCTTTAAGTTTACATCTGATCACGGAGAAGTAATTATCAATATTTATACAACGGTCGACAGTGAACCCCAAAACAACCGGCTGTATATTGAAATTACAGATACTGGGAAAGGGATACCGGCTGATCATTTACCTTATATTTTCGATCGTTTTTATCAGGTGAAGACAAATAAATCGGGAACTGGCAAAACAAAAGGTTCGGGAGTCGGTTTACATTTGGTAAAATCTCTTGTAGAACTCCATAAAGGTAATGTTGAGGTTGAAAGCAAGGAAGGTGTGGGGACGAAGTTTATTTTGTCGTTTCCGTTTGAGTCCGAGAACTATATGGAGAGTGAGAAAAACCGGGAAACATCTTATTTTTCACATGCTGAGCAATTTTTTTCATTGATGGCATTTCCGGAGCCGGTACAACAGGTACCGGAAGGAACAAATAAGCTGCAAAACAAAATACTGGTTGTTGATGACGATCCCGAAATCCTTCATTTTTTGAAATTCGAATTATGCAATGATTTTGAAGTCTTTCTGGCTGAAGACGGACGCATTGCTTTAGAAAAGGCCTATGAGATTATTCCTGATCTTGTTATCAGCGATGTAATGATGCCGGAGCTTGATGGGTTAACTTTATGTAAAGAGCTGAAAACCAATATCAAAACAAGCCATATCCCCATTATCCTGTTGACTGCGAAAAGTACGGTTGAAGATAAAATCGAAGGGATTGAAGTCGGAGCTGATTCTTATATATCCAAGCCATTTGATATCAGGCATTTAAGAATAAGAATAAAGAAACTGATCGAGTTACGCGAAACAATACGGAATAAATATGTTGAAAAATTATCTGGTTTATCTCCGGAAAATGTAGAACAGAACCCTACCATTGACGACAAACTGCTACAAAATATCATATCTTTTGTGAAGGAAAATATCTCAAATTCGGATATCAATGGAGAAACACTGGCGCAATACGTTGCAATGAGCCGAATGAGTTTGCACCGTAAATTAAAAGCATTGACCGGACTTTCCGCCGGTGATTTTATCCGGAATATTCGTCTTGAGGAAGCCAAAAAGTTGCTTGAGGCCGGAGGCCGTAATGTTTCGGAAGTTTCTTATGATGTGGGTTATTCTTCTCCATCATATTTTTATACTTGTTTTGTCCGTAAATTCGGACTCTCTCCTTCGGATGTTATCAAAAAGGGGTGAATAGAAGAATATCAACGTTTTCGTTAAGCAATAGACAGAAATCAAGTTTACTTGGGTTATGTTATTGCGAGAAAACGACTAAATTTATTGAACTATTTTTCATCGGTTAGCGCCAAAATCTTTTCCCGTTCGCCCACAATCCACAGGATATCTTCTTCTAAAAATTCAAAATCGATATCGGGGTTCATAATAGATGTTTCCTCTCTTTCTATACCGACAACCAGGCAATCGTATTGGTCTCTGATCCCTGAATTTTTGATTGTTTTCCCCACGAGCCAGGATTCCGGTTCGATCCGGAGTTGTTCGATATTTACTTCAGGCGCAGGGACATCTTCCTGCCGTTGGCTGTATTTACGCCCTTTTTCTTCTATAAAATTCTGAAAAACCACCATTTGCTCGTCATTTCCCAATACAATAATTTTATCGTAGGGGTAGACCCGTTCTTCTCCTCCCGGAATATTGATCCGTCGGCTTCCCCGGATAATAGTTACGGCATTGACTCCGCAACGTTGGCGAAAATTCAGTTCTTTCAGGGTTTTGCCTACAATAGAATAGTCCGGTTGTACTTCGAAATCGGCTAAGTGCAGATCCCTGTCCAGCAAATGGTTTACAAAGCGTTGTTTGATAGGAGCATGCAATTCCTGATAATACTGCCGGGCATGCAGGTTCTTTTTGAATCTTCTTTCTATCAGGATGGATTGCTTTTTGAGTTCTTTCGAAAAAATAAATATCAGGATGATAACGGCAGCGATGGAAAATGCAATTCCAAAAGTAGCATCGAATAGCCTTACCAATACTCCCATCACCATTGCCATACATAAGATGACACGAAAAACGATCAGGAAAATCAGCGGACCATGGTTTACTTTGCTCCGGTTCCAGAGTTCTTCGAACTCGACTGAATGGTTTTTCTTGACCATGATGGCCCTAAGGAAAGGAGAAATTGTCAACAGGATGATAGCTGCACACAACACGGATCCGATCCAGCCTGAAACATGTTCCCGGATGAAGGGTACAAGGTATTGAAAAGAAAGGAAGATTATCATGAGACAGATCAACAGGTAGATAACTAGTATTTTGGTAATGTCTTTCAGTAGTTTTTTCCAGGTGCTTTGTTCATTGACCGGTCTGGCACCGGAAGCGTCTTTATTGATGTATTTATTCCAGGAAGGAGGAATTTTTTTTTCAATTACTTTCAGTGCCGGATCGGATAATTTGATCAGATAGGGGGTGATAAAAATCGTAATAACCGATACGGAGACAATAACCGGATACAGGAAATTGTCGATGACCTTCAGGGAAAGTCCCAGACCGGCAATAATGAAGGAAAATTCACCTACCTGGGCCAATGAGAACCCCGATTTTACTGCAATATTGAGGGGTTGTCCTGATAACAGGATCCCAGAGGTGGCAAAAAAGATCTGTCCGATAATTACAACTAAGGAAATAATAATGATCGGGAAGATATATTGCCCGATCACAGGGATGTCGATCATCATCCCTACAGAGACGAAAAAGATAGCTCCGAAAAGGTTTTTGACCGGTTGTACCAGATGTTCTATTTTCTCGGCCTCCATGGTTTCAGCAAGGATAGATCCCATCACGAAGGCGCCTAATGCAGATGAAAATCCGGCTTTGGTGGCTAACATGACCATCCCGAGACAGAGCGCCAGGGAAACGACCAGCAAGGTTTCATCATTCAGATATTTTTTGGCTTTCTTGAGGAAAGTGGGTATCAGGAAAATACCCGTTACAAACCAAAACAGGAGAAAGGCCAGGAGTTTGAATATACTGATTAGCATTTCCGTTCCTTCGAATTGCTTACTCACTGCCAGAGTTGAAAGTAATACCATTAAAAGGACGGCAAACAGGTCTTCTACAATCAGGATTCCCAGTACAATACCTGAAAAACGTTGCTTGCGTAATCCCATATCATCAAAAACCTTCACGATGATCATAGTAGACGACATACAGAGCATGCCACCCAGGAACAGGCTGTCCATAGAGGACCAACCCATACAAATTCCGGTGAGGTAACCTAATGCCATCATGGAAACAACGATGGTTGTTGTGGATATGATGGCTGTAACACCTACATGAATCAACTTTTTAAAACTGAAATCCAAGCCCAGTGCAAACAAAAGGAAAATTACTCCAATATCTCCCCAGGTGGTGATATTGGCCGTATCCGTTACAGTTGGGATTATATGCACATGTGGCCCGGCCAGCAGTCCGGCGATAATATATCCCAATACCACTGGTTGTTTGAATCGTTTAAATAATATGGAAACGATTCCTGCAGATATAAGAATCAGTGCAAGATCGGTAATTAGTGTGGGTAGATGGGACATTGTCGATGGCTGATTTTTGAATGGACAAAATTACAAAAAAAATATTCGGGTTTGGTAATATTTATTTCTGAATTAGTTTAAAAAATTGATTTTGATACACCCTCATTTTAGATTATTTTTTGTAAACAATCTATTCTTCTATACGTTACTATTTAAATAATCATCTATCCCATCAATAATGAAAAGAAAAGCAAGACCCCGTAATCTATCATCCATCCCCTCTTATACAGGTAGGAGAGATACGCCTACCCATATCCGTCTGATCCGGTATAGCCATAATTCGTTTTCGGAAACCACTACCAGTAATGTTCGCGATATTTTGTCGCAGGTTAGTGACGAAACGGTGACCTGGATTCGTGTAAGCGGGATGAGCGATCCCGAATTGATCATCAGTCTGATTAAGGAATTCGGACTGAATATTCTGGATGCCAAAGATGTATTGACAACACAGCATCTGATTACTGTAGAAGAATATGATGACAGTATTTTTATGGTATTGCCGGCTATTTATTATCATGAAGACGAGGAGATTACCGAACACCTGGCATTTATTCTTGGGCGGAATTACCTCATTTCTTTTCAGGAAACCAACAATCCTTTATTTGAAAATATTTTCAAGGTATTGAAAGAAAATACTTCCCGCATCAATAATAAGAAAGCTGATTTTTTGCTGGCTACCATGCTGAATGAAATCATTGGAAGTTATGGAGATAGTGTGTTGCAATTGGAAGAAGACCTGGAGGGGTTGGAAGACCGTCTGCTGGATATTAAAAACCTGAAAGACAATTCCATTGTGGATATCCAGGAAAAAAGAAGGGAAAGCATTCGTTTGCGAAAATTGCTGTCGCCCTTCAAAGACCAGTTGGCCAAATTGCTCCGGGTTGATAAAACTCTAATTTCGGAAGAAGAGATTCCTTATTTTAAAGATGTTTATGATCAGTTATTGTATATCCTTCAGAATATCGAGTCCTGCCGGGAAATCACTTCCTCATTGGTCGACCTGTATCTTAATAACAACGACCTGAAGATGAATTATGTAATGAAAAGGCTTACGGTGGTGGCTACAATCTTTATTCCCCTTACTTTTTTAGTGGGTGTCTGGGGAATGAATTTTAAATTCATGCCGGAACTGGAATGGCGCTACGGGTATATAGTTTCCTGGATCATTATGATTGTCATCGGATTGTGGGTATGGTGGCAACTGAAGAAAAATGATATGTTTTAAACCTATTTCCGAAAAAAATATCTAAGTTTGTATTTTAATCAACAGAAGAAAGGACTTAGGAGAATATGGAATATACTTTCGCGCCGTTTGCGAAGCCGCTATATGTAATGCTTAAACCAGCCGGAGCTATTTGTAATCTTCGTTGCAAATATTGTTATTACCTCGATAAGAAAGAATTGTATCCGGATGAGAAACGTTACGCCATGAGCGAAGAGCTTCTGGAAAGGTTTACCAAACAATATTTGGAATCCCAGACAATGCCGCAGGTGTTGTTTACCTGGCATGGTGGTGAAACACTGATGCGTAATATCGGGTTTTATAAAAAAGCCCTTGAATTTCAGCAAAAATACGGTAAAGGACGCCAGATCGACAACTGCCTGCAAACCAACGGCACTTTACTTAACGATGAGTGGTGCAAGTTTTTCAAGGATAATAATTTTCTGATCGGGATCTCGATCGACGGGCCCCAGCATTGCCATGATATCTACCGGAAAACAGCCGATGGAAGGCCTTCTTTCCTGCAGGTGATGCGTGGTATCAACTTGTTGAAGAAACATGGAGTGGAATTTAATATCATGGGGGTGGTGAATGATTACAATGCAGATTATCCGCTCGATTTTTACCGCTTTTTTAAGGATATGGATTGCCGGTTTATCCAGTTCGCTCCGATCGTGGAACGGATGCCCGATGGAAAACCTGCTTCCTGGAATGTGTCTGCGGAGAAATGGGGTGATTTCCTGATTGCCATTTTCGATGAATGGGTACGGAATGATGTAGGGCAGTATTACGTTCAGTACTTTGATTCCACTTTAGCCAATTGGGTAGGAGAACAACCGGGAACCTGTATCCTGGCCAGGACCTGCGGACATGCCGGAGTGATGGAATTCAACGGGGATGTATATGCCTGTGACCATCTTGTTTTCCCTGAATACAAACGGGGAAATATCTATACAAAAACACTGACTGAAATGATGTATTCTCCGGAACAAATGCAGTTCGGAGCCGATAAATACGATAGACTTCCAACGCAATGCCGGGAATGTGAGTTCCTTTTTGCCTGTAACGGGGAATGTCCTAAAAACCGGATCATCTCTACGGCTAACGGAGAGCCGGGTCTGAATTATCTTTGTAAAGGATATTATAAATTCTATAAACATGTGGCTCCTTATATGGACTACATGAAAAAAGAATTGCTGGCCAAACGTCCTCCTGCCAATATCATGGAAACATTCAAGTGATTTGTTTGTTTTTTTATAAGAAACTTTCTCTTATATATGGCCTATATAGATTACTATAAAGTACTCGGTCTGGATAAAAGTGCTTCTGCCGATGATGTTAAAAAAGCGTACCGGAAACTGGCGCGCAAATATCATCCGGATATGAACCCCAATGATGCCGAATCTCACCGGAAATTTCAGGAAATCAATGAAGCCAATGAGGTTTTGAGTGATCCTGAGAAACGGAAAAAGTATGATGAGTACGGAGAAAACTGGAAACATGCCGAAGAATTCGAGCAGGCCCGTAAACAACAGGGTCAACCGGGTGGAAGAGCCTGGTCGTCTGGTGGCGGATTCCAGGGATTCGGTGATTTCAGCGGCGGATTTTATGCGGGGGACGGTGATGGTTATTCCGACTTCTTCGAGTCGTTATTCGGTAGCCGGAGAGGCAGTAATCGCCGGACGGCACGTTTTCGCGGACAGGATTATCATGCGGAGTTACACCTGGCCTTACGCGATGCTGCACAAACCCATAAACAAACACTTTCCGTGAATAGGAAAAACCTCCGGATAACAATTCCCGCAGGAGTATCCGATGGACAGACCATCAAATTGAAGGGACAGGGAGGGCCCGGTATGGAAGGAGGTCCTGCAGGCGACTTGCTCATTACCTTTGTCATTCCGGAAGATCCGGCCTTCAAGCGGGTGGGCGACGATTTATATGTCAATGTTCCATTGAACCTGTATATTGCTGTTTTAGGCGGAGATTTAACGGTCGATACCCTGGATGGAAAAGTCAAACTCAAAGTCAAGCCGGAGACACAGAACGGCACAAAAGTGCGGCTCAAAGGCAAAGGATTTCCGGTCTATAAGAAAGAAAACCAGGCGGGCGACCTGATCGTCACACTCAACATTCAGCTTCCTACCGGTTTAACCGACAAGCAGAAACATCTGTTTGAAGAATTGTCTAAATCCTAAAAAGATGATGGTATGGATACAGAATTGATTATCGTCCGTGAATATTGCCGGAAATTAGCTATAGAACCCGGTTTTATCGATCTTTTATGGGAAGAGGGGCTGATCGATGTCGATGTTATCGATGAAGAAAGATACCTTCATGTTTCCCAGCTCAGGGAATTGGAGCAATATATCAACTGGCATTACGATCTTTCCATTAACATTGCCGGAATCGGGACGATCCGTCATTTATTAGACCGGATGACCACTATGCAGCAAGAGATCATGGATTTGAGGAATAGACTGAGTTTGTTTGATCATCGGTGAGTTTTTGGTATACCCTCACATAATCCACATACATTTTTTTGCCAAAGATGACTGCAGTAAATTTTTGACAAAAAGTAATTTTTTCATCCTTTTTTTGGATAAAAGATAATTTTTCCTTATATTTGTGGCTAATGAGTAGTCTTTTGATTTCAAAAAGACGCAAAAAGGCATGACGAGCGCATGTTGTGCCCTAAAAATAAAGGAGGATATCAAATGAAAGAGTATCAAGCCTATACGTTAGCCAACTATGAGAAAATTCCTCAGTTTGCACAGTTAGGAGAAGATGAGAAGGAAGCGATTGAAATCGTGGGGAGAGTTTTACCGTTCAAAACCAATAATTATGTAACGGAAGAATTAATCAACTGGAAAAATATCCCCGAAGATCCTATTTTTACCCTGAACTTTCCGAGAAAGGAAATGCTGTTAAAAAAGCAATACTATGCTGTGCAGGATTTATTAAGAAAAAATCCTGCGGATCAGTTATTATCGGAAAAAATCAGGGAAATCAGGTTGAACCTGAATCCTAATCCTGCCGGACAGGAGCACAATGTGCCGGTACTGAATAATGTCAAGTTGAATGGAATTCAGCATAAATACCGGGAAACCGTACTCTTTTTTCCATCAAGAGGGCAGACCTGCCATGCTTATTGTACTTTTTGTTTCCGCTGGCCGCAATTCTCGGGGATGAGCGATTTGAAATTTTCCATGAAAGATGCAGATTTATTATATTCCTATCTCCGGCAAAAAAATAAAGTAACAGATATTCTTTTCACCGGAGGCGACCCTCTGACTATGTCGACCTCGTTACTTGCCGGTTACATAGAGCCTTTACTGACGAAAGATTTTTCTCACATACGTACCATCCGGTTGGGGACCAAAGCTTTGGCTTACTGGCCTTACCGCTTCCTGACAGATAAAGATGCCGATGAACTGATGGTTTTGTTTGAACGGATTATCAAAGCCGGTAAAAACCTGACGATCCAGGCGCATTTTAATCATCCGGTAGAGCTGTCGACCGATGCGGTCAAAAAAGCCATTTTCAGGATCCGGTCTACCGGAGCACAGATTCGTACACAATCGCCTTTGTTGCGTAATATCAACGACCACCCCGATATATGGGCAGAAATGTGGAGAAAACAAACTGACTTGAATTGTATCCCTTATTATATGTTTGTAGCACGTGATACAGGTTCCAAATATTTTTTTGAAGTTCCCCTGGAACGATGCTGGCAGATTTTCCGGAAAGCCTATTCGAAAGTAAGTGGTACCTGCCGGACGGTGAGAGGACCAAGTATGAGTGCTTTCCCTGGCAAAGTGCAAGTGCTCGGTATCATAGAGATCGGCGGGAAAAAACATTTTCAGCTAATGTTTATCCAGGCCCGAAATGCCGACTGGGTGGGTGTGCCGTTTTTGGCTGAGTATGACCCTAAAGCTACCTGGCTGGACCAACTGAAACCTTCATTCGGCGAAAAACAATTCTTCTTTGAACAGCAGGACCAGGGATATAAATATTTGAATAAAAGCTTGAATAATTGGGCTGTGGAATGAAAATATTATTACAAAAAAAAGACTTTATATTTAAAATACTTCAGTGGATTTGTTCTGTTTTTGAAATTTAATATGTAAATTTGTCCTCAATTTTTGCTTTTAAAGTGAGAGGCGTGTGATTAAAAAAAGAATAGTATTATCAAATCCATAAAAATAATGAAGATAAACACTTTAATGAGTGTATTTGCGCCGAAAGATACAAAATTTTATCCGTTGTTGAGAGAGACTACCTTAATCATGGTACAAGCAGCCACCCTTTTGCAGGATTTATTCTCTTTTTCGGAAAAAGATCAGAGAACAGAACTTTGCCGGTTGATTAAAGTAGAAGAAGTGAAAGGAGATAAAGCCACCGGTCGTATTTTAAAGGCGTTGAATGAAACATTTATTACTCCCTTCGATAGAGAAGATATCGATGCCCTGGCCGATAGTATGGATGATGTGATCGATGTCATTAATCGTTCGGCACACAAGGTATTATTGTATTCTCCTCAGAATCTCCCTTCATGTACGGCTCAGTTGTCCGAGATTATTCATAAAGGAACATTGGAAATTCGCGGTGCAGTGGCAGAGTTGGAAAACCTGAAGAAAGCTAATAATGGTTTTCGTAAGCATTATAAAGAAATCAAACGGTTGGAAGAAGAGGCCGATGTTATTTACGAACATGGAATTATGGATCTTTTCCATGAGGAAACCAATACTGTGGAATTAATTAAGTTGAAGGAAATTATTCAGGAACTGGAAAAAGCCGCCAATAAAATCAATAATACAGGAAAAGTATTGAAAACCATTTTTGTTAAATACGCCTAATCGAACCGGTTTATGACTTTACTTATTATTGTTATTGTTTTAGCAATTATCTTTGATTTTATTAACGGTTTTCATGATGCGGCCAATTCGATTGCCACAGTTGTATCAACCCGGGTTTTGACGCCTATTCAGGCTGTTATATGGGCTGCATTTTTCAATTTTGCGGCCTATTTTATTGCTGTATATTTTCTGGGTGGATTCGGAGAGAGTATTGCCAATACTGTTGCTAAAACAGTGAGGCCAGGATTTATTACTACCGAAATTGTGGCAGCGGGACTTGTTGCTGCTATTATATGGAATCTTCTTACCTGGAGGCTTGGAATACCCTCTTCTTCTTCACATACATTGATCGGAGGATTTGCCGGAGCTGCTATTGCCGGAAACGATTTTAATTTTGCATCTGTCGATGGAGCTACCATCAGTTTCATTGCTATTTTTATTATAGGAGCCCCTTTAATCGGTATGTTTACAGGTTTGGTCGTTACCGTTATTACCAGTCATGTGGTGAAAAACGTGAAACCGGCAAAAGCCGATAAATGGTTTAAACGATTGCAATTAGTGTCGTCCGCAGGCTTAAGCATTGGCCATGGTTTAAACGATTCTCAAAAAGTAATGGGTATTATCGGTGCCGTATTGATCGCTAATCAAACGCTTCCCGGTATTCCTGATTTTATGAAGATGAGCAGTATGGCTGATATCCATGACTGGATTCCCTTTACCTGTTTTACTGCAATTGCTTTTGGTACAGTATGTGGCGGATGGAAAATAATGAAGACAATGGGAAACGGCATTACAAAGATCACTTCCATAGAAGGATTTTGTGCTCAAACTGCCGGTTCTATCACCTTGTTTATTTCCGAAGCGTTACATGTACCGGTTAGTACTACTCACACAATTACCGGAGCTATTATGGGTGTCGGAGCCGTTAAAAGATTATCTGCCGTTCGCTGGGGGGTAACCATTAACCTGCTTTGGGCCTGGATACTGACCATCCCCGTCAGTGCAATACTGGCTGCCTTGATATATTTACTTTTCAGTATTATTGTATAATAATATCATTTTAATCTAATATCAACTCATGCACACGTTAAGCAACGATTTGCTTGTTCAGACAGGCGTAAATTCTGCGCGCTGTTACCAATGTGGAAAATGTTCGGCAGGCTGTCCCCTGGCAGCAGATATGGATATTACTTCCAGTGCGGTCATGAGAATGCTCCAGACAGAAGACCCGGCAGTGGACGAAGAATTACTCCGTTCGCAAGCCATCTGGCTCTGTGCTTCCTGTGAAATGTGTATTTCCCGTTGCCCGATGCAGGTAGATATACCTAAGGCGATGGATTATCTCCGGCAACGGTCTGTCGCCGGTAAACTCCAACACCCTTCGGCCGACCGTGAAATTGTTTCTTTTCACCGTTCTTTCTTGGATATGGTCCAAGTCACCGGCCGTTCCTACGAAATCGGTTTGGTTGTGGATTATAAATTGCGGAGTAAGAAATTTTTACAGGATCTTACTTTAGCCCCTCAAATGCTGAAAAAAGGAAAACTACCAATTATACCCGAAACGGTTAAAGACCGGAAAAATATCAACAGAATTTTCAAAAAATCAAACGTTTTGAATAGCGAGAGCAGAAGTCAAACTCGTTTGGATTCTGCTGAGTCATGAAAAACGACTGTTTACAAACAAACGTGAAAAAATAACCTCCAGGTTTATTAAGGCTTACTAAAGACATGAGAAAAAAATTAGGATTTTATCCGGGCTGTTCCCTGGAGGGTACGGCGCGGGAATATAACGAATCCGTCACTGCACTTGCTGCTCTTTTCGGAATTCAATTAGAACCTGTTCCCGATTGGAATTGCTGTGGTGCTACTGCCGCTCACAATCTCAATAAAACTTTATCATTGGCTTTGCCGGCCCGTATCCTGGCGAAAGCCCTGCAGGCAGGTATGAATGAGATCGTGGTGCCTTGTGCGGCCTGTTACAACCGGTTAGCAGTGACCCGGCATGAGCTTTTTGAAGATGAAGCTTTGCGGAAACAGGTGGAGGAAGTGATAGATATGCCTTTATCCTCTTCTGTGCGCATACTCAATGTCATTCAATTTATTCAGGAATATATTGTGGAAGAGTTGCCCGAAAAAATAGTTCGTCCGTTCAGCCATCCGGTAGCTTGTTATTACGGCTGCCTCTTGGTGCGACCGAACAATATCCTGCAATTCGACCACCAGGAAGACCCGCAAACTCTTGATGAACTGATGAAGTTATTAGGAGCAGAAGCGATCGACTGGCCATTCAAAACCGAATGTTGCGGAGCCTCATTGTCTGTGAGCCGGACGGATCTGGTGGCCAAACTTTCCGGAAAAATTGTAAAAGAAGCATGCGATAGGGGAGCACAGGTAATTATTGTTGCCTGCCCGATGTGTCATGCCAACCTGGATATGCGCCGTTCGGCCATCGATAAATTCCTGGGTAAAAAATCGGATATCCCGGTACTTTATATTACTCAAGCTATAGGAATTGCCTGTGGATTGGATGAAAAGCAAACAGGAACCCGCCGCCATCTGGTCAAAGTAGATTGGAAAAAGCTTGCGGAGAGGAAAGAAAATGCAGTCGAACCTGTAATGGAAGGAGGAAAATAAGATGGCACGTATTGGTGTATTTATTTGTCATTGCGGTGAAAATATATCGGCTACCGTAGATTGTCCGAAAGTGTCGGAACTGGCAGCGAGCTTGCCGGGTGTGGTGTACAGTACCGATTATAAATATATGTGTTCCGATCCGGGACAAACAAAGATCAAAGAGGCCATTCTGGAGCATAAGCTTACAGGCGTTGTTGTTTCGGCCTGTTCTCCCCGGATGCATGAACCTACTTTCCGGAAAGCCTGTGCGGAAGCTGGGTTAAATCCTTATCTCTGCGAAATGGCGAATATCCGGGAACAATGTTCCTGGGTGCATGAAAGAGGGGATGCCACCACACAGAAAGCATTCGATCTTGTGCGGACTTTGGTGGAAAAAGTCAAAAACAATCATCCCTTGGAGCCCATTAAGGTACCTGTTAATAAAACAGCCGTTGTTATCGGTGGCGGAGTGGCGGGAATCCAGGCTTCTTTAGATATTGCCAATGGCGGGCACCAGGTGATTCTGGTAGAAAGAGATCCGTCGATCGGGGGACATATGTCGCAGTTATCGGAAACCTTTCCTACCCTCGACTGTTCCCAATGTATCCTGACACCCCGAATGGTGGAAGTGGCTCAACACCCGAATATCACCCTGTATACTTATTCCGAAGTGGAAAGTATGGATGGATTTATCGGAAATTTCAATGTCAGGATCCGCAGAAAGGCCAAGAGCGTGGACGAAAAATTATGTACAGGTTGTGGATTATGCACAACAAAATGTCCCACGAAAAAAATACCCAGCGAGTTTGAACAGGGCTTAGCCACACGGACAGCTATTTATGTGCCGTTTCCGCAGGCAGTGCCTAACAAACCAGTGATAGACCGGGCCAACTGCCGTTTCTACCAGACAGGTAAATGTCAGGTGTGCCAGAAACTGTGTCCTACGGGAGCGATTGATTTCCAACAGGAAGACCAGATCATAGAAGTTAAAGCGGGAGCTATTGTACTGGCTACCGGTTTTGAAGTGAAGAATGCAGATTTCTTTCCGGAATATGGATACGGAAAGTATAAAGATGTAATCAACGGTTTGCAATTCGAACGTCTGGCGTCTGCTTCCGGGCCGACCCAGGGAGCGATACGCCGTCCTTCCGATGGAAAAGTTCCCGAAAAAATGGTCTTTATCGCTTGTGCAGGATCCCGTGACCCGGTGAAAGGGATACCCTATTGCTCCAAAATATGCTGTATGTACACTGCAAAACATGCCATGTTGTACAAGCATAAAGTTCATGAAGGCACGCCTTATGTGTTTTATATGGATATCCGTGCAGCCGGCAAAAATTATGATGAGTTTACCCGGCGCGCCATTGAGGAAGACGGTGCAAAATATATCCGCGGACGAGTATCTACAATCTATGAAAAAGACGGCAAACTGATAGTGAAAGGGGCTGACACCCTGCTGGGAGGACGACCGGTTGAAATTGAAGCCGATATGGTTGTCCTGGCTTCTGCTGCAGTTTCCAGCGAAGGCTCCGAATCATTGGCACAGAAGTTGCACGTATCCTACGACCCGTATAAATTCTTTGCGGAAGCGCATCCGAAACTAAAGCCCGTAGAAACCAATACGGCAGGAATTTATCTGGCCGGAGCCTGTCAGGCACCGAAAGATATCCCTGAATCAGTGGCTGCTGCATCGGGAGCTGCGGCAAAAGTGATCTGCCTGTTTGCGAATAATGAGCTGACCCGTGAGCCGGTCGTGGCAAAGGTCAACCGGATGCCACCGCCCATTTTCTCTACCTGTATGGGTTGCGGACTCTGCATGGAAATTTGTCCCTATCAGGCCATCGATAAGGAGCAACTTAAAAACAGGGCGGGAGAGGTTGTGAAATCCATTGCGAAGATCAATCCCGGATTATGCCAGGGGTGCGGTACCTGCGTTTCTTTCTGCCGCTCCAAATCCATCGACCTGGAAGGATATTCGAATAAACAGGTATATGAGGAAGTATTGGCTCTATTAAACGATTAACCATGGAATTTGAACCTAAAATAGTAGCATTTGTCTGCAACTGGTGTACGTATGCCGGAGCAGACCTGACCGGTACCAGCCGGATTAAATATGCACCCAATGTAAAAATCGTCCGTTTCCCATGTACCGGGCGGATCGATTTCATGCTTCTCCTGAAAGCTTTTTCCAATGGAGCGGATGGAATTATCGTATCCGGATGTCACCCGAACGATTGTCATTATACTTCCGGGAATTTCCATGCCCGGCGCCGGTGGACGGTTTTCCGTTCTTTGCTCGAATTCATGGGTATCGAAGTCGACCGGATTACTTTTACCTGGGTGTCTGCGGCTGAAGGGGCTAAATGGGCCGATGTGGTGAACACAACCGTCGATAAAATACGGGAACTGGGCCCGTATGAGAGTTATCGGAAAATATCTAACGAAGTATGGGAGGATTAAAGATGGGAGCAATTAATGAAGCAGTTGCTAAACTCCTGAAAGCGGGAGATGTACAATGTATCGTCGGTTATGGGGAAGGTTCCGGAGGACGGGTTCGTCCTTTGTTTACAAAGAATGAGGAAGAAGCCGCTCTCCTGATCTATGATCAGCGTTGCACGCAAAATCTGGCTGTATATATTTATAAGAAAGAAACGGCCCGTTTGGGTAAACCTGCGGTAATAGCCAATATCCATACGCTTCGCGGAATTATCCGCCTGGCGGCTGAAAAGCAGATCAAAGAAGGCGACCTGATTGCCTTGTGTATCGATGATGCCGGAAATCCGACCGAATGCCGGACGCTGGACGAAATGGAGAAATACCTTTCCTCCCTTACGCCCTCCATCAGTAACGAAGACATGGAGATGGTCAACCGGATCGAAGCTATGACCTCTGCGGAACGCTGGAATTTCTGGCAACAGGAAATGGAAAACTGTATCAAATGCTATGCCTGCCGGCAAGCTTGTCCGCTTTGTTACTGTACGCAATGTACTACGGAAGTGAACCAGCCGCAATGGATCCCCGTACCGGCCAGTATCCTGGGGAACCTGGAATGGCATATCATGCGCGCCATGCATCTGTCGGGACGGTGTATTTCCTGCGGACAATGCGGGGAAGCCTGTCCGGTAAATATACCGATCCACTTGTTGACAATGAAAGTATCGGAAGACGTAAAAAATATCTACGGAACAATTTCCGGAATGAGCAGGGAAGAAGGTTGTGCAATGTCTACTTTCAAGCCTGATGATAAAGAAAATTTTATAGGATAAGGTTATGGCACATCAGATAAAATTATTGAGCAAAGATGCTTATAAAAAGCTGATTGAAGGATTGTTGGAGATTAAACAGGTTTATGGACCGGTCAGACAGGGGAAACGGGTGGGTTACCAACGGATTCGTTCGTTCGGAGAGATTGCTTCCGATTTCATTATTCCCGACATGTCGGCTAAATCGTTTGCTTTTCCCAAAGTGGAAAAATTGTTTGCTTATACCAAAAGTAAGGACGATGTCAGCATACAGAATATAGACCCGGCAGCAATTCCGGAGAAGGTACTGGTAGGAGTCCGTCCCTGCGATGCTGCAGGTATGGAAAGCCTGAAAGCTATTTTCGGCTGGGACCCGGCCGATCCGATCTTTGAAGCCCGTTTGCAGAAAACTATTTTTATTTCGGTTGCCTGTAACCAGGCCGATGATTATTGTTTCTGCACTTCCATTGGAGGAGGACCCGGGAATACCGCCGGTAGCGACATCTTGCTGACTCAAACAGATACAGGAGATTTTATTGCAGAAATCATATCACCTAAAGGGGAAGCGTTGCTTGCATCCGCACCGGAATTGTTTACCGATATTGAAGCTGAGGATAAGGAAAAATACCTGGCTCATGTACCGGTACGTTTCCAATCTTCCGGTCTTCAGGAAAATATCAATGCAGCATTCGATACGACTGTATTTGATGAATATGCTGTACGTTGCCTTGGTTGTGCCGCCTGCGCGTACGTTTGCCCTACCTGTGCCTGTTTCGATATACAGGATGAAAAGAGAGGGAGCAAGGGACAGCGTGTACGGAGTTGGGACAGTTGCGGAGCTAAGTTGTTTACCCTGCATACTTCAGGACATAATCCGAGGGAAACTCAGGGAGCACGCTGGCGACAGCGTTTGATGCACAAATTCTCTTATATGCCCGAACGCCTCAGTATAACAGGTTGTGTGGGTTGCGGACGCTGTTCCCGCTGTTGTCCGGTAGATATGAATATCGCCGAAAGCCTGGGAATCATTCAGAGTGGAAAGCCTACTAATTGATCAATTATTACGTACAAATATGATGGAACGGAATATATATTTGCCTTACCGGATGAAAGTAGTGAAAATTACGGAAGAAGCTCCGGCTGTCCGTACTTTCCGTCTGGAATTTTTAGATCCGGGAGAAGCTGAGAGTTTTTCTTTCAAAACAGGCCAGTTTGCCGAATATTCGGTTTTCGGCGAAGGAGAATCGACTTTTTGTATCGCTTCTCCCCATACCCGCAAGGGATATGTGGAATGTACCTTTCGGCAGGTGGGGCGTGTTACTTCAGCTTTGTCGAACCTGGAAGAAGGAGCGGTAATCGGTTTTCGGGGACCTTATGGAAATACCTTCCCGATCGATGAATGGAAAGGAAAAAATCTGGTGTTTATTGCAGGTGGGATTGCCCTGCCTCCTATGAGAAGTGTTATCTGGTCTTGTCTGGATAACCGGGAGAATTACAAGGATATTTCTATCTTCTACGGAGCGAGAACAGTAGCTGATCTGGTCTATAAACATGAATTGAAAGACTGGGAAGAACGTCCGGGCGTCAACTTATATACTACGGTCGATCCGGGTGGCGAAACTCCGGAATGGAAAGGAAAAGTAGGATTTGTCCCTTCTATCGTGGAACAGGTTTCCCCATCGGCAGTCGATACGATCGCCATTGTATGCGGTCCTCCCATCATGATCAAAAATACCTTTCCGGTATTGAAAAAACTGGGATTTGCCGATGAAAATATCTACACTACCCTGGAAAACCGCATGAAATGTGGTTTTGGAAAATGTGGAAGATGCAACGTGGGTAAAACATATGTCTGTAAAGACGGACCTGTATTTACAGCAGCAGAATTAGCGGAATTACCTAACGAATATTGAAAATATGCAACTGAAAGATGTTATTTTGGAAACTCTTGGCATGATGGGCTTCACATTCCTGGTGGGAATGGGAGTGGCTTATGTGATCAAGATACTAGTGGATATCTTCCACTTTTTCAGGCCGGGAAATGTCAGCCATGTAGTACTGGATTATAAAGCTAAAATAGCGCATGAACGCTTGCGAAGCGCCAACATGAAAAAGGTTATTTCCATGATGGGAAAAAATTCTGATGTAGAATTGCTCCGGTATATTTATGAAAATAAGAATAAAAATGATGTGGAAGAGGTAGTGGACGATCTCTATAACCTTTCCAAATTTTACAGTGGAATTTATAAAGACAGCAAAGAAAACGACGGAATAACCGATTTAATCAAGTATTACAATGGAGAAGTATGATTTGAATAATATATTCCAGGGTATTTCTACCCTGTTACAGTCCGAACCCATGATTATGTATTCGCGTATCGGACTGATACTTTTGGGCATTCTTCTGGTATATCTGGGGCGGAAAGAAATCCTTGAACCTTTGGTAATGATCCCGATGGGATTAGGAATGGCAGCTATCAATGCCGGTGTTTTGTTTCTTCCGGGAGGAATACAGGGCAACCTTTTCTTAGATCCTTTGGTGACGGATACCGACGAACTGATGAATATCATGCAGATCGATTTTCTCCAACCTGTATATTCCTATATGTTCAGTAACGGATTGATTGCCTGTCTTATTTTTATGGGAATCGGTACGATGATAGATATGAGCTTCCTACTGGCTAAACCCTTACAGAGTATGTTGCTGGCTTTATTTGCTGAGTTAGGAACTTTTGCTACCGTGCCTATTGCTTATGCTATGGGATTAAATCTGAACGATAGCGCTTCTATTGCTATGGTAGGTGGAGCTGATGGTCCGATGGTATTATTTACTTCTCTGAATCTGTCCAAAAATTTGTTTGTCCCGATTACGGTGGTAGCCTACCTCTATCTGGGGCTGACATACGGAGGATATCCTTACCTGGTAAAATTAATGGTGCCAAAAAAATTGAGGGCTATTAAAATAGACCGATCCAAAGAACAAGTGAAGAAGTTTTCTCCTGCAACCAAATTATCATTGGCCGTAGTATTATGTGTGGTGCTTTGTTTGTTGTTTCCTGTGGCGGCACCCCTTTTCTTCTCTCTGTTTATCGGGGTTGCCATTAAAGAATCCGGACTGACACATGTGATCAGCTTTATCAGCGGTCCCATGTTATATGGTTCGACTTTCTTCCTCGGAATTTTGCTGGGTGTTTTATGCGATGCACATATCCTGCTGAATCCGGTTATCCTGAAATTACTGATACTCGGTATTCTGGCCCTGCTGGTTTCCGGTATCGGAGGAATCCTGGGAGGTTATGTGATGTATTTTATTAAGAAAGGAAACTTTAACCCGGTGATCGGGATCGCAGCTGTAAGTTGTGTGCCGACTACCGCTAAGGTCGCACAAAAACTGGTAACTAAAGAAAATCCCAATTCATTGATCCTTCCGGAGGCTCTCGGAGCCAATATTACCGGAGTAATTACTTCTGCAATTATTACAGGTATATTTATTACAATTATTCCGATGTTATAAGTAAAATATGGCATATCACGTTATAGACGAAGCAAAAAGATGCTTACAATGTAAAAAACCGGGTTGTTCCAGAGGATGTCCGGTAAATACTCCGGTAAATACGGTTATTAAAATGTTGCTGGATGGTGATATTAAAAATGCCGGAGAGCTTCTTTTTTCCAACAATCCGTTATCGCTCATCTGTTCTTTTGTTTGTGAACATGAAAAGCAGTGTGAAGGAAATTGTGTATTGAATAAAACGGGGAAGACAGTTCATGTAAGCTCAATAGAGAATTATATATCAGGATATTATCTGAACCTGAAACAATCAGAAACTGAAGTCCCGAAGCCTACCAAAGCAAAGGTGGGAATCATCGGTTCCGGACCGGCAGGGATCACTATTGCTATTATTTTAGCCGGCAAAGGTTATGATATTACTATTTTCGAAGCGAACGATAAGATCGGTGGGGTTTTGATGTATGGAATCCCTGATTTCCGCTTGCCTAAAACAGTATTAGACCGCTATAAGCAAATCCTGCTGGGAATGGGTATTAAGATTCGACCGAATACAATTATCGGATCGGGAGGAGGGTTATCTATCGACGACCTTTTCCGGGACGGCTATAAAGCAGTATTCGTAGGAACAGGGGTTTGGAAACCGAATAATTTGAGAATTAAGGGCGAAAGCCTGGGAAATGTACACTTTGCCATCAATTATCTGAAAAATCCGGATGCTTACGACCTGGGTAAAAAAATAACTATTATCGGTGCGGGAAATGTGGCGATGGATGTGGCGCGAACAGCCTTGCGCAAAGGAAGCCGGGACGTTACCGTCTTTTTTCGCCGGACAGAAGAATATCTTACTGCCAGCAAATATGAGTTGGAATATGCCCGGATGGACGGGGTAAAATTCGAATACCTGAAATCGCCGGTGGAAATTATCGATCAGGGCGTTGTTTTTGCCGATACAGTCTGGAACGGAGAAGTTCCGGAACTGATCCCCGGATCTGAACAGCTTTATGAATCGGATTCCGTGATTATTTCGGTCAGCCAGGGTCCCCGCAATTATATTGCAGCATCTACACAGGGTCTTGATCTTTCCAACAAAGGCCTCATCCTTACGAACGAATACGGAGGTACCAGCAAACCAGGTGTCTTCGCTTCCGGAGATGTGGTGACCGGTGCAAAAACTGTAGTAGAAGCCGTGAATGTTTCCAAAAAAGTGGCGGAAGCGATGGAAGCCTACCTGGAATCTCTTTGATCAGAATCCCATTTTATTTTTTGATCTCGTTTTTTTAGATTAATTATAACAACACATAGAGGAAACAAGTTCTTTATTTTTACCTTTGACCGGATTTGGATCAGGATGAATAAAACTTGTGCCCTATATGTGTTTGTTGTTTTAAGCAATATACAGTTTGTATATTCCCAGTCGTGGACACCTGCCGATTCGATCCGCCTGCAACGAATACTTTCCGGAAAAGATTCCTTACGTCTCAATCCGGAAGTACAGCGGATGATCCGGGACGGTAATTTTATTAATCCCGGAGAAAAAAAACTTCCTACCGAAAAATCTTTATTTACCGATCCTGAGGAAATAGGCATTTCTAAACTGAAACCGGAAGACCCGATCTGGAAAAAAGAAAGGACCAAAGTAAAATTGCCAGGCCAATCGACCTTTGGCCCATATGGAGTAGAGCTTCCCGAGCCGGAATATAAAATAAGTGACAAACTACTCGATTTTATGGGAGATGTGAAGCAGACAAAGCTACCCAAGAGCCATGACTTTAATGATATTTTATCTACAATCTTCGATCCGGAGTACAGAAGAATGAAGAAAAACAGGCAGAATGCCAACGCTTATAAAATATATAACGATTTGCCTTCACTGGAAACACTGGAAAAACGGAAACAGTATCTTGAGGCGCATCCGGAAGCGGTGCCGCCTGAAAGGAAAAAAGAGGCGATTGTTCAGGAGAAAGATTCGGCTAATGTGAAATAATAATATATTTTATACACTCCCCCTTTTCTCAGGCCGTATCAACAATCTTAAAGACAAGTCGTAAGTAACATAATTCCATGCCCAATCCAGGAATATCACAATTTTATTTTTGACTCCCACAATAGAAAAGATGTGGATCAGGAGCCACAGCCACCAGGCAATGCGTCCTCCGAATTTTAAGTGGTGCAGGTCGGCAACAGCTGCATTCCTTCCGATGGTAGAAAGGGAGCCTTTGTCTTTGTATCTGAAGGGCAGGAGTGTTTGATTCCTGACCTGTTTTTCGAGGTTTCCGGCAAGAAATTCCGCCATTTGTATCGCTCCCTGTGCTACCTGCGGGTGCCCGTGAGGATATTCTGTTGTTTCCATGTAGGCAATATCTCCGATTGCGAAGATATTGTTAAAGCCGTTCACTATGCAATGTTCGTTTACAATCAAACGTCCCCCGCGTCCGTAAACGGCAGGTTTGAATCCGGAGATTTTGTTAGCTTTAATGCCCGCTACCCACAATACATTGGAAGTGTATATTTCCGAACCGTCGCTTGCTTTGATCAATCCGTCCTCATAAGAAGAAACAGAAACATCCTGGTGGATAATAACTCCTCTTCCGGCGAGGGTTTTGGCTGCATTGGCCGAGGCTTCTTCCGACATGGCAAAAAGGAGACGGGGAGAAGCGTCGATCAGATGGATCTGCATGCGCGACATATCTAATTCGGGATAATCTTTGTGCAAAACAAAACGTTTCATATCTGCCAGGGAACCGGCTAGCTCGACTCCTGTAGCACCTCCACCGGCGACTACGAAAGTCATCAGTTTATCGATTTCCTTTTCATCTTTCGAAACCGACGCTTTTTCAAAACTGCTCAGGATACTGTTTCTTGCATATAACGCTTCAGAGACCGATTTTAGAGTGATAGTCGTTGCTTTCAGGGCATCGTTCCCGAAAAAATTGGTATCACAACCTGCGGCAATTACTAAATAATCGTATTCGATGCTTCCTGCATTGGTCTCTATTGTATTCGTTTCGGGAATGACAGCGGTTACCTCACACATCCTGAAATGAATATGTTTTTTCTTCTGGAAATTTTTCCGGAAAGGATAGGCAATAGAGCTGACTTCTAAACCGGCGATCGCCACCTGGTACATCAACGGTTGGAATTGATGGTAATTGTTCTTGTCTAACAGCAGCACCTGAAAATATTTCGGATTGAGCTTCGTTGCAAGTTTCAACCCTCCGAAACCACCACCTACAATTACCACTCGTTTTTTCCCGGCCAGGTCGGGTATTTTTGTCATTTTGTCCATATCGAATCTTTTCACTTTATTAAACAACAATAATGCATTTATATTGTTTAATAACCACAAAGACCATTAATTAAAATGGAAATTAATTTTCAATTATTATGAAGCGAATATCAGTCATCCTAACAGCCATATGCTCTCTCTTCTTTGGGAAATCCCTTGCACAGGAGAGATTAGTTACACCTCCAGCCAGTTTTTACGAGTTGAGTTTCACAACCATCTCCGGGGATTCTGTCGACTTTATTTCTTTCAAAGACAAAAAGGTTTTGCTGGTCAATACTGCATCCAAATGTGGATTCACTCCTCAGTTTAAAGATTTGGAAGAGTTATATCAACAATACAAAGATAAATTGGTGATTATCGGTTTTCCTTCCAACGATTTCGGTTCGCAGGATCCGGGAACCAATACGGAAATCCAGGAATTCTGCCAGCTTAATTATGGGGTTACTTTTCTGATGATGGAGAAATCTTCCGTGAAAGGGGATGATAAAAATCTTGTATTTCAATGGTTGACAGACAAAGCGAAGAATGGATGGAATACTGCAGAACCCAGCTGGAATTTTTGCAAATACCTGGTGGATGAAGAAGGCCGCCTGATCGGTTTTTTCCCTTCCAAAGTAAAACCTGTTTCAACGGAAATTACAGGAAAAATCTAAGAACTGATTGATCCGGTTATCAGATCAGCAAATAGAGGATCCGGGAATACTTGCCAGGCGTATTTTTTTTCTTAATTTTGATGTCTGTTTTCAAAAGAAAAAAATGAGCGATTGTTTTCATATCACCGGCAATATCCTGTGGGCGGTAAGCCCGATATCCGATTCTTCTCCGGATGATTTACTGGATTTGCTGGAACAAAAAGACTGGTACCTTCCGTTCCTCCGGAAAATAACGACAGAGCACCGGAAAAAAGAATGGTTGTGCATAAGGGTATTGCTCAAACAGATGCTCGGAGAGGAAAAAGAAATTCGTTATACGGATAGCGGCAGACCTTATCTGACAGATCGTTCCTATCATATCAGTATCAGTCATACCCGGGGATATGTAGCAGTTGCTTTGCATAAAGAATTTCCCGTAGGGATCGATCTGGAATATCTTTCTCCCCGGATTAAAAAAATCAGGAACCGTTTTATGCATGAAACGGAAGAAATGAATATTTCGGAAATGCAGGAAGAAATTCATTTATTGTTGCATTGGTCTGCCAAAGAAAGTCTTTTTAAAGCACTGGAAGAAAGCGAGGTGGATTTTAAAAATCAGTTACATATCGATTCTTTTGAACCTGTAACCGGTATTTTATCTTCTTTCCGGGCAAAAGAAACAAAAACAGAAAAGATGAAAGATTTTGTAATAAATTATGAGGTACATCCGGGATATGTGGTGACATTTACGGTGAAAGAATAAATGCGGAATGATTTGGTTGTAGATGTTTGATTACTCAATAACCGGTTATATTTTTGCAGGTTCCTCTATTTTCCCTAATTTTGCGACAATATTATACAGAAATACACATATAGCATGAAATCCGGTTGGGATCAATCCATACAATATCAACCGCAGGAAACTATTCAGACATTCCAATACAAACAGTTGGAAGAACTCCTCTTATATCTGCAGGCCAATTCTCCTTTTTACAGGAAGATGTTTGCAGAAAATAAATCGGATATTTCCGGAATAAAATCCCTTGAAGATTTACAGCACCTGCCTTTTACCACCCGGGCGGATTTACAGGCCAGAAATAAAGATTTTCTATGCATACCGGTTGAAGATGCCATCGATTTTGTGCGGGTTCCCGGGATTCAGGGGGAACAAGTTATTCTGGGGTTGACAGAGAATGATCTGGAACGCCTCATCTATAACGAGAAGTTAAGCTTTCAAACCCTGGGCTTAACCCCCGAAGATATTTTACAGGTAATGACCGATAACAACGATCAGTTTATGTATGGTATTGCTTGTTTTGGGGGTGCAAGGAGATTGGGAATTCCCGTTTGCCGTTCCGGGAAAGCAATTCCGCGTATGCAATGGGAACTGTTGAGACGCCTTGGATCGACAGTAGCAATATCCGATCCATCGTTCGTTTTTCAGATGGCTGAATTTGTCCGACAGGAACTGATCGAATCAGAGAAATCCAGTCTTCAAAAATGGATTATCCAGGGACGATCGCTCCGGCAGAAAGATTTGAATTTTAATTCTTTCGGAGATAAAATTCTCAACGAATGGAAAAATATACAACCTTTTTCTGTTTTCTTTTCTGTTGAGGCGCAAGCTTCTTTTTCCGATTGTGAAGCAGGGATAGGGGCTCATCTTCAGCCGGAACTGGCTATTGCAGAATTTATAGATGCAGAAGGGAATCCTGTGCCATCCGGGGAAGAAGGAGAGTTAGTCATCACTTCACTCCGGATAGAAGGAACACCTTTGTTGCGTTTCCGTACCGGTGAAATGGTTACTCACTACACAGAATCCTGTGCATGCGGCAGAAATACGGTCCGTATTACCGGTTTTGGCTGCACAAAACAGAATGATCCCTGTTAATATTTTTAAGAGAAATGAAACTACCCGCAGGATTATTGAAAAAGGCAAAGCCCTGGTTCTGGATAGCCATTATATATGGTACGGTTTTCGTTCTTCCCATCATCATGTATTTCACCTCTTTGGATGAAATTGAACAGGCACAATCGTTTTGTCCTGTGAAAATGCTGACCGGTATCCCCTGTCCGGGATGTGGCATGACAAAATCTATCTTGTGCCTGTTTCATGGGGAATGGCAAAAAAGCATTTCATTCCATGCTTTCGGTCCGGTATTGGTTGCTATTTTGCTTTTATATCCGTTTTTCAGGCGGATATCTTTTGGCCCTTTCGTTCGTTTTTATTCTAATCGTCTCCTGTACATTCTGATTGCAGCTTTTATGTTATATTATTTATACCGTTTGGGCATGTACATTACAACTCATTCTTTTCCTGAAGTCCTGAAAGAATCCATATGGCTATAATTATCTGATTATTAAGTATTTTTCTGAATTTGAAAAAAAGCCTGTTTTTTTGTGTTTAATTAAAATTAATTAGTACTTTTGTCCAAACCCTTATTATTTATAACATCATAAACTATTTTTTTATGGAAAATGCTACAAATAACACAGAGAATGTGAAGAAAGAAGTTTTAATCGAACAATCTATTCTCGACAATTTACCTTCAATGGTTAAATCGGAAGTTGTAAAACTTACGCCCAATCAACAACAGGCTTTTGTTGAAGAGTACAAACGTAAGAGTAAATCGGTAGGATGGGGTTACTTCTTCTTATTGATTTGTTTGGGAATGCCTTATGGATATTTGGGCCGTTGGGGTCTTCAGGTTGTTTACTGGCTGACCGGCGCCGGCTGCCTTATCTGGTGTATCGTATTGATTTTTACATTACCGGGATTGGTAAAAGACTATAATAAAGATATTGCTATCGAAGCAATGCGGAATGTTAAAACATTCTCGTAAATACGAAAAACAAGATGCTTATTTCATCTATGAATCCCTCCGCATTCCGGGGGGATTTTTTTATGTCCCAAAGCGGTATCCGATTCCGGATTCGGTTATTAATATAGAGGGTTTGGAAGGATTGTCTTCTATTTTTTTCCGGACCTGAGCAACGAACACCCGGAGATACTGGCTTTGGTCGGTATATCTGTACCCCCAAATTTCTTTGAGAATATACTGGTGAGTAAGGACACAGCCCTGATTTTGGGCAAATAAAGCAAGCAGGGAAAACTCGGTGGATGTCAGTTTGAGGATTTCACCTTTCTTTTTGGCAGTATGATTGGCAATATCGATCTGTATATCGGATATTTCAATGATGGGGTTATCTTCTTTGCTCCGGTGCTGACGGATGGCCGCCCTGATCCTGGCCAGCAATTCTCCCGTTCTGAAGGGCTTAGTCAGGTAGTCATTGGCTCCTGAATCTAATGCGCGGACAATATCCTCCTCAGAATTGCGGACAGATAATATCAGGATAGGTTTGGAATACCATTTCCTTAACTCTTTCAGGACTTCCAGCCCATCCATATCAGGAAATGACAAATCCAGAATAATCAAATCCGGAAGATGATTGGCTGCCATCGCCAGTGTTTCTTTGCCTGTGACAGACTCAATCGTTTTATAACCGGATTCTAAAATAATTCCGAGAAGATGGCGGATGGGAGCTTCGTCATCTGCAATTAATAAAGTGCCTTCTTTATTCATAATCATTTCCATAAGATATTTCACTGGGTATTTGTATGGTGAAGCGTACACCTCCGTTTTGTCTGTTTTCAACAGATACAGTCCCTTTGTGTGCTTCTACAAATCCTTTGACAATAGACAGTCCCAGACCCAATCCTCCCGCATTCCCGTTCCCTGCCCGGTAGAATTTATTGAAAACATAAGGAAGCGTATCATCGGAAAATCCCGGTCCCCTGTCCATTTCCTGTATAACCAGGTTGTTATTGTCATAAAAAGCCTTGAGTCGAATGGTCGTTCCCGCCGGGGCATGCTGACAGGAATTGTATACCAGGTTATGCAATACCTGTTCCACCAAACCGAAATCGAGTTTGACTAAAGGCATGCTGTCCGGAATAACAGTCTCTATGCGATAAGGTTGAAGTTCTTCGGAAAGATTATCCGTCACCCGGTGAAATAAATCGTGGACATCACACCAGTTTGTATGTACGCCGATTCTTCCCGATTCCAGGCGAGACATATTCAGCAGATTTTCTATCAGCCGGTTCAGACGCAGGGAAGCTTTGAATATTTCTCCGTATAATTCTGTTTTTGCTGTATCCGGGTACTCTGTAGAAAGTAAAGTATCTGAGGCTCCCATGATGGTTGCTACCGGTATTCTCAATTCGTGTGAGATTGAATTGAAAAGCGTCTTGTACAGTCTATCCGATTCATTCAGAATATTGGTTTTCCGGGCCAATTGTCCCAGGAACTGATGCTCGATCGACTGAGAGATCTGCGTCAGGAATGTTTCCCAAAAGATAGCTGTTTCACCGGCAAACGATTTTTTTTGTTTGATAACGATCACTCCCGGTTTGGAACGGAATCCTTTCAGGGGATAGTAGGTGAAATTTCCGGAAGGCAGGGTGTCTGTAAATCGTCCGGCTTTTTTCGAATGTTTGAATACCCAGTCGGCAATTCCCATTTCATTTTCTGAAAATGCGTAGTCTTTCGGGAGATATTTCTGGTTGGCCAGTTGCCCGTTTTCATCCTGAAGAATAAAAAAAGCATCGACGGAAAAATATTTCCGGATATCTTCCGTGCCGATTCTGACTACTTCCCTGATCCCTGTGGCCTGTGACAGTTCTTTTGTTAGATGGAATAGTGCATTGGTACGTTCTTCCCGGTTGATGGCCAGTTGTTCCTGTTTCCTGATTTTGGAGGTAAGAATACCATTCAACAGAGCAATGGTAAAAAACATAAGAAAAGTCAGGATATTCGGAGCTGTATCTATATGGAGTGTAAACTGAGGGGGAATGAAAAAGAAATCCCAGGCCAGAGCTCCTGAGACTGCTGCCAGTAAGATTGGCCCTATCCGAAGGAAGGTTGCCAGTACTGTCAACACAAAGAGCAAGATGAATGCCACTGACTGGTAGCCGATTTCCTCAGTAATGGGAAGGCAAAGTAAAACGCTGAATACTACTGTCAGGATTGCTATGGCATATTCCCTGATTCCTGAAGTAAATGCCGGAAATTTAAATTTGTTTTTATTTCTGTATTTGCTTGTTATTTCAGAGCCGAGGACGTATACATCGATATTCCCGCTTTTTTCTATCAATTGGTCTATCAGGCTTTTTTTTGAAAATATAGAACTGATTTTATTTGGTTTTCCTGATTTTCCTACAATAATATGCGTAATATTTTCTTTTCTGGAAATATCCAGACAAGCCTGAACCAGATCATTACCGGAGGTTGTTATTAATTCTCCTCCCAGTTCTCTCACCAAATTGATATTGTCAGACAGTTGCTTTTTTTCGGTTTCTTCGACTATCTGGGGTGTTTGTACATGTAAAGCCACCCAATTCGCTCCCAGGGTATATGCCAGTGTTTTGGTCCACCGGATCAATTGGGCGGAACTGGGACTGGGACCTATCATTACCAGCAGGTGCATGCCTGATTTCCACGGACCTTGTATCCGTTTCTGCTGCATATATGTTTTCAGTTGTTTGTCTACCCTGTCGGCTACAAGGCGGAGCGACATTTCCCGGAGTGCTGTGATGTTTCCTTTCCGGAAAAAATTGCGCACGGCTTCTCTGGAGCGTTCGGGAGCATATACTTTTCCTTCTGCCAGACGATTCAGGAGTTCATCGGGAGTGATATCTACCAGTTCCACCTCGTCGGCCAGTTCAAAAACAGCATCCGGAAGCGTTTCCCTGATCTTAATGCCTGTGATCTGTGAAATGGTATCGGTACGGCTTTCCAGGTGTTGTACATTGACTGTGGTATAAACATTGATTCCATTGTCCAGTAGCTCTTCCACATCCTGGTATCGCTTCAGGTGGCGGGATCCGGGAGCATTGGTATGCGCCAGCTCGTCTACCAATACTAAATAAGGATGCATTTCCAGGATGCCATCCAGGTCTATTTCTTCCAGTTCCGTTTCTTTGTATTTGATTTTTTTGCGGGGAACCACCGTAAGTCCTTCTAATAGGGCATTTGTTTCCGGCCGGTTATGGGATTCTACATAACCCACTACTACGTGAACCCCTTTAGCCAGATCCGCTTTGGCTGTTTCAAGCATGGTGTAAGTCTTTCCCACACCAGGTGCCATGCCGAAGAAAATTTTTAAATTTCCTCTTTTTCTTGTTTTTTCTTCCTGTTGGAGAGAAGCAAGCAGTTCATCCGGATTGGGGCGGTTATATTCCATGGATTTTTTTTCTTGTGGCAAATTTACAGTTTTGTTCCTGGTTTTAAATACATAATATTCAAAATGTTGATTCGGAGAGATTACCTGGGGAATTTTATTTCTTTTCCGGATACAATTCATCAATTTTCAAATTCAGCAGCAATACATTGATTCTTGATTCCCCGAACAGGTGATATTGGGGTCTTTCCGCCATATTGCCGACTAAGGATGCCAGTTCTTGTTTTTGTTTGCCAGACAGCTTTCTTTGATCCACAATCCTGTTGATTTGCAGCGTGGCGGCTTCCGGAGAGATGTGGGGATCCAGTCCGCTCCCTGAGGCAAATAACATTTCTGAAGGAATACGATCTTCCTTCCCAAGCTTATTTTGAGTAAGAAAATTTTCTTTTCTTTCTTCCATCTGTTGATGCAATTGTTTGCTGGTCATGCTCAGGTTGGATGCTCCGGAAGGTAAAGGATTATATCCGGTAGCTGAAGGACGGGAAGAGAAATAAGCCGGATTGTTGAATGGTTGTCCGATCAAGCTGCTTCCTTGTATTGCTCCTTCTTTGATGATGAGAGACCCATTCGCTTTTTCCCGGAAGAAGAGTTGTGCAACTCCGGTAATAAATAATGGATATACAATGCCTAGTAATAAGGTCATTAGTGCTGTTATTTTTAAACTTGTTATCAGATACTTCATAATAATTGAAAATTGAAAATGAGACATTGTTCTCAAAATAGTTGGATAATCAGGTCTATTAATTTGATGCCGATGAAGGGAGTGATAAGTCCTCCGATTCCGTAGATAAAAAGGTTTCTCATCAATGAAACCGATGCGGGTTCCATTCGATACTTTACTCCTCTGATAGCTAATGGGACCAGCAGGATAATGATCAACGCATTGAAAATGACTGCGCTCAATACTGCATTTTCTGGAGAAGAGAGTTTCATGATATTGAGCACTGATAATGCACCTTTGCCGGGAATTCCCGCATAGAGAGAAACGGCAATAGCAGGTATGATGGCAAAATATTTGGCAATGTCGTTTGCGATACTGAAGGTGGTCAGTGCGCCACGGGTCATTAGCAATTGCTTACCGACTTCCACTACTTCTATCAGTTTGGTGGGATTGCTGTCCAGGTCGATCATATTCCCGGCCTCTCTAGCTGCCTGCGTACCGTTATTCATGGCGATTCCCACATCCGATTGGGCAAGTGCAGGAGCATCATTTGTCCCGTCGCCAATCATGCCGACCAGGTGCCCGCCAGACTGCTCATCCCGGATACGCTGGAGCTTATCCTCCGGTTTGGCTTCCGCCAGGAAGTCGTCTACTCCGGCTTCTGCGGCAATGGCAGCAGCCGTAAGCGGATTATCACCTGTTATCATCACGGTCCGGATGCCCATGGTGCGTAACTGGGCAAAGCGTTCTTTGATACCTCCTTTTACCACGTCTTTCAGATGGATAATTCCGAGTACCTGGTTATCTTCGGCTACGATCAGCGGTGTTGCTCCCTGTTGGGCGAGTTCTTTTGCTTTTTCTTCTGTTTGTTGTGGAAAAAAACCATTATTATGCTGGACAAACGACCGGATAGCATCTACAGAACCTTTCCGGATACTGTGTTTTTTGCCGGAAATGGAGATGTCCACACCACTCATACGGGTTTGAGCTGTGAAAGGGATGAATCTGGCATTCATTTCCGTCAGGTCGCGCTCCCTGATGTTATATTTTTCTTTGGCTAATACTACTACCGATCGTCCTTCGGGAGTTTCATCGCTGAGGGAGGAAAGTTGTGCGGCATTTGCCAATGTTTCCATGTCGATTCTTTCTGCCGGGATGAATTCGCTGGCCATCCGGTTCCCGAATGTGATGGTTCCGGTTTTGTCCAGCAACAATACATCTACATCTCCTGCTGCTTCTATGGCGCGACCGCTGGTGGCGATAACATTGCGTTTCATCAGCCGGTCCATTCCGCTGATACCGATGGCGCTCAGTAGTCCTCCGATCGTAGTGGGAATCAGACAGACCAAAAGAGCTATCAACACGGGAAATGTAAGATTTGCCGAGGATGGCAGGCCGGATGCTTTGAGACTATATCCGAAAAATGCCGGTAAGGTGGCGACAGCCAGTATAAAAATCAGTGATAAAGCCAGTAAAAGAATGGTCAGTGCGATCTCGTTCGGTGTTTTCTTTCGTTGTGCGCCTTCTACTAAGGAAATCATCCGGTCGATGAATGTATTTCCTGCATCCGAGGTGATCCTGACGATAATTTTGTCACTGAGTACTTTGGTACCTCCGGTGACTGCATTCCGGTCGCCGCCGCTTTCCCGGATCACGGGAGCAGATTCTCCTGTAATGGCAGATTCGTCTACGCTGGCAATTCCTTCGATAATTTCTCCGTCGGAAGGAATGGTTTCTCCGGCTTCACAGATTACGATATCTCCCTTTTTTAGTAATTCGGCGGCGATTATTTCTTCTTTACTTTCAGTTATTTTTCTTGCTTTTGCCTGCGAACGACCACTTTTCAGGCTTTCGGCCTGGGCCTTTCCTCTTCCTTCGGCGATGGCTTCGGAAAAATTGGCGAATAGAACAGTAATCCATAGCCAGATGGCTATCTGTAAATCGAAAGAAGAAAACCGGGCGCTGAAAATGTCCAGGAGAACAATTCCGGTTGTCCAGACAGCTCCGATGGCAACGATAAAAATTACAGGATTCCTGATGAGCATGGCAGGATGCAATTTTTCTATCGAGATTTTTAATGCTGTTGTGAGCATTTTACCGGTTAGTATTTTATGGTTGTGATGAGAAAGATTCATATTTAAATAATTGAAAATTGAGAATGAGATGATGTTTTTATATTGTTTGATGAATAGAGATGGGGTTATTTGTTAGAATGATGTTCCGTTTTGCAGGAGAATTTGTTCTGCGATGGGGCCCAGGCTTAGAGATGGGAAGAAAGTCAATCCGCCCACGATCAGGATGATGATGATTAAGAGTACTACAAACAACCAGTTGTCTGTCCGGAAGGTTCCGGGAGAGACCGGGGTGATTTTCTTTTGCCCCAGGTTTCCGGCAATGGCCAGTATCGGGATGATTACACCGAATCTTCCGATTAACATGCCTAAAGCCGTCAGCATATTGTAAAAAAACGTATTGCTATTGAGACCGGACATGGAGCTGCCGTTATTTCCTGCTGCCGAAGTGAAAGTGTAAATGATCTGGGAAAGTCCGTGTGGTCCCGCGTTGTTCAGAGAGGAAAGCCCAGCTGCTGTGCTACAGGCTATTGAAGAAAACAACAGGATAACAATGGCCGGAGCCAGCACGGCCAGCATAGACATTTTTACTTCGAAAGCTTCGATTTTCTTTCCGAGATACTCGGGTGTTCGTCCTACCATCAGGCCGGCGATAAAAACCGTTAGTATGACAAAGATGATGATTCCGTACATTCCGGCTCCCACACCTCCGAATACCACTTCTCCTATCATCATGTTAATCATAGAGATCATACCGGACAGGGGAGATAAACTATCCTGCATGGCGTTGACGGATCCGTTGGATGCGGCTGTGGTTGCAACAGACCAGAGCACTGATCCGGCTACTCCGTTCCGCACTTCTTTCCCTTCCATGGAAAGAAGGTGTTTCCCAGGTGTATGGGTCTGTTGCTCTGCATACATCGAAATCCCCAATCCGACCAGGAAGAGAATAAACATGGCTGCGAAGATGGACGTACCCTGTTTTCGGGAACGGATCATTTTTCCGTAAGTGAAAGTCAGCGAAACCGGAATCAATAGGATGGCAAATACTTCAAGAAAATTGGAAAAAGGAGTCGGATTCTCAAAGGGATGGGCGCTGTTGGCGTTAAAAAAACCACCTCCGTTTGTCCCTAATTGTTTGATCGCGATCTGGGAGGCGACCGGTCCCTGTGGAATGATTTGTACCTGTCCTTCTATTGTAGTCGATTCAACATAGGGTTGGATATTTTGTATTACTCCTTGTCCACACAATAAAACGGCCCAAAGAATTGACAACGGGAGTAAAATATAGAGGGTAGAGCGTACCATATCTACCCAGAAATTGCCGATGTGACTGACAGAATGCCGTGCAATCCCTCTTGCCAATGCAGCAAAAACTGCGATTCCTGTAGCGGCGCTGACAAAATTCTGTACCGTCAATCCAGCCATCTGACTGAAATAGCTCAGGCCTATTTCTCCTGCGTACGACTGCCAGTTGGTGTTGGTCACAAAACTGACGGAAGTGTTAAGAGCAGAATGCCAACTCATATTCCCTATATGCTGGGGATTTAGAGGTAACCATTTCTGTATGATTAATAGGATGAAAAGAACGATGAATCCAACCAGATTGAAAGCCAGTAAAAATAAACAATACTGTTTCCAGTTCATAGATTGTTCAGCTCGCACCGATCCGAGTTTGTATATGGATTGTTCCAATTTTCCGAATACCGGAAGCAGAAAATGTTTTTTTCCTTCCAATACATTATAGATGTAGTATCCCAGGAAGGGAGCGGTAATGACCAGCAGAAAAACAAAAGGCAGGCATGTCCTGAAAATGTCTGTTGTATTCATTTTTTTGTGATTGAATTTTGATGTAAAGATAGGGATGAAGGTGTATGGATTTTGTAAAGAAAATTGGAGGAGTATAAAGATTTTATAAAGAGATTTTGGGTTCCTTTTTTTGCAGCGCCAAAAAAAGGAACCCAAAAAAGGCGCTTCGTCAAAACGAACTTGCTCAAGCGCTGCGTTCTTTCACTTCGGACAACGTTTTGATAACAAGGAAAAGAACCCCCATCAATGATGTCAACCATACCGCAAATTTTATAACAAAACGCAGACAAAAAAAATCATCAAAATTTTGCACAAGAAAAAAAATATATTACATTTGCACCCGAAAACATAGCAATTTGTTTTGATGAGAGCATTTTCTTTTACATATTATTTCTACTTTTATTTTTACTTTAGCAAAAGTAAGGCAGGATTGATATGTAACGGTTGAATGAGAGATTACTGGAAATAGAAAAATAAATCAACATACAAATCCTGTCAGAAACGGCAGGATTTTTTTATGCTTATAATTGAATGAAGAAAGTTGCGATACAAGGAATTGCCGGTTCATATCACGATATTGCCGCGCATGATTATTTTGAAGGTGAAACGATAGAAATCCTTCCCTGCGACAGTTTCAGGGATGTAATTCACGCAGTGAAAAAAGATGCAAATGTAATCGGGTTAATGGCTATTGAAAATACGATTGCCGGCAGTCTGCTGCAGAACCACGAACTCATCAGGGAGAGTGAATTACGGATAACGGGAGAATATAAATTGCGCATTTCCCATAGCTTAGTTTGTCTTCCGGAAGAAGATTTCAGGGATATCCGGGAGATCAATTCCCATCCTATCGCATTGATGCAATGTTATGAATTCCTGAGTCAATATCCCGATCTCAAAATTGTGGAAACAGGAGACACTGCTGCCAGTGCCTATGATATAGCCCAAAAGAAATTAAAAGGTCGTGCTGCTATTTGCAGCAAATTTGCAGCCGGAATCTACGGAATGAGGGTATTGCAGGAAGGCATTGAAACCAATAAGCGTAATTTTACCCGTTTTCTGGCTTTGTCTAATAAGTGGAATGCCGACGAGTTGATGTCGGGTAAGAAGCCGAACAAGGCATCCTTAGTGTTTGCTCTTCCGCATACGGAAGGAAGCCTTTCCAAAGTACTTTCTATCCTGTCGTTTTATGGCATCAACCTGACTAAGATACAGTCTTTGCCGATCGTTGGCCGGGAGTGGGAATATTTGTTCTATATCGATCTGGCTTATGCCGATTATATGCGTTACAGACAAAGCCTGGATGCGATTATTCCGTTGACTAAAGATTTTAAAATACTCGGAGAATATGAAGAAGGAAAACAAAGTGTGTAAAGCAATCGAACCGGCCCGTCGTTTGCAGACGGTCGAAGAATATTATTTCTCTAAAAAACTGAAAGAAGTTGCGGAGATGAATGCCCGGGGACTGAATGTGATCAGTCTGGGAATAGGAAGTCCGGATCTGCCGCCTTCGGCACAAACCATTGAAACGATGTGCGAACAAACCCGGCGGCCGGATGTTCATGGTTACCAACCCTATGTGGGTATCCCTGAATTGCGTAATGGATTGGCTGCCTGGTATAAAAAATGGTACGATACTGAACTGGATCCTTCTACTGAGATCCAGCCTTTGATCGGATCCAAAGAGGGAATATTGCATATTTCCCTGGCTTTTCTGAACCCGGGCGATGCGGTATTGGTACCTGATCCGGGATATCCTACCTATAGTTCGGTCAGCCGGTTAGTCGAAGCCGATATCATTACATATGATCTGGATGAAAAAAATCGCTGGCAACCTGATTTTGAAGCTTTGGAACAATTGAACCTGGATCGTGTTAAATTGATGTGGGTCAATTATCCGAATATGCCTACCGGAGCCAAAGCTATTCCGGAACTGTTTGAAAAATTAGTTGCTTTCGGAAAAAAGCATGGTATTATTATCGTGAATGACAATCCCTATAGTTTTATCCTGAATGATAAACCGCTCAGTATTTTACAGGTTTCTGGGGCGAAAGATATTTGTATCGAACTGAACTCGATGAGTAAATCGCATAACATGCCCGGATGGAGGATGGCTATGTTGGCTTCTAATGCCCAATTTGTAAACTGGGTGTTGAAAGTGAAGAGTAATATCGACTCAGGACAGTTCAAACCGATGATGCTGGCTGCCGCAGAAGCTTTGAAGAATACGGAAGAATGGCATGCGGAGATGAACCGGGTATACCGGAAGAGAAGGATCATTGCCGAACAGATTATGGAGGTCCTCGATTGTACTTTCGATCCGGAACAGGCAGGTATGTTCCTTTGGGGAAAAATACCGGAAAATTATTGCGATAGCGGAGAACTGGCAGATCAGATTTTGTATGAAGCCAGGGTATTCCTGACGCCAGGGTTTATTTTTGGGAATAACGGCGCACGATATGTCCGCATTTCCCTTTGTTGTAATGAAAAATCGTTGAACGAAGCATTAGAAAGAATTCGTTCTTTAATAAATAAACAGGAACAATAATAAACAAATAAAAACAATGGAACTAGAATCAATTTTATTACCGGGAATAGACAGTAAACGTCCTTTGGTTATTGCCGGCCCTTGTAGTGCGGAAACCGAAGATCAGGTAATGGAGACCGCCCGCCAGATCGCCTCAAAAGGAATTAAAATATTCCGGGCAGGAGTATGGAAACCCCGTACCAAACCGGGAGGTTTTGAAGGAGTAGGAACAGAAGGCCTGAGATGGCTGAAACAGGTTAAGGCAGAAACAGGCATGTATGTGTCTACTGAAGTAGCTACGGAAAAGCATGTTTACGAAGCACTGAAATATAATATTGACCTGTTGTGGATTGGTGCCCGTACCACGGCCAATCCTTTTGCCGTGCAGGAAATTGCAGAGGCCCTGCAGGGAACAAATATTCCCGTATTGATAAAAAATCCTGTCAATCCCGATCTGGAACTTTGGATCGGAGCTATCGAAAGGCTCTACAATGTAGGCCTGCGCAAAATAGGCGTTATCCACAGGGGATTCAGTTCGTTCGACAAGAAAATTTACCGGAATTTACCGCAATGGCATATCCCTATCGAACTGCACCGGCGGTTACCAGAAATTCCTATTTTCTGCGATCCCAGTCATATAGGAGGAAAACGGGAATTGATCGCTCCGCTTTGTCAGCAGGCTATGGACCTGAATTTCGACGGACTGATTGTAGAATCTCATTGTGATCCCGATTGCGCTTGGAGCGACAAGGAGCAACAACTTACACCGGATGTGCTGGATTATATTCTGAATCTTCTGGTAATCCGCGATACTAAACAAACCACGGAAAATCTGGCGGAACTCCGGAAACAAATTGACCAGTTGGATGAGCAATTACTGGAAATTTTAGCCAAGAGGATGCGGGTATCGCATGAGATAGGAGTGTATAAAATGGAACACAACATGCCTATCCTGCAAACTTCCCGGTATGATGAGATCCTGAACAAACGGATCAGCCAGGCAGAACAAATGGGTATGTCGGCCGAATTTATGAAAGTAGTATTGGAAGCAATCCACGAAGAATCCGTCCGGGTGCAAATGGATTTAATGAGTAGTCCCGAATTATGAGAATACTGATTCTGGGTGCCGGAAAGATGGGTTCTTTCTTCACCGACATACTGAGTTTCGATCACGAACTGGCTGTGTACGACCCGGATCCCAAGCGACTTCGCTTTATGTACAATACGATCCGGATGACGAATATCGAAGAGATCCGGGATTTTGATCCGCAGTTGGTAATAAATTGTGCTACGGTTAAATATACGATCGAGGCCTTTGAAGCAGTATTGCCTTATCTTTCTAAAAACTGCATTATTTCGGATATCGCTTCCGTAAAAACAGGGCTGGAATCGTTTTACCGGATGGCCGGTCATCCTTTCGTGTCTTCCCATCCGATGTTCGGACCTACTTTTGCCAACCTGAGCGATCTTTCCACTCAAAGCGCTATCATTATTTCCGAATCCGATCATCTGGGGAAAGTCTTTTTTAAAGATCTATATGGCTCATTGAAGTTAAATATCTTCGAATATACTTTCGATGCACACGACGAAACCATTGCTTATTCACTATCCATCCCATTCGCATCTACTTTGGTTTTTGCTTCTGTGATGAAACACCAGGAAGCGCCCGGGACCACCTTCAAAAAACATATGAATATTGCCAGGGGATTGCTTTCAGAAGACGACTTCCTATTGACGGAAATCTTGTTTAATCCTCATACTTCCGGACAGGTGGAACAGATCAGAAAAGAACTGGCGCATTTACTGGAAGTTATCCAGGAAAAAGATTCTGAATCGATGAAGGAATTTTTAACAAAAGTGCGAAAGAATATTGAATAATTTTGCTACTTTTGCGAAATTGAAAAACTCTAAAAATAAATCAAATGAGCACTAAAAGTATTGAAATCGGGGATATTATTAATGGTTCCTGGGAGGTTATTAAGAAAAATATCTGGATTTTTGCAGGAGTAACCCTGGGATTCGGACTGATTGTTTTCATCATCATGATGGTCTTCGGAGGCCTTGGTGCCCTTGGTTTTAATACTTCGGGAGATATCCAGGAAGTTATTGCGGCTATGTTCGGGCTTTCCATGATGGTTGCCATATTTTTGGTGATTGTATTGTCTGCTGTTTTTTATGCAGGATATTATAAAATGGCCCTGGTTGCTGCCGATGGACAAGAACCTGCATTGTCTGCCTTTTCTGTTTCATTGAAGAAAATATTGAATATATTTTTCGGGACTATTATTTTCGTTATTCTTGTTTACATCGGACTTATTTTGTGCGTGGTTCCCGGTCTCATTGTTATGGCCAGGCTTCAGCTATTTTATTTCTTTATTCTCGATAAGGATTATGGTGCTATCGAATCTCTTTCCAAGAGTTGGGAAGTGACTAAAGGAGAAACACTTAATCTATTGTTGATTTTTCTTGCCTATTATGTAATCAACTCGGTGGCTTCTATGTGCTGTATCGGTGTATTGGTTACTATGCCGATGCAGGTGATCGGTTATGCGTTGATCTATCGTAAACTCACAGGAGAAATTCCTCAGGATGTAGATTTCGATACTCTGTCGGAGCCCGACAATATCTGATAAATGTCATCACGTACAATATTGAAATGGATGGTTGCCGCAGGCTTTGTTATAGCCGTGGCAATCATCTATTTTTTATATGAACCGCAACAAAACAGTTTTTTCCTTTTTTGCCCTTTGCACCATTTTACCGGATTGAAATGTCCGTTTTGCGGATTGCAGCAAATGATTCATCATTTGTTGCATGGACAGATCGGGAGGGCTTTTTTTGATAATCCGTTTCTTTTTATTCTGATACCTTATGTTCTTTTTCATCTTTACCTGAGCATATTCCGAAAAAAAGACCGCTTCCCAAAACTTTACAACTTACTTTACGGAGACCGGACTTTGTTGTTTTTGTTGGGCGTTGCGGTTGTTTTTGGGGTGGGGAGAAATTTGTGGGGTTGATCTCTCCATATTCTTTAAACCAAATTTATGCATTTACGAATTAAACCTTTACCCTGAAAATCTATCAAAAACAAGATATGGAAAACAAACCATGAAACTTACAGGCATATCCGGTATGCTTAAAAAAACGAAAAACAACTTATTATCAAATTATTACAAATGAACATCAAACAATCGTTCTGTATCCTGCCGGCATTGTTATCTGCAGGGACCGCAATTACTGCTGCTGAAGAAAAACCCAATGTGATTCTGATCCTGGCCGATGATATGGGCATGGAATGCCTCTCTGCCTATGGAAGTGCTTACCACACGCCTAATATCGATAAGCTGGCCGAAAAAGGAGTGAAATTTAATTATTGCTATGCGCAGCCTTTGTCTTCGCCTTCCCGGGTGGAGTTGATGACCGGCAAATACAATCACCGCAATTATACCAAGTGGGGGGATTTGAGCGCTGATAATAAAACTTTTGGCAACCTTGCCAAACAAGCCGGATATGCCACCTGTATCGCCGGTAAATGGCAGTTGGGAAAAGACTCTCAGCGACCGATTGGTTTTGGGTTTGACGACTTTTGCCTATGGCAGCTTAATTCGTTGGGAAATCGTTACTGTAAACCGGTTATCGAAACTAATTCCGGAGTAATAAATACTACAGACGATGATTACGGTCCTGATATTTATTCCAATTATGTACTCGATTTCATTGAAACCAGTGCCAAAAAGAAACAACCGTTCTTCGTTTATTATCCGATGGCATTGATCCATTCACCCCATTTGCCGACTCCACATACCCAGGGATGGAAAGATAAAGAGAATCGCTTCAAGGATGATCCGGAATATCACCGGTATATGGTCGAATATACCGATTATATCATTGGAAATATTGTCGCCAAAGTAGAAAAACTGGGCTTGAGTAAAAACACCCTGATCCTTTTTACCGGAGATAACGGGACGAATGTAAAAATTGAGGTTCCAATGCGTGATGGGACTTTTATTCCCGGAGGAAAGGCTAAAACCAACGATCGCGGAATGCATGTGCCTTTACTGGCAAGATGGGATAAAGTGATCAAACCGGGTAGCATCAGTAACGATTTAGTCGATTTCTCGGATTTCTATCCTACATTGGCCGAAATTTTCCGGGTAGATATTTCCAGGGAAAAAGATATCGATGGAATTGCCTTTGCTTCTGTCCTGAAAGGGAAACCGGGACGTGAAAAGTCTTTCTGCTATTCTTACTATCACCCGATGTTAAGACCGAATTCAACTTCTACTCCCAAAAGATATGCCTTCAATAATAACTATAAGTTGTATGACGACGGAAAATTCTATAACACCGTAAAAGATGTCCTGGAGCAACACCCGATTACCACTCCCGATGCAAATGAACTGGAGATCCGGAAGCAAATGCAAATGGTTTTAAATAAATACAATCCGGATGGAGCTGTGAAGCAAAAAACAAAAGAAGAAAATACAGATAAAAAAGATAAATCGGGAAAACAAAAAAATGGAAAGTCAATCGATGCGATCATGGAGGAGTAGCAGTGCTATCCTGCTGGCTTTGATATCTTCCGGAGAAATGGCGGCACAAGCAAATGCATCCGGGATAAAACATTATAATGTCTTGTTTATTGCCTCGGACGACCTGAATAATGATATCCATTGTTTTGGCGATCCGCAGGTAAAAACACCGAACTTAGACCGGTTGGCGGCAAGAGGTATCTGTTTCGAACGGGCCTATAATCAATTCCCGCTTTCCGGTCCGAGCCGCGCTTCTCTTTTGAGTGGATACAGGCCGGACAGGACAAAGGTGATGGATCTGAAATATTCTGTCCGCGACAGGATGCCTGAAGTGGTGACTTTGCCGCAATTATACAGGGAAAGCGGATATTTCACTTTCCGGACAGGTAAAATCTTTCATTATGGAGTTCCGAATGAGATAGGTACAGATGGCCAGGATGATACGATTTCCTGGAAACAGCGAGTAAATCCGAAAGGGCGGGACAGGATAGAGCAAGACCGGGTGACCAATCTCACTCCCAAACGGCATTTGGGGACGGCATTGGCGTATTGGGCGACCGATGGGCCGGATGCGGAACTGACCGATGCCATGATTGCCGAAGAAGCGGCCAAAACCATCAGGGAACATAAAAATGAACCCTTTTTTATTGCTGCAGGTTTTTTCCGTCCGCATACCCCTTATATCGCTCCTCAGAAATATTTCGATATGTATCCTCCGGAAGAATTAGTTCTTCCGGAAGAAAGGGTCGATGACTGGGAAAATAAACCGTCGGTTGCCCGGTTTACGGATCCTTTGCATTGGGGACTATCGGAAAAAGAACGCCGTATCGCCTTGCAGGCCTATTATGCTTCGATCACATTTATGGATGCCCAGTTGGGTAAGTTGCTGGATGCTTTGGATGAATCCGGATTAAGCAACAATACAATTATTGTTTTCTGGAGCGACCACGGTTATAATGTAGGGCAACACGGACAATGGATGAAGCAAAGTTTATTCGAACACGCTGCCCGCACGCCACTCATTATCTCCGTGCCTGGTATGGCCCAAGACAAGACCTGCAAACGAACGGTCGAGTTGCTGGATATTTATCCTACGCTGACGGAAATTTGCGGATTGCAGGGCCCTGCCGATTTACAGGGCAAGTCGCTTCTGCCGTTATTGAAAAATCCGGAAGCAAAATGGGACAGGCCTGCCTATACCCAAGTCCTCCGGAGGGTGGATAAAAAAGAAATCTTCGGAAGAACGGTGCGCACGGAAAGATTTCGCTATACCGAATGGGATGAAGGCCGCGAAGGAGTCGAAATGTATGATTATGAAACGGATCCGAACGAGTTCAATAACCTGGCAAAGAATCCGGCATTTGCATCAAAAATGAGAGAACTGTCCGGGTTGCTGGATGCGGTCGATCATTTCTAACCGGTAGCTTATTTTCTTTAAAAACTCAGGATCAGGTCGCCACCGAATGTAAGGGGTTTGCCTTTCTGGAAGAATGCATTCCCCATAGATTCGAAATAAAAGGCGTTATAATCGGTATCCAGTAAATTTTTTGCCCAGAGGTTTATGGTGAAAATGCTTTTACTGACGCCTGCTTTCAAGTCCAGTAATCCGTAGAAATCCTGTGAAATATCGTTGGCTTCAGTCCAGTAAATTTTTCCAGCCCCGTTATATTGTGCGTAAACAGAGAACTTGTCGATCCATTTCCGGTCGAAACTTTTGATGTATGAACCATATACCGAAAGGGTCTGTTGCGGGGCATAGGGCAGATATTTTCCACTGTAATCGGTATCCTCATCGGTTTTGTAATCTTTGAAGGTCGCGTGTGTATAACCGTAGTTTACACCGGCGAACAACCCGGTGGCCAGTTTGGCATTCAGTCCGATCTCGAATCCTTTGTTGACGGCTTTTCCCACATTGGCCAGCATCCGGCCTTCTCCGCTGTCGATGAATTTGGTCAATTGCATATCATCTACGTCTATATAAAACAAGGCAAGCGTGGTCGATAATTTATCTTTGATGATTTCTCCTTTGAAACCGATTTCGTAATTCCAACTGTATTCCGGATCATAAGGAGTGGCATCTTCTACGGAAAGATTGTTTACAGGGACTGTACCTGCCGGAGCGCTTTTAGCTGCCTGAGCCATCAGTGCATTTTTAGTCAGTTCGGAAAATACCTGAATATTATATCCTCCGGGATTATATCCTTTGGCAACAGAAGCATACACATAGTTTTTCCGGTCAAATTCATATTTCAGGGATACTTTAGGCAGGATCTCTAAGAAATGCATGCTTTCGGTGCCTGATAATACGGTGTCCAATGGCAAGGGTCTTTGAGTGCCTGCTGGAGGGAAAGGGCCCGGGAAGGTCAGCATTAAATTCATATCTCCAATGGCATCGTAGTTCAGTTTGTCTTCTTCATAATCCAAACGAACACCTGCTGTTATTGATAAACCGTCTATAAACAGGTTGTTATAAGTTGATTGGTGATAAATAGCTCCTCCGATACTTGGGGTGCCGTACTCGCCCGGCACCGGAATGATCTCATCGGTAATAGTCATGGCAGGCGCTTTCGGATAATTGATTTTGATTTGATCGAATATTTTTTGCAGGGGGGCAATTCCTCCTTCTTTCATTTCTACCAAAGCACCGGTTGTCAGGTCATTTTGAAAGCCATATACGCCGAACGACCATTGGTAGTTGTTTTTGTTATTGGATTTGACGGAAAATTCCTGGGAGAGAGTCTGCTGTTTCTGCTTTTGGTTCAATGTAAACATGGAGCGGGGAGAAAAATCCTGGTCCATTACCATATCATCTTTTAAATGCTGGTAAGCGGTAGTGGAAGATAAAAGGATATTCCTGTTTTTATATTCCATGTATAAAGTTCCATTGAATAATTTTCTCTGGTAGGTACTCGGATCGTTGTGGTTTACGGGAGCTGTTTCTCCGGTTGCCGGATTATAAGCACCATAGGGGAAGGCTCCCTGGTCTACATAGTCGTAGTTCATGGAATAATAGGCTTTGAACGAATTCCCTATTTTCCAGTCGAAGCGAAGTTTTCCTCCGGCGGATGTCATTTCGTCGGCTTTTTCTCCATTGTATTCATTAGTGAAATAACCGTTATTGTGGTCGTAATAAAGACCGGCACTGATTCCAAAATCTTCATTGATCAATGAATAGTTAGATGCTTTTGCTTTTGTCTGTCCGTAATTTCCGGCAGTCACCCCGATCTTTGTACCCTGGTATTCAAAAGGAGATGGAGTGAATATGTTGATAATTCCACCCATAGCATTTCTTCCGAATAAGGTTCCCTGGGGACCCCGGAGTATTTCGATCCGTTGAATATCCGTAAATTCGAAATCGAATGTCGATTTGTTCAGATAAGGAGCATGGTCTACATACATTCCTGTAGCCTGTCCCGCACTCCGGTTACCGATTCCCCGTATATATACCGGAGCAGTCATCTTGGAACCGTAATCCGGTATGAAGAAATTAGGAACGATAGATGAAATTTCTTTTACATTATCTATCTGCATACCGTCTAACTGGGAGGCCGAAAGAATCGAAACCGATCCGGGAAGTGTTTGCAGGGGGTTGGTTTCTTTGTAAGAAGAAGTAACCAGTACTTCATTAATATAATAGGTCTTGATCGTATCGGAGGAGGTATGGTTATTTCCGAAAAGATTCAGAGACTGGATTAAAAAAAGTACTATTACGGATATAGAAGCCGGAAAATGGTAAATTCTATTTTTCATATGTAAATAATTGACAATTGAAAATGATATATAATTTTTGAGGTGCAAAGTTCAGAATAAAACCGGAATTTTTCTAATATAATTCTGGTAATGATTTGACTTTTTCAATCATTTTTGAATTTCCCGGTATTCCAAAGGAGTGTATCCGGTTGCTTTTTTAAAGAATCTGCTGAAATAAGCTGCTTCGGAAAAGCCCAGGTTATAAGCAAGTTCACCGATGGATATATAATTTTGCCGGAGCTGTAGCTTAGCTTCGAATAAAGTCATTTCATTCCTGATCATAACTGCGGTTTTTCCTGTTACGGCTTTCACAGATTTGTTCAGGTGATTGGGTGTTATTCCTATCCGGGAAGCATAAAATTCAATATCCCGTTGTGACGTGATATATTTCACCAACAGGTCGTTATACTGTTTGGCAATCAGAAACGCTTTGGTAGGATAGGGGTTCAGGTTGAGCGGGAGCATTACCTGTTTGATCTCGCAAATAATGGTGACTAAATAGGTATGGATCAGTTGGAGATTGTTTTCCGGCGATGCCGCCAGGACTGTCAGTACGGAAAATGTATGATTCAATCGGGTCAGTACTGCTTCCGGCAGGCGAAGGGGGTAACGGGACATAAAGCTGTTGATGAATGCCAGGTCGGCCAACACATCGTCTTTTGTATACACCTCATCGGGCAAGTCGTTATCGAAAGCACAGTAAAACCCATCGATATCTTCCGAACAACTTTCCATGGCAGAGATCTGGTCTGTAAGCGATACATGAAGGTCATGCCGGTTAATCCGTATGGAATTCAGATTCAGATTCCGGATCAGATAACCGTTTGTTACCAGGAATATTTCATTCTGCCTGTTTCGCTGTGCATCGGTAGGAAAATTGTTTTTCCTGCAAAATTCAGCTAAAGGAAGCACTATAAAAGGAGGAGGTTGCACGTCGATTGAAAATTTACTCACCTTCCGGTGACCGAAGAAAATATAATCACCTTAAAGTGATTGCTTTCACCTGAGTAGCTCCGCCGGGAATCGAACCCGAATCTAAAGTTTAGGAAACTTCCATTCTATCCATTGAACTACAGAGCCGGTTTTGAGAAGCCGGATTAATCCGGAAGGCATCATCCAGACAATTTCCGGATTACCGAGCCGCAAAATTACACTATTTTTCTGAATAAAGAAACGGTTTAAAATTTTTTCCTGGAATCTTTTTAAGTTATTTTTTATTTGTTCGTGTAATCTATTTGGATTTTCCCGGTAAAAGATTTATTTTTGCACCACTAAATTATCAATATGTCATTGCATCTGCAACATATTCTATATTTCAATCTCTTTCTTAATATCAAGGAGAGGGATAGGTTCTGACTTTTCTTTCCATTTGTTATTTTAACCGGAGAGCTTTTTCTCTGATTGTATACTGTGCATGTTCTTGTGCAGTACCTTTTTTTGTGAATTATTTCTATTTGTCTTTTTAAATATCAACCCATATGAATATACCTTTTGCAGAATCTTATAAGATCAAGATGGTGGAACCGATCCGCCGCAGTACCCGTGAAGAACGCGAACAATGGATCAAAGAAGCCAATTATAATTTGTTCTGTCTGAAATCGGAACAGGTGTTTATCGATTTACTCACGGATTCCGGAACGGGAGCCATGAGCGATCGCCAATGGTCGGAAATGATGTTGGGAGATGAAAGCTATGCCGGCTCTTCTTCTTTTTATAAAATGAAAGAGTCTATCCAAAAAATATTTGGATTCGATTATTTCTTACCCACCCACCAGGGACGCGCTGCCGAAAATGTTTTGTTTTCGGTGCTGATCCGGGAAGGGGATATTATTCCGGGTAATTCTCATTTTGATACTACTAAAGGACATATCGAACACCGGAAAGCCTTCGCTTTGGACTGCACGATTGAAGAAGCGAAAGATACACAACTGGAACATCCGTTCAAAGGAAATATGTGTCCCCTGAAGTTAGAAGAGGCAATGGTCGAATATCACGACCAGGTGCCTTTTATCCTGGTGACTGTAACCAACAATACCGCCGGTGGTCAACCGGTATCTATGGAATGTATCCGGGAAGTCCGCAGAATAGCCGATAAATATGGTAAACCGGTAATTTTCGACTCTGCCCGGTTTGCGGAAAATGCTTACTTCATCAAAGTCAGGGAAAAAGGCTATGAAAATAAAACCATCCGGGAAATTGTCCGCGAAATGTACAGTTATGCCGATGCTATGACTATGAGCAGTAAAAAGGATGCCATTGTGAATATGGGCGGATTTATTGCTACCCGTCATAAAAAATGGTATGAAAAGGCATCCACGTTCAATATCATGTTCGAAGGTTTTGTGACTTACGGCGGTTTGAGCGGCCGGGATATGAATGCTTTGGCACAGGGATTAGAAGAAGGTACCGAATTCGATTATTTAGAAACCCGGATCAAGCAGGTGGCTTACCTCGGACAAAAACTGGATGAGTTCGGTATTCCCTATCAACGCCCTGCCGGCGGACATGCCATTTTTGTCGATGCCCGGAAAGTGCTGACACACATGCCGAGAGAAGAGTTCCCCGCACAGACTTTAGGGGTAGAACTTTATCTGGAAGCCGGAATCCGTGGGGTAGAAATCGGTGCGATCCTGGCCGACCGGGATCCGGAAACCCGGGAAAACCGTTACCCGGAACTGGAATTGTTACGTTTGGCTATTCCCCGCAGAACGTATACCAATAATCATATGGATGTTATTGCGGTAGCGCTTAAGAATGTGTATGACAGGAGAGCGCAGATCACCAAAGGATATAAAATCGTGAAAGAGGCTCCGATTATGAGGCATTTTACGGTGGAGTTGGAGAGGGTGTAGTTTTATTTCACCATGGAGTTATTCTGTGTAACTCCATGGTGAAAAATTATTTATACTATAATTCACGAAACATCAATAGATTCTTCAGTTGTGTATTGTATATGAATGATTCACAATTTGATGACTTTATGAGTTTCAATAATATTCTTGCTTTTGATCGATAAATAATATATTCCAATAATATGCTGAGACATATCCAGTTCATAGATATTATGGTTAAAAATCCCATTGTGGAGGATATGTCCAAGATTATCAGTTAATCGTATTTCTATTTTTTCAATTAATTTTTCTTCCGGGATTTCAATGATAAGCTTGTTTTTAACTGGGTTCGGAGAAATTTTTGTATGGATGGAAATAGTTTTATTTGTTATATTAGCATTGAGACCGATATTTTCACAACAATTTTCCTTGCATAATTCATTATTTCGATATAAAACTTCATTATCTTGTCTGTAACAAACCAAATGTTGCACCCTATAGTCGGTCGCGAGTTCGTATGCATGACTGAAAAACCCACGGATATTCCCAACACCTTCAATCCATGGATTACTATCATTGAAAAAAAATCTTTTTCGTTTTTCTCCATTCATTAATTCGACCGTGTCGATTTTTACGACTTTCATTTCCCGGGACAAATCTCCTTCCGGGCAGTTTGAATGAATAGTATCGCCTTCTTTTGCCGTAAAATCATATACCAGAATATCTTCTTCTGTTCTGGGATAAATCAGCCTCATATATGTTTTCCCATTTTCTTCCCTGACGGAACTGATATATTGTCCATCCTTGGCATTTACTAAATTGATGTATTTTTTGCCGTCAATGATGGTGTCTTTATTAAGAAAATATTGTGATGAATTTTCAACTCCCTGATCCCGGATATCCACGGTGTATTCTGTCCAACGGTTACCGATTGAAAAATAATTCTGGCTATATGCTATTTTCCCAATAAGGAGTAGCAGTAAAATTGATATTGTTTTTGTTTTCATGATAAGTGTTCTTAAATAATAATTTTACCTGATATTTTATTGTTTCCATCGTATTTTTAATTCATCGGAATAACCATTAGCGAGTTAAACAATAATTTTTATATGCTGATAATATTTGTTAGTGATATGTATTTTTTATATTATTTTGCAAATATAAATTATTATTTTTCTGAATCCAATTGTTTTATTCATTTTTTTATTTATCAAAAGTTATTTAAAGTAAATAATTTGTTGAATATTCAGTAAAATCTGATAGAAAAACTCTGTATAACTTTGTGCGTGCTCTATGTAACTCTGCGTTAAACTCAATCAAACACCTCCGTCAAAACCTCCAACGATTTCAACTCTGTCAAACTGGCAAAATGCACCCGGTAATATTCCAGGATCCGCTGGATAATATTCACCCGGTCGTGACGCGAAAATGCAAAAGCCTGCATATTTTCATAGTTCATGCGAAGTAAGAGCCGGAAAACACGGCTGTCGTCAGGATTTAGAAAATACGGATGGTTGGGTTTGTAGCGGACAAATACACCTGACTGCATGTCGAAAAACATACCGGGTTCATAATCTTCCGCATTCGGATAAAATCCCAGAAAACGGCTTAACTGAATCATGAACACCATGTGGAAGTTCGCCAGTCCGGTTTCCGCCAGATCGAAAATCTCGATCGACCGGCAGATAAAATTGAATAATGCTTTGTTTGGCTGGACATCTTTGACGACCCGGAACATAAACTCGGCCAAAAACATCACCACCGGCATTTTTACCGGATTGTAAGGGATGCTGTCAGGAACCATAGCTGTGGCAGCTTCCCGGATCCGTTGTATTTCCCGGAGGGGTTGATGTTCCACTTCCAGGTCGAGGATGGCAAAAGGATGGAATAAAGAGGAAGACACACGGCTTTTCTTTCCTCTCGATTTGGTAACCAGATAAGGAATCCGCCCGAATTCTTCCGTATAGAGATGGATGATCTTGTATTTGTCGCTGTAATTCAGGCTGTATAATACTATACCACGCGTTTTATGCAACATGATTTGACAAAGATAATGAATTTTTTTTCAAAATATTTTGCCAGTTTAAAAACTCGTCGTATATTTGCACCCGCTAATGAGAACCAGTGTCTCCAGTTGGCCCATTCGTCTATCGGTTAGGACGCAAGATTTTCATTCTTGAAAGAGGGGTTCGATTCCCCTATGGGCTACTAAACTAATTACAATAGATAAAAGGATTTTATTGAGATGGCAAATCATCAATCATCAGAAAAAAGAATCAGGCAGACTGAAGCCAAAAGGCTGCGCAACAGATATTATGCAAAAACTGCCAGAAATGCAGTGAAAAAGTTGCGTGGAACTACGAATAAGGAAGAAGCTAAAGCTTTGTATCCCAAAGTAAGTTCGATGCTCGACAGATTGGCTAAAAAGAATGTCATTCACAAAAACAAAGCAGGCAATTTGAAATCCAAATTGGCACTGTATGTGAATAGGCTGAACTAATAACTTTCTACTATATATTTTCAGAAAGCCTGACTTTTTTAAGTCGGGCTTTCTGTTCTTGTACCATTCCACCGCTTCCCTAATTTTATCATTTATACATTGGTATTGTCAATAATTATTCGTACATTTGTTAGCTTTTTAAATAAGCATCCGAGATCAAAAAAATCATACTAAAAAATTCAATATGAGCGAAGAACTGAAGAATCATTCCGATGGCTATTCTGCCGATAGTATCCAGGTGCTGGAAGGATTGGAAGCCGTTAGGAAAAGACCTGCAATGTACATTGGTGATATCAGCAGCAAGGGACTTCATCACTTAGTGTATGAAGTGGTGGATAACTCCATCGACGAGGCGCTTGCCGGACACTGTAAGAATATCGATGTCACCATCAATGAAGATAACTCAATTACCGTAGTGGACGACGGACGCGGTATTCCCGTCGGTTTTCACGAGAAAGAACAAAAATCCGCTCTTGAGGTTGTACTGACTGTTTTACATGCCGGAGGGAAATTCGACAAGGATTCTTATAAGGTCTCCGGAGGTCTCCATGGGGTAGGTGTTTCTTGTGTGAACGCCCTTTCTTCTTATCTTAAGGCGGAAGTTTACCGGGATGGTAATATCCATATGCAGGAATTTTCCTGTGGAAAACCGCTGCATGATGTGCAGGTGATCGGAGAAACCGACAAAACAGGAACCAGCATTACCTTCAAACCGGACCATTCGATTTTTATAGAAACAGAATATAAATATGATATCCTGGCCGGCCGCCTGAGAGAATTGGCTTACCTGAATGCAGGTATTAAGCTAACGCTGACCGATAAACGGGTGGTAAAAGAAGACGGATCGAATAAAAAAGATGTGTTCTTTTCCGAAGAAGGCTTGAAAGAATTCGTACATTTTATCGATGAAGCCAAAGAAGCGCTGATCGACGAGGTCATTCATATTGTTACCGAAAAGAATGGAGTTCCTGTGGAAGTAGCGATGACTTACAATACTTCTTTCAACGAGAACGTATATTCTTATGTCAACAATATCAATACGATAGAGGGAGGCACCCACCTGGCCGGTTTCCGCAGGGGGCTGACGCGTACGCTGAAAAAATATGCCGAAGATTCCAAAATGCTGGAAAAAGTCAAGATCGAGATTTCGGGAGATGACTTCCGGGAGGGACTGACTGCCGTGATCTCTATCAAAGTACAGGAACCGCAGTTCGAGGGGCAAACAAAAACAAAACTTGGAAATAACGAAGTAATCGGTTCGGTCGATATGGCTGTGAGCGAAGCGCTCGGTTATTACCTGGAAGAAAATCCCAAACAGGCGAAAACAATTGTCGATAAAGTGATATTGGCTGCTACAGCACGCCATGCAGCACGGAAAGCCCGTGAACTGATCCAGCGGAAATCTCCTCTTTCCGGAGGCGGATTGCCGGGAAAACTGGCCGACTGTTCGGATAAAGATCCTGAAAAATGCGAAATTTTCCTTGTGGAGGGAGACTCTGCAGGTGGAACGGCTAAACAGGGCCGGGATCGCATGTTCCAGGCTATTCTTCCTTTAAGGGGAAAAATCCTGAACGTAGAAAAAGCCATGCAGCATAAAGTGCTCGAAAGCGAAGAAATCAGGAATATTTATACTGCCTTAGGTGTAACGATCGGTACGGAAGAAGATTCCAAAGCATTGAATGTAGCTAAACTGAGATATCATAAAGTGGTGATTATGACCGATGCCGATGTCGACGGCAGTCACATTGCCACATTGATCCTGACATTTTTCTTTCGCCATATGAAAACGCTCCTGGAGCATGGTTATGTGTATATTGCTACTCCGCCGCTCTATCTCTGTAAAAAAGGGAAAACAGAAGAATATTGCTGGACAGAGCAACAGCGTCAGGCATTTATTGATAAATACGGCGAAGGCAGTGAAAAAGGGATCCATACGCAACGCTATAAAGGTCTCGGAGAAATGAATGCGGAACAACTTTGGGAAACTACCATGAATCCCGAACACCGTACGCTGCGCCAGGTGACTATCGACAATGCAGCAGAAGCCGATCATGTCTTCTCCATGCTGATGGGAGAAGAAGTTGCCCCACGCCGGGAATTTATCGAAGAGAATGCTACTTACGCTAACATAGACGCTTAATATCCGATACCATGCAGGAAGAGAAACTTTCGACTTTGGACGATTTGTACCAGGCGATGGATAAGGAACAGGCAAGTGGAGCACAACGTCCTTGCATCGGAATATCCGTCAATCTGAAAGAAAACCTGCAATGTGTAGCAGAAGCATATATCCATTCGGTTACACAGGCCGGAGGGATTCCCCTGTTGATTCCCGTGTTGGAGGATGCCGGTAGTTTGGTGGCTTTGCTGGAACGCATCGACGGACTTATTCTTACGGGAGGAGGCGATATTCATCCGTCTTTTTTCAACGAAGAGATTTGTTCTTCGCCGGAAAGCATCAATCTTCGCCGGGATATTTACGACTTAAAATTAATTAAGCTGGCTTCCGACCGGCAAATCCCTCTGTTCGGGATCTGCCGCGGATTCCAGGTCATCAATGTGGCTTTCGGAGGATCTTTATACCAGGATATTCCCAGCCAGTATCCTGCCCGGTTCCTGGAGCATAACCAGGAAATTCCCCGGGAAGAAGCTTCTCATCCTGTCCGGATAGAGGCCGGTTCCGAACTTTATTCTGTTATCCGGAAAGAAGTTCTTCCGGTCAATTCTTTTCATCACCAGGCGATCAAAGACCTGGCTCCCGTATTCAGGGCTACGGCCACAACGGAAGATGGGATCATAGAAGCATTCGAGTCCAACCGGTACCAGAATATCCGGGGTGTCCAGTGGCATCCGGAAGCGATGGCCATACATGGAAACGAGGATATGCAAAAGGTATTTGTACATTTCGTGGGCGAAGCTTTTCTGTTCAAGCGTGCGAAGGAGGTACATCAACATATTATATCTATTGATTCTCATTGTGATACGCCTTTGTTCTTTTCCCAGGGGATCAATATCGGGGATAGGAATTCTTCCATTACGGTGGAACATGAAGGAACTGTTTTCACCGAAAAAATCAAAGTCAGCCTTCCTAAAATGAAGGAAGGAATGCTGGATGCTGTTTTTATGATCGCTTACCTGAAGCAGGGTCCCAGAGATGCCGAAACTACCCGTCAAACGGTTGAAAAAACAAAGTCTATTCTTTCCGAATTGAGCAAACAGATCCGGCAGCATATGGAAAGTGCGGGTCTGGCTGTTTCTGCAGCAGATATTGCCAGACTGAAGCAAGAGAATAAAAAGGCCATACTCATGGGCATTGAAAATGCCTATGGTATCGGGAATGATATCCGTAATATTGCGATGTTCAAAGAAATGGGAGTCTCCTATATTACCCTCTGCCATAATGGTAATAATGATGTTTGCGACTCTGCCAGCGATCAGCCGGAATATAACGGATTGAGTACTTTCGGAAAAGAAGTGGTTAAAGAAATGAATCGCCTGGGAATCATGGTCGATATTTCACATACTTCAGAAAAAACATCGTTCGATGCAGTGGAATTGAGTGATTTTCCCGTAATTGCCTCTCATTCTTCCGCCAAAGCGCTTTGCGATCACCGCCGGAATCTTTCGGATGAACTGATCCGGGCCATTGCGGCAAAAGGAGGTGTGGTGCAGGTTTGCCTGTACGAATCGTTTTTGTCTAAAGACCATCCGGCCAGCTTGAAGGATGCCGTCGATCATATCGATTACATTGTAAAGCTGGTAGGTATCGAATTTGTGGGTGTCGGGTCGGATATGGACGGAGGAGGAGGAATTCCGGGTATAGATTCTGCCAACGAAACGATTAACCTGACTGTAGAATTGCTCCGCCGGAATTATTCCGAATCCGATATCCGGAAAATATGGAGCGGAAACCTGATGCGGGTTATGACCATTGTCCAACAAAAACAAAATGGAAAAAATTAACTCTCTCCATTCCAAATAAATATATTATGCGTATCCTGTATTATTCCCTGCTTTTCTCCGGCATTATTTTTCTTGCATGCAATCCCAAGCCACAGGCGGCCACGGATACAGTCCGTGCTAAAGTTCCGGAAGCAACGGTTCCTGTTTTCAATGCCGACAGTGCTTACCTGTATACAAGCAAACAGGTGGAGTTTGGTCCGAGGGTTCCCAACACTCCTGCACATGTAAAATGCGGCGATTATTTTGTGGAAAAGCTGAAAGGATCAGGAGCACAGGTAACTGAACAGAAAGCCGATCTGAAAAATTATGCAGGTACGGTTCTGCATGCGCGGAATATTATTGCTTCCTATCAGCCGGAAAACAAAAACCGGGTATTGCTTTTTGCTCATTGGGATACACGGCCTTATGCCGATCATGATCCTGATCCTGCAAATCACCGGACGCCTATCGATGGAGCTAATGATGGTGCCAGCGGATGTGGAATCCTGCTTGAAATTGCCCGGCAAATTCAATTGAAACAACCTGCAGTAGGTGTAGACCTTATTTTTTTCGATGCGGAAGATTGGGGGGCGCCTGCGTTTGAGAGAGACAATTATAATGAAAGCGGTTATTGCCTCGGTTCCGATTATTGGGCCCGTAATCCGCATATAGCCGGTTATACTGCCAAATATGGCATCTTGCTGGATATGGTGGGAGCGCCCGGTGCCCTGTTTTATAAAGAAAAATATTCTCAACGCTATGGATCCCGTATCCTGAATAGAGTATGGGAGAAGGCACAATCCTTGGGATTCGGGCAATATTTTATCAATGCTGATGGAGGATATATCGAAGACGATCATGTACAGGTAATAGAACACCTTCATATCCCCTGTATCGATATCATTCAATACGATCCGGGTAGCGATACCGGATTCGGTGAGTACTGGCATACCCTGAACGATACGATGGAAAATGTCAGCAAGGAGACTTTAACGGCAGTAGGGCAGACTTTGTTATACATGATATACAACGAAAAGTAAGATGGAAGAGACAATTAATCAGGTGCAGGATACAATTGTAGACGAGTTTTCAGCTTTCGACGACTGGATGGATAAATATGCCTATCTTATCGAATTGGGTAACGACCTGGCCCCTTTGGATGAAAAATACAAGACACAGAATAACCTGATAGAAGGTTGTCAGAGCCGGGTATGGCTCCAGGCCGATTATGTGGATGGAAAAATTGTTTTTTCTGCGGAAAGTGATGCTGTTATTGTTAAAGGAATCGTTTCCCTGCTGATCAAAGTGCTGAGTAACCATACTCCTGAAGAAATACTGGATGCCGATCTTTATTTTATCGACAAGATCGGATTGAAAGAACATTTGTCTCCCACCCGTTCCAATGGCTTGGTGTCCATGCTGAAACAGATGAAATTGTATGCCATGGCTTTCAAAGCCAAAAATGCCTGATCTTTATTCCTGAAGATGTAACTGCTCTACCAGACAGGCCGAGTTTACGCCGTATTGCTTTACCAGACGGGTGAAATCTACTAATTTCATGTCCAGTACCTTGATGAATTTTTGAGGAACAATTCTGAGTTCTCCTCCGTTTAATCCTCCTTCGCAAACATATACAGTATAAAAATTTCCACTTTGATTGGTTACGTAGCACAAAGAATAACTTTGATCCCCGTCTGAAAGCAGGGCAGGAAGAAACTTTTCACTTTGCCTGGTGCCTATACCGGAATCAAAAACCGATTTCAATAAATTGTAGATAGGAATTTTTAGTAATACCATTTCTTCGAATTTGCCTATTTCTTTGCGTATGAAAGGACTTTTCACTAAAATCCCGCAAAGGTATCCCAGCAGTAACATGAGTACAGCCGAAATAATAATTACGCCGAATACGCCGAGTATCCTTGATACATGAAGGTTTTTCTCTATGAATTGTACCAAAGGAAGTAAAATGTGGTGCAGCTTTTCCAGTAAGAAGATCGTCATGACCAGTGGAAACAGGAGAAGCAGGTAGCCGTTGATGATTGTGCCGAAAAAAGATTTCATTTTGAATTGAAAATTGAGAATTGAAAATGGCATTGTATCTGTCATTGCGAGAAGAAATCACCTGCCAGTTGAGAAGAATTGCTTTGTTCCCGCTTGTCAAAGATAGTCTGTAATTTACCAAATGCCGAATCTGTAATTAGCAGAAATTAATCCGGATTGCCTTCCGCCCAGGAAGTTCGTCTCTACACGGAACTGCCAGTGACGGTCCAACTGATACTGTGCCCCGAGTATCATACACCAGTTATGTGCCGGGCGTTTGTTCAGGGAATAATGGATTTCATCATTGCCGTGCTTCTCTGCAATGCTTTGATAAATATCACTCACAATAGCCTGTTTGGCAGGAGTAAGCCCGTTGTACCATGTTTGTATCTTCTCTCCGGGGGTGTCGGGTAAAATATCCGACATTTTGATCGTTCCTTCTGTAGTATTCGATAAAAATACCCGTCCGGCACCTGTCCATAGGGAAATATTCCTTTCCGGTTTATTATCGAAATGGAAAATATAGCCTACCCGTGGCGCCAGATTGGTTGCAACATTATCACCTTTCAATTCATCGAAATGAGTCCACACCCGGTTGAAATCCAATGAAAAGAAAAAAGAACGGGCTCCTCCGGTCAGCATGGCACCGAATCCGTATACATAACCATCGAAATTTGCCTGAGTGGAAAATACTACCGGTTCGGCGAGAGAAACTTTAGTATCTACATATGCTTTGCCGAAAATGCCATATACATCCAGGAACGGTAATGCCCAGATATCAGCCCTCATGTTGAAATTTCTGATAGTAGCTTTTACATCGCTGAAACTGACAATATCGTCTAAAGAAACCATTTTCCCATCGTTGATCCCGACTTCCAGGTCGGAAATGGTTACATCCTGGCTTCCTGCATACCCATTCAACATGATCCCGATAGGATAGGGCAGGAGGAACCCTTTCGCCCCTAGTTTTTTCCCCCAGGCAGGTAAAACATAAGGATTGTTCAGATTTTTCGCATTTTCATATAGTTCACCTTGTTTGGGCATGATTTTTACACCTGCATCTGTTTGGGAAAATAATATAGCAGGAGCAAAGACAAATAATATGAATCCAATAAATTTTATACCTTTCATAATGATAATGTATTAGCATTGAGATGTTATTTATAATATAACTATTAACGTTTGCTAAAGTTTTGGATAGGAATTGTGAAAATGATCGAATTAAGAATGATTAACAAAATGTTGTAAATACCGTTTTTTTGAAAATACAAATATGAAAATGACCTAAAAGTAGCTTCTTTAACAAGGCAATGTTACTCTCATTTGAAATATTATTGCTAATTTTGCGCCCGGTTTATAAAAACTAATTAAACAGATTATACATCAATAGTTAATACAGATAAAAATGTTTCTTAACGCAACAGGATATTATGTGCCTCAGACCCGGATACCCAATGAATATTTTTTAGAGGTAAACGGACTCACACATGAATGGATTTTTCAACGTACCGGTATCGTAACACGTTCCAAGGCTACGGAAGAAGAATCTATGAATATGATGTGTATCCAGGCGATAAGAAATGCAATTCCCTCATTACCTTATGATGTAAAGGATGTAGATTTGATTGTTTTTGCATCATATACTCCTACCGATACGGTAGCGACTACGGCTCATGTGGTGCAACGGGAATTCTGCATAGAGAAAACCAAAGCTTTTTTCCTTTCTTCCGCCTGTTCCTCAGCTATGAATGCGATGGAGATTATCCAGTCGTTTTTTGCTACGGGAAAAGCAACGAAGGCATTACTGCTTTCTGCCGACAGAAACTCTACCTACGCCAATGAAAGTGACCCGAAAGCAGGACATTTATGGGGAGATGCGGCAGTTGCCCTGTTTTTCTCTAAAGACCGCTATACAGCAAAAGAAGCACAATTGATTGATATAGATACACAGGGGCTCGGACATGTGGGAAAAGGTCCCGGGGGAGTTTACCTGCGTCCTAAAAATGAAGGAATTCAGATGCCTGACGGGAAAGATGTTTTTATGCAGGCTTGTATTTATATCGCCAAAAATGCTGAAAATATCCTGAAAAAAAATGGATATTCATTGAACGACCTCTCTTATTTTATCGGACATCAGGCCAATATGCGCATTTTGTCGTACGTAATGAAATCTTTGAATATTCCGGAGGAAAAATCATTATCCAATATCAGTGAACTCGGAAATACAGGTTCGGTTAGTTCTCCTTTGGTTTTCTCTCAGAACCAGGACAAATTCCGTCCGGGAGATTTGGTTTGCCTGGCTGTATTCGGAGGTGGATATTCTGCCGGCGCCTGCCTGTTCAGATATTAAAAATATTTTCAACAGAATACTAATTCAAAACACGATCTCTTCTGAATTACTGTTTCGAAGTGTTTTCAGGGATTGGTTGTGTATTCTTTAAAAGGATTTCGTTAATTGCCTCGATGAAAGTCTCTTTTGGCAGAGCTCCCTGTACTAATTGGGGTTTTCCTTCCATAGGAACAAATAACAATGTGGGGATGCTTTTGATACCGAAAGCTCCGGCCAGTTCTTTTTCCTTATCCACATCGATTTTGTAAATATAAATCTTGCCGGCATATTCGCCTGCCAGGTACTCCAGGATAGGTGCAATTTGTCTGCAAGGCCCACACCAGGATGCATAGAAATCAACAATACAAGGCTTATCACCCAAATATTTCCATTCGGAAGGATTGGCTTCGTAGTTAGCTACTTTTGATAAAAATTCTGCTTTTGTCAAATGTATGGTCAATACTTTGGCCTCTTTTTGGAGCTGTTCTGTATTGTCAGTACTCTCCTTTTTCTCTGTGGCATTACAGGAAATGATGATGGTTGACAGCAGAATTATAAATAGATACTTCATGATTAATTGAAAATTGACAATGGTTCTTTATTGCGATTGTAATCTGGCTATTTAAACATGGTGTAAAGGTAGGGGTTTTTATTGTAAATGGCAAAATGAGGGTTGATTGAATGTTTTTGCGTGTAAAAACATTTTGAATAAAAATACTTTTGTATCTTTTTTTGCTGCGCCAAAAAAAGATACAAAAAAAAGGCGCTTCGTCGAAAAGAACTCGCTCGCTCGCTGCGCTCTCTCCCTCAGACAGCGTTTTGACAACAAGGAAAAGAACCCCAACCCCTTATTTAAGGGGATTACGGGCTTCGCCCGGGTGAAATTGGCAAGATTTACCGGATTTCATCATTGTAATCTTCAAGTGTTATTGCAATCTCCAAACTCCGTCATTGAGAGTACCCTCTATATTAAAATATCGAACAATTCGATAATGACGAGAAATACGTCATTGCTAGGAGGAATGACGAAGTAATCTCATGACTATTGGTAGATTACTTCGCTCTCGCTCGTAATGATGGTTATTGTCAAACAGAATAATCCTTCTACAAAATGTTTACTGATTAAACGAGTTGCCGATGCGGTTCCGCCCCCGGCCTCGGGCCAGTGGCGTGAAGAAAAATACGTAGTGGAGGCGTTAAAAACGAAGCGCTGTTTGAGCACCGGAGGTGCGAGTTCGATT
>JAVBLA010000082.1:0-11831 GCA_031553775.1 Bacteroidales bacterium
CCTCTGATTGTCTTCATGGATATAGTTGATCACAGGTTTTTCCGGGATACGGATGCATCCTGTGGCCTCGTTTGACCGGGGGCTGGTTCCTGCGGCATTGGAAGCGGTAACGGCAAAATAATAAGCCTGTCCGGGAGTCAAACCCTGTATGTCGGCAGCATTATCGGTTACTTCGATGCTTTGTGTATAGTTGCCGGGTTGTGTTCCGTAATGGACGGTATATTTTTCGGCAATTTCCCGTTTCCACCATTTCAGGAAAACAGAATTTTGTTTGTTTTCCACACTGAATATCCGTGGAGCCAGGGGAGAAGGAATTGTTCCGGCGTCTTTCAGCCATTCGATCCGCATCACGGAATAGGGATAGATGACGATATCATTCGTATTCCGGCTGTCTGTTATTGTTGTAATTGTTTTTATTTCCGGGTTTTCGCTGTAAAAATACTCGATATTGGCTGTTTTGTCCAGTAACTGGTTGTCGAGCAGGATATTCAGGTTGTAGGTATAAGGGGTTTTATTGCTGATAAGCAGATAATCATTCTGGTTAATCCCTTTATAGGCTACAGTATATATTCCGTCGGTAGTACCTCCGCTGCGCATCGGTACGGTTTGACCGGCATTGTTGGAGGTTTGGTAGACAAATGAACTGTTTTTGAATGCTTTATTCACCAATTGGTGTCCGTATCCTTCGGATGAAACAGTGTATCCGATGTCGAATCCGTCGGTATTAAGCGGTGTCTGGTTCGTGTAAGCATTAAAGATCGTTTGCTTAAAATCATTTACCGGATTGAAAGCGCTGGCAATGTGATGCTTCCCGATCATCCATGCCTGGGGTTGGCGGGAGAGACGCATATAATATTCTGCGATATAAATAGCTGAATAGAGAGTTTCCGTCAGAGAACTATTCCATACTCCGAATTCAGTGATCAGTAGGTTGGCATTTGCCCATCCTACTTTTTCCATATCGGCAAAATAATTGCTATTTGTGTGTGATTCGAGCGATTTATTGGCCGTGAGATAGCCTTCCTGGAAAAGCTCGTCTCCGCGGTGGGTGGGATAGGCATGTATGGAAACAGTTTCCCACCACCGGTTATTCTCATTTTGATAGGTTTTGACTTTTTGGGCAAAATCGTTGGTGAATGACCATCCGTAACTGGGTGCCAGGTTGGCATTGGGGAAGATCGACCGGATGGAGTCTCCTATTTCTTTCATTTTTGCCATATAATCGTTGCCATTGTTCCAGAAATACCTCCGGGGGGCTTCGAAAAAGTTCGGTTCGTTACAGAACTGCCAGCAATCGACTACGATATGATTGTCCTTGCAGAAACGGGCGAAAGCGGCGGCGTGGGCGGGAGAATCGTAGAATCCATTCCAGGTCACCACTAATTTACTGCCTAATTCTCCCAGCAGGGTATTGAAATTTGCGATAGAGTGGGCTCCCTTTCCTTCTATCCATTTGTACAGGTCGGGAATGGAAGAATAGTCGTCGTTCGAACCGTCATCCCCTCCGGTTCCGGGATTGCTGCAGGTGCCTTCGAACCATTGTAATTCGTATTGCCCGGTATGCATGTCGAAATAATCTCCGGAAGTTCCCGAAAAATAGCGAAGGAATCCGGGCGACATCTTCTTACATCCCTCAATGAAATCAGGATGCGTATAGTTCCAGGGATCGTCTGCGATCCGGGTGTTGAATCCGGCAAATCCTTCATTCAGAGGATGTCCGGCTTGCGTATTGATGGTAACGGTAAGTTCGGCAGAGTTTGCCATATCGGGAAATCCGCTTACGGCTTGCCGGACAGTTTCGGTTAACTGAGCGATTTCCTGTTGGGAAATGTCCGGGTTTTCCATTTTACCGATGGCATCCGACAGAAGGTTATAAAAAGGGTCATATATTTCCTGTTTGTATTCACCCGCACCATCTCCGATTGCTGCTTCCAGTATCAGTGTTTGTCCGGCGGTAATCACTTTCAGCAATTCTCCCCGGCCGGCCGGTACGCACCAACCGTTGATTTTGATCCGGTCTATGGTCCAGTATTCCGGCTGTGCGGGACTTCCCATGCGGTTTATACTAATAGTGAAAGATTGTTTTGTACTGAATACAAAAGGGTCTTTGATTACTGATTGTTTGAATACATCGAAGGGAACATTGTCTCCGTAGACATTTCGTCCTGTATAAGCCGTAAAATCATCCCTCCCTGCTTCTGTTCCGCTTCCGCTTCTGGATGCATCCCTGTAAATTCCGATCCTATTTACCCGGGAAACACCGGTCTCCCCACTGCCTGCATGAACCAGGCGGTAGTCGTTGAGCACTATTTCTTTTCCTTCGTCGGGAGTGATATCGAAGATAAGGCCGGTGCTTTTGTATCCGATACTGTTGCTATTACTTGCGGTTTTCAGCCAGTATTTTCCGTTCGGGCTGATTCCGTTACTTTCTCCTCCCTGCCTGGAAACCGGCGATATGGAAATTCCTGAGGTTCCGGAAACTACGGCATCCGGGCTTTCTCCGGTAAAATTGTATGTGGCGGTAAAGAAGGGCAGACTGAATTCGGAAACGTACGAACCGTTGATTTCTATTTCGTCGATAAGCCAATCGAAATCATGTCCGGTGTTGCCGGATCCTGTTGCTGCAAAAAATACGGAAACATACTTGTCTCCCGAAACAATCGCATGTTTAGTTGCGGGGGTAAAAGAACCAGTGTTATAAGCATAACTCAGCTGCTCTTTGCCGGTGGTTTGTGTATTGTCGTTCAAATCGTTCGGGATTGCCCCGTTCAGGTTACAACCGATGCGGTAGTAGTAATTGGATGCATGTTGTCTTCCGTTCCTGTGTTTGATTTTGATATTTGTTACCCGGATCCGGTATCCCGGCAGGGGAGATACATCGCAACGGATCGAAGATGTCTGGTAATTCGTGCTGTTGCTGCTGGTGAGATGGAGCTTTAAAACTCCATTCCCGGAATCATCGGTCAATCCGTCGTACCGGACATGCGTTCCGCCCGGAATGGCATTCCAGGAAGAAACTGCTTCCGATCCTTCTACAATATTGGATGACAAATCGCTGTTAAAATCATAAACGATTTTGAAAGTTCCGGAATAAACAGGTTGAATAAAAAATCCTAATAACAGGGCGATACTGATGCAGGGTAAATAGTATTTCATGCTGTAAATAATTGAAAATGGGATTTTATTTTCATGTTTTTTAGTGAATTCCCAGTAGTAAAATATTTTTACGTACAAAAATATCGCTAAATGTAGAGAGAGGGAGGGCAAAATTATTCAAAAGGGGGTTGGTTTTTATTCAGAGGAGTTAAGAACTAAAAATTGAGAAAATAATGAGGTTGTTTCACTATTAAGTGTGGAGTTGCCTCATTATTTTCATTCTATACTATTTCTGGATCTCAAGATCTGGTGTAATAGGGGGCGGCGAATATAGACGCGGATATCTTACGCTGATCTTGTGAAATAATGATGAATGCCAGAAGCAAGAATACTATTGTAAATGCATATTTTATTAAATTCAAGTCTTTTTTTTCAATATTTCTCCTGTCTGTCGATCTGTGCTATCTTGTTTCAGATTTTCCTTACCAGGATATATATCGTCTGTATCTTTTCTCCATTTTTCCAATTGACGGCCAAGAGATTCCTTCTCCTTTTTATATTTTTTATTTCCCACTAAATTTATCATACAATTCATATCCTTTTTTGTATAAAAAAGTTCTTCAGCCGGGGCTGGTGTAATAAATGAATCTGCATATTTCTTGTCCAGTTTTCCTGCCTTCCACATTTCTTGCATTTTCTGATAAGCAGGCTCTTTTACAATCTCACCGGCTGGTGTATTAGGCAGTTCCGGCAACCAGTTTTTAATGTACAAAAAATCTTTGGTTATAATGGCACGCTGATATGCCATATATCCATGCCAATTGCGTTCTGCATAAGCATAGTCTCTCACAGTTGCATTTTTGTCTTTCAAAACAGGCAAGAAACTTACTCCCTGACCCTTTTTTAAAGAACGCGAACCTGTCATTTCCAGAATGGTAGGAGCTAAATCAACGGCACTAACCAAGCTGTAAGTAATACTTTCTTTTTCCACAACAGCCGGATAGCGAACAATAAGCGGAGATTTTACTCCTTGTACATTTATTCGAACTTTGCTTTGAGGAAAAGCTTTTCCGTTGTCAGTGATTACCATTATCAGAGTATTATCCAATATCCCCTGTTCTTCCAATATTTTTAAGGCCATACCAATATGCTCATCAAAGCGTGATATTTCATCGTAATAGTCCGCCAATTCTTCTCGCATTTCAGGAATGTCGGGGTAATACGATGGCACAATTACATCTTCCGGATTATGACGTTTAGGGGTTTCTCCCTGCTTGAACGGACGGTGAGGGTCAATAGAAGAAGCCCACATAAAAAATGCCTTATCCTTCGGACGTTCTTTGAGCGCTTTTACCCACATATCGCCCATTGTCCATGGTTTATTCCAATCTGCCAACACAAGATTATCGAATTTCTTTCGGACTTCTTTGTTATTGGTTCCATGCGATTTTCCAATAAGCATGGTGTAATAACCTGATTCACGTAATGGCTCGACAAACAATTCTACTTCAGGTTTCATATCCTCATGTAAGTTCATGGCTCCCGTATTGTGTGGGTACAAACTGCTAAACATACTTGACCGGCTGGGACTACTGGAACTCGCTGTGAGATAAAAATTATTGAATTTCATTCCCTCATTTGCCAATCGTTGAATATTTGGAGTATATACTACCTGATTTCCATATGGAGAAGTGTCTTCCCAGCCTAAATCGTCGGCAATGAAAACGATTATATTGGGTTGCTGCTTTTGCGCTTGACTTTGCAGGCTTATCACCCCTGCTAAACCGGCTAATAGATATTTTTTTTTCATGAATATATTATAATTTAAAATTTTCCTTTTGCTCCTTCAATTATACAACGATCAGATGTCGTCCATTGCTTATAATATGTGCAGGGCATGAATTGGTCATTCAGTTCATTCATTTTCTTTTCCATAAATTCTTTCATACGTTGTTTAACTTTTGCATATTGGGGGTTCTCAATCTGATTAGTTGTTTGGAGTGGATCGCTCAGATTGTCGAACAGCAACTCCTGATTCCCTTTCAGGTACCGGGCATAGGTGTACTGCTTGTCTCTTACGGCGCGCCATTCAAATCCATCCTTCCACTGGAAAGTGTGTCCCATTCCCTGCATGAATGCCATTTCAGGCTCCAATCCTTTGCCAGTGGTAATGCGTTGGCTCAGGTTCACGCCTTCTACATCTTTTGGAACCTTAAGGTTCATCAATCCTAAAAGTGTAGGCATCATGTCTACTGAGTTTATACAGATGTCATCTTTTGTGTTTGCTTTTAATTTGTCGGGATAACGAATCAGGAGAGGAATCCGGGCAGATGGGTCATAAAAAGACATTTTGAATATTCTCCCATTCTGACCAAACATTTCACCATGGTCGGATGTAAAAACCAGTATCGTGTTTTCAGCTAAATCCAGTTCGTCTATCTTTTTTAAAAGATTACCCATATATTCATCTATTGCAGCAGTCATACCATAATAGATGCGTTTCATTTCGGACAGATTAGGCTTCCAATAATCCACCCATTGTTTGGGCTGGGTATTCCTGTCCATCATTGGGTCTGGAACATCAGACCAAGTTGGTGGGAGCGGAAACTGTTGTGGACTGAACATCTGATAATATTTATCAGGCAAATTTTCTTTTGTCCACGGATCGTGAGGTATCCCAACAGATAATACCAGGGCAAATGGTTTATCGCTCTTTGCTACTTCATCCAAATATTCCATTGCTTGTTTAAATTGAACCTCAGGTTCAAATGTCCCTTCACCATAAGAAATTTTCACAGGCCTGTCTTCATAATAATAGGATGACATATAATTGTGATGAAAATTGTAAGCTTTCCAAACGCCATCAAAGCCTAAACGATATTTACCTCTTGGGACAAAGGCGCATGAATCGGCATGATGATCTGAACAGTTACCATATAAATGCCATTTACCCAAATAGCCTGTTTCATAACCTGCATTGGTCAGTACATGCCCTAATGCTTGTTGATCGGGATTTATTCGCAGTTCATTTATTACCATTCCGTTGCTGGAAGTATACTTGCCGGTAAACAAAGATGCCCGATAAGCTGCCGAAACAGGAGTACAGCTTAATGCATTAATAAAATTGACACTTTCCGAAGCAAGACGGTCAATATTGGGCGTTTTTGCAATGCTGTCTCCACTATATCCTAACACATCGTATCGCAACTGATCGGTCAGAATAAAAATCAAATTAGGTTTTTTTGATTTTTCTGTCGTTGCATACACAGACATAGGCATAGCCAGTATTATTGCTCCACCTATTCCTGTCTTCAGATATTTTCTGCACATATTCATCCGTTTGTATTTATTTTTTTCTCCTTTTCAGGTTCTGTCTCTTCAATAGCCTCTTTTACATCCTCTATTATTAAGGTGCGAAGGGGTGCAATCCCTCTATTTTCCCACATATAATAAGGAATGGCGGTGAAACGTACTTTCCGGCCTTCAACATTTCCGCTCCCTTCAATCAGAGGAATTCCATTGAATATGGTTTCATTGTGAGTTACTGACAATTTTTCCTTAGCAGGGATTTCTAATTTTTCTATATTGAAGGGATTGTCAATGCCTTCAAGACAGTATAGAAGTGGTCCCCGGCTAATGGCAACCCGTCCAAAATTAGCTGCAATCTTATTACTGCTGTGTATACGCCGGATGGGCATATCCATTTTTAATTCCACTACATCTCCTTTTTCCCATTTTTGTGTTAACTTGATATAACCCTCTTCTGTTTGGGAGAAAGCGGCCTTTTTTCCATTGATTGTCAAAGTATATTTTCCAATATTGCTATCGTAGGAATAAGGAGAATTTTCGATAGGTTTTTCCCCTTTCAGCCATTGTGGTATACGCAAATAGATTGAAAAATGGGGCTGATCGAAGTTTTCAATGCTTATTTTCACATCGGCACTCCATGGGTAATTTGATTTTTGCGATAAATGGATATTGTTATTACCAAGGTAGGTATTCAGATTGCTTCCGATATACATGTTTACCAATATGCCGTCATTGGTCCTGGCATATACCCAACGCCCTATACCAGCAATAAAGACAGGTACTTTGGATGGGCAACAGAATAAATACTCTTCTCTTACTCCTGTGTGTTTCCCTCTTCTGTCGTTAGTCCCGATATTCAAGTTATTCGAATAATTAAATCTTCGTCCGTCAAGGCTTATACCCGATATGGTGCTGTTATAAGAAAGCCACTCTACCAGATCGGCAAAATGTTTTTGTCCTGTAAGCATATTCAAACGATAGTTCCACTGTGCCTGTGCAATATTGGCACACGATTCGCTGTATGTAGGTAATATCGGAAGCTCGTAATTCTGCCCATGTTGTTCAGCTTGCGTTCCGTTTCCGGTACCTCCGTGTACATACATTTTTGCATCGGTGATATTGCTCCATAGGGCATGCATTGCCGTATCTAAATCTGATGCATGATTACATGCTCTAATCACATCGGTGGCACCTGCATAAATATAGGCTGTACGGACACAATGTCCAAATGCTTTACGCTGTTCGTGAAGAGGTTTAGTATTCTCTGACGGATCAAGATCATGCGGACGGGAAAAAGTGATATAACGGCTTATTTCATTTGCTTTTTTCAAATATTTGTCATTCCCTGTGATTTCATAAATTTGCATCAATCCGATTTCCACTTCAGGATGGTCGGAGTAATTTTTTATTTTTTCGATAGTCATTACTTTGCAAATCAGGTCTGCAAATTTAATTGCTGCATCAAGCAATATTCGCTTTCCGGTTCCTTTATAATATGCGACTCCGGCCTCCATCATGTGTCCTGCACAATATAATTGACTGTAAGCAAAAACAGAATTATCTTTTGTTGTATTCCACTTATTTTCAGTACCAAAACCAAACCATTTAATTTTATTTTGATTTTCTTTGTCATCTTTTGGAGCCCGCTCATCAGTAATCTCTATCATATACTGTGTATGCAGATAACCACTACTGTCTTGTGCTGCAACAATATCATCTATTATGGCGTCAGCCCGATTTTCCAAGGATGGATTTTTGTTCTCTATTAATGTAAATCCTACAGCTTCCAATAATTTATAAACATCAGAATCAGGAGCATTATATAATCGTAATTTACCTTTTTTACGACCGGACACAATACGGAAGTTATCTATTTTCCCTTGCGTTTCGGCAATGTCAAATAACAAAGGAAGTGTGGTTTCTTGTAGCTGAATTATCCTTGGATACCAAAATCCGTCATTTAGTTTTACAGAAGTAATATCAATTGGTTGGTATTTACTATTAGGATAACGTTTATCATAATCTTGTGCGGGTAGATTTGTGCAGCAAAACAAAAATAAAAGATAAAATAGAGAACTTCGTTTTTTTATCATGATTTTATGATTAAATATTAATTCCATATCTCAAAAATAATACTATAATAAATGCAGATGCTACTATTATTTATTCAGAAACTGTGTATATATTATTCAAAATTATTGTTGTCTGATAAACCGGAATATTATGACTATAAACTCGAAGGGCTTAAAAGAACTTGAGAGATTGGGCCAATATTGTTTTGTCATTATAAGCAGGCAGAGCAGTTGTTTCTGGCAATTGAAGAAAAAGCGCTTAATTCTTAACGCTTAATTCTCGACTTTACATACCTTTGTATCTGCTTATAAACGAATTCCGGTATGAAATTCCAATCCCTGATCCTGTTGTTATTTTTTTTATCATTGTCGGAAATGGCTTATTCCCAATATCTGTTGGGTAAGGTAGAGGATGGAAACGGTTTGCCGTTGGCTGCGGCATCCGTCTTTATCCGGGAGAAAAAGCAGGGAGTTATCAGTAATGATGCCGGAGAGTTCCGGGTATCGCTTCCTCCGGGAACCTATCATATAGAATGTTCCTGTTTAGGATATAGTTCCGAGACAGAGCAAATTGTTGTAAAGGCCGGAGAACCGGAAATTTTCCTGAAAATGATTCTTTTACCGAAATATTTTGAGTTGAAAGAGGTGATCGTCGGCGCGGGGGAGGACCCGGCATATGAAATTATGCGCAAGGCTATCGGGAAGGCGCCGTTTTACCGGTCGCAAATTAAAGAATCGGTTTATGAAGCTTATATCAAAGGGAGCGGAAAGGTAAGCAATATCCCGAAACTGATGGAAAAACTGGCGGGAGAAGACCTGGATATTTATAAGGATAAGCTATTTCTCCAGGAATCTTTCAGTGAGATTCGCTTTACAGCACCAGACAAATATGAGCAGACTGTTAAGGCTTTTTCCAGTTCGATGCCTAATGATTTTAATCCGAAAGATGCGATCAACGTGGGGACAGCCTCTCTTTATACCCCTGACTTTATGGGATTTATTTCTCCGTTGAATCCTAAATCGTTTGCGTATTACCGTTTTCGTTTTGAAGGTTTTGATGAAACAGAGGGTGAAATTATTAACAAAATTAAAGTAATACCCAAACTCAAAGATCCTTCCCTGCTGGATGGATACCTGTATATAGCCGAGGGGGAATGGAATATCCGCCATGCCGAATTGACTGCTCATCCGTATGGAATGACTATTTGTTACGACATCAACTATAACCGGGTGGATGAAACCGTTTTTCTGCCCACAAGCTATAATATGGATATCGATGTGAGCCTGATGGGAATCAAATTCGGGTTCGGTTATGTATCTACCCTGAAATACCTGCAGGTACAATTGAACGATTCATCGATCACGGAAAAAAAGAAATCTAAAGAGAAGAAAAACCTGAACATCAATTTAGACAAACGGTATAAGGTAAAATCGGATTCATTAGCTACCCAACGGGATTCCTCTTTCTGGAGCCTGGTGCGGAACCTGCCGCTTAATGAAGAAGAAGTGCAGAGCTATGTGAGGAAAGACAGCATCCAGGCTTATGTGGATTCCGTGAAGAAAGAAGAGCTTCATCCCCGGTTCAAATGGTCGGATCTGCTGACAGGTGGTGCTTTCGGAGGCGACTCTTCCCGTGTATACCTGAAATACGACGGATTGGCCAGGGCTATACCTGAATACAATTTTGCAGATGGTTTCTGGGCCGGTCAAACCCTGGAATTAGGTGTCCGGATGAACCGGAGCAACCGGCTGAAAATCGAACCGATGGCCTATTGGGCCTGGTCGCGCGAATGCCTGATGTGGAATGTGGATGCTTCGTTTTTTTATGCTCCTCTCAGATCGGGAAAATTAACCCTTTCCGGTGGTTCTTTTTCTGAAGACTACAGTTCCCGGATGGGTATGTTACGGATTGTAAATACCTATTATACCCTTTTCTCGGGAATCAACCTGGCGAAGTTCTATCAGAAGAATTATGCCCGGGCGGATCATGTGATCGATATTGCCAATGGACTTCAGTTCCAGGTGGGAGCGGAGTGGGCTGAACGGAAAATGTTGGATATCCATACTACCTACAGCTTTTTCGGAGATGAAGAAGATGTCCGTTCGAATGTTCCGGATTATCCGGGTGATTTGAATCTGCAGTTTTCCAGGCTGTTCCGCTATAATATAGGGCTGCGATATATTCCCGAATATTATTACAGGATCGATGGGGAAGGGAGGAAACAATATGTCCGTTCGCGCTTTCCTGCCTTTCAATTGTCTTATGTAGAAGGATTTTCCCCGCAATCGGATTATTCTGCATTCAGGAATCTGGAATTTTCTGTTTCCCAGAATATCAGGCTGAATGTATTCAACAGATTCCGGTACGAGGTGGTAGCCGGTACTTTTTTGGGAGATAAGGTTTTCAGCTATATCGATTACAAACATTTTAACATTGCCGATGTGGCTACCGGTAAATCGTTCGAAAATTCTTATGCCCTGCTGGATTATTATACCTATTCCACAAACGATTACTGGATACAGGCTTTTGTTAATTACCACACGGAATACCTGCTCCTGAAACGCCTGCCATTTCTCCAGGGAAAAATGTTCAGCGAAACGTTGCACGGACGGTTCCTCTACACTCCTGATAAACCATATTATTCCGAGTGGGGCTATTCGATCGGCCTCCTGGGAGCAGGAAGTGTCGGAATTTTCACCTCTTTTGATTCTTTTGATTTCAATGCATTCGGGGTTTCGGTTTCACTTCCGTTGTTACAGTTGTTTGGGATTAAAAAATGAGATGAGGGAGTATCAAAAGAAGATCAAGATCAGCTTTTGATACTCCCTCAAAAAGTAGTTATTCCCTGATAATCCGTGCATATTGCACATCTTTACCGGTAAAAACTTCGAGGATGAGAACTCCATGCGGACATTTTTCCAGGCTGACCCAGTTACCTTTTCCCTCACTGGTCAATACCCCCAATTGACTGTAAATTCTGTAACTGATATCTCCGTTATTATCCGGTAATTCTATAGTTACGGATTCTTTGGCCGGATTCGGATAAACCTTCAGCGATTTTGTGGTTTGCGGAACCGCAATACCCGTATCCGTTTTTTTGATCACAGTTGCCGTTTGGGAATAGAACTGGCTGATACCCGTATCATTGACCGCTTTGACCCGGTAATAATGTGTTCCCGCTTTGCGTGGTGTCGTATCAGAGAATCCTGTTCCGGAAATATTTTCCGCGATGAGGCTGTAGTGTGCTTCATCCCAGGGAGTGGGACAATAATATACGTTGTACCTGGCATTGTATGCCGAATCGGAAGGTGTCCAGGCAATCTGCACGGACCCGTCGGTTTTTTCGGTTGCGT
>JAVBLA010000080.1:0-14578 GCA_031553775.1 Bacteroidales bacterium
GTGCGAGTTCGATTCGTTTAGCCGGAATGAAGTATTTTTTAGCCAATGGGACGCAGCCTTGAACTTTTTGATCCTTTTTGTTTCAAGACAAAAAGGATATAATCCCAAGGCGATAGCCTTGACCTATTTGTAATTTTAAAATCCTCCAAGGCGACAGCCTTGTTTAATTAAAAACCTTCAAATAGTTCCCAATATAAAATATTTTCAATAAATCAAACTTATGCATGTTACAATAACAAAACAAAAAAGGAGAGAATTTTGAAATTCTCTCCTTTTTTATGCTAGAATAAAAAGATTGCTTAAAATCTTTTTTCTTTAATCCTCGCTTTTTTACCGGTAAGCTGACGCAGATAATACAGCTTAGCTCTCCGTACTTTACCGATTTTGTTAACGGTAATGTTGTCGATGAATGGAGAATCGATTGGGAAGATACGCTCTACACCAATGTTTTCAGACATTTTTCTGACGGTGAAACGTTTTTTGTCGCCATGACCGGCAATTTTAATCACCACTCCGCGATACTGCTGGATACGTTCTTTGTTTCCTTCTTTGATCCGGTAAGCCACTGTTACAGTGTCTCCACTCTTGAACTTTGGATGTTCTTTTTTGGTGGCAAATGCTTCTTCAGCAATTTTAATAAAGTCCATTTTTATAGCTTTTTAGATATTTATTTAATGAAACCGCAATATACACGAGCAACCTTGTCTCGCCAGAGATTACGCAAAGCGGGTGCAAAGTAACGAAATAAAATTCATTTATACAAGTTCATTCTTATTCTTTTTATTTTCAAACCGGTTCCACCGGTCTTTTGCCGGATTACCCTGTGAAAAAAACACTGTTTATATCCCAACAATACTTAAACTTTTTATCCTGAACAGGCGTTATTCTCAAAATTATGCTAACTTTGGCATCCCGGAAAAATAGAGAGTCTGTTTGAATGAAAAATATAATATCTATCATCTGTTTTTGGGGTTTGGCCATTTCCTTATCGGCACAGGTCGTTCCCAATATGTATAAAAAAGCCGATCCGAAGAAAATGAATCACTGGGTAGATTCTATTTTCTCTAAGATGACGGTAGATGAGAAAATAGGGCAACTTTTTATGATCGTTGCAGATCCCAGTTCCAAACAATCCAACACACAAGTCATACAAAAACATATCACTTCACGCTATATCGGTGGTGTTTTATTTGCCAAAGGTTCTGTGGCCGATCAGGTGTCGAGTACGAATTTGTATCAGAAAACCTCCAAAATTCCATTGTTGATCTCTTTGGATGGAGAGTGGGGCTTATCCATGCGCTTGTCCGATACACCCCGGTTTCCCCGGAATATGGTGCTGGGTGCCATGTCTGAAGGGAAAACACTGGAATTATATGGAGCTGAAGTAGCCCGGCAATGCCGCGAAATGGGCATCCAAATCAATTTTGCACCGGTACTGGATGTGAACAGCAATCCTAAAAATCCGGTGATCGGAACCCGGTCTTTCGGGGAAAATCCGGAACGGGTAGCTCTTTCCGGGATAGCATATGCGAAAGGCCTGGAAAGCAGGGGAGTAATGGCTGTAGCCAAACATTTCCCGGGACATGGCGATACCGCGGAAGATTCGCACCGGACTACTCCTACCGTCAGTCACGATTGGGACCAGCTACAGCAAGAAGATATATATCCTTTCCGGCAATACGTTTCCGCCGGATTTTCCGGGATGATGAGCGGACACCTGAATGTTCCCGCACTGGATTCCCTATCCGGGAAACCGGCCTCTTTATCTCCGGTAGTCTCAGCTTTTCTGAAAGATAGCCTGGGTTTCTCTGGTCTTTCTTTTACAGATGCGCTTGTGATGAAAGGTGCTTCATCGAAAGACAATGTCTGTGTCCAGGCTTTATTGGCCGGAAACGATATCCTGCTTAGTCCGGGAAAACCGGTTGAAGATGTGGCCGCTGTAAAAAAAGCCGTGAACGACCAGGTAATACCCCTGTCGGTTGTAGAAGAAAAATGCCGGAAGATACTGCAGTACAAATATATTCTGGGATTGAATCAATTCAGGCCTGTATCATCTAAGGGAATGGAATCCCGCTTGAATACAGACAGCACAGAATGGGTAAGCCGGAAACTAAATGCCGAATCCGTGACATTACTGAAAAACAAAGATGCAATCATTCCGGTTAAACAGTTGGATGTAAAGCGGATCGCCTCGATCTCCCTGGGTGAAAACGGGATCAGTAATTTTCAACGGATGTTGAAAAATTATGCAAAGGTAGATGCCTATACATTGTCAGGCGCTACAACTCTCTCTTCCATAGAAGCGGTATTCAAAAAATTATCGGCATACGATCTGATTGTCTGTGGAATACATTCAGCCAAAACCGGCGAAAGTAATGCTCTCAGAAAACTGGCTGCAGAAAAAAATGTAATCCTTTGCTTTTTTATTTCACCTTATGATATGCCTTCTTTCAAAACAACGACAATCTCATCGCAAGCTGTGCTACAGGCCTATGAGAACACCGACTATGCCCAGGAAGCAGCTGCACAGGTGATTATGGGAGGACTGAAAGCTACCGGAAAATTACCTGTTACAGTAACTGGTCTGTTTGAAGAAGGAACTGGTTTCCTGACCGAAAAAGTCAGACTCTCTTATCAATCTCCTTTGGAAGTAGGAATGTCTCCTGAGAAACTGAAAGCCATAGACCGGATTGTAGAGGAAGGCCTGAAAGAAAAAGCATTCCCGGGTTGTCAGGTGCTAGTGGCAAAAAACGGCGCAGTTATTTATGAAAAATCTTTTGGTTTTTTTGATTATGCCGGAACACATCCGGTAGAAAATACGGATATGTACGACCTGGCATCGGTCACGAAAGTAATGGCGACACTCCCGGCTGTAATGAAGCTTTACGACCAGAAAAAACTGGCTCTTTCCGATAAACTGAGTAAGTATGTAAAAGAGATTCAACAGACCGATAAAGACGATATTACCATTAAAGATGCTTTGTTCCATGAGTCCGGACTCACTTCTTTTGTCCCGTTTTATCAATTGACTATCGATAAAAACAGTTACGATGGAAACCTGTTCTCGCGGAAACGGGACCTGACATTCCGGATACAATATGACGATAATGTGTATGGAAGGATCGATTTCAAATATCTCCCCGATCTGGTGTCTAAAACATCCAAAAAAGGTTTCAATATCCAGGTGGCCGACGACTTTTATCTGAACGATAGTTTCAGGTTGATGATGTTAAAGGATATAGGGTCTTCCAAATTACAGAAAAAAGGTTCTTATCGCTACAGTGACCTGAATTTTATGTTATTGAAGGAAACAGTGGAAGATATTTCCGATACCTCTCTGGATCTCTTTTTAGCCGATCATTTTTACAAACGCCTGGGGGCTGATTATACGATGTTTCAGCCATTGTCTCACCGGGCCGATCCCAAGGCGATAGCTCCGACCGAGAACGACCAGATGATCCGGAACCAGCTGCTGGTTGGGTATGTGCATGATGAGGCAGCTGCATTTATGGGAGGAGTCTCCGGCAATGCCGGCCTGTTTTCCAATGCCAACGATCTGGCTAAATTACTCCAGCTCTTCCTGAATGGAGGAACATATGGGGGAGAAAGCTATTTCAGCAAAGCTACAGTCGATCTTTTTACCCAAACGAAAAGTTCTTCCAGCCGTCGTGGATTGGGTTTTGACAAACCCGATCCGGACAAAAAACCTGACTATCTTCCGGCTTCCGTATACGGCCATACCGGATTTACCGGTACGTCAGTCTGGGTAGATCCGGATAATCAGTTGATATACATATTTTTATCAAACCGGGTGTATCCTACCCGTACCAATAAAAAATTAAGTACTCTGAATATCCGGGAAAAAATACAGGAAGCAATCTATCGTGCAATAAAAAAATAGGAAACGGGCTGAAACGTAGAAATTAAATGTATATTTGCATCATATTTTTTAGGTAGGATGAAAAGAGTATTGGCCTTAGTCTATCAGGTAGTAATCTGGTTCCCTGTTTTTCTGGTAATCACGGTGCTGACAGCAGTCGTTGTTTCTGTAGGTTGTTTCTGCGGAGGCGAAAAATTCTTTGCCTATTATCCTGGAATGATCTGGTCCAAACTTACTTGTATGATCTCCCTTTGTCCGGTGAAAGTAACCGGTCGTGAAAAACTGAACAAAAAACAATCTTATATTTTTGTGGCCAATCATCAGGGCTCATTCGATATTTTTCTTGTATATGGTTACCTTGAGCAGCATATCAAATGGGTTATGAAAAAAAGCCTGCGGAAAATTCCCCTGGTAGGAAAAGCCTGTGAAGCTGCAGGATTTATTTTTGTAGATAATACCAGTCCGAAAGCTGCTCTGAAAACGATCGATGAAGCTAAAAAACGTTTGGTGAATGGTGCTTCGGTCGTTATTTTTCCGGAAGGATCCAGAACCCGGACAGGAAAGATGGGAACTTTTAAAAAAGGAGCTTACCAGATGGCTTTAGATTTGAAACTTCCTGTTGTTCCGATTACCATCAACGGCTCTTTCGATGTAATGCCTATCCATTCTTATTTTCTGCATCCCCATAAAATGGAATTGATTATTCATGATCCTATCGATACATCTGCTTATGTGTCCGGCGATGTGAGGCAGTTGACTACAAATATCCGCGAGCTGACAACACAATCGAGGGAGAGCATAGAGTCGGCTTTATGGGAAAAATACCGCTCCTGAAGCATCTTTTTACCGCTTCAATAATACTGCAATTTTCATCGATAAATCGAAGAATACCATTCTCGGGTTGACATTTTGTTCAATATGACGGATGGCTAATCCGAGTTCATCCATAAAGTCGATCACATTTCGTTCATTTATATACCGGGCAAAATTGACCGAAAATGCAGCCTGATCTTTGTTCAGATAGTTGATTTCCGGTATTTGCAGATTATAGATGAAATTTTCCCGCAGCAGGTTAACGGCATAATTCAGGAATGCTTTCTGCTTTTCCCTTCCTATGGAGGCAAATTCTTCGGCTTTGGCTTTCATGTTTTTTACATCCCGTTTCCAGGAATTGCGCATGATCGTGATGAACAACTCTAAATAGTAGCTGCTTTCTTCACCGGAATGTACAAGGTCCATGGCTTTTACGAAATTTCCGTTTGCCAGGTGACTTATAGATACGGAGTCTTCTTTGCTCAGGTGAAATTCGTCCTGAAGCGCTTTCTGCATATCTTCCTGCCCGATTCCGCGGATATTGATCCGTTGGGAGCGGGATTGGATGGTTCCTATAATTTGATCCGGAGCTTCCGACACTAATAGAAAAACCGTTTGGGAAGGAGGTTCCTCTATCATTTTCAATAGTTTGTTGGCGCAGGCCTCATGCATTTTTTCCGGAAGCCAGATAATCATGATCTTATATTCGGCTTCATAGGTTTTCAGGTTCAGTTTCTTGATGATCTCATTACTCTCCTTAGCATAGATCATCCCCTGGGAATTCTCGGCTTCGATATAATCAAGCCATTCGTTGAATCCGAAATAAGTATTTTCAGCTAAAAAGGCTCTCCATTCACTCAGGTAATCGTCGCAGATTTCCTTCTTTTTTTTATCGTTCTTAACAATCGGAAAAACAAAATGAAGGTCGGGATGTGCCAGATGGTTGAATTTACTGCATGATGGACATACACCGCAGGCTTCCGCTTCTTTCCGGTCCGTACAGTTCAGGTAACGGGCATAGGCAATAGCCAAAGGCAACTTTCCGGTACCTTCCGGCCCGCAAAATAATTGCGCATGAGGAACAAAACCCTTCTGCACGGATTGAATCAACCGATGCTTAACTTCTTCCTGTCCAATAATATCCTGAAAAAACATAACCTTCAAACGCTGTGTAACTCCGTGAAAAAATTCCGTGTTTAAAAATCAATAAACCGCCCTGGCAACCTGCCTTACACTCTCTGTAGCCAGCAAAGTGTAAAAATGTAAACTGGGTACTCCTCTTCCTATCAGTTCTTTACATTGAGCAATACACCATTCCACCCCCACAGCTTTCACTTCCTCGTCTGTTTTGCATTTCCGCAATTCAATGGCGAAAGCCTCCGGAATATCCGACCGGAAAATCCGGGGTAATACAGTCAGCTGGTCTTTGAGAACCACCGGCTTGATTCCGGGAATGATAGGGATGGTAATCCCTTCCGCCCGGCAACGATCTACAAAAGAGAAATACTTTTCGTTGTCGAAAAACATTTGGGTAACGATATAATCCGCCCCGTTCTTTACTTTTTCTTTCAGGTAAAAAATATCGGAATCCATGTTCGGTGCTTCTTCATGTTTTTCAGGATAACCTGCCACGCCATACGAAAACGGAACGGATGGTTTGTCGAAAGAACTGCCGTCTAAAGCAATTCCGTTGTTAAAGTTATTGACCTGCTCCTGCAAATCGGTGGCATGGCCGTGTTGATTGGTTTGTCCGTTTTCCAGCTTATTGACATCTCCCCGGAGCAACAAAAGGTTCCGGACATCTAAAAAATCGAGGTCAATCAAAGCATATTCGGTTTCTTCTTTCGTAAAACCTTTGCAAATGATATGAGGTACCGCCGGAATTTCGTATTTATGCTGAATGGCGGCGGCAATGGCAACGGTACCCGGCCGCTTGCGAACATTCACTTTCTGTAATAATCCGTTATCCAGTGTTTTGTAAATACATTCACTGTGGTGAGTCGTGATATTGATATATTGGGGACCGAATTCGATCAATTTGTCGATAATGGAATACACTCTTCCGGGACTGCTCCCTTTTAATGGGGGGAGTATCTCAAACGAAAAAGCTGTTTTTTGGCTGTTCTGCAGCAAATCAATCACTTTCATTGATACTATTTAAATTTGTTGCAAATGTAATGAAAATGACGGAGATTTTAGTAAATTTGCAGTTTTAAAAACGGACAAAATGGAAAACATCAACTGGTCGGATTTGTCGTTCGGCTATATCAAAACGGATTATAATGTGAGATGCTATTTCCGCGATGGGAAATGGGGCGAATTAGAAGTAAGCAACTCTGAAATGATCGATATGCATATGGCAGCCACCTGCCTGCATTATGGTCAGGAAGCTTTTGAAGGTCTGAAAGCTTTTAAGGGTAAAGACGGAAAAATCCGTGTTTTCCGTATGCGGGAAAATGCCTTGCGCCTGCAATCTTCCTGCCGGGGAATTATGATGGCGGAACTTCCGGTAGAAATTTTTGAAAATGCAGTGGTTGAGGCTGTCAAACGAAACGCCCGGTTTGTTCCTCCCTGTGAAAGCGGAGCGTCTCTGTATATCCGTCCTTTGTTGATAGGAACTTCTGCTCAGGTAGGTGTAAAACCATCTTCAGAATATTTGTTCCTCATTTTCGTTACACCGGTTGGCCCTTATTTTAAAGAAGGCTTCAAAACGACTCCGGTAGGAATCTTCAGGGACTACGACCGGGCTGCTCCACTCGGTACCGGAACCTACAAAATCGGAGGTAATTATGCCGCCAGCCTGGTGCCTGGAGATAAAGCCCATCAGATGGGTTATTCTTCCGCTTTGTATCTGGATGCAAAAGAAAAAAAATATATCGATGAATGCGGCCCTGCCAATTTCTTCGGAATCAGGGGTAATGCCTATATTACTCCGGCTTCTTCTTCAATCCTCCCTTCCATTACCAATAAAAGTTTGATGCAGTTGGCCAAAGACCTGGGAATGCAGGTAGAACAACGCCAGGTGCCTTTGGAAGAACTGGAAACCTTTGAAGAAGCAGGCATGTGTGGTACGGCTGCTGTTATCAGCCCGATTCAACGGGTGGACGATGTAGACCAGAAAAAATCGTATGTTTTCTCAAAAGACGGAAATCCGGGACCTGTCTGCCGCAAATTGTACGATAAGCTTCGTGCGATCCAATATGGCGATGAACCGGATGTACATGGCTGGGTGACAGTAATCGATTGATAAATAAGATGATGTATCAAAAGTAGACTCTGATCGTTATTGTGAGGAGGAACGACGAAGCAATTTCCTGACAATCGCAGCAGATTGCTTCGCTATCGCTCGCAATGACGGAATATTTTAATTTTGATACATTTTTTCCTCCTGTAAATACAATCATCAGATGGAATATAATTATTGTGGAAAAAGCGGCTTGCAAATCCCTAAAATCTCATTAGGATTGTGGCATAATTTTGGGGATGTGGACGATTTTTCCGTTGCAACCCAAATGATCCTTCATGCATTCGACCAGGGAGTTACCCATTTTGACCTGGCCAATAATTACGGACCGCCACCGGGAAGTGCGGAAACTAACTTCGGCAAGATACTTTCCTCTCAATTAAAGAACCACCGGGATGAAATGATCCTGTCGACCAAAGCCGGACATCTGATGTGGAACGGACCTTATGGCGACGGAGGATCCCGTAAATACCTTATGGCCAGTATCGACCAGAGCCTCAAAAGAATGGGAGTGGAATATGTGGATATATTTTACAGCCATCGCTACGATCCCCAAACTCCTTTGGAGGAAACCATCCAGGCCCTGATAGATATGGTCCGCCAGGGAAAAGCTCTATATGCAGGACTATCCAAATATCCGGCAGATAAAGCTCTTCAGGCATACGAAATGATGCGCTCCCAACACGTACCTTGCCTGATATTCCAGGATAAGTATAGCTTGTTTGTCCGCCAGCCGGAAAAAGAACATTTTGCCTTGAATGAGAAATTCGGAGTCGGATTTATTGCTTTCTCCCCATTGGCGCAGGGACTATTGACAAACAAATATCTTTACGGAATTCCTTCTGCTTCCCGTGCTGCCAAAGAACATGGTTTCCTGAAAAAAGAAGAAATAACCCCTGAAAAAATCCAACAAATTTTCTTATTGAACGAAATTGCTCAGCAAAGGGGGCAAACACTGGCTGAAATGGCATTGGCCTGGGTACTGCATCATCCGGAGGTAACTTCGGTTATCGTGGGGACAAGTTCAGTGGAGCAGTTAAAAGATAATCTCAAGGCATTGGATTGTTCTGCATTTTCAGAAGTGGAATTACAGAAAATAGATGAGATAGTGGGTTTGAGCGGCAGGTTCTGAAAAATGCCCAAAAGAATTGATAAAGGGATAAGTGATCTTGTTTTTTATTTAGACGCTATCCCTTTGCTATCCGCTTGTTATTTATATTAATTCTTGGATTTGTATCGATGTGAGCCCTGTAATTTTTACAATAACTTCTATAGGAATCCCCTCTTTGATGCAGTTTTTTGCAATTTCTATTTTTTCTTTCTCAATACCCTGATCCCAGCCTTCTTTTTTAGCCACTTCCTTCGCATATTCCAAGGCATCCTGAACATCTTCATATTCGAATATACTTTTTTTATACTCTTCCATCTCTTCTTCTGTTAATTGGTTTATTTCTGCAATTTTAAATAGTCTTTCAAATATCTTTCCCTGTTCTTCAAAAGGACAAGAGTCTAATAAAGAAAGGTTTTTCATACAATATAACCAACGATCCATATTGGTCTTTAGTTCAGAAATATTTTTGTCAAATTTGGGCAGTTCGACAAAAATGAATTTTAACTTACCAGAATAAGGTGTTTTTGTCCTTTCCCGCACAAGTTGTACTCTCTCTATGTAATAATTTTTATCATCCTCAAATTCTTCAAAAAGAACAAAGTCCAGGATAGCAATAGTATAAACTGCTCTTAATTGAAAATTCCAACGACCCTGGGGTGCTTGTTGACGGATAGGAAAAGTTGAGTAAAACAGACAACGGTCTTTGAAATAAGGTTGTCTTGCTTTTTGCATTTCGACTATCAGATACTCTCCTTTATCGGTGATACAGAAAATGTCAAAGACAACTTTTCTGTTGTTTTCTGTATGTCCTAAATGAAGTGTGGGCTGAAGCTGGATGTCGGTTATCCGGTTTTGTTCCTGTAAAATTTCATTGAGGAAATCAATTAACAACTCTTTGTTTGATTCATTGAAAAATAACTTTTTAAATCCGAAATCTGTTAACGGATTAATGTACTTTTTCTGCAAAAATTCTTCCATAGTTCAATGGTTTTAGGTTGTTGGTATTTAATGATTTTATCAGATGGAAAACCAAATGAAATACAAAAATAATAAAAGGAAAGAATATTTCCAAATAAGAGAGAGTCTAAAATTGACCAGAAAATTCTACCCTCAAAACCATTGCCGCCCAACTCAGAGATTCATTGGCATAGTCCTTTTCAGAAAGATACAAGAGTGCGTTAGCTCCGTCTGCGATTTCGCCGAATCCAGGGACGAATCCGATAATATCAAGAAAATTGTGGGTGGTTATTTCCGGATAAGTACCCTGATAATAATTATTGTACCAATTGTAATACCAATCATCGGAGTTATCACGATTTTGCTTCCTGCTGGCAGGCATTTTCCCGGTAACAACTACACATTCATCCAGATACTCATCGACAATAATCCTGTCTGAAAAATCAGTCTGAACGATTAACTGGATTCCTCTTTCCCTGTTTACATGGTAATCGTCAAAATACATTCCGGTCGGATCGATAAACCTTAGCGGATTGTTTCCACAAAAGGCATAAGGACTCGTATCGTAATCCATCTCACACAATGGAGAAGACTTTGCTTCTCCCACTGCGGTAATAAATATTGTGAAAATGAAAAATAATATTTTGAGAAATGACTTCATTTTACTTGTTATAAAAATTTTCTCTTGTTTTATAATAAGCTTTCAGCTCATCTAATTTCATTCCTAACAAAACAGCGCACTTTGCTTCCCAATCATTTGAATACTTTGCTTTGAAATAATTAAACACTATATCATAAGTGGATGGATTACTAAAATCTTTTTCATAAAATTTCAAATCTTTATTCTCTTGTTTTTTATAGAGAGTCCGCCATGAGTTATACATGTAAAGATAGTACAATACAATAGAAATACTTACAAAACTTATATCTTCAAAATTAAATTCCTTTTGACCCTTGTCAATCATTAATTTGTAATGATTTATTACAACATTGAAGTTATTCTCAACCAATACAGCCACAGTGTCAACATTTTGGTTAGCAAAGAGAATGTCCTCCTTACCTAATCTTATTCGTACATTATAGTCCTCGCTTAATAAGCTAAGAGTAATATTTCCTAGTTTAATTTTTTTCATTAGCTTTAGCTTAATAATGTGTGATTATTTTTACTCCATTATTGATCAATATTGGCTTTTCAATATTAAGCCAAATGCTTTCTGGCTTTACAGTTGCACCTGGGAAGAAGTGTACTGTTCCATTTGCTCCTCGTGCATAAACAGAAGATAATCTTTCCCACATAGGCCTTGCTTCGGACCAAGGAATATTTCGAGTAGTTATAAGATTCTGTAAATTCTGACCAGCACGGGTCATTTCTAAAGTAGTGCCACCTGTAGATTTTGCATAATTCATTGCGACATTCATTGCATTATCTCCGCCTGACCAAAATACTCTTCCTCCCCCCTTAGCATCCCTATTAAGGCTTACAACCCAATCCCTATAAGTTATGGCATTTTCTTCATCTAAGCAAGGATTTCCAAAATGATTTTCAGAAGTAACAGTAGTAAATTGTAATTCTTGAAGAAAAAAACATGAAATATCTTTCTTCAAAATATTTATATTTACCATAGTGGAAGAATGCACTTCTCCCACTGTGGTAATAATCATTGTGAAGATGAGAAGTAATATTTTGAAAAATAACTTCATTTTGTATTATTCAAAATCAGGATAAAAAAAATCATATTTCCCTGTTTTTATTCGATGGGCTATACTATGGGGATTAATAACAACTCCGATTTCAGCCTTTTGGTTTTCTCCGATAAGTTTTCCTATGTCTCTGAACTTTCCATTAATATTCCAGACATACCATTTTTCAGATATTCTAATTGGCTCTTCTCCAATCCATTTGCCATAATCACTTGTGTCTCTAAATAATATTTGGTCTGTATTGCCAATAACATTACTATTTCCTGTTTTCTCCCAAAGATTCATCTTTAAACCCAGTTTTGTAACGCAATGGGCATAAAACTCCACTTCCCCGTTCATAATTTCTGACAAACTGGGATTTGCATCAATTGGATATACTGTTTTAAACGCTCTAATGACATCGCTATTCAATTGTGTTAAGTCAAATGCAATCAATTGAAAATACTTTTTACTGTAGTCATCTATTTTCACGGAAAACACATCGCCTATTTTTGTACTTACTCTTGCCATAATAAATAAATTTTAAGGAGTAATTCCATACTGCCACCAGTATTTGGGTGCAATGGAGTTTATTTGATTGTACAACATTCCTCCGTTCTTCCCTAATCCATATTGATTAATCAAGGTCTGTTCCCAAATTCGAGCTTGACTTCGGGTTAAACCTTCTGCTCCTTTTATAACATTATATTGAAGTGATGACTTTGCTGTTCCTGATGCTGCATGTTCTGCAAACCTGACGGCTGATTCCCTTGCTGTTATACCAACATATCTAACCGTACCTGCGGCGTCCACACCTTGATAAACAACATTCGTTCCCGTCTTAGCAGCACTACTACTACCACTATATGCATTGCTCATTCCCCTACCAAAAGATATCAATGCAAACTCAGGATAAACATTTTGTAAGCCGGCTTCTCCTGCCAGACGCCCTCCGATATATACACGTCCGTTACTTTCATAGATAGACTGTCGGTGCATTTCCATCCTTTCGTCATAAGCAGCTTGATCGAGAGGATCTACAAAGACATAACCATTAAGCTTGTCATGAGAATAATATCCAACCAATTCATTTTTATAATAAGCAAACGTTTCTCCGTCAGTACTACTATAAAACCAGTTGCCTGCATTTTTATATATTAGTCCGTCTCTTTCAATTTCATTTACATCCGAATCATCCCAGAAAGTGGCGCCATGCCCACTATAATATGACATTCCGTTGGGATCTATCCTATTCACCGGATTGTTTCCGCAAAATGCATAAGGACTCGTATTGTAATCTATCTCACACAACAGATCCGGTCCCGGCCAGATCATCCCATCATAAAACCTAGCCCCATGGTCATACAGGTTGATCCCGTGCATTTTGTCAAACTCCTTGTTGTTGTACTTGAACCGATCAGGAGTGTTGTCTCCAAAAATTGTATAATAAGAAGTCGTAGACTCGGTAACCGGCATCCCGAATGGGTAGTAATGTGTTTTCTCCAACAAGAGCATGCTGTTGTTCTGCTTCTTCATTGTTACCCGGTTACTGCCCAAATAATCCCGGAGATTGTAATAATAGTACCAATTCGATGTGGGTGGCTGACCGACTATTGATGCAATATCCTGGTTATAGGCCAGATACCCTTCCTGAGTCTGGACCAGCTTCAACTGCCCGTCTTCGTAAATCTTGTTCCCGACATAATCCGTTACTGTCTGCAATGATATCTGGTTGCTGCCCAGTTCCCGGGTTTCTGTCATCGGAACCTCGATACCTGTAGCCGTAATATGTTTCACCCTCAGCTTCACGCCTGATGCCGAATAGGTATAAATCGTTTGGTGGCCCTGCCGGGTTTGCAGTTCCTCCGGCAAATTTAAGTAATTATACCGGATCCTGCTAATATTTTTGTTCACATCCCAGATTCTTCTGCCATTGGCATCATAGGCATAATCGTCATACAGGGGATCGCTTTCCTCTTTGAACTCCATTACTCCTGAAAGCAAGACATTTCCGGCTGCATCCGATACATTGGTCAGCTGATTACCATTGTAAGACATATCCAGGTTATCGATTTCTCCATAAGTATTCTGCATCCGGAAACCGCTGCCGGTAGTACCGGATACGCCATGTCGCCGGAGCATTTCAATATTTCCGTGTTTATCGTAGGAAAGATGTTCGCTGAACCGGCCGGCATTACCGGTCAGGGCATCACCTTCCCCGTAATTACCTTCCCTCAGGCGGTTCAGTCCATCGTAACGATAGCTGTAGCCTTTTTTTGTTTCTGTTCCTATTTTGACTATTGAAGCACTGATATTTCCATTGTAATAAGTATCTCCTCCTGTTACAGGATTGGTAGTATAATACAATTCCTGTTTAAAATTCGGACTGGATTGACCGGTCTGCCAACCGCGGATATTATAATCGTAGGTGGTGGTTTCCTTATCTCCCAGTTTTTTGCTTTGTACTCTTCCCAGTTCATCGTAGGCCAGGTGGGAAACGAGTTCCCGGGTGCTGCCATTGAGGGTATGGTAAGTATCTATGGGGCGGCCGGCATGGTCGTAGGTATATTCATATAGTTCAGTTAACAGAGCAACCGAAGGAGATGTATGTTCCTTCAGGACTTTGAGGGGTTGGCCGGTAAAGTTATAAAGGGTGTACTCCCTGTCGAATCCCCCGAGGTGGTTGGTGGATATCTGTTGGATGACACGGCCTTTGTCGTCATAGTAAAAAGCGGTGGTGACAATCTCTCCTGAACCATCCAGCAAATGGGTACGGGTGCCCGTTAAAAGGCCTTTAGCGGAACAGCCAAGACAGTTGGGGGTTTCGTAACGGGTGCCGTATCCTTCGCGGTGGCTGTAAGGGAAAGCGTTCCGGAAATATGTACCCTGTGAA
>JAVBLA010000066.1:0-23097 GCA_031553775.1 Bacteroidales bacterium
GACATTCGGTGTCAATGTAATGGCAAATGCCACTAATTTGTTTTTAGGATATAAAGAATACCGCCCTGTAGAAATAATCCCTTTTGCAGGGGCAGGTCTGTATTACACATTCGAAGGTGATGAAAATCCGGTTTCTCAAGATGTATTGTACAAAGCGGGTATCAGAACCAACTTTAATTTCAATCAAAAAACAGCATTGTTCGTAGAATTGCAGGGTTATATAATGGGACGTGAATTCGACGGTTATGCCGGTCATGCACAGAATGACGGTTTATCTACTCTGATGGTAGGCCTCCACTTTAATATCAATAAATATTTTCCGAAACCGGTTGACCTGACTGCTCAATTCGATGAAATGAACCAAAAAATCAACGAACAAAGAGGTCAGATCGAAGCACAGAAAAATCAGATGAAAGAACAAAACTTCCGTATCAACAATCTTCAGGCTCAAACAGATAGCATCAAGGCTAATTGTTGTAACAAAAAAGAAGTTGTTGTACAGACCGTAGAAAAAGTTAGAGAAATCACCAATGTTACCTACGAAACAGAATACATTTATTTCGGTATTAACTCTTCGTATTTCTCTCAGACAGAGTCTAAAAAGATAGATGGAGCTATTGCGTATCTGAACTCCCATCCGCAAACTAAACTATTGGTAATGGGTTATGCTGATAAACAAACCGGAACTGTTGCCTATAACAAAATAATCAGCGAAAAGCGTGTTAACCGCGTAGTGGAATATATGACCAAGAAAGGAATCCGGAAAGATCGGCTGATTGTTCAGGCATATGGCGATGAAACACAACCGGAGGCAATCAACGAAAACAACCGGGTGGTAATTTTGATGGAAAGATAAATTGAGTTCAAGTTCATAAAATAAGTTTTCTAATAATGGAATCTTTCTGCAATACAAACAAGGCAATGATGCTGGATATTCCGAAAATTTTGGACGACCGGGGTAATTTGTCCTTTGTAGAAAAAGGAATTCCATTGAGTTTCAACATCCGGCGCACCTATTGGATATACGATGTGCCGGGTGGCGAAATTAGAGGTGGACACGCTTTCAAAACACAGGAGGAAATTATTATCGCCTTATCCGGAAGTTTCGATGTAATACTAAACAATGGACAAGAGGACACTCGTTATTCCCTGAACCGCTCCTATCAGGGACTGTACATTCCCAAAATGGTGTGGAGACGGATGGAAAATTTTTCAACGAATGCCGTGTGCATGGTACTGGCATCTACTTTTTACAATGAAGACGATTACATACACGATTTCGAAATATTCGAGAAAATGCAAAAAAAAAAGATGAGTTCTGTTTATGACTGTCATTTGATGACACTACCGAAAATACACAACAGGGCCGGGAATATCACCGCTCTGAACAACAATATAGACCTGCCGTTTGAAGTCCGGCGGGTTTACTATTTGTATGACATACCCGGAGGAGAATCCCGGGGGGGGCATGCTCACATAGAATTAGAACAACTGATCGTAGCGGTCAGCGGTAGTTTTGATGTAATCATCGATGACGGTCATAACAAAAAAAGCATTTCGTTAAACCGTCCCTATTACGGATTACACATAACGCCCGGAATCTGGAGGGAGTTGAATAATTTCTCATCCGGAGCCATATGCCTGGTATTGGCATCAAAAGAATACAATGAACAGGATTATATCCGGTCATACGAAAAATTTATATCATATAAAAAAACTTTACTGGAAGATGCAGATTCATGTTACAGAATATCTTGACCGGACAGTACGATTATTTCCAGATAAAATAGCAGTAGACGATACACAACAAACGTTGACATTCTCTGCTTTACAGGAAAGATCCCATGAAATTGCCTGTCATATAGCTAACCATGGCATTTTTAACCGGCCCATTGCCGTATATATGCCCAAAAGTTGTGATATGGTAGTTTGTTTTGCGGCAATCAACTATTCCGGAAATTTTTATGTTCCTATCGATACTAAATCACCGGAAAGCAGGATCAGTAGCATATTCGAATCTTTACAATCGGCTATTGTCCTGACCAACCAGGCAAACTACGATAAACTCCAATCTTTTTATTCCGGAACGATTGTAAACATCGATGACATCCCAGCCCTCCCTACAATAGGAGAAGACCGGCAACTGCAACAAATCCGGATCGAACAAATTCTGCAACAGGTAATCGATACAAATCCTGTATACTCCATATTCACATCCGGATCTACCGGCAATCCCAAAGGAGTAGTCATTTCCCACCGCGGCGTGATCGATTATACGGATTGGGCTATTGAAACCTTCCGGGTAGACGAGCAGGCAGTCATAGCCAATCAGGCACCCTTTTATTTCGACAATTCTACACTGGACCTTTATCTGATGTTCTCCACAGGAGCAACACTGGTTATTGTCCCCGACGAATACTACGCCTTTCCGGCCAAGCTGATTGATTTTCTCAATCAGAAAAAAATCAATTTCGTATTCTGGGTTCCCTTTGTACTGGTAAATGTGGCCAATTTTAATATATTGGAACAAAAGAAACCCCAATACCTGCAAAAAATATTATTTGCCGGTGAAGTGATGCCAAACAAACATCTCAACTACTGGCGCAAACATCTGCCGGATTGCCTTTATGCCAATTTGTACGGTCCTACGGAAATTACGGTCGACTGTACCTATTACATCGTTGACCGGGAATTCAGCGACAACGAACCGTTGCCCATCGGCATTCCCTGCCGGAACAGTGGAATCCTGATTCTGACAGATGATAACCGTCTGGCTGAAACCGGAGAACATGGAGACTTATGCGTCAGGGGTTCTTCATTGGCCATGGGGTATTATCGTGATCCGGAGAAAACGGCAAACGCTTTCGTACAGCATCCATTGAACCCATACTACCCTGAATTAATCTATCGGACAGGCGATGTCGCTTATTGGAATGAGTTGGGAGAAGTAATGTATGTCGGCAGAAAGGATTTCCAGATCAAACACAACGGCTACCGGATTGAACTGGGCGAAATAGAAAATGCCGTCCTGGGTACCGGATTGGTGAAAACAGTCTGCATTATTTACAATAACAGCAGTAAAGAAATTGTATTGTTCTACCAGTCAGACGAAGAACTGAATCCGGGAGAATTGAGAAAAAAAATGTTGCAGTTTGTTCCCAAGTACATGATACCGGTCAGATATCATAAACTGAGTGAGATGCCATTGAGCGCTAATGGGAAAATAGACAGAGTCAAACTTGGAAAAGAAATCAATGGATAAAATTATATCTTTCAATCAGATACAACAGGCAGCCAGCAGTATAAAAGAACAGAAGGAAGGTTTTTTAACTAACTTCTTTATGAGCAAAGAAAAATGCAACCGGCTGATAAAATCGCAATCGATTTTCGAAGTTACTACCGAAAAGTCTATATTCATCCTTTCGAAAGATCATGATTTTTATCATCTCTGTTATTTTTCAACAAACCACAAAAATCTGGAAGATTCACTAATCAAGCTAACTGAAATATATCCAAAAACAGTCTTTGTATGCGATCTGATCGGAAAACAAAATCAGATAAAATCTTATGCCGAATTATTTATACCATGTGGATTCAGGTATCACAAAACACTACACCGGATGAGCCGGATTTTAGACATCGACAAAATACAATCCTTTGATACACGAATAAAATTTGCGCAACACAATCATGCTGAAGAGTTGTACAAACTAATTCAGGAATATTTCGACAAATATAGCGAACAACTACCTTCACTTGAAGAGATCAATGAATGGATCGAGGCACAGAGAATACTTATTTCCACAGAAGGAGAGAAAATCAGTGGTTTTGTTGTTTTTGAGATCCAGGGAATGACTTCTATATTACGCTATTGGCTTGTACTTCCTGTATACCGGGAGCAAAAAATCGGTTCGGTTTTACTCAAACGGTTTTTCTACGAGTGCCGAAATAGCGGGCGACAGTTATTATGGGTACTTGGCGATAATGAAAATGCAATCAAGCGTTACCGGCACTACGGATTTGAAACAGAAGAACTGTATGATTATATAATGATTAAGGAATAATGAAACAACAGATTATTGAAATTTTAGAAGAACTGCGTCCCGAATTTGATTTCAGCCGGGATGTGAATTTTATAGAAGAAGGCATGTTGGATTCTTTCGATGTGGTAAGCCTTGTCACTACTTTAGACGAGCAATACAGCATTTCTATTGACGGAGTAGATGTGTTGCCCGAAAATTTCTCAAGTATAAGTAAAATCATTGAGTTATTGCATAAAAACGGTGTTCAATAAATTTAGTCATTTTCTCGCAATAGCATAATCAAAATAAATTTTATTTCTGCTCATTGCTTAACGAAAACGTTCAATAAAATGGGTCTTCATTTCAAATTTAAGGACAAACGGATCAGTGGTGTACTAAGTGTTCTTCCCCAGCAGGAAATTTTATTCGAACAAGATATGGCGCATTACAACTTTTCCCCGGCCAAGTGTATGAAACTTAAATTAGCTATGGGCTATAACAAACACCGGGTAGTAAAAGAAGGCACCAATGTTTCGGATATGTGTGTGTATGGCATTGAATATCTGATACAAAAGGAATATCTCCGGAAAGAAGATATCAGCGCCTTGATACTCGTTACCCAATCGCCCGAGCATTTTATGCCGCCAACCAGTAATATTATCCAGGGGAAATTAGGACTTGGACCTGATGTACTCTGCTTAGATATTAACCAGGGATGTGCCGGTTTTATCATCGGATTGACACAGGCATATATGCTACTCGATCAACCCTGCATCACGAAAGTCGTTGTGCTCAATGCCGATGTACTCAGCCGGAAAGTAAGCAAACAAGACAGGAACAGCCACCCTCTTACGGGAGATGCCGCTTGTATTACAGTGGTGGAAAGGAGTACGAAACCCTGTGATATCCATGCTGTTCTGAATATGGACGGGCATGGAGCATTTTCTCTCCAAATTCCGGCAGGAGGTTTCAGGACTCCCTGTACTCCCGCAACGGCCCAAATGCAGGAAGATGAAAACGGGAATTTGCGAAGCCAGGAAAACCTGGTAATGAAAGGAGATGAAGTATTCAATTTTGTACAAGCCGAGGTGCCTCCCATGATTGAAGAATTACTCTCTTTATCAGGCAAAACAACAGAAGAAATAGATTATTATCTTTTTCATCAACCTAACAAATTTATGTTGAACAAACTGGCAGATAAAATTGGTGTTTCCCGGGAAAAAATGCCGGCTAATATTGTTGAGAATTTCGGCAATGCCAGCGGAGCTACCATTCCTACCAATATCAGTTTCAATCTAGGAACAAAAGCAATGGAAAATTCTTTTGAAGTCTGCTTTGCAGGATTTGGGGTAGGACTCACCTGGGCAGCCATCTGCCAGCAATTAGGAAAATTACAGTTTAATCATATTATATATTATTAAAAATGGATCAGTTTCTTGAACAAATGGCCGAAATTTTCGAAGTGGATATCGTCCGCACAGAAGATGTACTAACAGAATTCGATGCATGGGATTCCCTTACTCAATTATCGATCATCGCTCTTGCTGGAGAACATTATGGGGTAACAGTCTCCGCTTCCGAAATCAGGAATGCGCAAACAATCGGCGGATTGAAAATATTGGTAGAAAGTAAAAAATAAATCCGGATACTCCGAATGGAAGAAAAGCAAACATATATACTGGTAACCGGTGCATCTTCCGGTATAGGAAGGCAAATTGCTATCCGTCTCTCCGAAAAATACAGACTCATTATCGGAGGAAGAAATAAAGAGCGTCTGCTGGAAACCATGAAAGCATGTAATACCGGGAAAGAGCATCTGATCTGGGAGTTCGATCTATTAGATGTGAATGCGTTAGAAGAATCCCTTGTCACATTCATGACAGAGCAAAATTGTTTGGTCAGCAACTTTATTCATTCAGCCGGGTATCTCAAAACCATTCCTTTGAAAATGTCCGGAGTAGATCTGTTTCAAACGTCCTTTAATATCAACGTTGTTTCGGCAGCTATCATTGTCAAAGTTTTGTACAGAAAAAAAATCAACCAGGATGCTTTAAAAAGTATCGTATTGATATCCAGTAATATCAGCAATTTCGGTGCAAAGGCATTCAGCGCTTACGGAGCTTCCAAAGCTGCTGTGGACGGATTGATGCGTAGCCTGGCTGTTGAACTGGCACCGAAGGTCAGGGTAAATTCTGTACTGCCCGGAGGAATCCGGACGGCAATGACCGAACATATTTATGAAGATACCGCTTTGGCAGAACGGACAAACCATGTCTGCCCCCTGGGACCAGGAACACCGGACGATATTGCCGGTACCGTCAGCTTTCTGATTAGTGAGGATGCCAGGTGGATTACAGGTCAGCAGCTGACTGTAGATGGAGGGAGAACCATTAATATTACAGGATAATGAAAAAACTGCCAGATAATTTCACAACAGACCGCTACGGATTATATGTGCGATTGGTAACGGAAGATGACGCGGAATTCATTACCGCATTACGAACCGATCCAAAATTGGGAAGATACCTGCACAAAACCTCCCCGGATGTAGAAGTGCAGAAAGAATGGATCCGGAATTATAAAATCCGGGAAACAGAAGGATCTGACTATTATTTCATATTTCTGCTAAATGGAGAACGGCAAGGTGTAGCCCGGATATATGACATAACGGAAGATACATTTACCCAGGGAAGCTGGCTTTTCTCTCCGGATGCTGCATTGGGTGCTTCCGTATTGGGAAATATCATCAGCATTGAAATCGGATTCGAATTATTGGGAAAAAAAATATTGTATAGTGATGCCCAGAAAGACAACAATACCCACAGGTACGTCAGGTCTTTTGATCCCGAAATAGTTGAAACAGATGAGCTGAATATCTACTACCGGATTGAACCTGAAAAATTCAACCGGGGAAAAATAAAACACATCAGTCAATGTGTACAGGTAATGAAAATGACTTTATCTGAAAATGGATAAAAAAATAGATATCAAAAGAATTGAAAATAAACCGGTAAGCTCCAATTGTTTTGTAGTATCTGTAGGAAAACAAACAATTGTGATTGATCCGGGAAGCAGCGATAGTAGCGAAATTGTCAGCCTGCTACAAGGAAAAATACTTGATTACATCATCCTTACCCATGAACATTTCGATCATATATGGAGTACGGATGCCATTAAAAATTTGTTTCCGGATGCCCGGGTAATTGCAACCGGAATATGTTCCCGGTATATCCGGAATAAACGAAAAAACATGTCTATCTACTATAATGGAAAAGGATTTGAGTTACAACCGGCAGATATATCGATCAAGGAAGAGTCTTCCATAAACTGGTGTGATATGGATATCAGATTTACTCCTACTCCGGGCCACTCAGAAGCTTCCATGTGTTTTGCAATAGGAAACTATCTGTTTACGGGAGATACTATTATTAAAGGAGAAAAAACCGTTACAAAACTGCCCGGAGGCAGGCGAGAGGAATGGAAAAATAGCATAACGAAACTGCAAAAAAAATATGAAAAAGAAGATCCTATATTATGTTGCGGACATGGAGAAAACTGGAAATTTTCTGAAATTGATATAGATTTATTAGCGTATTAGAATATAAATAAAAAGATTATATAAATAATATTATATCACTAATAATAAGAATATTATAAATTATGATAAAATTTCTGAACCTTCAAAAAATAAATGCCATTTACGCAGAAGAACTCAAGAAAGCAGCCTCCAGGATCATCGATAAAGGATGGTTCCTGCTCGGAGAAGAAACCCTAAAATTTGAAAAGAAATTTTCTGAATACATCGGAAGTAGTACGATTGCCTGTGCCAACGGATTAGATGCCCTGCGCCTGATCCTCCGGGCTTACATCGAACAGGGTATTATGAAAGAAGGAGATGAAATACTCGTTCCCGCCAACACCTATATCGCATCGATTCTTGCAATAACAGATAACCAACTGAAACCTGTTCTGATAGATCCTGATATTGAAACTTATAATTTACCATATTCCGGCATTGAAAAACACATTACCTCCAAAACAAAGGCCATCATGGTTGTACACTTGTACGGAAGAATTTGCTGGAACAAGAAAATAGAAGAGACTGCCCGGAAATACAATTTGAAGATCATAGAAGACAATGCACAAGCGGTTGGTGCCCATTATGAAGATGCAGACGGAGTCAGAAAATATTCCGGAAGTCTCGGCGATGCTGCCGGCAACAGCTTTTATCCAGGCAAAAACCTGGGTGCATTGGGTGATAGCGGGGCAGTCACCACTAACGACAAAGTGCTGGAAGAAACCATCCGTGCATTGGCAAACTACGGATCACGGGAAAAGTATATCAACCGGTATTGCGGACTCAACAGTCGCATGGATGAGATACAAGCGGCATTTCTTTCTGTAAAACTGAAATACATCGATCACGAAAATGAAACCAGGAGAAAAATTGCCGCATACTACACAGAGCATATCAAAAATGAAAAGATCATCCTCCCTGCCAAAGTGGTTATGAGAGAATCTCATGTATATCATTTGTATGTGATAAGGTGCACAGAAAGAGATACTTTGCAAAAATATCTGACGAAAAATGGAGTACAAACCCAAATTCATTATCCCATACCTCCACACAAACAGGAAGCATATAAGGAGTGGAACACCGTCCATCTGCCTGTCACCGAGAAAATAAGCAGAGAGGTCCTTAGCCTTCCTATCAGTAGTATAATAAGCGGCAGTGAAGCCGAAAAAATAGTAGAATTGATAAACAGATTCTGAATGATCGGAAACACATTAAATACCTCTCTCCCACTGGTATCGGTAATCGTACCTTCATACAACCATGCGGCCTATATAGAAGACTGCATTCTAAGTATTGTAAATCAAACATATGAAAATATCGAGTTGATCGTAATCGACGATGGCTCCAGAGACAATTCCCGTGAAATACTTCAACGCTTGCAGAAACAATATGGATTCATCCTGGAATTTCAGGAAAACATAGGATTATCCAGAACATTGAATAAAGCCCGTAAGAAATATGTACACGGAAAATATATAACTGGATCAGGATCGGATGATTATCTTTTATTAGATAAAGTTGAAAAACAAGTACAATTCCTGGAAAACCATCCGGAATACGGAATGGTTTGCGGAAAAATCCATATGGTAAATACAGAAGGAAAACTGATTGAAGATGTTCAGATTATAGACCCGGTAATAGATCCGGTAGAAAGCCTGAAATTTGAATCTCTTCTTGAAAACGATTGTATACCTTCTTCATCAGTAATGCTCCGCACGGAAATTATGGATGCCTGCGGAGGTTATAATGAAAATACAATTACCGAAGATTTTGATCTATTCCTGAAAGTGGCATGGATCAGCAAAATTGCTTATATAGACGAATATTTTGCTTATTATCGCTGGCATGGAAAGAACATGACCACCCATACATTGAAAATGTATACTGCCACCTGGGAAATCATCTACAGTTGGAAAGATAAAATAGAACCGAATCTATTCAACAAAGTAATTTCCAGAAGGGCTTCTCTGAATTTTAGCGTATTAGCCAGGAAACATAAAAAAGAAGCGCTACGATATTTTGAATTCAATCCTCCCTATAGGGATGGATTTATTCTAAAAAATCATCTGAAAGGATTTTATAAACTTTGCTTTTGCTGGTTCTCCGGCAAATCGGTCTGGAAATAAAAAACAGGAGCAATGCCACTGATAGGAAAAGCAATCATATTATTTCTGATCATATTTAATTTCAGGATACCCGGATTATATAATTCATCTGTATTGTCTGCTATATTGTCTTTTATTTACTACATATCGGTCAGAAAGTCGATCCCTTTCTATTACTTCCGGCAAAAGTATATTATCCTGATATTTGCAGGGCTAATAGCTATTAATATCTTATCTATTTTCATTACAATAAGTTATGGAACATTCGATTATGTATTATCCAAAGCTCTTATACTACAATTTTCCATGTTGTGTTGTCTGGTATTTGCATTACCGGTACTACTGGAAGGGCATGAATCGAACGCTTTCGAACATGCAGCAGCAATTATATGCTATGCATTTGTTATACAGTCCATTATCCAGCTACTGGGCTTCCTGATTCCTCCTTTCGGAGATTTCCTGATTTCTATCAAACCCGAAAAGATGCAAAAAATTCTTTCCACCGGTGCTATTAAAATATATTTCAGGGGATATGCACTGTCTGGAAGTCCATTTTTTGAGCTTCCAGCCGGATTTGGCGTTGCATTCATTTTATTTTTCCGTTTGTTACTGATCGATAATCAAAAAAAATTCACAGGATATTGGATATATATTATTCTTTTCCTGCTCCTGTTTGGTTCCGTTCTTTCAGGAAGAACTGCTTTTATCGGCTTTTCCATGGGTTGTATCATGAGTATACTCCTTTTCAGCAATTTTCTCGATACGATTGTAAAAATTATCAGGAAATCAATACTTCCCATTGCCGTAATCATCACTATATATGCCTTCCTGATAACTCCCAAGCAACGGAAATCTCTACTGGAAGACATTTTTCCTTTTGCCTTCGAAATCTTTTACAATTATGAAACATCCGGACAGCTCACCACAGACTCATCGGAAGCTATTAAAAATCACTACTTTATACTGCCTCCGGAGACTTATCTACATGGAGACGGTCGTTTTGAGGGAGAAAACAATTCTTACTATAAAAATACGGATGCCGGTTATATGCGTTCCGTGCTCTATGGAGGAATCCCTTTCGCATTATGCCTGATGTTGTACCAATCGCTATACTTCATCAATCCGCTATATATTTCCAGAAATGGAAACAGCTGGGAAGATTATGCCGATTTTCTCTGCTTGCTTGCCTTATTCATCCATTTATTCTTTCTGGAATATAAAGGACTGACTATCGGGACCCAGAATATCATGCAAGTTCTGTTACTTTTCATAGGATCGTCTTACATGGCCCGATTTTATTACCGGCAGCAAAAGCCTGTATAAACAGAATACCAAGGATGAAAAGAGACAAAAACATACAAACGATAGTCGTATCCGGAATCAATTTGTTTACGGGTGGAACATTGAAAGTAATGCAGGATTGCATAGCTGCGTTATCTGCATATGCAGGAAACAGCTACCAGATTATCGCTATGGTACACGATGAAAAATTATACCCTGCATACGCCAATGTAAAATATATTACCTTTCCAAAATCAAGAAAATCCTGGTTATTCAGATTGTATTACGAATATATCGGTTTTTACAGATTGTCAAAACGGCTGGAACCATCCTGCTGGTTTTCCATGCACGATTTAACTCCCCGCGTTCGCGCAGGTATGAGGCTTGTTTATTGCCACAGTTCTTTTCCTTTTTACCAGGCCGGATGGAACGATTTCAGGTTACAATATCCCATTTTCATGTTCAGTGTTTTTCTAAAACACATATACCGGATCAATATCCGTAAAAATAAGTATGTAATTGTACAACAGGAAGCCACCCGGGAATCTTTCCGGAAAATGTACGGTATTAGAAATATCGTTGTTTCACTTCCTGTACAAAATTTTGCAAAATATTTCAGGAAAGATAATGAGTTCCGCCATACCGGAAAAATATTTTTCTATCCTGCCAGCCCAATGATTCACAAAAATTTCGGTATCATCTGCCAGGCTCTTTCCCTCCTGGAAAAAAAAGGAGTTACAAATCTTGAAGTAATATTGACTATCGATGGAAAAGAAAATAAATATTCCCGGCATCTGTATAAGAAATACAAACACCTGAAAAACCTGAAATTCGCCGGATATCTTTCGCGGGAAGATATCACTGCTTTGTATGAAGCATGCGACTATCTTATTTTTCCATCAAAAACAGAATCCTGGGGATTGCCGTTAACAGAAGCCAAAGAAATGGGGAAAAACATTCTGGCGGCCAATCTTCCTTATGCCAAAGAAACCATAGGACAGTACGACCGGGTGAAATTTTTCGATCCGGACGATGCCAGCATCTTAGCTGGAATCATGAAAGAAATCGTTGAAGGAAAAATCAGATTTGATGAAACTGCAAAAACGGTATATCACAAACCCTTTGCAGAGAATTGGGATGAATTATTGAAAATCCTATTCCATAAACCGGATGACAATCCGACATAAAAAAGAAAAAAAAGATGTAGCAATCTACAAAAACAATGAAAGAAACAAAAGGATTGAAAATAGTTTATTTACTACCGGGAGGTCTCTTTAATCCGGGTGGAATGGAACGGGTAACAAGTATCAAAGTTAATTATCTGGTCATGCATACCAACTACCAGATATCTATTGTTACAACCGAGCAATTGAATCGTCCGATTTTTTATCCTTTGTCTCCTCGTATCCAACTGTATCATTTAGATATAGGAATCCATGAAAATTTCGGAAAAGAAACTTATTGGCAAAAATGCATATCCCGTTACAAAAAAATCAAAGAATACAAAAAAGCCCTGATAAAATTATTATACGATATTCGTCCGGATATCACTGTTTCCACATTAGGCTTAGACATGGAATTTCTACATACTTTGAATGATGGAAGCCTTAAAATCGGAGAACTTCATTTTCAGGGAAATTTCAGGGAACTGATGGCCGATAAACTTTCCGAAGGTATTATAGCCAAATTCATTTCCAGAGTCAGAACTCAAAAACTATACAGGGAATCAGAAAAACTCTCCCGCCTGGTCGTATTAACCCAAGAAGAGAAAAATTTCCGGAAAAAGAAAAATAATATTTCTGTCATCCCCAATCCTCTTCCTTTTTTTCCTGAGAAAGCCTCTTCATGCGCCAATAAAAAAGCTATTGCTGCAGGAAGGTTGGTATATGAAAAAGGATTCGACATGCTGATAAAGGCATGGAAAGCTGTGGCTAAAAAAGATCCATCCTGGGAATTGCACCTATATGGTAACGGTAACCAGAAGGAGAATCTTCTTCAACTAATCAAAGAATACAACCTGGAGAAACAGGTTTGGATACACGACGCAGTAGATAATATTCATCAACGGTATTTGGAAAGTTCTCTATTGATCTTTCCATCCCGTTATCTGGAAGCATTCGGAATGGTAATCGCAGAAGCCATGTCATGCGGAATTCCGGTAGTGGCATTTAACAGTCCTTGTGGTCCTAAAGACCTCATTACAGATGGAATAGACGGCTTCCTTCTCGAGACAGGAGATATCGACGGTTTATCCGACAGGATATGTACATTGATTACATCTCCGGAACTAAGAAAAAAGATGGGAGAAGCAGCCCGTCTGACAGCCGGGAATTACCGGAAAGAAATTGTTATGTTGCAATGGATTAATTTATTTGAAAAACTAAGTAAAACAAATGATGACTACCAGAATACTACACATCCCTAACTTTTATCCTCCGCATATCGGAGGAATAGAAGACGTATGTCACAGTATCGTTTCGGCTACTCCCGGATACAATCACGAGGTGGTTTGTTATCATCATGAACATGAGAGTCTTCAGGAAGTATACGAAGGAGTGAACGTAACACGTTGCGGAACAACGAAGAAGTTATTCAGTCAAGCAATATCTTTCTCTTTATATACGGAATTAAAAAAGATTTTCAGTCTGAGATGCCCGGATATCGTACATTTTCACACTCCGAATCCATTAGCCGGTGTATATCTGGAGAACTTACTTCCGGCAAGGGTTCATCTAATCGTCCATTGGCATTCGGATATTATAGAACAAAAATTTCTGCATTTCTTCTATCAACCGATGGAAAACTGGCTATTACGCAGGGCAGATAAAATAGTAGTCACCAGTCCCCTGTATGCTCCCGCATCTAAAATACTTCTTCCCTGGAAAAACAAAATCCGGGTTATTCCGAATACAATCAACACCGGGAAATTAGACAAAAAAGAAGATGATGAAGAAGCCATCCTTAAAATCAGGTCACAATACGAAGGAAAGAAGATTATTTTTGCTTTCGGGCGTCATGTACCCTACAAAGGATTCAAATACATGGTAGAAGCCAATTCTCATCTAAAGGAAAATGCAGTAATGGTAATAGCAGGAACGGGTCCATTGAGTAAAGAACTGAAAAATATGCCATCTGCCGCCCGGATCGATTTTCCTGGTCGTTTGAGTGACAATATGCTTCGCCATTATTTATATGCTTCCGATATTTTTGCTTTTCCTTCCATCACCAGAAACGAAGCTTTCGGTATTGCACTGGCAGAAGCCATGTACTGCGGCTTACCTTCGGTTACTTTCACCATTCCCGGATCAGGAGTAAACTGGGTAAGTCCCCATCAGAAAACCGGATTAGAAGTAAAAAATAGGGACTCCCAAGCCCTGGCCCATGCAATCAACCTGTTATTGAACGACAACAGCCTGAGAATCAGACTGGGAGAAAATGCCTCCAAACGGGCTAATGAACTCTATACCACAAATTCCATCAGAAAAGACCTGGAAGAAGTATATCAATCAATCTAACCCATCATCAAACAATATGAAATACCTATCCAAACAAGAAAATGCCCATCCATTTTCAATTTTCAAATTTCAAATTTCAATTACATGAAACGACTCCTAATCATCCTCACCGATCTCATAATCGTATTCGGCAGCATCCTGCTGAGCTACAAAATACTAGGCAGAAGCAATCTCCTGCAGGATTATGAACAGAATATACAAGCTTTCTATATCATTGCTCCGGTCATCGGAATATTGTATCTGATATTCATGTATTCATTCGGGCTATATAATTCTACCCGCAGAAAAATCGGAGACGTTATCTATACCGTGTTACTGATTTCGGTATCCCTGACAGTAGGAATTATGGCCACTTGTTTTTTTGTACGGGAAGGGGCCATGGCTATGCCCCGCAGCATCATCTTCCTGAGTGCAGTATTCTACTGGATATTCCTGACCTGTTGGAGGTTAATTGTATGGAAAGCCGCAAAAAAAACACATGGAGTCAGAGATATTGTACTGATAGGACCGGAATCGAAATCCCTGGCAGAGATTATTGCATCAAAATACAGGGATATCTATCGGGTCAGGTATATTTGCCAGGAAAACGATAAATATCTGACAACTGCCATCCGGAGAAGCGATGAGGTATTTCTATCGGCAGGCGTTAGTAACAAAGGTCGGGAAAAAATACTCATGACTGCTGCAGAAAAGAGCACTGGAGTTTATTTCGTACCGGAATACAGAGATGTATTCATTATGTCGGCTTCCATGCAAAAAACCGACGATATACCTACCTTTCATATCGACCGGATGGGTCTCACGCTGGAAGAACGTTTTGTTAAGCGAATGGTCGATCTATTCCTGGGTTTGACCGGGTTTGTCCTCGCATTGCCCATAGGATTAGTGGTTACACTATTGGTCAAGATGGACAAAGGCCCCGTTTTCTATACACAGGAACGTCTGACTGAGAACGGGAAGATCTTTAAGGTACTAAAATTCCGGACAATGGTGCCAGATGCAGAAAAATTATCCGGTCCTGTCTTAGCAGGAGATAAAGACCCGCGTATCACGAAAATAGGTAATCTGATACGGGCCACCCGCATGGATGAACTTCCCCAGATCCTTAATATATTGAAAGGAGATATGAGTATTGTAGGTCCCCGGCCGGAACGCCCGTTCTTTGCAGAACAATTTGAACAGCAGATACCCCAGTTTAAACAACGCCTGAAAGTCAAGGCAGGCCTTACCGGACTGGCACAGGTGGAAGGTAAATATAATACCAGTTTTGAAGATAAACTTCGTTATGATCTTCTATATATCAGCAATTATTCTCTTTTCCAGGATTTCCTGATCATCCTTCAAACTGTTAAAATTCTCTTTATGAAAGAAAGTACAGAAGGAGTAACAGGAAATACACCGGCTACCTCCCAGAAATTAGAAACTGTATCTGAAATAATTCCCAGTTAAAATTTTATCCTTTAAATTATTTCTATGTTCTCTAAAGATTTACCATCAGAAAAAAAAATTATCTTTTTTACTCTTCTTGCTACATTTATTTACGAGCTGGCTCTCTGTTTTCAGGGGTTCAACCTAACAGACGAAGGTTATGCATTAACTGCATATCAACAAATATTTAATAATCCTTCATCGATCGGATCCCATTTTATCTATTATCTCACGGATATTGCCGGTGGTATCTGGAATTTCTTTTTCGGATGTAAAGGGATCGTATCCTTTAGAATATTCAATATAATTATCGTTATTCTGACTATTTACTTTACCTATTTATCAACAAAAAAGCTTATTAAGCCTATTATCGTACCAATGGCCACATGTGCAGTATTGTTGATGCATAACTACGGAATTATTATCTTTCATCACAATTATTTTACAGCACTGCTTGTATCCATTGCCGTATATTTTATTCATAAAGGACTCTGCTCAAACAGTCGCTTATCTTTGTTTACAGGAGCATTTATAGTAGGTATAAATATTTTCACCAGGATCAGCAATGTAACCATGCTGTCACTGGGAATACTTCTATTGATCGGATATTGTTATGAGAAAAACGGCAAAACACTGGTTTATAACATCCTGTATTCCATTTCCGGTCTTATTGCAGGAATAATCTCTGTAATTCTACTGATGTACTGCCTCGGACACCTCGATATTTTCAGACAAACACTTTCCGATTTATTTAATGAAGGATCTACAAGCAATAGCACACATGGATTAAACATATTGGCCGGCATTTATATCAATAACTACATCAATATCTACACATCTCTTGCTATTTATGTCTTTTCTGTTTTTTTCTGTGTATGGCTTCATAGCATATCAGGCAATGTATATACCAGGATTGCTGTTGTTGGTCTCTATTCCCTGGTTATGATATGCTTTATACTCAATGCTTTTAATTGTGAGAAATATTATGCTGTGATTTTATTTCCTATCCTGGTCTCCTGTTGGATCGACAGAAAAGAGAAATCAATTATCCTGATCAATTACGCATCATTGATTATACTGTTTTTTCTTCCATTGGGAAGCGATCATGGAGTGAGGAATATGGGTCCATACTGCGTCTGGTTAGCCAGTTTTATGTCGGTATGGCATGTGTACAGGTTTATAAACTATCAGAAAAAGAAGAAAAACAACGCCTGGAGAATTCTTTCACTTGCATTCGGTATTTTGTACATTGTATACGGACTATATTTTGTATCCCGTTATGCTTATTATGATCGGGGAAGCCGTCTTGAAAAATGCTACAGGGCTAACAATCCTAAATTTACGGTGTATACTTCAAAAGAACGGGCAAAAGCAATGGAAGAGCTACTTTCTGCCTTACATTTATTTGTTGGAAAAGGAGACACTCTATTTTGTTTCGAATCGCTTCCCATGGTACATTATCTAACAGAAACTATTCCTTATATGGAAAATCCATGGCCATGGACCTACAATCCGGAAAACTTCAGGAAACATCTGCACAAAGCATGCAAAACAACCGGATTGCCTGTCGTGCTCAGACAAAAATGCCAGCCACTCGACGGATATGGAAACTGGACAGTTCCCGATACGGGACTCCTCTATAATGCATCCTGGTTTTATCAACAGGAAAGAACCGGTTGTTTCGAACAGTTTATCCGGGAGAATAATTATAAGGTAGCTTGGGAAAACGAATTGTTCATCATATATATTATCCAATGAACAGACAAAACAGATTGATTAGAATTGCGAAAAAAGCAAGATTAAATAAACTTGTATATGGACTTATTCAAGTGGCTGTATTTATTTCTTATTGTATAAAATACCGGGGATTTTCATGGGGAAGACTAATGCCTTTCAAGGAGCTGTTATCAGAAAATCCGGATATTAAGATACTGTGTATTGAAGAAATAAAATTATCATATGTTCCTCCAAGGTTCGATGAACAGACTGAAAAAGAAGTAGTATTCAAAGAAGGCAGGGAATATACAAAATATGCTGTCATAGTTAAAAACACAATTATACTGGCCGGTTCAAACCTTATTGTTCCTTTCCGGAAAACCGTATTATACGATTTACCCTCATATGATCTTTCAAAAAAATATAAATACTCCGATGAAAAAGTAATACGTGTCTGTCAAACTAAAATCGGCTATTGGAAAGGAATCACCCAAAAAGAAGACAAAGCCATCTGGATGGGAGGTAATTTTTCCTGGAATTATTATCATTTACTCTATGAATTTATCATCAAGTTCCGCATACTGGAAAAGTTGAAGATTCCGGCTGAGATACCGGTTCTGATAGACAGCGTATGCTTGGAAATTCCGCAATTCCAAGAGTTAGTCGATATGGTAAACCACAAGGGACGAAGGATTATAGCTGTCAATAAAAAACACAGTTACGCATTAAACGAATTATACTATATCAATTGCCCGAACCTGATTCCTCCCAATCTGGTAAACGATCATGAGATCCTTCCGGAAGACGTGCAGTTCGACACGTCCCTATTACAGGACCTAAGAAATTATTTATTGCCCTTTTCCTCCGGCAGGAAATTTCCATCAAGAATATTCATTTCAAGAAAAAACGCCAGTGGAAGAAGAACTTTCAATGAAGAGGAGATTATAAAATTATTTTCCGGATACGGTTTTGAAGTGGTATATCCGGAAACAATGAGCATCCGTGATCAAATCGCCTTGTTTAATCAGGCTGAATACATAGCCGGTGGCACCGGGGCTGCGTTTACCAATCTACTATTCGGTAGTGATACATGCACGGCTATTGTCTTCAACAAAACACGACTTCCTTTCTCCGGTTTTTCAACCATCGCATATATTTCCGGAGTAGATTTAAGATATATCACGGAAGAAGCGACCCAAGGAAACCAGTTGAAAAACACCCATGACTCCTTTGAAATAGATTTGTTGCACATTCAGAAACTGTTGCAGAAATGGGACCTGCAACCATTGTAAAAAATAATGTCGGAAAAAGAATCTTATAAGCAGGCTTTCAAAGCCACCAGCCTTTTTGGGATCGTACAGGTATTCATCATTTTAATTAATCTGGTTCGTTCCAAACTGATTGCAGTACTATTGGGAACTTCCGGATATGGGATCAACGGATTGTTCCAGAATCCCATGAACCTGATCGGTTCTCTCACTGGTTTAGGTATCGGTTTCAGTGCCGTCAGAGACGTTGCGGTTGCAAATACGGAAGACGATGCTACAAAAATCAGCCGTACCATTCAAACACTCAAAAGATGGAGCTGGACGGTCGGAATAGCAGGCACGCTAACGGTTATCGGTTTATCACCGTTACTGAGCCGGTGGAGCTTCAAGAATTCTGATTATACTATTTCTTTTATCCTGCTATCGGTTTGCCTGTTATTATCCGCATTAAGCAGTGGACAAACAGCTGTTTTACAGGGTACACGCCGACTGAAAGATGCAACGAAATCCGGTTTCTCAGGAGCTTTACTCGGTTTAGTATTCTCTATTCCCCTATATTACTTTTGGGGTATTAAGGGAATCGTTCCGGCCTTTATTCTATCGGCTGCCGCAACCTTGCTTGCCACCTGGCACTTTTCACGGAAAGTAAAACTCGTTCCGTCCGAAATTTCCTATAAAGAGTCTTTCACCCAAGGAATAGATATGGTAAAGCTGGGTATTATGGTTACCCTGAGCAACCTGATCGGGCAAGTTGTTTCTTACCTGATTATTCTCCTGATCAACGAACAATCCGGAAAAGAAGCCGTGGGGTTATATACTGCCGGCTGGTCAATGACCAATCAATATGTCGGCTTGATCTTTGCGGCTATGGGTGCCGATTATTTTCCAAGGCTGAGCGGTTTACAATCCGACAAAAGCAAAATGGAAGAAGCCGTAAACCACCAGGCCGAAATAGCAGTATTGATCATTGCCCCGTTAATCATACTCTTTCTGGCAATACTCCCCTGGATCATACAGATTCTTTTTACGGAAGAATTTATACCAGTCATCAGTTTTGTCCGGTGGATTATAACCGGAATGTTATTCAAAGCAGCTTCCTGGACACTCGGATTCATTCTTATTGCCAAAGGAGATACCAAGCTATTTTTCATCATTGAACTGACTACCTATCTGATTCAGCTGGCCTGTTACGCCACAGGGTATCATTTCGGAGGGTTGGAAGGTATCGGTATCGCTTTTGTTGTCGTTACTTTTTTCTATTTTATCGAAATAAGTATTATTGTGAAAAAAAAATACAAGATCGGATTCAATAAAGACTTCCAAAAACTGTTCCTGATTCAGTTTGCTTTGTGTATCTCCTGTTTTCTAATCATATTCTTCCAATCCTATCCTCTGGGATATTTTTCGGGAGGATTATTATTCGTTTTTTCAGCAATATACTCTTTACGAAGGTTAGATAAAAAGGCTGATTTAAGACAAATTATACTCTCAAAAATCAAATCCAGAAAATAATAAAAATTGATTTCCTGCCACAGGGAAAAGAAACATCCGTTTTATGTGTTCCCCCCGCTCGGATCAACGAACGAGGGGATAGTTGTTGTAAGTATATTATATGACAAGGAAGTTTGCCTGACTAAAAATTATCTATCCTGAACACAACGAACTGTTGCCATGATATTATTTGTAGCAGCCAAGTCTTTTGATAAATTATTATTTTTTCCAATATAACGTCTTCCTGTTTCTGATGATGACCACCAAATGCCAAAAGCATCCCATGACAACCATTTATTGCTAACATCATAATAACCTCCATAGACTTTATTATCAGTGTTTACTGTCCACCATTTGCTTGCATTGTTGGTAGACAGATTTACCCAAGTTGCTAATTTATCCCATTGAGAGTTACTCGGAATTTTCCATCCTGTTGGACAGGGGCTTATTGTTTTATTTGTATTGGTTGCAGTAGCCCAATAATAATAGTAACCTCTTTCTCCTGCGCTTCTTCCGGAATAAGTTGTTGCAGTGGGAGTCCCTTCTTTTGAATTTTCTACCATCCAACACTCCACTGCATTATTTGTTCCGGTTGGATATTCATGAGTAAGATAACTATTATTTCCAATTGTTTTATTTATTGCAATTCCATCCCGTCCACAGCATTCACAGTCTTTTATTTTTACTGTCAGATTTACCTTCTTTTTATTATTGCTTCCATCTTTGAATAGGGCGTATATTGTTATCGATTTAGCATCAGTATTCGTAGTTCCACGTGCTGCATCACGAATGGTTTCAATAAAGGTCAGATTTCCAGAGTTGCTAATTCCTTCTGAAATTGCCTGTGGATCGTTCACGGCAAAACCTACTAAGGTAACGCCACTGCCCACAAAAGAATACGCAAAGGTTTTAGTTTCTGCGAAATCATTAATACGATCGGCAACATTTCCACACGAAGTTCCTCCATCTGTCATTGCAACATCAAAACATGTTTCTCCTGTTATGTAATATGAACCGCTAATATCATCGGCATAAAGTGATGGATCAACAGTAACATTGGCAATTATGGTATTTTCAGCAGTAACTGTGCCATCACAGTTGCTAATGATCACTTTAATTGCATGGTTTCCTAATATTGTTGAACTAAAATTGAAAATCGATGAAGTTTCTAATGTCTGTAAAACACCATCTACATACCATTTGTATATACGGTTCGTATTGCTTCCATTGGGAGTTGCGGTAATCTGCCGAATTACACCTTCTTTTACATTGAAGTTTGAGTTAGGATTTAATGTTACTGCAGAAATCGGTGTACAAGCGCTGGTTACATTAATATCGGTGCTCAATGATACAGGGCCGCAACCATTTTTTGCCGTAACAGTAATATTGGTTATGCCGGTATTATTAAATCTAATATTGGCATTATTCCCAAATTCTATTTTGGTGGCCTCTGCACCATTGTTAACTGTCCAGTTTATCTCTTCCGGAGTGGGAGATACATTGACCGAATAGGTAATCACATCTCCGTCATGAACACTTCCGGCAGGAGGTAAATTCACCCATCCGATAGAGACGTTATTGCTCAAATATACAGGTATTTCGGAAGAAAGCGGACTGATACAACCATTTGCGTCTTTATAACTTACACGGTATTTTCCTGGGGTGACAGTATTAAACTGAGGTATGACAGTATTTCCTGTAAAGGATCCATCCCGATACCAGTTATAGAAAGTTGAAGAAGTAACCCCAGCTTCTAAAATAGCAGGGTTTGCTCCACAAATTGTACTTGCCATGTTTCCATTTATATTGGTTGCTGGAGGTGCTGTAAGAGTAATATTGTTGTTTTCTACTGAACTTGAAGAACTACAATATCCTGTTTTATTGACAGAGACGGAAATATTGATCTTTTCAGTAGCAGGTGATGTTACATAACAAACTGATTCCGAAGAAGGGTTAGATACTGAATTTCCATTCATAAACCACTGATAGGTTACTCCCGGGAAAACATTATAATCGGAAACATTATCCACTTTCAGTTCCAAAAGTCCACTTTTACAGTAGACCGTATTTACCGGATCTTCTCCATTGATTTTAATTGCAGGAATAGGAAGTGCATTAGCAACGTTAACAGTTAAGTTTACAGTATTGCTTGAGACGGAATAGCAATTTCCTCCATCAGAAATAACTGCGTACCAGGTACCTATATGCGCTGATCCTTTGAGAGTGATACTATTGCCTGTGTATTGGGCTCCAGACATAGGAATATTGTCTTTAAACCAGATTACTGTTCCATTGGGATTGATTGCAGAAAGGATTACTTCTCCTGTTTCACCACACAAAACCCCATTATTGGTTGCTGTAATTGAAACTCCGGATGGAGCTTGAGTCACCGAGTTTGTCAAATTTATTTCCGCAGGTGTTCCGCAACCAATAATGTCTGTGTATACTTTATATGTACCTGATTGACTGGTTTGGTAATAAGTTCCGACATTTATCTGCTTATTATTCAATGTCCATATGTATTGGGCTTCAGGATCTATATTGGTTATAAACATAGAAGTCATTTAGACTTTTTTCGTTTATAAATTTTCTTTATTAAAATCACAATAAAAGCTATGTAATTGAAAGCTTTCCAACTAGATGTTGTAAAATCGAACCGATTAAGAATGGTTCTGAAACTATCCATCCATGCAT
>JAVBLA010000069.1:0-24394 GCA_031553775.1 Bacteroidales bacterium
AGGATTTTAAAATTACAAATAGGTCAAGGCTATCGCCTTGGGATTATATCCTTTTTGTCTTGAAACAAAAAGGATCAAAAAATTCAAGGCTGCGTTCCATTGGCTAAAAAATACTGCGTTGCGGCTAAACGAATCGAACTCGCACCTGCGGTGCTCAAACAGCGCTTCGTTTTTAACGCCTCCACTACGTATTTTTCTCCACACCACTGGCCCGAGGCCGGGGACGGGACCGCATCGGCAGATCGTTTAATCAATAAATATTTTAAGAAGTTTTATTATGAAGATAACCGTCATTGCGAGCCAAAGCGAAGCAATCTACCGATAGTCATGAGATTGCTTCAGGCTTCGCCTTCGCAATGACGATCAATTAGCAGGAGATTGCTTCGTAGTTCCTCCTACCAATGACGTATTTCTCGTCAGTATCGAATTATTCGATATTTTAATATAGTGGCTACTCGCAATAACGAAACTTCGCAAACAATATTACCCTACAAAATCCTGCCAATTACACCCGGGCGAAGCCCGGTCAATCCCCCGTTGGGGGGCAGGGGGGACAATACCTTGTTGTCAAAACGCTGTCTGAGGGAGAGAGCGCAGCGAGCGAACGAGTTCGTTTTGACGAAGCGCCTTTTTTTGGTACCTTTTTTTGGCGCAGCAAAAAAAGATACAGAAAGTGTTTTTAATTCAAAATGTTTTTACACAAAAAAACATTTCAATCAGCCCCCAATATGAAACAAATAAAATAATACCCCCCCTTTAGAAAAACAAACCTGTAACCTTTTTTCTAACCCTGCGTCAAACATGACAAATATAAAACAAACAGATTGTTTAATTATAAAATGAATAATGATTATGGATTTAGATGCTATTTTAGTTGTTGGTATCATTACATTAGGTATATACCGTTTATTTGAGTTGTATGTAAAAAAGAAAGAGCGGATAATGCTGATAGAAAAGCTTGGGAACGGGATAAATCCTTCTGATTCAAATATCAAATTGAACCTGTCGGTTTCCAGATCGAGTACGAACTGGGCTTTAAAAATTTCTCTGCTTTTAATTGGAATTGGAATGGGGATCGTTGTCGCCTATTTCATTGAAATCGGGTCTGGTGGTGGATACATAAATTATGAACGCGAATTTCAACATAAAATTGAAGTTGTTTATCTTGCCTGCGTCGCTATTTTCGGTGGAATCGGCTTATTAGCCGCTTATTTTATTGAACGGAACGAAATAAGAAAAGAGAAAGAACTACCGAATAAAAAAGATTGACCGGAAACAATCAGAATTAAAAACGGAATTGCATCAAAAATAAGGGGTATCAAAAACCCCTTATTTTTTTAATTCGGGGTAATCAATCCGCGTATGATACATCGTCCGTAACTTTTCGTTAAATACCGCCTTAATGGTTTCCACATCCTTGAATGTAAGCGGAGTATTACGTAACAAGCCATCGGCAATTTCCCCTTCCACTATTTTCTCAATCAGCTGATGAATAGATTCGTCGGTATATTCTTTCAAGCTATGAGAAGCCGCTTCTACCGAATCGGCCATCATCACGATAGCTGTTTCTTTGGAAAAAGGGTTCGGACCGGGATAAGTGAAAGCAGCTTCGTTAACCGGTTGATCAGGAAAAGCATTTTTGAAAGAATTATAAAAATAACGGGTTTTTCCGATGCCGTGATGTGTCCGGATAAAGCGGATGATCTGCCAGGGAAGGTTATGTTTCAAGGCTATTTTTTCGCCATCGGTTACATGTTGGATGATAATCTTGGCACTTTCTTCGAAAGTCAGGCTCTGGTGAGGATTGAAACCCGACTGGTTTTCTGTAAAAAAGGTAGGATTCTTCATCTTCCCTATGTCGTGATATAAGGCGCCGGTACGGGTCAGTTGTACATTGGCTTCCACTTTAGCTGCGGCTGCTGTTGCAAGAATAGAGACCTGTAACGAATGCTGGAATGTTCCCGGACAGACTTCAGACAATTTCTTCAATATAGGATGATTGATATTCGACAATTCTACCAGACTCACATTGGAAATATAGCCGAACACTTTCTCAATAAAATAAACGAATGTATAAGTAAACATCAGGAAAATAAAGTTAATCCCGAAAAACATGAACATTTTCCAGTTAAGTTTAGCGATGTTGCCTTCCTGGAAAAGCATCAGTCCCACATAAAAAAGCGCATACGACATCAGGATAAAAAACGAGCAACGGATCAACTGTGAACGCTCCGTCAGGTCTTTCAGGCTGAAAATAACCGTCATTCCACCGGCTATCTGCAGAATCATGAATTCAGAAGGAAAAGGCACCATCATTGCACACATCAGTATCATCGAAAGATGGGCAAACAAAGCCGTGCGGGTATCGAAGAAAATGCAGACCACAATGGGTACAATCATATAAGGAATGATATAAACATTGAAAAGTCCGTAATTAACCGCCGATTCCGTAAGCAAAGCGAAAAAGGTAATCATCGACAGGAGAAAGAAAACATCTTTTCTACGGGCATAGAATTTTTTACGAAAGAAGTAAAGGTACAGGAAAAAACAGGTAAAAAATCCGGCAACCAGGACGAAAATGCCAACCAGAATCCATCCCTGACGCTGGGAAGACCCCATCCGGTCTTGGGAAATCATTTTGAACGATTCCAGCTTCTTATAAGTTTTATGATCGATAATAATTCCCTGGTCCACAATCCTTTCTCCGGCCTGAACCATACCGGTAGCCAACGAAACCTGCTGTAGCATTTCTGTTTTGACTTTACTCGAGGTGGTTTCATCATATACCAGGTTTTCCTCGATATAATTATTGATATCCAGAGAGGAGAGTACATCCAGGTTCAGGTTCGGGGGACAATGATCGATGATGTACGCATAAGCCGACTGTACTGTAAAAACCTGATCGACCGCCAATACATTGGCCTCTTTATTCACTACTTCTTTGAATGTTTGGTAATGGTTTTTCTGTAGAAACTCCCGGTCATCCCGGCTGATAATTCCCACCTCGAACACATGCTGGAGTTGCTGTTTCAGGTAATGCAGGTACGGCAGTCCGGCTTTGTCTTTCAAATTGGTTTTATAATCATTTTCCAATGCCGTGATCTGCCCGTTCATCACATCTTTTTTCAATTGAAAATAAGGTTGGTAGTATTGCAGGATACTATCCTGTTCCCGCTTCACTTCTGCATCCGCCTTGTAAATGGGAAAATCGAACGGAGCCGTCAACAATCCGTACTTCCAGGGTTTCCCTTCTGTGTACTGGTAACGGAATTTACCTTCCCGGGGAAAAAAGTAAGTCACCAGTAAAGTAGCGATCAGGAAATAGATGGAAACAGATATTTCTTTTGATTTTACTGTCATCTTTGTATCTTTGATAGAATAAATCGCCGAAAAGTACAAAAAAAAGAAGAATAATCCTTACTTTTGCCAAAATTTTGTATTGCAAATCATGTCAACCGGAAAAGTAAGAGTACGTTTTGCCCCCAGTCCAACGGGGCCTTTGCACATTGGAGGAGTTAGAACTGCCTTATATAATTACTTATTCGCAAAAAAATATCAGGGCGATTTTATCCTTCGCATAGAAGATACCGACTCCCAGCGTTTTGTACCCGGAGCGGAAGAATATATCGTGGAAACTTTCCGTTGGCTGAATATTCCTTTCGACGAAGGAGTGTATACAGGAGGGAAATATGGTCCTTATAAGCAATCCGAAAGAAAAGAAATCTATAAAAAACATGTCGATGTATTGCTGGCTGACGAACGGGCATATATTGCTTTCGACAGCCCTGCCGAATTAGATGCCAAGAGGGCGGAGATTCCCAATTTCCAATACGATGCCTCCACGAGAATGCAGATGCGGAACAGCCTGACATTAGAAGCACAGGCCGTAAAGCAGTTAATGGAAGAAAATTGTCCATACGTGGTGCGCATTAAAATCGAACCAAACGAAGATGTAACAGTCAACGATATTATCCGCGGCAAAGTAGTGATCAATTCTTCCGTACTCGACGACAAAGTGTTGTATAAATCGGCCGATCAACTGCCGACTTATCACCTCGCCAATATTGTAGACGACCACCTGATGGAGGTCACCCATGTGATCCGCGGAGAAGAGTGGCTCCCTTCCGCTCCTTTACATGTGTTATTATACCGTGCATTCGGTTGGGATGCCCCACAATTCGCCCATTTACCGTTATTACTGAAACCGGATGGTAACGGAAAACTAAGCAAACGCGACGGCGACCGTTTAGGTTTTCCCGTTTTTCCATTGGAGTGGAAAGACCCGAATTCAGGAGAAACATCATCCGGATACCGCGAAGCCGGTTATCTTCCGGAAGCTGTGATCAACTTTCTGGCACTTTTAGGATGGAATCCGGGCGACGACCGGGAAATCCTTTCCATGGATGAAATGATTGCGGCATTCTCGCTGGAAAATTGCAGCAAAAGCGGAGCCAAATTCAATTACGACAAAGGAAAATGGTTCAACCACCAATACATACAAATTACCGGGAACGAACAATTAGCCGGTCTTTTTCAACCGGAGCTGGCAGCACATACTATCCAGGCCGACCCGGCCTATGTAGCTGAAGTGATCGGATTAGTGAAAGAGCGCGTCAGCTTCGTTAAAGAAATCTGGGAACAATCGTCGTTTTTCTTTGCAGCGCCTGATAATTACGACGAAAAAACCGTTCAGAAACGCTGGAAGGAAGATTCTGCCGGACAAATGATGGAACTGGCAGGAGTTATTGAATCGATCAACGATTTTTCTTCCCATACCATAGAAGAAATTGTGAAAGCCTGGATCGAAGAAAAACAATACCACCTCGGAAATATCATGAATGCTTTCCGTTTATGTGTTGTTGGAGCTTCCAAAGGACCGCATATGTTCGACATCGTTGCTTTACTGGGAAAAGTAGAAACAGTGGAAAGATTGAAAAAAGCCGTTCAAGTCTTAAAATAAGCCGTTTATGTATACATTTGCCATCGCGTTATACGCCTTTGCTGCCAGGTTGATCGCTCCATTTTATAAGAAAGCGGATCTGATGCTGAAAGGGCAAAAGGAAACCTTCGGAATCCTGGAACAAAATATACGGAAAGATGAAAAATACATCTGGTTCCATGCCGCTTCCTTAGGAGAATTCGAACAGGGCCGTCCGCTGATGGAACGTATCAAATCAGAATTCCCGGAATATAAAATCCTATTGACTTTCTTCTCTCCTTCCGGATATGAGGTTCGGAAAAATTATGCCGGAGCCGATGTGATTTGTTATCTTCCTTTCGATATGCCGGGTAAAGTGAAGCGTTTTTTAGACTTGGCTAATCCCACTATCACGATCTTTATCAAGTATGAGTTCTGGATGAATTATCTGACTCAACTCAATGAAAAAGGAATCCCCACTTATATCATCTCGGCGATTTTCCGCCCTGACCAGATTTTTTTCAAGTGGTATGCCAAACACTATAAACATGTACTGAATACTTTTGACAGGTTGTATGTGCAGGATCAGGCATCGGCCGATTTACTGGAGAAAAATAATGTTCCGAATGTCGTTACCTGCGGAGATACCCGTTTCGACCGGGTACTCGACATTTACAGACAAACAAAGCAAATTCCTGTTTTGGAAGCTTTTATAAAAAAAGAAGAAGGAAAATATTTTACACTGGTGGCTGGTAGTTCCTGGCCGGCCGACGAAGATATTTTCATTTCTTACTTTAACCTGCATCCGGAAATGAAACTGATCATTGCCCCACACGAAATACATGAAGGTCACCTGAAAAGCATCACATCCCGTTTAGAACGGCCATTTATCCTCTTTTCAGATGCCAATGAAGAAAATGTAAAAGGAGTAGATTGTATCATTATGAATTGTTTCGGCTTGCTTTCTTCTACTTACCGCTACGGACAAGTAGCTTATGTAGGTGGAGGATTCGGAGCAGGTATCCATAACGTGCTTGAAGCGGCAGTGTATGGCATTCCTGTGATTTTCGGCCCGAAATACAAAAAATTCAGGGAAGCTAAAGGCCTGATACAGGCAGGCGGTGGTTTTTCCATCCGTACCGCCGGAATGTTCAACGAAAAAATGGAATCTTTTACTACTTATCCGGAAATACTGGATGCCGCCGGAAAAGACGCCGGAACATTTGTGCACACACATAAAGGTGCAACCGACTTTATTTTCAGGGAAATTTTTGAAAAATAACTCCTGCAAAATAAACCTCTCTTCCGGAAAACACATTCTTCTTGTTCTTTGTTAAAATAATATGTATCCTGAAACCGAATATTTGAAAAAAATTGCACAAGATGATTCCCAGGCCTTCGATGCCTTGTTCATGCTCTATTACCCGAAAGTAAAGAATTTTATTTCGGGGCTGATTAAAAATGAAGAAGACGCACGCGACCTGGCTCAGGATATATTTCTAAAAATATGGGATAACAGGGAGAAACTGGATCAAATCACATCGTTCAACGCCTACCTGTTCCAGATGGCCAAAAATAAAGTGTACGACCGGTACAAACAAAGCGTTTCTTATGAAAGCTATCTTTCCGTACATGACCGTTTACAAGTGGCTGCCGACGACCTGGAAGATAAAATTGCTGCCGACGACCTGAACCTTCTGATCGATATTCTTATCGAAAACATGCCTGACCAGCGAAAAAAAATTTTTAAGCTAAGCCGTAAGGAAGGCTTAACCAATAACGAAATCGCCTTACAACTAAACATCAGTAAACGTACGGTCGAAACACACATATCCAAGGCTTTATCAGACATTAGAAAACTGATCTCCATCTTATTGATTTTTTTCGCCTGAAAAAAATTTCGTTTCAGACTACGTGTGCTTTTGTATTTCTCAGTCTTCATTATAAAGACAGTGAAAGATGCAAAGAGAAACCATATATTCCATTATCCGTCAATACATCGGAAAAACACATGAAAACGATGTGCAGCAGGCTTTCCAGCGATGGCTGACTCATCCTCAGGATGCAGATGAAAAAGAACTTGCATTGTTGGAAATATGGAATCAGACTGCAGGAACAGCCGATCTCTCTACAATTGAAGATCTGGAACACCTCCACCGGCAAATCGGGCAACGCAAAAAAAGAAAAATTCGTCCGATTCTGTTCCTGAGGGTTGCTGCAATATTTATCCTGTTATTAGGGACATCTCTCCTTACCTATCATTGGATGGAATTTTCCCGTAAGGAAATCAACCTGACCGAATGTTTTGTAGACAACGGCGACCGCAGGCAAATCATTTTGCCGGACGGTAGTATCGTCTGGATCAATTCCGGTTCCTTACTGGTTTATCCGGAAAATTTCGACGGAAAAACAAGGTCGGTATTTTTGAACGGGGAAGCAAACTTCACCGTTACTCCTAATAAAGAAAAGCCATTCATTGTCAAAACCAATTATCTTGAAATTGAGGCATTGGGTACGGTATTCAATGTACAAGCTTATTCTGATTTTTCAAAAACCACAGCTACGCTGGAAGAAGGAAAGATCAGGGTAGTCACACAAACGGAAAAGCCACAGACTTTTATTGTAGATCCCGACGAACAGGTGGTATTTGACCATCAAACATATGCGGCTACAAAAATAAAAGCAGACGCCCTGAGAATTGCCAGTTGGAAAGAAGGATATATGTTCTTCCAGAATGCATCACTGGATGAAATCGTTCATTCTGTTTCCAAAAAGTTCAATGTATTTATCCAGTTTGATCCTGTACAGTTCAAAGGGAGAAGCTTTACTGTTCGCTTAGCTCCTGATAAAACATTGGAACAAACTCTCCGGGTACTGGAGGATGTCTGTAAATTTCATTATACCATCAAAGGAAATACGGTGTATATCCGTTGATTCTGATCATACTATTTTTTAACCATTTAATATCTATACAATGTCAAGAAAAGCATTACTCTTGTTATGGTTCTGCTGGCTATTCCAGTTACACGGAAGCATTTCCGCCGCACAACCCTCTATCAGCCTCAACCGTGATAATATCACTATACAGGCAGCCCTGCTGGAAATCAGCGAACAGATTAATTACTCCGTCGGGTACGAAGAAGGAATCCTGGAAGGAAACAGGAAAATCTCTCTCCATTTAGTGAATAAATCTCTTCCGGATGCACTCGAAGAAGTATTGAAAGGGACCGGGTGCTCTTATAGCATCAAAGACAGACACATCCTGATTGAGAGAAAAAACCGGCAGGAAGTTCCTCCCCAGGAAGAAAATCTGGTAACCATCCGGGGAACTGTGGTAGAATCCCTAGCACCTTTGGTCACCCTACCGGGGGTAAGCATTCAGATCAAAGGCACTTTTAGCGGAACCATCACCGACGCAGACGGAAACTTTTCTATCCGCACTAAACCCGGATCAACTCTGATATTCAGCTATATAGGATATAAAAAACAAGAGATAACCGTAAGTAATAAAGAAACGATAGAAGTGGTTATGCAAACCGACGAATCCACTCTGGAGGAAATCGTTGTTGTAGGCTACGGTACTCAAAAACGGGCCAACCTGACAGGAGCAACAGCCACCATCAGCGCCCAATCGATAGAGAACAGGGCGCTGGCAGATATCGGATATGGTTTGCAGGGACTTGTACCGAATCTGAACATTACCAGCGGAGCGGGAGATATGGGAAGTGCCCCGGCCTACAATATCAGAGGAGCAACATCCATCAATACCAGCGGAAGCCCTCTGTTTGTGGTAGATGGAATACCGGTATCGAGCCTGAGAGAAATCAATCCGGCAGACGTAGAGTCGATCACTGTACTGAAAGATGCAGCCTCTGCAGCGATATACGGAGCACGGGCACCTTTCGGTGTAATACTGGTCACAACCAAAAGCGGAAAAAAAGATAGCAAACCTGTCATTTCTTATTCCGGCCTTTTCTCCTGGAATGCAGTCACATACCGTCCAAACCAGGTCAATTCCCTCAAATTTGCCGAAGTATTCAACGAAGCAGCCGATAATGCACGGGCAGGACATCCTTTCGGAGACGATGTAATAGAGGGAATTACCAACTATATGAACGACCCCGCCAATAGCCCTTATATTGCCGAAGACAAACTCAAACCCAATAACTGGTTTGGACATGGATCTTATGCCAATACCAACTGGTTCGATGAATTTTACAAACAATGGAGTGGAAACCAAACACATAACCTGAGTATCCAGGGAGGAAGTAAAACAGTAGCCTTTTACCTCTCTGCAGGATTGTACGATCAAGACGGGATGATGCGTTATGCTGATGAAAAATTTACCCGGTACAATGTAACATCTAATCTTTCGGTGGAAATTCTTCCCTGGCTGAATGTCGGAGCCAAAATACGCTTCAATAACCGTACATTCGATGTACCGTTTAAGTATGCAAATTATTATGCAACGATTAACACACTCTGGCCGAATATCCCGGTAAAAACTCCTTATGGGCATTTTACGGAAGAGTCGCAGTTGGGTTACTTGCAGGATGGAGGCAGAGACAACGATTCCTACAATGATTTCTGGACCACTTTACTGGCAGAAGTAAAACCGTTAAAAGGATGGAAAATCAATTTCGATTATACCTACAACGGATATTGGGGAAGGCGGACTTCTGCAAAGACAATAGTCTATACGGACCATGTAGACGGAACAGCAAAAATTATAGACCAAAGTACCCCTACCAGAATATGGGAATCTACATACGATGACAGGTATACTACACTTAACCTGTATTCTTCTTATGAATACTTTGTTAAAGGACATCAATTCAAAATTATGGCAGGTTTCCAGAATGAGCTTAAAACACTATATGCCATCCATGGCGACAGGGAAAACCTGATCTCTCAGGAATATCCGGCCATTAACAATGCCACCGGGATGACTAATCTGGCCAATTACAAGAGCCATTGGTCTACCGTGGGATATTTCGGACGGTTTAACTATGATTACAAAGAAAAATACCTGTTAGAAATCAATGCCCGTTACGACGGCTCATCGAAGTTTGCCAGAGGACACCGGTGGGGTTTGTTTCCGTCCATATCAGCAGGGTATAACATTGCCAGGGAAAATTTCTGGGAACCGCTTCTTCCTTATGTTAACCATTTGAAATTCAGGGCTTCCTACGGATCTCTCGGAAATCAAACCGTAGCCAATTATCAATTTGTTACGTTAATGGAAGCAAGACCTGACCTGGCATACATTATCAATGACGAAAGACCTTTCTATATTATACCTCCCCGCACCAGCAGCCCGGATATTACCTGGGAAACCATCAAAACATTCGATATAGGAACAGATATTTATCTTTTCAATAACAAGCTGGATATTTCCTTCGACTGGTATAGAAGGGAGAATCAAGATATGCTGGGCCCGGCAGAACAACTTCCGGGTGTTTATGGAATTTCCAGGGACCAGGTTACCAAAAAGAACAATGCCGATATGCTGACAAAAGGATTTGAGGTAACCGTAAACTGGAGAGACCGTATCGGAAAAGTAGGATATAACGTTGGATTGAATCTGGCTGACTGGAAAGCGAAGATTACCCGCTATAACAATCCTACAAACATCTTGTCGACTTACTATGTAGGACAAACTTTCAATGAAATATGGGGATACCAAACCGTCGGGCTTTTCCAGAATGCAAGCGATGTTTACGATGTGGCAGATCAGATTTACCTGCATACCGAATGGTATCCCGGAGATGTGCAATATGCCGACCTGGATGGAAACGGCTATATCGATGATGGAGAAAAAACAGCAACCAATCCGGGAGATATGCGGGTTATCGGGAACAGTACCCCCAGGTACACATTCGGCATCACCTTGGGAGCAGACTGGAATAACTTTGATTTCAGCATGCTTTGGCAAGGTGTAGGCAAACGGGATGCATGGTTGAGTGGTTCCCGCTTCTGGGGAGTCGTAGGAGATGTATGGTCATCCAATGTATATGAGGAAACGCTCGATTACTGGTCGGAAAATAACCGGAACGCTTATTATCCCAGACCTTACCTGGACAACAAGATAGCTCCCAAAAACATGCAGGTGCAAACCCGTTACCTGCAGAATGCAGCCTATGCCCGATTGAAAAACATCCAGATAGGGTATTCGATCCCTCCCAAAATCTTAAACCGGATCTCTATCGATAAGGCACGGATATTCATTACCGGTGAAAACATGTTTACAATTACTCCCATGATCAAAACAATGGATCCGGAAACGATCGGTTCTGGTAGTTCAGGAGCATTTTATCCACTACAAAAAACTATTTCCATGGGAGTTTCCATCACTTTATAATGATTCGATAAATACACAAATAACATGAAAACAAAATATTTTTTCTTCAGTATCCTGATTTTTACAGCATTATATGCCTGTAATGAAGATTTTCTGGACAGATATCCGTTGGATATGCTAACCGATGTTTCCATGACTTTCTCCGAAAGGGAAATGGAATTATATTGCAATAATTTCTATCCCTCTCTCCCCGGAGTGAAAGCCTACGAATGGAGCCAGGGAATCTTTTGGGGTGACAACCATTCGGATAATATGGTACCGTCTTCTTACACATCTATTCCGCAAGTCAGCGGAACATTCGCTCTATCAAGAGCCTACGGATGGAGTTGGGAAACCATCCGGGATCTCAACTACTTCCTGGAAAACTGTCACAAAACGGAAGAGCCGTCTTCCATTGCCCTTCCTTACATTGCCGAAATACGCTATTTCAGGGCCTATCATTATTTCAATTTGTTGACTATGTTTGGAGATTTACCCTGGTATAATAAAACATTAACCATGAACTCTCCGGAACTTTATGATCCGCGGATTTCACGCTCCGTAATCTGTGATTCTATTTTAGCCGACCTGGACTTTGCCGTCAAACACCTGAAACCCAAAAAACAGGCTGTGTCCCTGAGATTAAACCGGGAATCAGCATTAACACTCAAATCGCGGGTTGCCCTCTTTGAAGGAACCTGGGAAAAATACCATAAAGGAACCGCCTTTGCCGGGAGTAAAGACGATGAAGGAATCAAAAATTATCTACTGCAGGCACGGGATGCCGCCTATCGGATCATCCAAGAAGGAAATTTCAACATTTATTCTACAAACAACAAAGAATGGGATTATATCAATCTCTTCAATCAAAGGGATTTGAGTGATAATCCGGAAATCATCCTATGGAAAAAATTCGACGCCGACCAGCAGGTGGGACATTCAGGAATGAGGTACCGGGCAGGTGGAACAGGAATCTCTAAAAGTCTTGTCGATGCCTATCTGGACCAGGACGGAATTCCCATTGCCAAATCTCTCAAATACCAGGGAGACAGAACATTGGAAGATGTGGTTAAATTTCGTGACAGGCGTTTGCGCCACATGATCCTCCTCCCGGGAGAAGCTGTGGAATACGACGACAAGGGAAACAATGCTTATCCCTTTTATTTCAATTGGATGCCCTCGGGAGATGCCGCCAAAAACACTACCGGATATCAGTTGCTGAAAGGACAGATCAGAGAAGTGAAAGAAGGGCAGTTGATCGGAACCGGAACCCGGGCAGAGATCATTTTCCGCTATGCAGAGGTATTGCTGAATTATGTGGAAGCCCGTGCCGAGTTGGGTGAGCTGACAGCAGAAGATATTACCCTGACCATCGACAAAATCAGAACCAGAGTGGGCATGCCGAAATTCAAAATGGAGAATATTACGGTTGATCCGAAATGGGACTTCCCTGAATTATCCCCGTTGATGAATGAGATCCGGAGAGAACGAAGAATTGAACTCGCTTGTGAAGGATTCCGCTATTACGACCTGTTTCGCTGGCGTGCACATCACTTGCTGAAGAGTTATAAGCCGAAAGGTGTCTGGGCAGCCATGCTGCCGCAGGCAGGAGGAATCAATCCCTACACAGGAGCAGCCAACCCCCAGATCAGGATCGGGCAGAATGTCTATGTAGGTTCAGACGGTTATGTACAACCATACCTTTATTCATTGCCCGATGGATTCCGGTTCAATGAAAACAGAGATTACCTCTTGCCGATACCTGTAAGCGAACTGACACTAAATCCTAACCTGAAACAAAATCCAGGTTGGGAAAGAGAATAAAGTAAGCGGCCATAATCAATTCATGACCGTTCCAATCCAATTTTCAATTATTCAACTATGAAACCGTTCTATATCAGCATTCTGTATCTACTTTGCCTGTCGATATCCTGCTCGAAATCAGACGAAGGCACTTCTTCCTATGAAGGACCGGGACACAAACCTCCAAAGTTAGATACAAACTACACCAATCCGGTTTTTGAGCCGGTTATTGCAGACCCTTCCGTGGTCAGAGGAGACGACAAGTGGTTTTATGTAGTCGGAACCGAAGACAACTGGGGAGACGGAAAAAGCAATCACCTGTTACCTGTTATCCGGTCGAAAAACCTGATGAACTGGGAATTTGTGAAAGATGCTCTCCCCTACAAGCCTCAATGGAAAAACTCCGGATTTCTCTGGGCTCCGGATATCTGTAAAGTGAATGGAAAATATCACATCTATTATTCCTATTCTTTGTGGGGAGATACGAATCCGGGTGTGGGACTGGCTATTGCCGATACCCCGGGCGGTCCGTTTACTGACCTGGGCAAATTATTCCTCAGCAATGAAGTCAATGTTCCTAATTCCATAGATCCCTTCTACATCGAAGAAAACGGTAAAAAATATCTGTTTTGGGGGAGTTATAGCACGGCATCCAACCAGGGAACTTATGCCATAGAATTGTCGGACGACGGAAAATCTATCCCCGACCTGACAAAGAAAACCAAAATTGCAGCCGGAGATTTCGAAGGAGTAATGATCCATAAACGCAACGGATACTACTATTTTTTCGGTTCCAAAGGAGGTTGTTGCGACGGTGCGGCCAGTACCTACAATGTCAGGGTAGGAAGATCTGAGAACTTACTGGGTCCTTATAAAGACAGGGATAATAACCTTCTCACAACAAGAGGTTCTGGAGTTTTTATCCTGGGAAGCAATGAGATCTACGCAGGTCCCGGCCATAATGCCCGGATCGTCACCGACGACGAAGGTACGGATTGGCTACTTTATCACGCTATTCTCAAGACAAACCCCTATATATCGGGAAATTCCGGAGCCTCTAAAAGACCGCTGATGCTGGATAAAGTAAACTGGGACAACAACTGGCCATCCATCGCCGGATCCGGCCCCAGCAACACCCAACAAAAAGGCCCTGTTTTCGATAACATCGACGAATAATAATCATCTCTGACAATCGAAAACTACCCAATTTTCAATTCTCAATTCTCAATTTTCAATTAATATGATGAAATCAATGATTCTGTTCTCAAAAACACTGCTGCTGTCTGCAGCCATCCTGTCGTCCTGCTCTAAAGATGACGACTATACTCCACCGGCCAATTCAGGAAGCGTTGAAGGCTATACGGTTGAAGTTGTCTCTGCCAGTAAAGAAACAGTACTAATACAGGATAAAACCTGGGAAGCCCGGGCTTTTTCGTACAACAAAGTCCTGAAAATCGACGAAAACAAATGGTATATGTGGTATTCCTCGTGGACCAATTTCAACTATGGGGATTATGGCGGTCATTTGTGCTTTGCCCATTCCGAAAACGGGAAAGACTGGGTCAAAACGATTCCCGGAAAACCGGAAAAAACCAATAATATCCTTTTCGGAGAAATCAGCAGTACCGGAAGAGGGATTGTGGAAGTAGATGTTTTTATCGATAAAAATGATGCCGTTTATCCTTTTAAAATGGTATATACCGCCAAAGACCAGGATGTAGACGGACAGGAAAAAACATTCATGGCACAATCCAAAGACGGGATCGACTGGACCGGACACAAGGTAATCTGGGCTCAAAAACACGACACTCAATTCTCCGTAATAGTAGAAAACAACAATTACCATGTATTTCTCCGGATGTGGGAAACATCGAACGGAACCAGATACCGTACCATCGGAGATGCAGTGATCAATCCGCAGGGTATTACCCTTGAGCCTCAGAAACAAATACTAAGTGCAGACTACAGCAAGTCATTTTCAGATCTGTACACCTGTTCGGCAAGCCGGTTAACAGAAAATGCCTATGTGATGTTTCCTACGGTCTGGGATCCCAAAGGAGACAAGATTTCTATCCGAACGGCATTCTATATCAACGGAAAATCAGTACTGACCAATCAGGATTTGACTCGAAAATTGTATCAGGCAGATGCCACCGGATGGGGTACCGTAGCTCCGGGACTCATTTCCACAGGAGCTCCGGGTGAGTACTGGATCTATTATATAGGCCGGGCAGCCTCCCATGATTCCGGAAGCGATTATACCTGCAGATATTACCGTATCAAAGTTAAAATCAACAAAGACGGAAATCCTTTCACAATCAACTAATACCCCAATAACATGAAACACAACACCAAACAAAAACCGCCTCCCAATAATTGTCAATTGTCAATTATCAATTATCAATTAAAATCCTTTTTAGCGGTACTTATCTGCCTACTTCCGGCAATCTCCCATGCACAACAGCCAATTTTACCCTTAATTCCCTATCCTCGGTCTGTAGAGATGCAAGGCGGCAGCATGGAATTGCCGGAGCAGGTAAATATTTATACAGGAAAAGAAACCGAACAGGTGGCACTAACTTTACAAACATTTTTTCAGAAAAATTGTGGGAAAGATGTGCGGATAAATACCCGCTCAAAGGTAAAAGCCACAGACAATGCTATTTGCCTGATAAACGATCCTTCTTTTTCGGAAGAAAGTTATAATCTGCAGATTACAGCTTCTTCAGTAATATTGCAAGGTCGCCCCTCGGGCATTTTCTATGCCTTGCAAACTTTACTGCAGTTAATGCCTACAGAAAATACACAGGTAATCAGTCTCCCCCAATTATCGATCCGGGACGAACCACGTTTTGCTTACCGGGGAGTGATGATCGATGTAGGAAGATATTTTTATGATACCGATTTTCTTAAAAAATTCATCGACTGCATGGCATCCTACAAATTCAACGTTTTCCACTGGCACCTTACGGAATACTCCGGATGGCGCATCGAAATCAACCGATATCCGGATCTGACCCGGATCGGTGCTTTCAGGAGAACCACCAGGCAAGGGCATGAGCAATATACATACGACCGCTTACCCAATGGGGGTTACTATACCCAGGAAGATATTAATGAGATGGTGCGGTATGCAGCAGAAAGGCATATCACGATCATTCCTGAAATCGAAATGCCCGGTCACAGTCTGGCCATGCTGGCCGCATATCCGGAATTATCCTGCACCGGCGGACCATTCAAAGTACAGGAAGACTGGGGCATAGAGCCGGACATCCTTTGCGCAGGGAATGAAAAAACATTTGAAGTACTGGAAAATATTCTGGATGAAGTAATTGGATTGTTCCCCTCTAAAATTATTCATATCGGAGGAGACGAAGCACCCAAAATCAGATGGAAAGCCTGTCCCAAATGCCAGCAACGCATCCGGGAAGAAGGATTGAAAGACGAAAACGAACTGCAAAGCTATTTTATCCGCCGTATACAAAAATACATGGAATCCAAAGGCCGTGAAATTCTCGGATGGGATGAAATATTGGAAGGAGGAATTGCACCGGGAGCTATGGTGATGAGCTGGAGAGGAGAAAAAGGAGGTATCGAAGCCGCCAGACAACACCACCGGGTAGTAATGGCTCCGACCAATTATATGTATTTCGACTATTACCAGGGAAACTGGAGGTACGAACCCCTGTCTATCGGAGGATATGTACCCTTAGACTGGGTGTACAGCTATGAACCGTACAGCAAGGAGCTGACTCCCGAACAACATCAATATATCTATGGAGTACAGGGTAACTTGTGGTCGGAATATATTCATAATGAAACACACCTGGAATATATGGCATTTCCGCGTGTAACAGCTTTATCCGAGATCGCCTGGAGTCCGGCATCTGCCAGAGATTATACAGGATTCAGGCAACGGCTTTCGGAAAACCTGCTTTGGCTGGAAAAAAGAAATATCAATTACCGGATTCCGGATCCGGAAGGACTGAACGATATGGTAAGTAAGCAAAATGAGATCGTAATTGATCTGAAGATCCCTGTAAAAGGAGGCGAAATATTTTATACCATCGATGGAAACGATCCGTTACAGTATGGAAAGAAATATACCGGCCCTCTTAAAATCCATTTAGACGAAAAAATACCGCTCGATCTCAAATGTGTGGTAAGAACACCACTCGGAAGGGTTAGCCGTATCTATTCGGCACAATATACTTGCAGAAAATAAACAGTTATTATCATTAAAAAAATTAAACCATGAGAACTATTCTACTAATATTTGTTTGTATTGCGGCCCTACAGGTGAATGCGCAATTTGATAATTATTTCAGTCTTGAAAGTGGAGGTATTAACAGCATGTATGGAGGGTTCGGAGTTGCCGATATTGACGGAGACGGGAAACTGGACTTCATATTCAGCGGATCGGATGGCCGCGAGCAGGATGTGGCTGATCCGGCGTACAGCGGAATTTTTATAAACAACGGAGATAGAACTTTCACCAAACGAACCACTCCAAACGTTATTAACCCGGGAAAACACGCAACTATCAAACCGGCAGATTTGAATGGAGACGGAAAAATCGATTTCCTTTTCAACGGTTATGGTGGAAAAATAGGAGGAGTGGCCATTGAAGATCCGAGAGGTTTGGCTCTCAACGACGGAACAGGCGATTTCTATTTACTGAAAAACACCATGATGTTACCAGCCATTGAAGGACAGATATCTTGTGCCGTTGCCGACTTCAACAATGATGGTTTGCTTGATTTTGTTGTTACGGGAGGAGGTCCGGATATTACAAATCCCAGTTTGAGTCTTGGCAAATGCGCCGTATTTTTCCAACTGGACGACGGGACTTTTATCAAAGACAACAGCTCTTTTACCGGATTCAGCCTGAAAGATCCGGATGTTACAGTAGTCGACATTAATAACGACGGATATATGGATATTTTTATCACTGGTTATGATATTGTAAACAAACTCAGATTCAGCACCGTTTTTCTGAATGACGGAACCGGGAAGTTCGCACCAATGGCACAACCGAATATTATCCGGAAAGGTCACGGCTCTGCCGATTGGGCCGATATTAACGGCGATGGATGGATGGATCTGATTTTTTATGGATATGGCGGACCCGACGGGGAAGCAACCCACACTACCGCCCGGTTATACAAAAACAATGAGGGAACATTGGAAGTTGCTGCAACTTTCGCAAAATACCTGCCGGAAGGGATCAGCGATGACCTGCGATTTGTTGACTGGAACAATACCGGAAACATGGATTTAATCATTAGTGGATGGAATGAAACCCACGGAGTCTGTAAAACGCATTACTATAAATGCACTGACCCGGAAAACTTTACGTTCCAACTACAGGAAGAACAATTTTTTCCGGGAGTAAAACGACCGGCACTCGAACTGGCCGACCTGGACGGGGATGGTAAAACCGATTTATTGATTGCCGGGATGAACCTGGATGTAATAGGCGGTGCATGGAAAAACATAGCAGGTGTTCAATGGAACACTACAGCCAATGCTAAAGTATTGCCTGCCGCTCCGGTGAATCTGAAACATTACTACGACAAAGACTTCAATATTATTCTCGAATGGGATGAAGTACCTAATATCAAAGGAACAAAGTCCGGTATAACCTATAACCTCGCTCTGAAAAACAAAACCACCGGAAAATGGTTCTACTACCCGATGTCGGTGATGGAAGCCGGAGAAAACAACGGCAAACGATTAGCAACAGGAAAAGGAAATGTACTGAATCACAAAAAATGGAAATTCAATTACCTGCCACCGCAGGAAAAATTCGAATGGACAGTACAGGCCATCGACGGTTCATTCCAGGGAGGTTCGTTCGCTCCGCTAATGACATTCAACTCCAGCGAATTAACATTCAACAATATCAACAGTCCGGATGGTTCATGGAAACCACAGATAACAGTCAACGGAACAAATGTGACGATAAAATCGACCGGATACAATACGGCCAGTATATATTCATCCACGGGAAAGTTACTGGAAAAACAATCTTTCACGGAAGAATATACAACAACACTTGTTTCCGGCATTTACATCATCTCCATTTTGGATGGAAAACAGACTTTTAATGAAAAGGCATTTGTTGGGGGAAGAAATTAAAAGTTAAGAATCGACAACAAACCGGATGTCATCAAGCTTGCTTGAATCGAAGATCGGCCTGGCCAATGGCCGAAGTACGAAGGAAATCAAGACCGCGAAGCGGGATTAATTAAGAGTTGGGGTTCTTCGAATCCTTGGATGAAATCCAAATAGCCTGAGTTAAGAATCAGGAATTGGTATGCAGGATTCCCGGAACCCGTAATTCTTAACTCCTCATTTTAACCAAACTTTAATGAACCTTTCTTTGTCTGATCTTGTTTTATTTGAATAAATAGTATGGAATCAGAACGGAACCTATTATTGGTATTTGGCGATTCCTCAAACGATGGATTGTTGTATCAACCTGGCCTTTATTATTTTATTTCCTATTTATAATTTAAAATTCTAGTTTATGAAAAAGAAAGTTGCAGTAGTATTGTTATGTATTTTTTCCTGTATTGCAGCAAATTCTCAGGTATCTCCTCATGCCATTGGCTTACGGATCGGTGGTGGAGATAATTTCGGGGCCGAAGTATCTTATCAACATGGCTTCAGTAAACAAAACCGTCTGGAATTAGACCTGGGATTCGGTGGCAACAGCCATTACTCCCGACTTGGAATTGCAGGTATCTACCATTGGGTATGGAATATCGGAAATGACGGATTTAACTGGTATATCGGACCGGGGGCCGGACTTACAGCCAATAATGGCAAAGATAACCATGACGATTATGTTGGTTTAGCTATCGGAGGACAAATCGGATTAGGATTCAATTTCAAAATTCCGCTCCAGATGTCGTTAGATGTCCGTCCCATGTGGGATTTCCTGTCCGACGATCATAACGATGATGCCTTTGGCTGGGGTTTAGCCCTGGGTATCCGGTACCGGTTCTGATATTTTTCTATAAACCTGAAAAAGGGCATATCGAGTCAGCAACAACTTGTTATGCCCTTTTTTATTACCATCAATAAAACCCTGAAAAAAAATCCGCAATAAACCTGCAACACTTTTCCATATATTTGCATCTATATTACAGAAACAAAGCGAATGGAAGAACAGTCCCTAATAGATGCATGCATAAAGGGTGATTCGCGGGCTCAGAAAAAACTATACGAAAAATATGCTCCGGCTATGATGGGCGTATGCCTGAGGTATACCGGAGACAGAGAAACAGCCCGCGATCTGATGCAAGATGGATTCGTGACGCTATTCACAAAAATAGATACCTATACCGGCAAAGGATCATTCCCTGGCTGGATACGGAAAATCTTTGTGAATACGGCGTTGGAATATCTTCGCAATAACCGCAACATGCTGACATCCGGAGTAGATATCGAAGAGGCACTTTCAATATTGGATAATGATGTTTCTATCATCGAAGCATTATCTGCCAATGAATTGCTTGCTTGTGTCATGAAACTTCCGGAAGATTATCGCACCGTTTTTAATTTATACGCCATCGAAGGATATATACATGCTGAAATCGCACAAATGCTGGATATCCGGGAAGCTACTGCCAGGTCAAAGTACCTAAGAGCCAGACAACTATTACAGAAAATGCTTGTAGCAAACAGGAAATATATCAATATTGCTGAATGAAGAAAGAAGAAAAATATCAACCATTTGAAGAAATTTTTCGCAAAAAACTGGAAAATCTGGAGGTCCCTGTAGACTTACCAGACTGGGATGCCATTCATAAACGATTGCCACAGAAAAAATCCGGACGGAAGAAAATAATCGGATTATGGAGTACTGTTGCCGCTGCAGCTTGCATTGCCATAATACTGACTATTATGCTACCCGGGGAAAAAGGAAACTCCGTTCAATACCTGAAGAATCAAAAAACGGCAAAAATAGCCGAAAAAAAATCATTACCGGAAGAGAATATTTCTACGCTCCCGGAAACAGCATCCTATGCTCCTCTGAGTAGGAAAATGCCTGAAACAAAAAAACAATTGACTGCCACCCGGGAAAACACATCTTCCGAAGCGCCGGAGATAAAAGAAATCCGGGATTCCATTTCTACCTCAGGAAAAGTTTCAGACACAGCTAAAGATAAAAATACCGAAGAACAGCCTCAAAAAGTCCGTCAGGAAGAAAAAAACAAAAATCTTTTTTTAGCCGAAATGAATAATTATCCGGTAAAAAAGAAAGAAAAAAAGAAAGAATGGCTTTTAGCAGCAGCTGTTGGTACACATGGAAATTCGGCCGACTTCTATAACAACGGACTACAATCCGAAATGATGTATTTTTCTCCGAGTATGGCTTCTTTTCCCAATTCGGAGAAAAATGACCTGATCATACCGGAAGATATCAAAGGAAAACATCTTCCCCCTCTATCGTTCGGACTAACCATACGAAAATATTTCAACAACCGGTTTGGAGTGGAAACCGGACTGGTGTACACTTATCTTTCTTCCGAATACGAATGGGAGAATGGTGCCCGGTATGATGCCACACAGCAACTTCACTACCTTGGTATTCCGCTGAATGGCATCGTGAGTATCTGGAATAACCATTCTCAATGGGATGTTTATTTATCTGCCGGTGTCATGCTGGAAAAAGGACTCCGGATGAAATCTGTCAGAAACCAGTATTTCAAAGACTATATGCTTACTAACACGGAGAAAAATAATATCGACGGACAGCAATGGTCTCTGAACGGATCATTAGGCATCAGTTACCGCATATACAAAGATATGAGGCTTTATGTAGAACCCAGAATCGGCTATTACTTCAACGATAATCAACCGCTCAGTATCCGTACGGAAGAACCGGTATCCATAGGAATCGGAGCAGGATTACAATATGTTTTTTAATTTCTAAAATAATACCAGTATGAAAAAAATGGCCTTTTGTTTACTAACTGCATTCGCATGTATTTTTTATGCCTGTGAAAATACAACCACCGACATCGTGACTTACAAAATCAACGAACCGGTACTGATGTCGTTGAACGATTTCAGAAATTCCGTACAGGTAATCCCCCTGCCACGGGAAATCACGCAACAGGGCAAAATGTGTTTTTTCGAAGGATACCTGTATATTTCCGAGCCGGAAAAAGGGATTCATATCCTGGATAACCGGAATCCGTCTTCGCCACAAAACATCGGCTTTATCGAATTGTTGGGAAATGTAGACTTAGCCATACGGGATAACAACCTGTATGCCGATTCTTATATCGACCTGGTATGGTTCGATATAAGCAACCCGGCACAACCGCAATTGAAAGGCAGGTTGGAATCGGTCTTTCCGCAGGGTTTACCGGAAATTTGTAATGAATATGGCATCGATTATAACAAAGTCTATACCCAGAATGGCATCGACGGCATTGTCACCGGATGGCGATTAGTAGAAAGGAAAGAGGATGTGAAAGATTACCGGAACGATATGATATATGCGGAATTCTATACCAACCCCTCGTTAGCTTCCGATAAATCGTCCACAGGAGCAACCGGTTCCATGGCCCGGTTCGGTATTTATGGAGATTACATGTATTCTGTTATCGATAACCAACTTTCAATATTCGATATTTCGGGAGGAAAACCGGAAAAAGCAGCTGAAGGCATATGGGTAGGATACAATGTAGAAACTATTTTCAATTATGAAGATAAATTATTCATGGGAACTCCTACCGGCTTACTGATTTATTCCGTAGAGAACCCGCTTGCTCCCAGGCACAGGGCATTCATCGGACATATCTGGGGATGTGATCCTGTGGTAGTCGAAAACAATGTGGCATTCGTCACCGTCCGTTCCGGAAATACCTGCGGACAAAACGTCAATGAACTGATTGTAATCGATGTCAGCAACGTCGATTCTCCCCGGCCGATCGTTACCTATAACATGAAAAATCCGAAAGGCCTGGGCATAGACAACGGAACGCTTTTCCTGTGCGACGACGGACTGAAAGTTTATGATGCCTCCGACCCCCTCACCATGATGGGGAAACGCCTGGCCTACTACTCCGGCATGGATGCATACGATGTTATCCCGTTCAACAATGTACTGATGATGATTGCTGAAGACGGGATTTATCAGTATGATTACAGTAATCTGAATCAGATTAGGGAACTGAGTAAGATTTCGATTAATAAAAAAACATGAAACAGTTATTATTCTCCATATTATTTGTAATACTTTTTATTGCATGTGATAATAATTCTGAATATCCGGCAATAGAGGAACCTGTTGATTTAACAGAACTCAAAATTAAAGGAAGACCTTGTGAAACACTTGAATATGTCGGAAAAATCGGCAATGATTTTAATTCGGCACTAGAATCTCTCCGGTCTCTAAAAAACATTCCTTTGTCAATATTAATAGATACATTAGAAGTTTTATTTGATCATGATGATAGAGAATTCTATGGAATAGTGTATTTATCTATTGCCATGTTCCCATCACAAAGCATGGTACTTGACACAAAAGGAAATTACTATTGGATAAAATACCATTGTCCTGATGAAACCGGATGGAAAGTAGAATCAATTGTAATTGGGAATGAACGTAAAAGTGTTCCTTCCGACAATATTTTCAGAGAAGATGCCTATGTTTTGACATTTGAGAATGATTCCATTTTCTATTTACCGACAAGTGTTAATGCTGCAGGGGGAAAATATAAGATTGTATCTGATGATGGAAATATTATAATAAATGAGTATCATGAATGGACAAAAGTCGGTACTATATTGGAAGACCAACAAAAATTCAATGACCAATTATTGTCTGTGTTTAATGGAGTAATGTCTTATTCTTATACCGGAAATAAGTTGATTTTAAAAGGAGAACAAAATAAAGAAATTGTTTTTGTAAAACAAGATGAAAATTGAATATTTTCGATAAGCAATAAACAGAAGCCTAGTTTACCTGGCTTTTATTATTATTGCAAAAAAACTAAATTTATAGAGCGAAACAAAAAAATTGTTCATAAAATCAGAGTATGCTCCTTTGAAAATAGAGTGTAAATTTTCTGAATGTCCCAAACCAAGATTCAGAAGCTAATATTGCTAATTTCCAAAACCTTAACTCTTAATTACCTAAGAGCGATTCCCAATTCTTAATTCCTTTACGGGACTATCCATAAAATTGTGTAAATAGAAAACTACGGGAACAAAAACTCGTAGTTTTTTTTATTTATAATAACTTTGTAGAAATTAGATTTATGGATATTCCGAAAGAATTTTTGAGTAAAGAGTTCCTGTCCCAGTTT